>JAJYUV010000104.1 GCA_021792355.1 Thermoplasmata archaeon | reverse complement strand
TTCTATGTCTCAAAATTCGGTGGAAACCTTGGAATACTCCTTTACAACGGAAGAGACGTGAAGATAGGCAAAATTAGGGCCATTGACATTGAAGATGTGTTGATCTACGGCTTCGAAAAAACTATAAACCAATAGCTTTCCCTAAGCGCATGCATTCCTTTTCTGTTACAGATAACATACAATGTTAGGCAACAAGCGCTGATTTAATGAAGAAACAATGAAATCAAAACAAAGGGTGAAAAATCAAAAATGACAAAAGGTGCTTTTTCTGGTACAGGTCTATTGTTCCATCCGTGCTCTTATCTTCGACGATTATCAGTTCGTGTGGAATGTCCTTTACTGCTCTCTGCATCCTACTCACCATCTCCAGAACATTTCCCTTCTTGTTCAGTTTTGCGCTGACTATACTGACAAAGTTCTCTGATCTCATTACTCTTTTAGATAAAGTGTATTTAACTCGATTTTGGTACGATTATCGAAAAGGTTAAGGAGAAAAAGTGGCTATATCGTGACAAACATTTCTCTCTTACCTTCATTGCCAGAGAGAGGGGACCTTCTAGAAGTCCAATCAAAACCCATGATTACTGATTAGTTCTACAGAAATTGGGGCATATGTATATTGGAAAAACAATTGCTTGGGAATTTGTGCACCATTTCATTTTCTTTTCACTGTGGATGCTTACCGTCCCAATCAACTGAGAGGGCTTCAAAAATGTCGCCGACAGAGGAGGTAAGAACTTTCTAGAGGGATTCAATTAGAAGCGATTATCTTTCTTCAAATCACTAAATTGACCCTCAGACAAACTAGAGAACTTATCTCGTTGATCGGTAAGACTCTAATATAAGGCATTCATTACTTCATGGTAATGACAAAATGATAAAACTGAGCAAAGTGACTGGAAAGGGGCAGGTCACGATTCCAGTTGAGGTTAGGAATGATCTTGGGATAGTGATTGGAGACACAATTTTGTTTGAAAAGAGGAATGGACAAATTGTCATCAAAAAGGCGGAAAAGAAAAGTATGGTTGAAGTTCTAGAAGACTCAACCCCCTTCAGTAAATCAACGATGAAAGTGATGAAAAAAATCAGGGATGAGTGGGATTAAGATCTGCATAGACACCAATGTGTTCCTAAATGTCATCAACAAGGAGGATCCTTTTCATTCCTATTCAAGAAAGATATTGTCTGCAGTAGATGACGGGAAGATAGAGGGAGCAGTTCCAACTCTTGTGATCGCAGAGATACTCACCGGCTACTTTGCGAACAAGAGGGACACAGAGGCAGAGGAATTTCTATCTACCTCGTCAACCAATGAGAATCTAAAGATAGTTCCGCTGAGTACCGAAATCGCTCTGTTATCGTCGAAGATCAGGGCATCAACCGGATTGAGACTTCCGGACGCTGTTATGCTTGGAACGGCAGTTCAGTGGCATGCAGATTTCTTGGTCACCAATGATGAGCACTTCCCGAAGATTTTGGGGAACTTGAAGGTCTTGGATTCTAGGGGAATGGTAGCCAATCTCAACGATTAGCCTAATCAAACCGAGTTTCCAGAGAGAAAGATTCGGACCTGTCAAGATTAAGTTCTGAATTGCCAAAGCGTTCGGGTGTTCACTTTCCCAGGAACTCCTCCTCGGGACAGTCAATCTCAGCTACAGAACCAAATTCGGGCACGCTCCTTTAGGTATATGCAGGAGTATTCCTTAGCCTCCATTGGTTTCCATCTTTAGCGTGAATCTTATCGAAAAGAGACCTGGATTATGCAAAGGGCTCTTCCGCCATCTTAAGCTCCTGTATTCCTGAGGGGTTCAGGTCCCGATATCTATAGGGAAAGTTGGATTTATCACCAAGTCCACTTTAGCTTGGTTATGGAGCGGGAGACGGTCTAAGGCATAGAAAATGGTCTCATCCTCTGCAAAGATCGTCTAAATCGAGATAAGAGGATATCAAGGGACGGTGACCTCCTCTCCCAGCTTTCGCAGGGAGCTTCCCACTTCAAAGGTTGCTGGCGGGAATCTCCATGGGCTTGAATTCCCCCCTCGGCCCGAAGGTACTCTGTCCTTCATGCTAAGCCATCTGACTTTACGGATGCAGGCATGCATGAAGCAATATGCTATCCGACCCGTTTCACTTCTGTCTGCCAGCGGACATTGCAATATGTTGGGAGAACCAATAAACTTTTCACTCGCTTTCATCATCTATCTCGTGAAAGGGGAATTCCCGCTTGCATATGTTAAATTGGTCTGCAACTCAATTTCCCTTAAGTGGTGAAGGTCCGTAGAATATAACTGGTCAAGAAACCCAAGCATAAGAGCTAGACTCTAGAAACCTAAATTATCGCTCCTGCACAAAAAAATTGACTGAGAATATGGTCGGAAGCTAGTTGAAACCGACTTGTTAGAACAGATCGCATCAATATAACAAAATTAAAATAATACTACTGTCGATGATAAAATTCAAAAGCTCCCAAATATTACGTTTCTGTGACAAAGGGGGATATTGACTTCAATTATGAAAATTACAAAACCATATTCGGGGTAGAAATTGCCAATGAGTCACTCTCTTATGCCAAGAAAAGAGATGAACTGGACAAGAAGAATTTTGCCTCGAACAGAGAACCTGTTAAAAGGCCGGAAGTAAGCCTTAGACGCTTTGAAGTTAGTTCAGATATAGTGAAGATAGATTTCGGTGACTGCACACTAGACATCTCCCCTGTCTCTGAGAATTTGCTCCATTTTGTCTGGTCGCAAAAGGGGGAAAGTACTCCCAAGTACAGAAGAGATTTGAACGACAGGTTCACTACTGAATCTGTTCACTTTAAAGTGGAATATGCGAAAGATGAAATTTATCTTGACGCAGGAAGAGTGCGTATCAGAATTTGTAATAACGGATCGATAAAGTATGAATTCATGGGAGAGATCATCCGGACTGATCTGCCACCGTTGATTTCGAACAGAAGCTTGGTGCATGAATCTCTGATAAGACGAAAGAGCAAGCTGTATGGCACGGGCGAAAGAGCCCTCCCATTCGACTTGAGAGGAAACAGGGTAATTCTGTGGAATCACGACCCCAACGGAAGCTACGGTCCTGGAGTTGACCCCATCTACATATCCATTCCTCAGATTATAGATTTGGATGGTGCGAGAGGCTATGGGATAGAATACATGAACCCAAGCAAGGGTCTAATAGACCTCTGCAAGAAGGAAGAAGATTTGCTGAGAGTAGAATTCAGATCTGGCCAGCTTGATTATTATATTACGTTCGGAAACATGCAGGAAATACTGGAAAGGCTTACGAACGTGACAGGACTCCCAATGCTGCCGCCCCGTTGGTCGTTTGGTTTTCACCAGTCCAAGTATAGTTATATGGACGCAAAACAGATCGAAGACGTAGCAGACGAGTTCCAGCGACTGAACCTCCCGATTTCTGCTGTACACATGGATATCGATTATATGAACGGGTATAGGGTGTTCACGACAAACAAGAATAGCTTTCCCGATATCAAAGGGCTATCCGACAGGTTGATGAGGAAGGGGATAAGACTGGTTTCGATACTCGATCCCGCAGTCAAATGGGACGAAGACTACGCAGTTTTTAAAGAGCTGGTGATGAACAGTGGCTATGTGAGAGACCAAGAGGGCAACCCGATAGCGGCACCAGTCTGGGCAGGTAAGTCAGTCTTTCCAGATTATTCGAGTGAA
>JAJYUV010000103.1 GCA_021792355.1 Thermoplasmata archaeon | reverse complement strand
AGTCGAACGTCTCCCTACCCAGTCCATAGGTGGGCCACATCTCAATCGCGTCTTGTGCTCCTATTCTACCGCTAGTTCCAGAACCAACGTATATGACCCTTCCTCCGGACTTAACACAACCAAGTGCACGTTGTATTACCTTGGACACTTTTGTGACCGACTTCCCGACACTACTGTAGGCTCTGAAATCTTCAGAATGTATTTTCTCAACTATGGACTCAATACTCATGGCCGAAATGAGCTTGGTGTTGGAGTTGACTTTCTCTGTATCTGGGACGCTTCTATTTACTCCCATCTTGCTATAAATGCGTATAGAATATTATAACTTTCAGAACTCGACGAGCTTTCCACGTTTGATGACTCCCTTGACTTTCAGCGCTTTGTCCAAAATAGTTATGTCTGCTCTGCTGCCTTTTCTTATTGATCCCAGCTCTCTTCTTTTCATAACTTTGGACGGGTTGGTTGAAGCCATCTTCGAAATTGCTTCGAGTCCAATACCTATGGAATTTAGATTCCGTACCGCCTTATCCAAGGTCAAAACGCTTCCAGCGAGAGTATCAGTGTGGGCCAGGGTACATCTTTCTCCCTGTTTCTTGACACTCAGGGTACCAAGTTTGTAAATTCCATCCGGTTTTCCAGTTGCGTGAATTGAATCAGAGACCAAAATCAACTTCTCAGGACCTTTGTTTACTACTGCCATCCTGATGGCCTCTGGAGAAACGTGCACGAAATCACAAATAATTTCTGCATAGATCCTGTTTTCCAGAAATGCAAAATCAATCAAGCCCGGATCTCTGTGATCGAATGCCCTCATAGCGTTGTACATATGAGTTATCAATCTCGCTCCATTATTAAACCCCATTTGAGCTGTCTCATAATCGCAGTTAGTGTGTCCGATAGAAGGCACTATTCTTGCCTCATATAGGTCTCTGATCATCTCTTGAGCACCTTTCAACTCAGGAGCGATATCCAGAATTCTCAGCACATTACCACGGTGCAGTAGTTCGAGCTTGTAGTCGCCATCGGAAGGTGTTTTCAAAATACTCGCATCATGAGCCCCCTTTTTTTCAGGACTGATGTACGGTCCTTCCAATCTTGCACCAAGTATTTCGGCACCTGGCTCCTCTCCCATTGTTCCGGATACTGTATTCAGAAATCTCCTGATCCTGTCTTCAGGGGCGGAAACGAGTGTTGGAACGAATCCCGTGGTTCCCCTCTCTAACAGATTTGCACTCCATTCTTTCAAGCTTTGCTTGTTCAGTTCATACGAGTCTATCCCGTCTATCCCGTGTGTGTGGATGTCTATGAAGCCAGGAACCGCTATTCTATCTCCAAAGTCAAAAGAATTAGAATGCCTGCCTCCTATCCGCTGGATTGTGTCACCACTTATCTCCAATGACTTTTCCGCTAGGGTCTTTTCGTGAGTATAAATAAGGGAGAATCTGTAAGAGTCAGTCAGTTCCAATTCTAGAACACCATGAACTTCCCATTTCTGCGTAAGATGTTAGATTGCACACCTATCCACGCTCACTTTTTCCTCCTCGCATACAGAGTTACGGCGGCCGCAACCACTAGTGTACTTCCGATCGCTATGTATAAAATCGTCGACCCTATCGATTCTAATGTACTTCCAACTGAAAACGTCACACCCTCTTCAACTGAACCCGTTGAACCCGTCGCCACAACATCGATCTTGTAGTTCCCTGAGTCTGGGGTATAATTGAAGAATTGACCGGTGGACATCTGCTTTCCGTTGACGAGCCATTTGTAGGAGTAGTTTCCCTGTCCTACTCCATTAGGAAATGATCCTATGAATGTCAACTTCTCTCCGCTTTTCACTTTCGTTAAGTTATTCGTAATGTTCTGATAATTGTTCAGTACGGAGATTCTGACGCTTGGGTTTACGAATGTTGGAATGTGAATATACAAAGAAGTGACATTCTTTCCAAGGTAGGTCAACATTCCATAGAAAGAAATGTTTGAGTCCACAGCGGGGCTATAGTTCCACATCCCGTGCGGATCTGTCTGCACAACTTCCCCATTTCCGATGTAGAGCATAGCGTGACCATTGCCAGCACCGCCATCTACTATCACGTCTCCAGGAGAAAGGAAGTATGAAGGGAACATAGAATAGTTGAACACGTAAAAGACAGAAGCCTGTGGTGTGCCTGCATAAGAGGCGGGTATTGGCTGATAACCTATAGCTTGTTCATCGGTAGAGTTGGCTGGGAATACTGGAAGATCATAACCAGCAAGCCAATCTGCAAGCCTGTACACCCCTACTATCCCATAACTTCCGGGGAATCCGCTTTGGTATGTAGTGAGATTATCACCAGGAGGATTGTTCGCCAGGACGGTGAAGCCACCTGCTATAAGTGACTCTGAAACAAAGTGAGCACAATCTTCGGATCCAAATTGATCTAGATTCTTTTGCATTACAGATTCGTTTATCCCAGATGGATAGTATTTCGTGTGTGTATAATTCTTGAATATCAGCATACCATAATCTACTGCAGCTGTCCGGTTGTAATAACTTGAAGATGTCGTTGAAAGAGGGTTATCAGAGAATCCGCTGCTGGTGGTATGAAATCCCGACCCAATATGTGTGCCACCAATAGAAACTGTGACCACAAAGAGAAAGGTGATCAGGACAATAAGCCAAACTCTTCTCATACGCTAATTATGGGTTTCTGAGTTAAATAATTAATCACTCCCACCAACAGGTCTAATGTTGCTTTGGAGTCCACTATTTCTAATGTGGTTAATCCACTCTTAGGAATGACATCAAAAGATTATTGAATCGTCCCTGAATTAAGTTTCCGATGGACATTACCTCTGATCTCAAGAAAATTTCAGGAAAAAATATCCTCACTTCACAAGAGGAATTGATTCCTTACATGAGGGACGCGTCCCCTTTTCACGGAGAACTACCACTGGCAGTGGCAATTCCAGAAAACGTAATGGAATTATCTCGTATTGTAAAATATTGTTATGAACACGACATTGTGATGGTTTCCAGGGGAGGCGGGTCGTCACTTACGGGTTCTTCCGTTCCGTTGGGTAAAGGGATCGTCATTAGCCTCGCAAAGTTTGATAAGATATTGGAAACAAAAATTGAAGACAGATATGTAGTGGCAGAATCAGGAGTTAGGTTGGACGCACTGAATGAGCATCTTTCCAATTTTGACCACTTCTATCCCCCAGATCCTGCGAGTTCGAGGATATGCACAGTTGGAGGGACCATTTCAACAAACTCCGGTGGACTCAGAGGAGCTATGTATGGTGTAACTAAGGACTGGGTCCTAGGAATGGAGGTGGTTCTTCCTAACGGAGATATAGTTCAGTTTGGCAGCAAGACCCTGAAGAGGAGTGCCGGGTATGATTTCACCTCCCTTATGATAGGCAGCGAAGGTACCATTGGAATAATCACAAAAGCAATCTTGAAGATCTGGCCGAAACCTGAGAAAACGGGAAGGATCCTCTCTTACTATGAGAAAATTGAAAGTGGGGGAAAAGCACTTGCTGGACTGAAGGCGAAGGGTATCAATCCGTTGATTGCAGAATTTATGGACAGGATATCGTTAGAATCCATGAGAGTAGCTAAGGGAATAGGGTATCCAGAAGGAACAAACTACATGCTTATGATTGACATCGCCTCTACCGTAGAATCCCTAGAAAGACAAATGAATGATGCTGCGGAAATTCTA
>JAJYUV010000102.1 GCA_021792355.1 Thermoplasmata archaeon | reverse complement strand
TGTCCGGAATTTTCTCTCTCCCTTCAGGCCGCTCTTCTGGGAGTGTCCCGTTCCGGTCTTTATTACAAGGCGATTTCTCCCTCAAAGGAGGAAGTGGCTCTTCGGCACAGAATCGACGAGATCTATACCCGCTGGCCTTTCTATGGGAGCCGCCGAATCGCGGCCGTACTTAAACGAGAAGGACTCCCTGTGGGAAGAGCCCGCATCCAGACTGCCATGCGGGAAATGGGAATCGAAGGAATCCATCCCGGGCCAAATCTCAGCAAGCGGGCTCTGGAACACAAGATCTATCCGTATCTTCTTCGCAATGTTACCGCCCAGTATCCGCACCATATCTGGGGAATCGACATCACTTACATCCGCTTGGTTCAGGGATGGATGTATCTTGTGGCCATCATCGACTGGCATTCCCGGTTTGTTGTCTCTTGGGAGCTGGATCAGACCTTGGAAATGCCGTTTGTCCTGGACGCAGTGGATCGGGCTTTTTCGACCGCTTCTCCGGCCATTTTCAACAGTGACCAGGGATCTCACTTCACCAGTGACAGCTATCTCGATCGCCTCCTTTCCCGGAACATCCAGGTCAGTATGGACGGGAAAGGTCGAGCCACGGACAACATCTTCACGGAGCGGCTCTGGAGAAGCATCAAGTATGAAGCGGTGTACCTCAACGAATACGAGACTCCTCGCCATGCCAGAGAAAGAATTCGGGACTGGTTCACCTTCTACAACACGAAACGCCCCCACCAATCCCTGGGCTACCAAACCCCTTGGGAGGTTCTGTTGGAAGGAGAAAAACCAAAACCTCTCAAGGACAGAACCAACGATTGATTCCTGTTCGGATCCATTCCTCTTTTCTGAGATCTATGTGCTTAGAAAAGGCCTAAAAACTGTCTTGACAAACCGATCCACTTCCCCTGGAGGGGGTCACCCAGATCGGGGTCGACGAGATTTCGGTGTTCAAGGGACATCAGTACCTCACGATGGTCTACCAGCTGGACGCCGGAGCCAGACGTCTTCTCTGGTGCGGTCCCGAACGCAAGATCAAGACGCTTCTCCGGTTCTTCCGGATGTTTGGAAAGGAACGCTCCGCCCGCCTCAAGTTTGTGTGTAGCGACATGTGGGGGCCGTATCTCAAGGTCATTGCCAAGAAGGCCCCCAATGCCTTAAACGTTCTGGACCGGTTCCACATCATGAAGAAGTTCGGGGAGGCCCTGGATCTGGTCCGGCGCCAGGAGGTGGCGGCCTTCAAGGCCAAGGGCCAGGACAATCTCCTGGAACACGGCCGATGGGCTCTTTTAAAGCGTCCTGAGAACCTGACCGAGAAACAGATGGTCCGTCTCTCGGAGCTTTTGACGCTCAACCTCAAGAGCGTCCGGGCCTATCTCCTCCGGGAGGACTTCCAGCGGTTCTGGAGCTTCACCGAACCGGCCGTTGCGGCCTGGTTCCTGGATACTTGGTGCACGCGCACTATGCGCTCCCGACTGGACCCGATGAAGAAGGTGGCGAAAATGCTCCGCCGCCACAAGCCTCTGATTATGAACTGGTTCACGGCGGGAGGCACGCTCTCCAGCGGTGCCGTGGAGGGCATGAATTTGAAGGCGAAATTGGCGATGCGGAAAGCTTACGGATTCAAGTCTCTCGAGTCGCTTCAAATCGCCTTCTATCATTCACTTGGCAAACTTCCGGAGCCTCCAAATGCTTCCCACCGATTTTGTTGAAGAGCCATTTAGGTTTTGTTAGTATGAAACCTGTAGGTGCGGTCCTCAACGATCCTTCTGAAGGATGACAATCAGGAGATTGAAGCGGTGCTGAAAACCCTTCTGACTTGAGATGCGGTCCTTTGGCGGAGGGAGGAGGAAAGGGCTCCATCGCTTTGGCGGCTGGGAGAATGGCGAGGTCAACCCGGCAGTCACTCTGAGCAAGGGGGCCACTGCTAGAAGAGGTCTACTATATTCAGAATGTGAATAGCTACCATTTGCGGCTAAAATTATGGATGAAGCGATTTCATGGCGGTGATCACCAATAGTTCTTGGACCACTACTTGAGCTGGGGACGCATGATCGAGACATTTGGAGGACATCTCAACTCTACTCTGTGGCTGACTTTAACCATGCAGTAACCATCAAACCCGATGTGAATTGGTGCCATAGCTATGAAAAAAAAAGAAAATTGTTTTGGGATAGTTATACTTGGGATGCATCGAAGTGGAACATCTGCTTTGGCTGGGCTATTGCATAAATCGGGTGTATATTTGGGAGATAAACTTCTTCCTCCAATGAAAGATGTAAATGAAAAGGGGTTCTTTGAAAATATAAGAATTGTTCTTGCAGATGAAAGAATTTTAAATCTTTTAGGCTTTCATTGGCTAGACCCAAGGCCTATCCCTGAACATATTTGGCTTGATAGTCGCTTTTCTATTTTGCAGGAAGAAATAGAAGAAATAGTTCGTAAAGAGTTATTGAGTTCCTCTTGTTGGGGAATAAAAGATCCTAGGATTTGCCGTCTTCTCCCGTTATGGAAGAAAATATTTTCTAAAATTAAAACTAATCCTTGTTATGTTCTTATTTTTCGCCATCCAGACGAAGTCTCATCCTCAATTTATAAAAGAGATGGGATTGACAGTGAAGCTGTTTATATCAGTTGGTTATGGCACGTTCTAGATTCTGAATTTCATACAAGAAATAATACAAGAGGATTTGTGTTGTACGAAGATCTTCTACTTGATTCACAAAAAGTTTTAGCGGATCTTAAAAAAACCTTGTCTATTGATTTCTCAGTTGAAAAATTCCCTAAAGATTTTATACAAGAATCATTTCGGCATGCCAATATAAACGGGATTAATAAATGCAACACTTCTTCAAGATTTAGGGATCTGGCTCTCTCTTTATACGAAGGTATAACACAGAATAAAATTAATAAATTTGATGAGGTAAGGAATCTTTTTTTGAAAGAAATCGAATTGCTATCTCCATTCCTTCCCTACATTTCAAATATTTCATCGTACCAGGAAAAGGTAACTCATCTAGAAACTGATTTAAAGAATGAAAAGTTGGATTCAACACAACAAACTCACTATCGTGATGCAGTTATTTTAGAATTAGAGGAGAATATTAAAGAGCTTCAAGCGGAGAATGAGGTTCTTAAATCAATGATTTCAAGCCCCTTGAACAGAATAGATGGGAAAAAGATTGAGTATTGATTCCCTTTGATGGTAAGACTGATTATCCCAAATCAGAAAACATCTTGAAGGAAGATTAATGCTCATTAAAACACTACTCAATCACATGGAGAAGTTCAAGTCCTTTGTGTTTCCCGAATTCCAAGACAGGAAGAAGGACGCCCCCCGGTCGCTTTTCGAGGGGATTTTTTAAAAATTTCCCGCATCCGCCACCGACTCAGATCATTTTTTCCCTCCGAGCCTCAGAGATGAATGCCTTGGTTCCTCCTAAACGGGTCGTCCAAAGAGGGGTGTTCGAGGACTCTTGATCCTGAAAGTCACACCTGTCATAGAGATAGCAGAGGTCTTCCCCTCTGGCCCGTCTTGTCGCATCTTTCTGGCTCCTTGGGCTAAGAGGGTCTGTGTTGGATCCCACATCCGGCAGTTCTCCGAAGAAAACGGACTGGATTTTTAAGTGATTTTCGTTTAACGATATTTTCTTAGTGAAGAAAAAAGCTTGATTTCTCTTGTCTGAATGCGATTTAATGCTTCCCGACT
>JAJYUV010000101.1 GCA_021792355.1 Thermoplasmata archaeon | reverse complement strand
GGCTAAAGGATCGGAGAAAGAATGTGTTACCGACGGAAAGAAGAGGCGAGAAGAATGAATGAAAAGTTATATAGGGTGGATCAATTTTATCCCGGCGATTTTGCACAAATCTTGACCGGCGTTTACATTACTTGTCTTCATCAATCTTGCTTCAGGATCGGTGAGGGATACCTCATCCATCTTCCCTGAATCCATGGTCTTCTTTATCCCCTTCAGTTTTTTCACCCTCTTTTTCATGGATTCTATCTTTTCCTTCATGTTGGTTATCTTCGGTTCGTCTTTCTCATTTGCATCGTTCTCATCCGTATCATTCAGATATTTCTCGACCTTCTTATCCATCTCGGCGATCTGCTTTTCCACCGTATCCTTTGTGTAGGTTCGATCCCTTGAATTCCATGCCTTTATCTTTGTACCGTCTATGGCTATTGCCTTTCCTCCGAAGAGACCATCAATCAAGCACTGTTTGTTGAATGCTGAGAACACGCCCTTCATGCAGTCAATGTTATCCTTCCTGAAATCAGATATTGTCTTGAAGTCCGGGGTGAGTTTGCAGGTAAGCCACATGACCTCAATGTTGCGATTACATTCCGCCTCAAGTTTCCTTGAAGAACGTATGGCATTGTAATAGCCCCAGAGATAGATCTTCAACAGATCATGTGGATCGTAGGAAGGTCTTCCAGCACCATTATCAAGAACAGAATACTTGAAACCCAGATCATGAAGATCAATGCTGTCAACGAAAGTGTCTATGAATCTTGCAGGATTGTTCTCTTCAATGTAATCCCCAATCATGTCAGGAAGAAGCAATAGCTGTCTCCTGCCTGTATCTGAAACATATGATCCACTCATAACACATTATAATACGGCTTCATGAATAAACTTACTGCCCGCCAAGAGCTAAAATACTGTATCCAGGAATTTTCACACAGTCTCATCCGGATGAAGATGACATAGACACTGTGAATGTGGAGAACTTCAACGGAATTCTCAGGGAAAGAGTTGGCAGGCTAGTCAGGAAAACAAAATGCTTCTCAAAGAAGAAAACAAGACTCATATGTGCCGTCACCCTGTTTCAGTTCTACTGGAATTTCATGAACGAATTCAGGAGAGGCACATCACCGGCAATGCTTGAGAACCTGACGGAATCCCTGTGGTCCTGGGGTGATCTTTTTATGCGAGATTAAGACACATAAATTAGGACACTACCGAATATGCAAACAACCGTTTCTTATGACCCTTCATCTTCTTAGTTCTGTCTTTCCCTTCTCTGTTTTCTGTACTCTCCTTTGCGAGATCCTTCAGCTTCTGTGCGTATGATTCATAGTTCTTCTTCACCGTGAGACCATGGCCTGTACCATCACCTGTTGCCCTTGAACTGGTTACTTCCTTTTTCTTCAATATAAGAACATGGAGGTTGTATATTGCCATAGCAACCTCATCATCTGAATAGAGGCGTTCAATGGTTTTGTATGATATATCTATGCCCGTATATCATGGAGAATATCACAAACATGTTTGCGAACATTCTGTTGGATTCTCCAACAAGCTGTTTGATCAATAACAGCTTGACCCTCTGCTCCAGTGTGAGAGAATGCGGATGTCATGCTCGCGGAAGTATGTGTATTGCGGATACGGCTTCATTCACCAGGGGATCAAGATCCCTCATTGCTGTCTTTATTCTCTGTGCGAACTCCTGCTCATAGGTTCTCCAGTCCCTTTCCTTCTTGGGATGTTCCAGCGCATATGTTTTTCCGAGGAGATTGTTGCTCTCCTCCAGCTTGTACTGAATGTCATCACTGGTGATCCTTCCCATGAGATAGATATATATACATTGTATATATGCATTACTATGAACAAGGTAAAGGTGGAGGAGACCACAGAGATCACGATAAAAGGAATCTATGGATTTATTGAGCGAAAAGTTACAAAGTTCGGATCAGGGGCAAAGGTAGATTGCCCCAAGGAGTTCCTTGACAGGAAGGTTTATCTAATAATAACTAGGGACAAGGAGTAGTGCCCCACACTCAAAGGCACAAATGTTTACATCCCGCCACTAACTTGAGATTACCTGCAAATGTTTTCAAGCAATTTTATGCACCTGGATCTGTTCGAAGAGTTCTACTCACTTGTGAGACAGATTCCCAGGGGGAGGGTTTCCACATACGGTTCTCTGGCGAGGGCACTTGGTGACATTAGAGCTGCAAGAGCCTGCGGTTACATGCTGTCAGTCAACCCGGATCCGGATGTGACACCATGCTACAGGGTGATCCGAACCGGCGGAGAAGTGGGAAAGTACACTCACCCATCTGGCGATAAAGAGAAGAAGAGGAGGCTTCTCGAAGACGGGATAGGGATAACTGACGGAAGAGTCGATGACTATGATTCTCTGGTCTTCACTGATTTTAAGTCCAACAGTATACTGAAGAAGATTCAGGAAGAACAGAGACGTTTTGCAGGTCTGCTCAGCAACGATACAGTTGTGGCGCCTTCATCCATCTCTGCTTTCGACGTTTCCTATCACGGCGAGGCCGGGGTTGGAGCGATGATTACTTCCAAGGGGGACAGGACAGAAACCAGAACGAGCAGTTTCCAGGTTGCCTTTCCATATATTTCTTCATATCTCGCTTACAGGGAGATTCCGGTTCTCGCGGAACTCCTGAATGAATCAGGTGATTTTCTGGTGTTTGACGGAAACGGGATTCTTCACCCAAGAAGAATGGGTCTTGCAGCATTTGGAGGGTTGCTTTTAGGCAAGCCATCTCTCGGAGTCGCGAAGTCCCTTGCAATGGGAAAGATCACTGGTGATGGAATTTTTGTGGAAGAAGAGGAGGTGGGCTTCGTGTACAAAGAAAAATATTACGTGAGTCCCGGAAACATGGTGTCTGTTGATTCAGCTAGAACGTTAATGAAAGACTATGGCAGGCGTATTATTTCGCAACTCAAGTCAGCCCACAGGGAAGCAAACTTGGAGAGAACCAGGAATTGAAAGAATCAACCTTTCATTGTTTCTGGCCTTGAAGATTGTTGCAAAACCTATCGAATACTCCGCTCCATTCCCCATCGTGTCGTAATGTGGCACTCTGCATCCCCCCTTTGGAATATGGCTGTTGACTTTCATCCACAAATCGTATGCAATGACATTTCATCTCATCCGCAAATATTCTGACGTACGACCCCAATATCTGAATAAAGTGTTGAATAGTGACCCCAACAAGGTTAGAATTTCCACGATCCGATGCCTTTGCTCTTTCTTGCCACTATCTCTATTTTTTTCATGAATGCATTGGTAATTCCAAATACTAAGAACGGTGATATTGTGGCATACAGAAACCTGAAGGGAGTAATGGGAAAGATCATCATGGCGGAAAGAGCGGATTACATGATCCAGGAAGTGGGATTGAAAGTGCTCTATTTCAACAAGTTGAGGGAAAATGAGAGGACATATGGGTAGTAATGCAACACAGTTCAGGCTCTGCAAAAATTAAAATGTATTTTGCTCTACGGACATTTCCTGCGGAGGTTGTCGAGCATGGTCAAAGGCGATGGATTCAGGGTCCATTCCCGTAGGGGTTCGCCGGTTCGAATCCGGCCCTCCGCATTCTGTAGAGGATTTCCAAAAACTCCCACCGAAACCTTTTTTCATGGCCTCATGATCAAATGCCATGAATCTGCTGCAGTCCAGTTTCCCTGAATGGTACAAAGAAATTGAATCCCTCG
>JAJYUV010000100.1 GCA_021792355.1 Thermoplasmata archaeon | reverse complement strand
TCTTAGAGCTTAGCCCTTGCCCCGTATGTGACTGCTTAATGTCCTCGATGCCTTCGTAGTCCTCTGGATTAGGTTCTTCTACTCCTCCAGCTCCCCCCTGTACTTTCCTCACATGTTCCCTCACATATTCATGCTTTCCTTCCCTCACTCTTTCGTGAGCTCTCACTCTAGTTGTTGTCATCTCTTATCACTTCTTCCAGGAACTATAGCATCCTGGTCTCTGTCCTGAAAAATGGTGGACCTTGAGTTAACAATCTCGTAGTGTCCTATCTCCCCTAGATCTGAAACAAATTTGAACTTCGAATTATCTATCAGATGGATAAGGTATCTCATTCCGGAGCCCTCCTCTTTCTGATTCTTTCGAAGTAACCTAGAAAATATGAAATTGAAATTAGGACTACCATACCGCAAAGAAACGCTAAGGCTAGTAATCTAAGACATATCATTTCCCGATACCTCCGTTTTCTATTGATTTTAAAGGAGATGGAGGGTCAAGACGTGTGATTACACCTTTTGAATCAACTAACTCGGAAATTGACGGATGAGAAAGGGGTTTCTGGATTGATTGTATGGATTTCAGTCCTAATGCTCTCATCGCTTCTCGTCTTTCCCTGGAAATCTCAGGATGTTTCCTTAGCCACGTCTTCTCTCTCTTTTGGTATTCCTTCCAGGGATCCCTGACTGAATCGGGTAAGTCCGGATCAATCCCCTCAGTTCCCTTGCGGACTATGAAATCCCTGTTGAGCATTTCCAGGGTGAAATATCCCTGAGCTGCTTTCCTCTTGAGTTTCTTCATTGACCTGGTAATAGCTTCAAATTCCGGATTCTTGCAGATATCGTCCTCGGAATACCAGGTCTGATTAGGGTTGGTAGCTAGAGGACAAGGAATACACTCGCATCTTTCAAACAGGAAGCAGCTCTCAGGATTCATCGTGACCCCTCCTTAATGAGACTGACATTCTGAGTTGCATAGTTGAAATTAAAACCATGGCCTTCTTTGATCGCACCTATGAGATCATGAAATACAGGGCCGTCAATTCCAGGATACCACTCTTTGCCAAGGGAGTAAACTTTGCTTAATGTCTCCATCCCTTCATGAGTTGACAGGTACTCTTTCAGTCTAAACGCTAGATCCTCTTTAGTTGCACTTGGATTGTTTTGGGGGGTAGGTTCCCATGTCGTTAACCTCGCTAACTTATCCTGTACTAGAGCCAACTTTCCGTTAACCTCTTTCGTTAACCCCTCGCTAACCCAACGGTCTAACTTCTCTTTATCTTCCAAAATTTTATCCAAAAGTGGGTTAATGAGGTTAGTTAAGTTATTGAGGTTATCTAGGTTAGTCAGGTTAGTTACGTCTGTAACATCTATCTTGTATCTCTTTTTGGTTGCGTCAATCATGGCTACTGAAGTATCAAAGTATAGACGATTCTTGGATCTGTTCTTGAAATTCTGAGCGATCCCGATTCTCTCTAAATGTGTCCTTATCGTCCGACTATACCTAGAAAGATTGAATTTTCTTGATTCTGTGTCTATGCCTTCGTCAATAGCAACCAGGTTAGAGATCCTTTTGAGTTCTATGGGAGAGCCTTCCTTACCAAATATCTCCTCGACCTCGTTTATTATTGTGGTATCAAGAGTATCCAATAATGCCTCTTCCTCTGTCTCCCTTTGGAACTTAAGGAAATTCCAGACCTCATCAGTGAGAGCTCCGTTGTCGTTCCCGTAATCGGAAATCCACTTGGCAATTGTCAAAATAGGTTCTGCCTTTTCCCAATCTCTTCCAATCAGCTCTAACTCGGTTCCATCCTCGAACTTATGCCTGTTTGAGATAGTCTTCGACTCGATTAAACCCTGTACCTCGGTCCAGTGGTTAAGCACAGCGACATAGAGCTTGTCCCTGATCTCCTGCCAAATAGGGTCATTATCGCTGACTACAGAATTTGCGATATTTTCATCATTTGTTCTTAGCATCAGGAATTTGTAAGACCTACTTCGGATAGTGTCTGATACCTTGTTTATCCCGCCAATAACTTTAGTCGAGAACGTTGGGTATTGGACTCTCGTAGGCTTGTTTCCATCCCTTTCTATCCTGGAAGTCTTTCCACTTTTTTTGTAGCCTGAATTAATAACCTGTTCCCTCGCTATCTGGTCTTCATCTGAACCCTTGTTCACGTTGCCCTGGTTCTCACTTTCATCAAGAATCAGCATTCCCCTTGTGTCCCTTATGATTCGAAACAGGTTAGGTGCCGTCAGTCCTACTGCCAAGAAACCGTTGAATCCTACCTTCTCGTGAATAGAACAGATCTTGGTCTTTCCCGCATTGAGATCCCCAGTATACCAGAAGTATGGCACTGTTTCGAAGAGCCATGTAAGATATGAAAGACAATCATAAATTGCGTTGACAGAGTAGGCACCTGGGATGTTTCCAAGGTCTACATGTTTTTGATATTGCGCTCTTATCTGAACAAATGGTTCGTATGGACCGAAGTCAATCTCCTCACGCAAGAATTTCTCAATCATTCGAGAGGAAAACCTATTTTCTGGTGCAGTGTCGGGAATGTCCATCAGCAGATTTCCGTACTGGTTCCTGTTGTCTTCTATCCTCATGGCTCTCTTGTTGCTCATTATCACTATGATCCCTTGCCTCTTGACGGTACCTAGAAATTTTCCCCTTGAGTCGTAATTGGGCTTGTCATACCACAAAGATTGAGTTATGTAGGCTATGCCATCGTGGAAATCCTGGGCCGGACTAATTTTCTTGAAGTCTTCAAAATAGACGGTAGTTCCATCTTCGGTCTTGAAAGTCTTAGGCTCATCGCCCTGGTGCGCTTCTCTGCGCAATATGAGCTTTTGATTCTCAGTTAGATTGCTGTAGCCCTCACGTAGAGAAAAATTATTCTCTTCTCTCGTGTCATCTTCTCTGGTGCCATTATGCTCTGATCTTTCACCAAGGACCTCTACTTTTTTCGGCATATCTTAGCTCCTCATTTTCTCAATTTTGTCAATTTTCAGTCTCGTCAGACTGAGCCAGGTCGGTACTTTCGCAAGAAATTGCTCTGGGTCCAAGATATCCGGTTCATCCCTGAGCACTTCAGTCAGAGCAGATTCTGGGAATCTCTGTTTCATGGCTTCTCTGAAACCAATTATCGAAACTTTATTCATTTCGTAGTTCCGGCACAATTTTCAACGTCCTATCGCTCAGCAATTCCAGCTTTATCGGGTCGTTCACTTTGAGATTGTTAGCCATCATGAATTCATGCGGAATTGCTACCATTATGCTGTCTCCACGGCTCCTTAATCCTCGCTTCCAAGCGAGTATTACTATGCTACTTTCCGACATATTCGCCTCCATACATAGTACCATAATCATCTGGGGCGTATATATACAATCTGGAATTAGGATCAGCAAATAACCAAATCGACAAGTCCTGTACGGCACTTTCCGCTTATCATTTAGTTAAATTTATAATAATAGGATGAGAATTTAATACCAAATCAGAAATAAATTAGAAACATTCGATGAATTATATATTATTAAGCCCTCTATCGTGGTATATAAATAAACGATTGGATTTTTTAGTGTGAAAATCATATTCGATTATCGGGATAAACGGGCTTGTCGGGATTTGAACCCGAATTAGAAGCTCCGGAGGCTTCTGTGCTATCCAGATTACACTACAAGCCCATTGGGGTATGTGCGTAAAAGACTTTACTATTAAAAAGATGAGGTAAAGATG
>JAJYUV010000099.1 GCA_021792355.1 Thermoplasmata archaeon | reverse complement strand
AAAAAAAAGATATTTTAGTAGTTTAAATTAGCTCTAATTCCTCCATCAGCTCATCAGCCCTCTCGCTAGATACCTTCGTGATCACGAAGCTCATGTTCTCCTTCAGGAACTCGAAGTACTGTTCTATTGTCTTCGAGACCTCACGGCCCTTCATCATGATCTTGTAGTCTATGTCCCACTGGTCCTTCCTTCCCGTTATGTATTCCTTCTTGAATCCGTTATTCTTCAAGTAAATCACTCCTCTTTCATCTATTTCCATTGTACGGTCTTACTCCACTGATAATTCGTCCCTGTCCCTGCCTGACATCAGGGAAACGTTCTCCATGAAATCAATTTTTTCCTTCAGTTCCAGTCCATCCAGTCTCCTCATTCTTCCTCCTACTGACAGATCCATCTCACCATTCATTTCCTTTCTTTTCATGCATATCCACTTAAAATCATTGAACTGGTACTTAAGCGTTGCACCCTCTTCTGAAAAATGAAAAAATTGAAAAAATGAATTTGAGAAATCTTAATGGGGAATATTTATAGTCAGCATACACATAATGCGCTGGGGTAGATGGTACATGGATCTCGTCACTATTCTCACAATAGTAGTTATAGTCGAAACAGTGATTCTTATTATAGAACCTTTCATTATGAGGCGCCTACAAAAGTTGGACAGAAAAAGTGACAAGTACGATGAGAAAGTCCAGAGAATCGAAGACGTTGAAAAGAGGCTTTTTGCGACTGAATCAAAGCTTGATTCCCTGACATTCTTAATTCAATGGGTAAGAAAAGTGGGAGAAGACAAGGCGATTGAGGTCTTTGAAAGTCAGAGAGTGGTGCAAAAATGACGCTAACTGGTCAGGAACTTATGGAGCTAGAATTTCTTGTGGGTAAGAGCAAGAAGATAGGCTTGACCCCAGAGGAAGAAAAGAGAGTGAGGGAGCTCGTCTCGAAACAGCAAAAAGTCAGTAGTGATGCACCTATTGGCGAGGTCATCGCTATTGCACTTTTGATTATTGGAATCATTGCACTCATAGGACTGTTTTCTGGCAAAGAATGAAAAAATGTCTTTGCTATGATTACTCTTTTTGATTTAGTTTCCACCAGTACCCGCACTCCCACTTACTACCTTCTTCATAAGTTCCCTTCGTGAGCGGTCCGCAATAGGACATGACCTGAAAGGCGAAAAAGGAAATCACCGTGAAAATAGCAAGGATGCGAAAACTTCCATGCACCTAGGCTAAATCTTCATAAAATGGAAGGACCACACGCAGGTTGTTTTGGAAAATATTATTAGGTAGTTATTTAATATGACCGATATGGACAACAAAGTCCAGAAAATAAGATATCTTTATGGTGCATCCACTCAACCAGAGTTTCTGAATTTTGTGAGGACGCAATGTGTCAATATTTCTGAGGATGATTTGCCCGAGCTACTAGAGAAATGGAGAATTGCAACCAAAAAGTTTTTTGAGAATGCTCTGAAGGGTGATTTCCTGCCTGAAGGAGTCACTGTTGAGGATATCCCTCAGGAATTTAAGCAAAAGTTAGAAGAAATTGAAAAGGACAGCTTATTCAGGAAGTCCTTTTCAAATCTTCCCTATTCGTTCCAGATAGTCGACATCAAACGAATAGTAGCAGCTCAGCGCTATGTCAACACAGACTATACAGATGCACTGGTTGAGGAGCTTCGTAAGGGAAAGGACATGAACTCCTTGCTGGATTTCTCATTAAAAAGCGGATCCTTTAATCCCATCCCCTCTGAATTGCAACTTTCTCCTAATGTGTATTCGTACAAGTCTGCGTCTACAGATTTCAGATTTCTGGGCGGGTATCCCAAGAAACTTACAGAGGATGACTACAAATATGCGATAAATGGTGGAATGCCTATATCTGCAGTTATACTATTTGTTGGTTATGGAAGCCCTGCCATAAATGTGTTTCAAATCGGCAAAAGACTGATTCTTAATAACGGATTTCATAGACTTTACGCCCTGTTGAAAGCCGGAATTCATAAAGCTCCTATGGTCGTACAACACATAGCCAACTGGAACCTTGAACTCCCGCCAAATTTAATCGGACTTCCAACACAATATCTGGTAACGGAAAAAAGGCCCTCAATGATGGAGGATTTCATGGATCCAGAACTTACGACAGAACTCATGATGAAAGCACGAGATAAATCTGTGCAAATTCAATGGGCTTTTAATCAGTTCGATATTCCGAGATGATTCTGTGCCGAGAGGAAGCGATGACCCAATTCAATCACATACAATTCAAATAGGCAATATTAAGTTTCACATAGTATCACTTGAGAGCCAAGTGGTAGGTAACACACAAATTGCTGCAAATTTGCAAATCACAGGTGGAGGAGGTTACACCCAAGGTAGCGAAAAGCAGTATAAGTATGTGATATTAGTAGAGTTCGATGGTAAAGTGCTCCCTTACGACATCTGGCACAGTCTTCAGCAAAGAATCGTAGAAGCAACTGGTATTTCAGCCAACTACGTAAAAATAGATTCTAAAGATTAATCTTGATTAGTTTCATTCTATCACAGGTTCTTATTATAGATCAGAACTCCCACCAGTACCCGCATATCCATCTCTTCCTCCCATTCTCGGTAAGAGGGTTTGCATAATCTATTGTCTTATTTGGCTTCCCGAAAACATCCTCCATACCCTCATCATAGAACGACAGATTCAGAAGATAGCTTCCCTGGTGCTCATCCATTGCCTTCTTCAGGTCCACAAGGTCCTGCAGCTTGAAGTTGTGCCTGTATTTCTTGCCGGATGAGATGTATGGCGGATCGAGATAGAAGAATATTCTCGGCTTGCTGTACTTCTTCATCAGCAACCTGAAGTCCATGTTCTCCACCGTCCAGTCCTTTACGTAGAGGAAATTCTCTATGTGGAATCTTGGAACTCCCTTATGCCCCTTGAACCTCCTTCCGAACGTTGTCCCGTCACCCATGAAGGAATATGTTTGTAAATAAAATACCTTGAATGCAGTATCCACGTCAGACCGGTAGTCGCGGTGCCTCATAAGGAAGAATGCGTCATGATCCTGGAATGCCACTCTCAGCCTCCTTGAGAGTTCGAGCCTCTTCCTCTTATCCTGCAATACCCTGAAAGTGACGTAGAGATCCCTGTCGAGGTCGTTGTAGACCTTCAGCTTCCTCCATTCATCGGGTATGTTCAGAAGTACCTTGGCGGATCCACCGAAGACGTCCACCACCACGTCGAAGGAATCCCTGTGCTCCCCCATCACCTCCAATATATCACGCAGCTGGTTGAACTTGCCTCCATAGTAGGGGAAGAGGGACCTCATATAATTGTCGAACAAGCAATCATTTCCTTGTTTATAACCATTATTGCTGAATGAGAAATCATTAAGCACTTCTTGCCCATTACCAAGTGATGGATCCCCTGAAGGTCCTGGAGAAGCAGTCCGGTTTCCTGAGACTGCTTGTTTATCTTTCCGACAAGAAGGAAAAAACAGTTACGGAGATCCTGGATAATACGGATATCCCTGTCCACCAGCTGTATTCCAGCATCGAGAAGGCGAAGGAACTGGATCTGGTTAAAACAAGGATAGACAACAGGAAGTATCCTCCGAGGAATCTAATTTCACTGACGAAAAAGGGAAAGACAATAGCTGAGAAGCTCCAAGATATAATTGACATTATCGGTGATTAAAAAATACCGTAATGTATCTGCAGATACATTTTAGGTCAGATAAATTTCTTGCATCGCTGTCTCTGCATTCCCGCCTTC
>JAJYUV010000098.1 GCA_021792355.1 Thermoplasmata archaeon | reverse complement strand
CTTTCGATGTACCCATATCCTGGAAAAACTTCTGTCACCAATGATGGAAAGCCAGTCTTGAAAACAACAGCAGAGATTGCGTGTTGAAGAGTGTGCATTTTCATGATCCGGTATCTTCTTTCCCAGTCCAAGACAAGCTTGGCACTCACTATGGGTGCTTCTACCGTGGATAGATGCAGGACGTTCTTACCCTTCTTTCTTACGTTGTAGATAGGTATTTTCAAATTTCCCGATAATAGCATCCCCCGGTCTCCAGGCTGCCCTCCTCCCTGGTAATGCAATATTGTTCTATCGAGGATGTACCCTCCATTCTCGTATCCAAGAACTTTGACTTCTGTCTCTTTAATGTATGAGCCTTCTATGCCATGGAGGTACAGTAACGAACCTCCATCACTCAATGAATGTTTCACCTTTGGGGTAGTTCTTCTTTATCTCCTCGATTATGAGATCCCTGTTTCTTCTCAACTGGCTCTCGTACCACTTGGCAAAGACGTTCAGCAGTATCTCCTCCAACTCTTCGACCTTTGCACCCTTCATTGGAGATTGATAAAGGATGTACTGAGTGAAATACCGGTGCCATCCTGTATACCTGTCGTACTTCTCTCCCTCGGAAAACTCGAACATTGCAGAAATGGATTCATTTTCCTCTTTCTTGTAGATTATCTTCAGGTTGTCTCCCACTCTTTCAACTTCCCCGGCTGTGTCTTTGAAAGTTATGTTGCTGACGTTCTCAAAAAAGAAATCGTTGCTCAGCTGGAACTTCTCAGGGTAACTAGTGAATTCAAGCCATTTATTCGGGGGAGGGTCTATAGTGAAGTGAATATTTTGCTTATTGAATCTAACCCAAGTTTGCCACAGGTCAGTCAGAATCCTCTTGTTGAATTCCGATTTCTTTCCGGTAGTCTGTGAACTCTCCTTCATTACTTCCTTCTCTTTCTTTGAAAGTTGTTCTTCAAGCTTAGAAAACCAGTCCTTCGGTTGCTCTGTTGCTGGCATTTGTATCACGAGAGTATTCAATATGAAATATTAAACCTTTAAGCTAAAATTGGAAATAGCGGGTAATTCTAATCAACCTCTTCCAAGCGTCCAAGCAATTACTGTCAAAGGCAATATATGCGAATGAAGAACGGCTCAGATTACCTCAAAGTGAAACATTCCATTTACCCAAGCCTGACTGGGTGATTTTGTCCGTTGAACAATCATCGGCATCAGCGGAGTGAAATCCAATTAAGGCTTCAGAAAAATGACCTTACCCCATAGTAGAGCATTACTACAGCGAATGTAACCAGGATTACGAAAGAGAAAACTCTCAGTAATGGTGAATATCTGCTTCCAACCTTGTGCATGGCATAAGGAAATGCTGTGATCCAGGTAAGTATCCCTACAAAAAATCCGGCCACTGAAAGAAGGGTCATTTTTTCGATCAGGAATAGTCCAACTGTTACCCACCATATAATTTGGAATGGATTTGTCATCCCCATTGTCAAACCAACAACGTAGTTCCCTTTCGGGGTTTTTGAAGGCATTCTGGATCTAATGACTGAGATCGCTAGATAAACCATTACCGCAGCACCGAAAATGTAGAGATATTTGAAAGCGAAAGGAGGAATTGCCGCTCTCCCGAAGTATAGAACAACGAGATAAATGAAGTCCGCAGTCATAGCCCCTACCCCAACGCTAGTTCCGTGTAGGATAGTTTTTGAGGACTCATTCATTATCACGGCATTGACCGGTCCCGGGGGAGCTGCTAGAGACAGTCCGAGGACATAGCCAACAAGGACAACGTAAGAACCACTCAGAAACACACGTTCAGATTTGCATTCCATATTAAACACTTGCTTCCAGAGACAAATTAGTCCGTTTGTGTGATATATTATACGAAGACCTCCCAATTTTCGGGTATTTCATAAGTTTTGATATTCCCAATAAACGCTCTTCCTCCAGATAATGAAGAAAACATTCCTAACTACGATCAGTTGAGAATACTCTTAAAAGATTTAGAGCCTCAAGAAATTGAATTTTAGCAGGAACAAGACTTGCAATTACTCATCTAAATGTATAGACTCATCACTATATTCTGATTCAATTCAAGTCGATTCACAAGATAATTTGAAGAGTGCTCCGGCCGGGATTTGGACCCGGGTCGTCGGCTCGAAAGGCCGATATGCTTGGCCGGACTACACTACCGGAGCGTGAACGAACGATAACATTGCTTGTTATATATTCTTACTGCAACAACGGAGCAATTTAACGTACAGCATCTAGTCGTTCTCAATGTCTGAAGATTTGGGCATTAAATTATAAAATGGCTCGCATAATACCGAAACTAACCATCCGACAGCATTCTCCTTTATCTCAGAGACATGAGGGAAGCAACAAGATACGGGGTGATCGATATACCCACCCACAACATTGTGAATATACAGAACGACTTCTCAAGGAGAAGAAGGAAGATACAGAAGCATCTAAGGAATCCACAGAAGAGGAAGAAAGAAGCTCAAGTAGACGAGAGGGAGACAGAGGAATCGGATCAGGGATGCGATGCACAAGCTGTCCTCATCCCTCATAAAGGAGCATCCCGACTCCTCTTTCATACTTGAAGATCTAAGGAACATAAGGAAGACAGCTAAACCACAATCGAAGAAGATCAGAACATACCTCAATAGATGGCCCTATAACCAATTCCAGATAATGATGGAATATAAATCTAAGAACAGGACTATATACGTGAATCCAGAGGGGACTTCATCAGAATGTCCCGTATGTGGTGGAAAGGTAAAGCACCCAGTCTGGAAGATATCGAGATGTGAGAACTGTGGTCGGGACTACGACAGGGACAGGTTAGCCTCACTGGCTATATCCCTTCGTGGACTTGACCTATGCGGAGACCCGTTCCCCGTGAGTGCGATAGCCTCTGTGCCTTCAAGGATGGGACTGAGATGGCATACGCTTCGAACGATGTTATGCACAACAGTGCATGATGTTTCGAGAACGGAACTTTGGCTTCACCTACTGGAATGAAAGGAAAGAAGTAGTATCCCACATCCCCAACGACGATAAGATTAAAGTAATCAGAATCTCTTACATCACAAAACTCCTGAGGGAATGTGAATGAATTTCACCGTTGAAGCATACATGACCAAAAAACCGTTTACCCTGAAACTTCCAGCCTCTGTTTCTGATGCAATGCAAATTATGGCAAGCAAGGACGTTGCCGCTGTGCCGATTATAGATCCTAAAACGAACTTTGCTGGTATTGTGTCAAGGAGGGATATCTTGGAACATCCGAAGGAAGACGAGTTATCGCTTCTTATGAGAACGGATCTACCTACTCTCACCTCCAAGGAACCTCTGGAAAAGGCAGTTACGTTATTCACCAAGATATTACGAAGGCATTTGACTGTCGTTGACAACAAGAAGGTAGTAGGAATCATAACCCCGTACGATATCCTCGATGCTGTTATTGCAAAGAAACTCGAAACACCGATATCGAAGCTGATTACCCGGACGGCAATACCCATCTACACAAAGTCAACTGCTAAAATGGTCGAGAGAGTCATAAAGCTGACGAAAGTTACCGCATTCCCCGTACTTGACAACAATGGGAATTTGAAAGGACTAGTTACAGAAAGGGATTTGCTGAATGGAGCAAACCTCGATTCGAAGACGGTATCAACTCAGCTCGGAATAGGAGAAGACGATGATGCGTGGAGCTGGGAAAGCCTTAGGGATGTATACACTTTCTACTACACAATAAGAGACCT
>JAJYUV010000017.1 GCA_021792355.1 Thermoplasmata archaeon | reverse complement strand
ACGGTCTGTATATAACGGAGAGACAGGGCCGGTAGATCAGCGGTAGATCGCCTGCTTTGCAAGCAGGAGGCCTCGGGTTCAAATCCCGACCGGTCCATTTAATCTATTAATCGAATACTTTTTATCTCGGCATTCGTTATGTTCTCATGACCATGCAGCCGAAGTACCAGGATCTGCTTCTTGATGAAGATGTTAGAAGATGGTACGAGAATCTCAGGGCAAAGTCGATTCTCACAGCAACAGTGGCATTAAGGAATCTGGGCCATTATTGCGAACTCACCCAGACAAATCCAAAAGAGATCCTTAAAAGGGCAAAGAATAATGAAAAGGGTTTCAGGTACGAATTCACGGATTTTGTCAGGAAAATGGAGAAAGAGGGCAAAGCGGGGTCATACATAGCGAGATTCAAGAAGGTCATTCTTTCGTGGCTGAAGTTTAATGGTATCGGTTTGCAGTTAACCGTTAACATATCCGGGGAAAACGAAACACCGACGATCGTTAACGAAAGAGTTCCCAGTAAGGAAGAGCTTGCCAGAATCCTCAGGAAAGCCACCTCCAGAGGGAGAGTTGCCATAGCTATCATGGCATTCTCAGGTTTAAGGCCAGAATCCCTGGGAGATTATGAAGGCACAGATGGACTGAGGCTTGGGGATATCAAGGATTTACAGCTATCGGAAGAGATTCAGTTCGAAAAGACCCCTGCAATGATTGTTGTCAAGAACAAGCTGAGCAAAGCAAGGCACCAGTACTTCAGTTTCATAGGAGAGGAAGGCACGACCTATATCAAGGAGTATCTTGAGGAAAGAAAGAAACTGGGCGAAGAGCTGACCTATGAGTCTCCACTATTGCAGTTCGATGTCAGGGGAGTAAAGAAAAACGATTTCCTCCGCACCACCCTTGTTACAAGAGATATACGGGAAGCAATAGAAAACTCAGGCCTGAAGATGCGTCCATATATCCTGAGGGCGTATTTCTCAACAGCACTGGACATCGCTGAGGCAAAGGGCTTGATATCCCACCCTTGGAGACAGTTTATCATGGGCCACAAGGGAGACATTGAGGCAAGATACAGCACAAACAAGCGGTTGCCCCCCGATGTGATAGAAGAGATGAGGGAGTCCTACAGGAAGAGCACAAAATTCCTTGAAACCAGATACAGCGAGCTCGAGGAGGATAAGGCTAGAATGTACCTGCAACAGCAACTCCTATCTGCAGTTGGTTACAAACCGGATGAGATTGACAAAATGGACTTAACAGAGATAAGCAACGACGATTTCCAGAGACTCCTTCGAGACAAGGTGGCAGGAGCCATGGCAAGCAACGGCTCGAAGCAGAGGCTGGTTCCCATGAACGAGATAGAGAAACTCCTCAGCGAAGGATACGAGTTCCAGGCAGTCCTGCCCAACGGAAAGGCTATAATGAAAATGCCGTTTTAACTGATAGAATCAAGTGAAACCACATAAAGAACGATTGTCCACCTTAGGGTTAGACATAGGACTGAGCTGCCCTCGATGCAGAGAGTTGCTTGATGTATTTCTAGACTTTGAAGATATTACCACTCATGATCTGTACAATCATTTCGAGGGGAGAATGACCCATTCTACTGTAGACAAGCATATAAATCACCTGATATCTGACAAGCTCGTTTATAGGATGCTAACTGAAGAATTACCTTCAGAAAGCAAAAAAAAGAGAGCAAAAAGAAGAACAATGAACCTGCTTGAATTTGATGTTATCGCACTTTTTCATAGGATAAGCAAGAGGAGAGAATCTCTTGAAGAAGTTGACTCAGGTTTCACAAAGGATGCAGTCACAAATGTCCTGAACATACTACGAGAGAACCTAAGGTTCAGCTGTCCCGAATGTGGCTTTGAGCATCTAGTTCCAATTTTCACAATTGGAATAGCAGAAAGCTTGGAAGATATCGATAAGTCAGATACAAGCCGAGTTGAAACCAACATATCTGGAACAATAGCCTATCAATGCCCGTATTGTAAGAAGGCCTTCAATCACGAAATCTAGGTCTTTGAAGTATTTAAAGCGAAAACGACAGATATCCGAGTAACTGATACAATATTGTGGAGATACCAGCCTCTAATAGAATTGACGTTTCCATGGTGAAAATGCAATTCGCCAAGAAGTTCCCGGATCACCCTCTAACACATATACTGTTATCCGAGCCAGATAGTCTTACCGGCGAAGAACTCCTGGCGAAGGCACAGACTTGGCTGGCTTTCTTTAAAGGAGAGGATGAGAGTGAGTAGGAAGCAGAGAGTTATTATAAGCAACAATGAAACAGATTATGGTGAAAACGTACCGCAAGAGATTGTCCACTACGAGATAGCCAACCCGCAAAAGAAGGGCACGATTGAGAGACTCCAGGAAACAATCATAGAGAACACCGTAAATCAATATGAAATCGAGGATCGAAGGCAGATAGCGGCCATCCGGGATTTCATGGAAAGGAATCCTGACATAAGTTACGTGGAGTACGAATCTAACCCAGTGTTGAGGATGGATCTGGTCATAACGAGACGAGGACTGATATTCAAGCGAGAAGAAGCCTCAATATCGGCAACGCTCACTCCAAACAAGAGATTCAGGGCGCAGAGGTGAATTATGGAGACAGAAGAAACAGCAGGCCTCATCTGTGTTTTATGGGAAATTTTCCTGATATTTTCTTCGATTTACATCCCTTCTGTTTGGCACACCTTCATATGGCTTCCAGTATCAGGAAACATCTTTCTTGAAGTCATAGGAGGAATAGGCATAGCAGTAGCCCTCATAGGGTTCATGATAATTCTCTACTACGTGATTTCCTACATTTTCCTTGCATTGGCCATCTTATTCATCTTTGGCGCACCCGTATTGGCTCTTTACTACTTCCTAGGTTTAGAATTCTCCCTAATACTTGCAGGGGTTATCGCGGCAGTTGTGATCATATACCTCATTGAGACGAAAACTGTGAGAGTGGAGAGACAAACTGTTACTGTAGGCCTGAGCAGGCGTTACGTAATTAAAAGGTAGCAGAAAAATGGATAAATATTTGAAAAGCCCAAGTCAGATTATGCGAGAAATGGGCTTTTCTGAACTGATCAATGCACGGAAGGTTCTATCCAGACCCATAATCGAATTGCCCATAAGGAACGAGGAAAGACTATTCTATCACCCAGAGAAAAGGCTCAAAAGGTTTACCGGACGTACTGCAATTGCTTACGCGATAATCCCTGACGCCGAGAGAGGGAAATTCAGGAGAGAAGAATGCTCCCCAAAGGCATCTTCCCTCAAGGATTATATCCTCCACAAGGGCAACAGGAATGTGTCAATAACGGGAGTGTCAGGACAGGGCAAGAGCTATCTCACCACTCACCTGATATCCATATTTGGGGACAAGGAGATAATTATATTCTCATTCAAGCCAAACGACCACGAATTGCACCTTGGGATTCCAGTCATAGATGCAAAAGAATGCCTGCCCAATCCATTCAGTGATGTGAACGCCTTTTCTGAGGCATACATGACTGCATTCTTTGGCGAGAGAACCTCTTCGGGGATACAACTTCAGCAGACTCCAGGTTTCTTACAGGAGCTTGCTTCTGAGAGCAATAGTTGGAAGGATTTCATGAAGAAGCTGAGTGAGAGGAAGAGGTCCGCATCCAAGAATCAGATCGAAGCATTGAACGCCATTGAACAGAACGTGAAAAGCCTTGTAATCGCCGATATGGGAAGCGTAACACTGGGTAATGGCAGTATCGTCTTTGACTTCTCATCTCTGCCGACAAAACAGGCCCAGAACTTCTATGCCGAGCTTATGCTGAGGCAGATATACGGGGAAATGGAAGAGCACAAGAGAAGCGACGTTCTCATCCTTATAGACGAAGCTCACCGCCTTACGAAGTCATACCACACCATACTCGATGTAATGTCCCGTGAGATAAGGGACAAGGGGATGCTCTGGATAATCACGCAGAATCTTATCGACATCCTGGCTGAGATGAGGGCAAACTTCGGTACAAAATTCACATTCAGACTCGGAGACGCCGACCTTAACCTTCTGTCATACAACCCACTCATGAGATACGCTGTTGAAATACTCCAGCCAAGACAGTTCATAGACATAGAGTTTCCTGAAGGATCGGCATTCTCGCCTGTTTTCACCTACGTATCGAATGGATTAGAGCACAAGGAAACACAAAAGGTCGCCGCGGCAGTATCAGAAACAAGGAGGGAAGTGGGAGTCGGAGGGAGAGGGGAGACCATCGACTTCAGGAGGGAGACCCTAGAAATTCTCTACCAGAAAATGTCCTATGCCACAGAAATGGGAAAGATAATTGCCGAGAAGTACGGCATCACAAAAGACCAGGCGAAGCTCAAGCTGAAATCCGCACTGGAAGACCTAAAAAACAACAACGAGGTGGGCAGAGTGAAATACATCAGAGATGGGAAGCCAATAGTCATGTACTATTCAAGAAGCCCGAACCTCTCCAATCTCCACACTGGGATGCAAAGCCAGGTTGTGGGAATCCTAAACGAACTCGGTGTAACCATCAATAGAATATCCACAACAGGTGAAAGAAGTGCATTTGACATTGAGACTGACTTCTTCATGGTTGAGATCGAAACAGGATTGAAGCACAGCATGGAAGACTTGAAAGATAGGATAAGCAACACAAACCTAAGAGTGATAATAGTCGTGCCAAACAAAGACCTAATCGAGAAGTACTCAAACTTAGGCCAGAAGGTCTTTGTTGTCACATTAGATTCCTTCAGAATACTCCTTGAGGCGCCAGAAAGGAATCGGTCTAAGTAATCTAAAGGCTATGTTGCTATAGCAACTATAGTAAATGTTATATTCTCATTAATACTATAGGGACTATGGAAGGAAATGTAGTATTTTCTAAAGAAGGCGTAAAGCTACTGTCTGAGGTAGAGACTCTATCCGGAAGAAAAACGCACGAAGAGTTCTACCAATGGGATGAATTTTCTTGGGACATTATTAAGGGATACCAAAACATAAATGGAAGTTACACTAAGAACGAGAAGGGCGAACTACACTCAATCGAACTTCAAATCAGAAGCTGTGCCGAAACATCAACTCCAATCATCAAGAATGAGCCTAGGAACAAGGGAGGCGATCCATTGAAAAACACAAACCAGCCAAAGTACATATCTCAGTTTAGGCGCGAAAGGCAAATGGCAGGCACCCAGGCTAATGAAATTATGAATTTTATTAAAGACAGAAAAAAAGTAAAGATGTACGAACTAGTTGCGCACGTGTTATCAAAGGGGTACAAAAAGAGTGGTTCTCAGAATGCAAGTGTAAGATCGTTGGTAGTAGATGGATTAGTCAGAATCACTGGCAGAGGTGACAGCGCCATTCTCGAATGGGTAGGATGAAATAAGGATAATATTATACTTTCTCCTTACCTGTGTTAGTAACCTCAACAGTTAACCGCTAACCGTTATTCCAAGCAGGTTAACCATAAACTTATAACTCTTTCCAGACAAGCTTGATTGATGATTGTATCCATCGCTAACCAGAAGGGAGGATGCGGAAAGACAACAACCGCAGCCAACATTGGAGCCTTACTTGGAAAGAAACATCGCGTACTCTTAGTGGATATCGATCCACAGGGAAACCTGACCACTCATTTTGGAATCAACAAGGCGGAACAGAAGCATACTATCTATGATGTAATGCTTAATGGCGGGATCGAAGAAGCGATCATTCGAAAGGATGGAATCGACATAGTGCCAAGCACCATTGACCTTGCGGGAGCCGAAGTTGAACTTACCGGAAAGATCGGCCGGGAATATATTCTCGACAATGAGCTAAAGAAGATATCCCGAAAATACGATTTCATCATCATTGATACACCACCAAGCTTGGGCATATTTACCATAAACTCGCTCGTGGCATCAGATTATGTGCTTATTCCTGTACAAGCGGAATTTTTTGCCCTTGAAGGTTTGACGCAACTCATGAGAGTCATAGAACTCGTGAATTCAAGGCTTTCAAGGAATCTAAAACTCCTTGGAATGGTCATAACGATGTTCAATTCCAGGACTAGATCGTCCAAAGAGGTCTTTGAGGATGTCAGGAAGCACTACTCCAAGAACCTTCTAAAGACAGTCATACCCAGGAACGTGACTATAACTGATTCGACCATGGCAGGTTCTCCTATTGTAAGATACCGGAGATCAGCTCCAGCTTCCAAGTCATATATTGCGCTTGCAAAGGAGATTGAAAGAAAGATCAAGGTGAAATGATGGCAGATATCAAGAAGAGAGGATTGGACAGTCTTATATCACAGAACACCAACACTAGTGCTGAGGCTAGTGTGTCTAATGAGAGATACACCAAGACCATAGGGTTCAAGGTCACGGAAAGGCAGTATGAGACATATAGAAGATTTTCAAAGTACTTTGGAAACGAAGAGCTTCTCAAGAAATGGCGCAATGACATTAACAAGATAGCTGAGGAGAAGGGCAAGGACATGGAAAGTGTGGAAACTGAAATCAGGAGACGGTTAACAAAGTGATGGTTAACCGCTAACGTAAAGTTCTAAAACAATCGGGTGTTTAACAAATAAAGGCCTTGTGTGCCTTATGAAGTTAGAGGGAGTTAGATGGCATTCTCAGGTAAATTTACTCGCTGGGTTCCTTTGATAATTGTGGCAGTTGTCGACTTCTTTGTTCTCTTTTCAGTTCTCTACTTCATACCCAGCTCGTCACCACTCTACACACCGCTTTACTACCTGTTTGATGCTTTAACCTTCGCTGCAGTTGTCCTTGTCGGACATTCTATCAGGTTTAAGACTGGCTGGGGTAGAAGAGCTGTCTACAGATCCAAACCTAAGTTCACTTACAGCACCATAGTGGATGACTCCGACACCGATGAATATAAACAGAAGCTGAAGGAGGCCTCAGACCTTTACCTTCAAGGAGGAATAGAGACAGAAGATGAGTTTTTCTCAATAATAGGTGAGCATACTCCAAAGGAGGAGCGAATTTTCCGTGCCCTGAAAGGAGCCAGAGAAAACCTTGGAAAAATGGGCAAGTGATAATTATGCGAGAGCACCAATCAGGCACCTACCAATGTGAAGTCTGCAAGCTTCATTATAGAGATGAGGCAGATGCTGAAAAATGCCAGAAATGGTGCAGTCAGCACAATTCATGCAACCTTGAGATAACCACAAAGTCACTGGAAAGAGGGAATTTATGTCCCGAATTTTAAGCCGAAGAGTGTATTTTGTCATTTCTACTTCCATCGCAGTATTGGGTATGGTGGCTTTGACAGTTGGACTTTACTACTTGTTTAGGTACGTGAACTCTTATCCGCTGGCGAACATTGTATTCTACGCCGCTCTCTGGGTTATTGGAATATTTGCACTTCTAAGAAGATACTCAAAACGAAGAGCCTCGAAAAGCAATATCTCATAACATCGCTGTTACTAAACTTGTAATTTTAGTAACGCCACTAAACACCGGATTTTAATAACATATGCGTCCCTAAATTCTATGGATTAAATGACAGTCGCTTTTGCCTACGTAAGAGCCAGCACGCAGGAAGAGGTCAGGCAGGGCTCAAACGAGAGGCAGAAAGAGGCAATTAGACAGTACGCCGAGTCCAGAGGCTACGAACTCGAATTCTTTGAAGACAAGGCAAAGTCCGGAAAGAACACCCAGAGACCGGAGTTCGAGAGAATGCTGAAATCCCTTGAAAACAGGCCAGAGGTGGTTATCGTGGCCAAAATAGACAGGTTTGCACGCTCCCTATCGGACTTGCTTAGAACCCTTGAGTTCCTGGACCAGAATGGCATAGGATTCATCAGCGTCAACGACCCAGGCATAGATACTACCACCCCAAATGGGAGGCTCCTGCTGCAAATTCTGGGGGCATTTGCTGAATTTGAAAGGAACATGATCAACTCCCGCACTAAAGCTGGAAGAGTGCAGGCAATGAACAGAGGGGTCAAGTTCGGGAGACCAGCACTGAAGACAAGGAACGGAAGCTTCATAGACAGGAGGAAGGTCATAGAATTGAAAGAGAAGGGATTGTCTGCCAGAGCCATTGCGAAGTCCATGGAATGTTCCATAACACCGATACTGAAAATCCTCAAAGAAGGCCACTGATTCTCAGTGAAAGAGAGAGAGAGTCGCCGAACGCGTCAGCGTTCTTCTTATATAATATATACCTGATACAATGAACATAACATTCTAAAAAATGGAATTTCATTCTATTTTTCAAGCGCAAAGCAAACAAAACTTTTCCACTCGTTTTCTGACACTCTCTCTTCGGAATCAACTGTTCTACGACACTCAGTGATTCGACTCGTTCGGAACTTTTAATAATCTTACCAGTGAAGCATGAATGTGTAGTGATACTATGGCTCTGAAAGATCCATATGCATTCTTCGACACAAAAGTCAAGCAGAGGGCAAAGGAGACCAGCAACATAAAGAATGCACTTCTTTTTGACATGAATTTCAAACCAAACCATATCCTCATAAGAAAGGAACTGGACAAGGTTACGAACGACCTTGCAGACTACGTGAACCTGCACCTTCCCAGGCACATTATCATCTATGGTTCAAAGGGTTCCGGCAAGACGCTTAGCGCTTTGATCATGGCGAAGGCCCTGAAAGAGAGCAAGTCTGTGCCGTATTACTACATAAACGTAAGAGAGAACCCCACCTCAATAAAGATATACAGATATCTGACAAAGATATCCAGCAGGGGCCATGACATCGATGAAGTCAAGAACAAATTTGACTCTTTGCTGTCTGGAAAATCAATTGTGATACTGGATGAAGTTGACTTTCTCCAGGACTTTGATGTCCTCTACCATGTAACAAGACATACAAAGACTAACCTTATTCTACTGACCCAGAAGGTATACTGGTACAAGGACATGAATGACGAGAGTGTGAAAAGCTCTCTGCAGCCCGACCATATAGTGTTCCATGAGTACAATGCAGACGAGATCCGCGAAATACTGAAGATGAGGGCAGAAGAGGGCCTCAATAAATTCGACAAGGTCGCTTTAGGCCTCTTATCCGCGATGCTAGTCAGGGAATACAGAAGTGATGCCAGGATTGGCATCAAAGCACTTGAGATACTTGGGAGAGTCAACAAATGGACGGATGAGGCAGTCGTATCAGCATTGAGACAGGCCTACGTAGAGGTAGAAGGAGAAACTCTAAGGAATCTTGGAGACAGGGACTTGTTGATTCTCGCGTCGTTGATCAAGAACCAGGATACAAACAAGGCCTATGCCGAAGTGACAAACGTCAACAGCTTCCTGGTTAAGGGAATGAGCAAGTCCACTTTCTTCCAGAGCGTCAACTATCTTCAGAACCTTGGTCTTGTAACTCTGATCAAGAAGAAGATTGGCCGGTACTACACAATGGAATCGCAAATTTTATTATCTGATGCGTCGATTGTATCCGTTGAATTAAGAAAGAGGCTTTGAAGAGAACACTAGCATTTTGAATAATGTAATGCTACCATTTATTAATAATAGGGTTGAAAACGATGGTCCAGAAAGTAGGTGTAAGTTTCGTACAGAGCGTTCTAACAGCATTCAAGAAAATAAACAGTGAAATATCAATTGATTCACTTGAACATGATTTTAGCCCCAGATTTGTAAAATATGTTGTGGAAGGAGTCTTGGGATATTCCGGAACTGAATATGCTTTTGAAAGAGGAAGGACCGATATAACCCTCCTTGATGAAAATAACAATAGAGTTGTTGTTATAGAAACAAAGAGACCTAAGGAAGACCTGAATGAAGAAAAATGGAGAAATCAGGCCGGAAAGTATGCAGATTCTTCAACGAGATTTGTTGGTCTTACCAATGGCTATAGATTCATTCTTTGGGAGAAACCAGATGATGAGAGGATTCTGAAAGTCGACATAGATTTTAAACAGTTAATAGTTGCCAAGAAAACAAAAGAGGAGAAACTGACCACAAGAGAGACTGAGCAGATATTGTTTATTTCAAATATTAGTAAAACTGAAGTATGGAGCGCTTCCAAATATAGTCTTTTTGATTCATATTACGCCAAAATTGATGTTTCCGATACCACGGGTTTTAATCAACTCATTGACCAGCTCCGACACCTAACTGACGACCTATTGAGACAGTATACTTATGAAACATTCGACGATTATTTTGCTGGGTTTGCGGGATACAAACAAGAATTGAATGAATTGCAAGAGCTTAAAAAAGGAAATGGGAATGATAAGAAACAAGCAGCGGATTTGGCAAGGGTTGAACTAAAAATAGAGGGGAAATATAAGAAATTCTCATCATTCTCCGGTTTCTATATATGGAAGGCACTTTCCAATAGAAATGACGATAACGAAGAAGAAAATAAACAGGTGTTTTGCGAAGAGTCCATCTATGTGTTGCTTAATCGCTTGCTCTTCATAAGAATTTGTGAAGACAAAGGATTACTTAGCAAGAAAATATCCAACGGAGGCATAGAGAGGTTGCGTGAGCAATTAACTGAACCGGTACTTGGAGACACTGACATTTTCAAACAAATTGTCCAATTTTCCTACAATGGAGCAAAGAACATCTATTTTCACTTCTATGAAGAGGATAATCCTCTAGATTGGTATAAGACTGGAGACGGCGACCTTGACAGGGTCCTTAACAGAGTGCTATGGACTCTCAATCAATTTAATTTTGCAAACGTCAACACCGACATACTTGGAAGACTTTATGAAAAATATCTCCCAAAAGAAGAAAGGAAGAGATTAGGAGAATTTTACACCCCAGATGAAGTAATTGATTACATACTAGACTCAGTTGGGTACGTTCCGAGCAAGGCCATTGAGAACAAACTCATATTGGATCCAGCCTGCGGGTCTGGGGGTTTCTTAATCAGAGCCACACGAAGACTTATAGCTAGATACGCCGTAAAATATGGGAAAGCGACCCCATTGGAGGCGATGGATACCCACCGATGGGATGAGGTCTATGAGAGACTAACGCCAAGTGAGTGTGAGGAGATAATCAAGGCTGTGACTGCCCAAGTGCATGGTTTCGATATCAATCCATTCGCAACTAGTATCAGTGAGATGAATCTTCTCTTCCAGGTTGTAGATCTTTACTTTAAGGCCGTAAAGGGAGACAAATCCTTCAAAGTTCCGCGATTTCAAGTGTATGAAACAGACTCATTAGAGACCCCAAACGACCAGTCGAGACTGACTTATTTTCTGGGTTCAACCGGAAAATCCCTCGCGAAAGATAAAGATGCCATAGACAACCTTAAAAAGAAGAAATATGATTTTATTGTTGGCAACCCACCTTGGCTAGGAATATTAAAAATAGGAAAGCAAACAGCAAGGCTATACTCTAACTATGCAGCAGCCAAAGGAAAGTTTGACATCTATGCTTTATTTATTGAACTTGGTGCCAAGATGCTTGCCAAAAACGGAAAGTTGGGGTACATCACTCAGAACCGATTCATGAAGGCAAGCTATGCAAAATCGCTACGTGAATACTTGTCAAAGAATGTTGCAATCAGACAAATATTGGACTTCGGAGACTTAAAAATTTTCAGCGATGCAACTAACTATCCGTGCATATTAGTTTTAGAGAATGATTCTGCAAATAACTTTATTCACGTTCAATTCTACACCGAGGCTGACAGACTTACTCCAGAAGATTTACTAAACCTTGTTAGAAAACACCGGAAAGAAATCAGTTTTTCAGATGATTACCTTAATATTCAGACAGTTAGCCAAGCTTCGTTGTCAGGAAAAAGCTGGGATTTGCACGATGCTCATGGAACCTTTGATACTCACTCTCTTCCAAACTTGTTAACCCTAAAGGCATATACTGAGAAGATAATGCAAGGAGTCACCTGCGGTGGTAAAGGTTCTGACAATATATATTATATCACCCCTCAAAATGCGGAAAATTCGAAAATTGAGGAGAAGGTCAAAAAGAAAGTAATCAGGGGAAAAGATATTCGTAGATTTTTGGCCGAGAATAATGCAGAGGAGTTAATTTACCCATACGATACTGGCTCAAGGGCAATAGATCTACGTTTGTTTCCAGGCACTTCCAGATACCTAAACCAGTTTAAAGATAAATTGAGTAATAGGGTGTTGGACGGTAAAAACATTAAAGATTGGAATAAGCAATGGTTTGAACTCTGGAGACCCAGAGAGAGCCAGGTTTTCGAAAGACAGAAAATTGTTTGTCCTAGAATCGCAGAGAAAAATAGGTTTGCATTAGATGATTCTGGGGCATTTTTATCTGATTCAGCAGTAGCAATCATTCCAAAGAATATCGACATTTATCTTTTACTTGGACTACTCAACTCAAGATTAGCGGAGGAATTCATAATGAACACGTCTCCGTATGTCCAAGGTAGGTATTACAACTACAGCAAAACTTACATTGAAAGGATACCGGTCAAACTGCCAAAGACCGATAGGGAGATTAAGATCGCAAAAGAGATAATAGTAAAGGTTAAAGAGATCATAAGAAACAAAAGGAAAAATGGAGAAACAGAAACTGCCAGTATAGAAGCCGAAATTGATAGGCTGGTATTTGACCTGTACGGGGTATCTAGTGATGTATCCCAACAATAGAGGCTATATTTCTCTAACCCAATCTTTATGTGTTGATATTCGCGAACCAATCTGCGAAAAATCAACGCTATTTCGGCAGAAAAATAATTTAGACCTAGAGTTTCTCATTCCCAGAGTACTTTGGAATCGTGTAAGAATTCTTCTCACCTACATAGGTATTGAAATTGTTGCCACATTCCGAGCATTTGTATCTTGAGACCTCATATACATTAAATGCCCATTGCTTGAGTGGCGGATTCCTATTTTCTTCATTGCAGACAGGACACTTCATAACGGATTAGTAGAACCAGCCTCGACTTAAATTTGTTCATGCAAGAACTCTCTTGCACTTCTGACCTTGCCTTCCCTAATGTCGTCCTTGCTCCAATTTAACTGATCCATTACGCGTTTGTTTTCAAGAGTTTGAATGGTAGATAGGAGGCTGTCCAACTCAGCCTTGGGTATGCTTATCAATCTGTCCTTGTCTCTTGTCATCAGTTATAGTGATACGCATTCAAATTTTAGTATCTATCGGTGAGGCTACAGCTCAAATTCACCCCTTACCCCTCTTTGAGCCTTCGCCAATTACTATGTGCCCTTCGCTCGCCTGTACGCCGAGCACAGGACCCCATGCTTCGCCTCCAATCAAAATTCACCCCTTACCCCTCTTTTGATTTCCGTCTCGCACTCTTCTTCGAAGAGCCCTTCATCCGCCTTGCTCATTCAGGGTGGTGTCCTGTGCTCGCCGCTCGTGGTGTATGTGTGGTGTTACACACCACCCACCGCTAACGCTTACACCACTCGGTCTTGCTTCGCAAGACTTCCGGCTCGCTCCGGGCACATTATTCTCTCCTGCGGAGTGCAATTTGAGGGGAATAGAGGGGGGGAATTTTTGACCGCACAATCTCGCTGCGCTCGGTGCGGGATAATATGAGGGGGAGCTAATGTGGCATCTACTCCACTGTTAAAAAGTATCAAGATTCTGGAAGGAAAGGACTATATGCATATAATTGTATATTATTTAGAATGACCATTCATTCAATAGGGAAGACCAGAGAATCCCTAAACTGGTCATCTGAGAGCTACAAGGAAGCAATAAGGGAATACCTCGACACAGAGGGTTACTCTCAAATCTCAGACTCTTTTATCGAGGGAGACCTGGCAGACATGGTCTTCATAAACCCTTCTCTTGCGGTGGGCGAAAGAACACTAGTAGAATCAAAGGCAACTTCAATCAGTTCTGCCGATGAAAAAATTGCCCTAGAAGTCGTGAAATACCTGGTTGAGTGGCTAAAACTTGACCCGCATGAGAGGTTCAAATTCTTCATTTTTGCGAAAAGCATCACAAAGAAGGTCGAACTCAAGAAGCACTACGGATCAGATTGCAGTAAGAAATCTGTTCAGAATCTCATAGGCAAAGTCAAGGGCAAACTTGACGAAAACAGTCAGGAAATTTTAGAAGGGGCAGATTTCAATGATGTTTTCAGCTTCTTTCGTAAAATAGAGATATGGGAGGCAAGCTATGAGGTGCTCAAAGCAGCTGCAGCAAGCAAAAGGAAATACAGCAAACTCTCCCTAGAGGGGTATGCCAAGAACCTCATCACTGAAGTTACGAGAAGGGCGCAGCCGATACAGAAGAAAACTACACTGATATCCAATCTGGTCGAGTTGACTCCCCCAACTGTATATTATGGGATAAGGTTGAAGTACAGCGATTCCAAGAGTATCTACAAACATTACAATGAGATTGGAAAGCAAATTCCTCCGTTCTTAGTGGGAAAAGATGACCTTATCTATACCTTCCATGATTTAAAAACTGAAAATCAATTCGTAGACACTGCAAAAGGAGAGCCAATTGAAATTGAGCTAAACGAGGCCGAAAATAGGCAATTCATAGTATGGCTCATTAACCAACACCTCAGAAGATTGTTCTACTTAAAGGGCATAAGAAGGGCTCCAGACTCTAATATATTCTTCTTTGAACCGTTAAGAGACGAAACGGGAAAACTGGAGAAACGTGTATGCGTAAATCAGTATGGCAAGGAAAAGGAAGTCACAATACCCTACTACAAAGGGGAAGAGGGCCAGGAAAAGACCCTGAATTTTGTATTTCATCACGCCGTTGAAGCCTCAGCAAAGAAGTATTGGGACCGATGGTTCCTTGAATTGAGGCCGAGGAAGGAGTATAGTTCGGACGGCATTCACCTTTATGAAGGCGATACGAAGTCAGCAATTGACAATAAGTTCCGCAATCCCATATTTAACAGGTCTTCAAACAGATTGTCAAGCATAAGGTTCTGGCGCTACTACCTCTTGGAGTCAGAATTTGAAGACGTTGAGAATGAGAAGTGGTTCAGGAATTTCAGTTTCGGTGAACTTTGGGAAACAACCTTTGGCTGGAAACCCGAAACAACGCCATCTAACCAAGCTTTACTGGAAGAATATGGTGAGGAGGAAGACGATGAATAACACTCTTATCAGGGAGCCAGACCTCTACTTTGGGAGCGATAAGGCATCCATTGATCCTCGAATCGGACTTATTAATTTTGGACCATATGGTCGCTTGGCAAGGGGGAAAGAAGAAAGCCTCGTTATAAAGGCCGGCATAATAGGCACCAGAAATGCTAAAAAACTTCTGGAAACTTGGGCTGAAAAGCTGGAAGTAAGAATAAGTGGCAAGGAAGACCTGAATTCGAACAGGAGAGAGGTTGATTTCCCTGGAATAAGTCTAGAAAGTCCATTTAGGTTTAAGATCGAATTTGATGATTCCTGTTTTCAACCCATAGACGAAAAGGAGATCAATGCACTTGGAGACATAACCAGAAGAAAGGACAGAGTGGTAAAGCTGAAGGAAATTTATGACCAAAGGCTCTCAGACTTATCGACTGTAACCGATCCTAACCCGGACATCGTTTATCTCCCTATTTCACCAAAAACCCTGGAACTTTGCAAAGATCCGTATTCCAAAACGGACAAGATACTCTATCAAAGGAAGACCGATAAATTGCAGAACGATATCCCTCTATTCAATTTCCATCACGCAATGAAAGTGTCAGCTTACAAACACGGAAGCCTGGTTTCACAAATTATAAAACCTTCTACCCTTGGCGAAGGTAATACAGGCCAAGATTTGGCCACGATAGCATGGAATTTTGCTGTCGCCTCCTACTATAAAGCCACTGGGATTCCTTGGAAGCTGTCTCAGCTGGACGATGAGACTTGTTATGTCGGGCTCTCATTTTACAAGGATGTGAAAGATGGGCAAGCAAACCTTCGATGCAGCATGGCACACGTTTATCTCAGAACCGGCGAGAGCCAGGTCATTAGAGGTAGACCATTTAAGTGGGATAGTGCTAACAAGGGGAGACCATATCTTACCAGCCCGGAGTTGGCCAGTGAGATCATTACAGACGTCATTTCTCTTTACAGGAGACAACGCAACAATCAGGACCCTAGACGTGTGGTAATCCATAAGTCATCACCATTTCGCAACGAAGAAACCGAAGGCTTTAACGAAGCCCTATCCAATATAGAGACGGTAGATTATGTGCATATCAATGAGCACTCTGGAATAAGACTTTTTCCAAAAGGAGAGGCGTATCCCCCAATAAGGGGGACTTTTGTTTATTCTGGAAATGAGTCGGTCCTGTACACCACTGGATATGTTCCGCTGCTGGATACTTACCAAGGTAGTTCAGTTCCTTCTCCTTTATTCCTTAGGGCTTTCAGAATGGATTCTCCACCTGAACAGATCGGCAAAGACATAATGGCTCTTACTAAACTTGATTGGAACAACGCGGATTTCAATACTAGAGTACCGGTCACTATCTCAGTAGCCAGAAAAGTGGGAGACATACTCTCTGAGTCGAGTCTCCAAGATGTCGACGACTTTCCAACGAGTTATAGGTACTATATGTGATTCGATGATTACACAAACATCTGACACGCTTGATGCCACGGTGGGAAAAACAATAACTCGTACAGTTCCATCTGTCAGGATAAGATTAATCTGACTTATGGTGAATGTCTTTAGAGAAGAAGTGGTGATGAAAAATAATGAAGATCCGAAAGGTGTTATTGCATAATTTCAGGTCTATTAAAGATGTCAAAATTGATTTAGATGATTATTCCCTGCTTATTGGTGAGAATAATGCCGGAAAGACGAACGTTATTACTGCACTTAGAATATTCTATGAAGATCACGGCGTCAAATTCGACGAAAGCAGAGATTTTCCAAAGTTTACGACTGATGATGAAAGCTGGGTTGAGATAGAATTCTTAACAACCGAGGAGGAGCAGGGAAATCTGAAAGAAGGATATAAATCGAAAGACAATATCCTTAGAGTCAGGCGATATCTTAAATCAGATCAACGTGTAAAAAGCGGTCAGAGCAACATATATGGATACGAAAATGGCACGTTATCCGCTAACTTATTTTATGGTGCAAAGAACATCTCACAAGCAAAATTGGGAAAAGTTATCTATATTCCGGATGTTAGCACAACGAATGAGACCTTTAAACTCTCAGGTCCTTCACCGTTTAGAGACACGGTTAACTTTGTGTTTAAAAAGGTTGTGTCTAATAGCCCAACCTTTCAATCACTCAACACCATAATTGACAAATTTAACAGCGACTTCATGGTGGAATCTTCTGAAGATGGTATCTCAATGAATGCCTTTAAAGACGAGATAAACAAGGAACTGGCAACTTGGGGAGTGGATTTCGGACTGAAAGTTAATCAGTTGTTACCTCAGGAAATTGTCAAGTCGTTGTTTTCTTACTATCTAATAGATAAAGGTCTGAATAAGGACATTGACGTGAACTCGTTAGGACAAGGGCTTCAACGACACTTGATTTACACTCTGATAAAGTTGTCTTCTGAGTATGTTGAGAAGGATGGAGGCGGAAAGACAGACTTCTCCCCTGACTTCACTCTTCTTTTGTTTGAAGAGCCAGAGGCATTTTTGCATCCTTCTCAACAGGTGCAACTTAATATTAGTTTGAACAAATTGGCTAATGGAGAAGGTCAACAAGTTCTCATTTCAACTCATTCACCAACATTTGTTAGTAAAAATATAGACGGCCTTAGGTCACTCTTGAGTGTAAAGAAGCACAATGCTATAACTAACATATTTCAGCTTAGATCAGAAGATGTTGACGAACTTCTTAATGACAATTATAGCCTTTTCAAATCCTTTTCTGATATTTTGACGGACCAAAATACACAAACCTCCTTGAAAAAGAAAATTGAAAAGCGTAACCTAGGACAAAGAACGTTTGATGTTGAGAAGAAGCTTGAGGAAGAGGCTTTGAAGTATTTCATGTGGTTGGATGCTGAAAGAGCAGCATCCTTCTTTGCAAAACATGTAATAATATGTGAAGGTGCAACAGAGAAAGTCGCATTTGACTACCTAATGAATAACCCGTTAAACGACTTAATTGACAGGCACATCTACATACTGGATGCTATGGGAAAATTTAACCTTCATCGGTACATGAATCTTTTCGGTAAGCTTGGAATCACACACTCAGTGTTATATGATAGAGATGATGATGAAGATATACACAAAATAGTAAATAATTTTATAATGTCTAAAAAAAATAATTACACTAAAACTATTCGAACTTTCGATTCAGATTTTGAAAAATTCTTGGGTATTGAACAAGTGTCCCGGAAAGATTTGAAGCCGTTAAATGTGCTTACAAAACTAAAAGGATCTGCAATATCAGAAGAAAAATTTACTGAACTTGTTGATATCCTTAATGAGTTGTGCAGAATTTGATTTTTCTGTAAGAATGGAACCTTTCTAATTGTATTCCCTTAAAACTTTAATCAAATCCCGACCGGTCCATCATCAAACTAGATTTCAATAACTAGAATACCAAGCTTTTCGCATTTCTTTTGCAGTATTTTATCAAAAGTGACTAAAGGTACATTTC
>JAJYUV010000097.1 GCA_021792355.1 Thermoplasmata archaeon | reverse complement strand
TTGCAAGATGGAAATTCTTCAGGCGAAGTAATGTGGGAAACACCACCAGTGGGGTTGTGGACGCAGAAGTGAAATAACGCTCACGAATGGTAGAATTTACTGTAGGAGTTGCCTCTTCCTGTATCTTTTCCAAGACTGAAAACAATCTTCCTAGCTGGTATCCTTTGGAATTCTGCGAAATGTCCAACATTTTTTTAACCTCTTCAGCCTTTCCATAAAATAATCTGTAATACCTATTTAAACATGCCTTCACTACGGAAGCCCTTACCGGCTTAACCCTGCCCTCTACATCGCTCTTTATCCTACGCAATGCCACTTCAAGCATTGAAAGAGGGAACGGGCTTCCTGTGATTGCAGAATCCATCATCTCCGTGGCAAGTCCAGGTATTATATTTTTACTGCTGTCTTTCTCATTCTTATTCTGTTCAGACAGATTTTCCAATATCTTCCGTATCGAGTAATATTCAGGCTCAGACTTTGGCTTTACTATGCCAAAATCCTCGAAATACTGTTTGATGTTCTGGGCAAATTCGGAAATGGAACCAGCCTTCCACAGGCGAATGGATATCCTTGAGGAATTGGGAGAAAGCCCAAGTAGGTAGAATGGAATATTCCACTCGCGATCAGTGTACCTGCCCGTCTCTAAGGACCCAAGAAGATCCTTTATCTTCTGGACACCCACGGCCGGGTTATCCTTGGGTGGCTCTTCGAAGAATGACGCGAAATCTGTTTCAAAAGATGATTTCCTTGCCGACCAGAAAACGAATGTAACGTCCCCCACCTTGATATGATGCTTGGGGTCACTCAACAGCATGTTAAGGGCCGTTGTATAGGCGAATTCCGCTTTTACCCCTACTGGGGCGTTCATTCCTTGCTTTTTTCCATACGAATTGAAAGAATCTATGTTGAAGGACACAATCATTCCTCCAGAAGGTTGACTTGACTCACCCTTAACTCCTTTGATCAGATGATGGAGATTTACTATCTCAGTGGTCTCTCCCGTAACCATGCAAACACCCCTTGATACCGAGCCAGTGGAGGGGATGGATTCAATAGCCGCCTTAACGTCGTCCCTATTGCATACAATGTTCATATCTGTGACCAGCCTGAATGAAATGTTATTGCTCTGATTGTTTTCAAGATTCTCTTTCCCATCCGGAAGCGACAGAAAATCATCCACAGTTGCGTTTTCAACATATTTAACCACCTTTTCCACCGCAGGAATGCCACCCAGATTTTCCTTCATCCTTTTCAGAAAGGCTGCCTTCTTTTCGTCCCCCTTCTTGCCTATCCCAAATACGTATTGTGGATTGTCCCAAAGAAGATTGGCTCTGATGTTCGATTGTCTCCCTACAGCCCTTGGGACAAGAAACTGTTTTCCTCTTTTCCTTTTACCGTCAGGTTCTCTCATATCATCAATTCGCAGGAAAGTGCCATCATCGTTCAGGACTACTATAAATGAAATTTCCTTCCATTCCCAGCCAAAAGGAGGCGCGGAAGTATTTAATTCCTCCTTCTTCCTGTTGTAGTATTCTACAAGAGACTGAAGAATCATACCAATCCCCTGACCGTCTTTGTGTCTATCGTGACCACGCCTTTTACGATCTTTGCGTTGAAAAAGAGAGGGACAGGATAAGAAGAGTCCTTCGTAAAATCCATGTCGTACAGCATATACCCCAAATCCCTAGTCTCGTCTATTGGAGCAACCTGTTCACTATTCTGGTCCACCAGTTTAAAGAAACAGGCGAATTCCCGAGTGCCAAAATATGGCCTATGAAAGCACTGCCCCTTCCTTGCCCTCCTTTCAAACATGGCAGCATATTTAGCTTCCGATTCATCCATCATTGGTGCTCTACTCGCTTCATCCCCGTCGACAAAATACTCCGGGGAAGCGGGCCTGTTTGCCGTCCTTCTCTCAGGCGGAATGTAGTCAAAATATCCGTGAATGCGATACCTAACATCCCTAAGGAAGTAACCCGTACGTTGTACGCGGTTGTCCTCGATGGATATGTTTTTCATGTTAGGCCCTATTTTTTCATCCACCTCGTTGCGACGCACAGAGACCCATTTTATGGGGTTTAAAATCTCGATTCTGGTGATGTTCCACTTCATCGCTGGTTTCCAGAGTATGGCTTCGAAGATGGCTCTGGCGGCCGAGGGGGTTATGACATCGTAACTAACTCGTTCAACCTTCATTTCAGGCCGGGTAAAGCAAGCATAATCTCCCCAAACCTCAAGACACCAGTTATGCATTTTAGCGCTTCCCGTTGAATTGAATAGTGGAAAATATATCAACCTTTCTACACTACATAGGGATATTCTTCCGATTATACGCTTTAACGAATTAATTCCTCAGGATCATAAAAAAAATCATCAGTTATAAGGCCCACATCGTCTTTATATTCTATCTCCGAAGTGAGAGCGTAGATTCCTGGTTGAATCTCTTCCACCGATCCCCTTCCCTTTAACTTCTCCAGCTCATTTTCGTATACGCCAACCACATAGCGTTGCATGTTCCTGCCAATAAACCTGTCAATCCTTTCCTTTTTCAGTTTTTCTATCAAGTTCTTTCCTTCACCATAGGGAACCAGAACTGCCGTCTGGTCATTGTCGATGATGCGAAAATCTTTCGATGCTGTCTTGAAAAATATTGCTATTTCATCTCTCAGGTCCGGAGGAAACAGGAGAGGAATGATGTTTTTTTCGTCAAGAGAATTGGCCTTCCAGTAAAGTCCTGAAAAATACCGCTCAAATACTGCGGGGCCTATGCTGACATTGGGTGTAACGGACAGAATGTCACGGGTGACACTCTCTGCCTTGCGCAGGATACCTGGTGGGGACTGGATAGGGGGGACGAAAACAACAACCTTCCCTGCCAGGAGTTTTCCTTCCCTATTGCATCTTCCGGATGCCTGTTCTATCGAGTCTATGCCCGACAAAGCCCTGTAAACAACAGGGAAGTCTATGTCTACCCCTGCTTCCACCAGCTGGGTACTGATGACCCGCACAGGCTCTTTTCTCTTGAGCTTCTCCTTAATCTCCTTCAGCTTGTTACTTCGATGCTCGCCACACATCAGTGCAGAAAGGTGATATGTGCCTTCGGGCATAAGACCATACAGTTCCCTGGCACTTCTACGCGTTGATACCACGCATAACACCTGGTCGTATCCCTTGAGTTCTTCCGCCACGCTTTCCCAGCTTGAGGCTTTTTCCAGATCTTTGGGAAATTGAAAGTCAACCCTCTTCAGTTTGTCGAACAACTCCTCTTCACTATCTCCCATAATCTCTCTAACGTTTTTCAAACCATGGAACACCCTGCCGTCTATGACCATTTCTTTTAGTGCTGGTTGGGTCGCAGTTGAGAGGACAACACTCACATGATACCTATCCACCAGTATCTGCAAAGTTTCGACAATAGGCTGAAGGAATTCAACGGGCAACAACTGCGCTTCGTCAAGAATCACAACTGAATTCACAATGTTATGGAGCTTCCTGCACCTGCTTGGCTTGGAAGCAAACAACGATTCGAAGAACTGAACCGTGGTGGTCACTATGAACGGAGCGTCCCAATTCTCGCACGCGAGACGCGATTCGGGAGTGGAATCATTCTCGTCAAGATTGGAATGATGCTCTATAACATTCCTGTTCCCAATCGCTTTCTTGAATACATCAGCGTTCTGCTCAATTATGCTCGTGTAGGGAATCACGTAGATGATGCGGTCCATATTATGGGCGATGGCATGCCCCAGCGCAAAGCCAAGACTCGAAAGCGTTTTCCCTCCACCCGTAGGAA
>JAJYUV010000096.1 GCA_021792355.1 Thermoplasmata archaeon | reverse complement strand
AGTCACCTGTCAGCGAAACGCTACCCATTGTCGATCCGTGGTATGAATTGTAATTGGAAATTATTTTTACTTTCCCATCCTTTTTATGAAAAAGCCTAATGATCTTAATTGCAGCCTCATTTGCATCGGTTCCTGAGCTTCCAAAAAAGTATTTTGCGAGATTATTCGGCAATACTGATTTTAATTCTAAAGCGACCTTTGCTCTCACTTCATTGACATAACCCGGTTGTATGTATTCCAAAGTGTTCATTTGCTGATAAACTGCATCAGCTATCCTCTTATTCGTATGCCCTAAATTAGAGCACATCAGTTGTGACGAAAAATCAAGATACTTTTTGCCATTATAATCAGTAAAATAAGATCCTTCCGCGCTCTTGACAGGCAAGGGGGTCCATCCTTTCTGTTTTCTCCATGTTCCATAGGTTAACTCTGTGCAAACTTTCCCAATATCTGCTGGACCATCAGAAAATTGTTCAGTCATAATGATGTAATGTGAAAGGACTATTTCAATTTTCTTCAATTAGTTAGAAAGAATTAATATTGATAGTGCATTACCAGAAATGGTGAATCCAATTGGCAGTTTTAGAAGAACCGTTTAAGGGAATACGGACAGTGAAAAATTTTATTGGTGGTGAATGGGTCGAGTCGAAAGGGGAATTGGTCGATATAATCAATCCAGCAAATCAGAAAGTGATAGGCAAAGTACCTATGTCGACCAAGGACGAACTGAACGCAGCCGTTGATGCAGCACGCGAAGCATTCCCCTCTTGGAGAAGAACACCTCCGCTTTCAAGGGTCAGGGTTTTATTCCGACTAAAGGAGTTGATGGAAGAACACTTTGAAGAGCTAAGCCGCATTCAAACCGTTGAACACGGTAAAACTATTGATGAATCCCGAGGAGAAACTCGTAGAGGAATTGAGAATGTTGAGGTCGCAACGGGAATACCTTCTCTTATGATGGGGTATAACCTGGAAGATATATCAGCCGGCATAGATGAATATGTAATAAATCAGCCTGTGGGAGTCTTTGGCATTATACCTCCTTTCAATTTCCCGTTTATGGTTCCGCTGTGGTTTATACCCTACGCCATCGCGACTGGAAATACCGTCGTTCTAAAACCATCACCAGAGGACCCGACAAGTCAGGTGAAAGTCGCTGAACTTGCAGAGGAGGCAGGTTTACCGCCAGGAGTATTAAACTTGGTTCATGGAGGAGCAGATGTCGCAAATGCGATGCTGGAACACAAGGACATCCAGGGAATTGGGTTCGTAGGCTCTACGAGAGTAGGAAGAGACATTGTTTACCGCAAGGGCGGGGAAACTGGGAAAAGGATAATTGCAGGAACAAGCGCGAAGAATGCTGTCCTGCTGATGCCTGACATCCCTCTGGATAAGGTCATTCCAACACTACTGTCTTCATTCTTTGGTAACACGGGCCAGAGATGCCTTGCAGGAGCAAATTTGATTGTTGTAGGAGAAGGGCTGTCAGAAAGGGCGCATGAAGAATTCTACAAAAAGGTCGTAGATCAGTTTGTTTTGAGCGCATCCAAGATAAAGGTAGGATATGGACTTGACGAGTCGGTGCAAATGGGTCCTTTACGTGATAAAGGGAAAAAAGCAAGGGTCGTAAGTTTCATAGAGAAAGGAATTGAGGAAGGGTCCAAACTGAAACTAGATGGTAGGAAAGTGAAACTTGTCAGTGACTTACCACACGATGCCTTCCTAAATCCCACAGTTTTCTCCGATGGCTCCGTGGATACAACCATAGGAAGAGAAGAGATTTTCGGACCTGTTGCAAACATCGTCCGAGCTAGGACTTTGGACGATGCTATCGATATGATTGAAAAGAGTCCATACGGAAATGCTTCCAGCATATTTACAAATAATGGGGGATGGGCTAGGGAAGTTCAGTATAGAGTAACGGCCGGAAACATTGGAGTGAATATAGCCATACCGGCTCCAATTGCAATGTTTCCCTTCGGCGGAAAGAAGGCATCATTCTTCGGAACACTCCATCCCCAGGGTAGAGACGCGATTAGATTCTTCACTGATACCAAGGTTGTAATACAAAGATGGATGTAAAATGAGAATAAAAAACCCAACAACATCAAGTGTCATAAGCTACCTGCAAGATCTCGAGAATTACTCGGAGAAATTTTATAGTGAACTCACAGATCGTTTTCCAGAATACTCTACATTGTTCGCAAGATTCGCAACTGAAAGCAAGGCCAACGGCCTTTTGATTTCCAGGACCTACCAGGAAACTGTAACGGATGCACTGGAAACAGCATTTTCGTTCGAGGGATTAGATCTTGAAGATGCACTTCCAAGGGACACCTTGAACGGGAACGCAAATCTTTCAAGGTTCGTAGAAGAGTCGCTTAATCTTGAACGGACCGCGTCGGAGTTATACGCTGATGTAGCTAAACGTTCATTAGGTCATCTTTCCACAATCCAAAATGTATTACTCAGTATTGGAAACAAAAGGAAATCTAGAATTACGAAATTGGAGGAGTTGAAAACTAAAGTCTGATCTGCCGTTTTCAGTCTTGATGTTGCCGCACTGTTAGAATGACTTATGTCCCGATAACCGACACTAGCAGATAGTCTATTGACGAGTGGATGGAAATGTTTCAGTCAGGAAAATCATTTCTGAAACTTTTATGGCACAGGATACGGTCGAAGGTCTTATTGTACGAGATAAATGACAAAAAAAGCCTACAAGAAGAGAAACGAGAAGTGCTAATCATTAGTTAATCATAGTGCCAACTTCCACTTGTTTGGAGAGTAATAAGAGGCTGGACAGTGAAGGATAATAGAGAATTCTATGGAACTTAGGATCACTTGTCTTCCTTTACTGTGACCCTTGAAACCATAGAAAGTATTATATTTGACCTGTAGGTAGTAGTGTTGAAGGTTCAAAGGAAGTTTGATACCGGGTGAGTGTGGCGGTCTGTGGCAGTCACTCACCCGTGTGGACCGGCACTACCGGTTAAGAGTCGGTTTTTGGGGAGGGGTGAGGGCAGCCAAGATGTGCTATAACTGGAAGTGATAGCAGTGGACATAAAGGAACTGGTTGATAAGATGAATGATTCACCAACCATGTTGGTGAAGGTGAAGAAAGGTGGCAGGGATGCTGCCAGGGTATACTACTATTACGGCCCACTGGACCCCGAGAGGTGGTCAGAGATCAGGTACGCAAACAGGGACGAGGAGAAAGTAGTTGAAGGCACAATACTGAGGCAATCTGTCATAAGCGCCTTCAGCACATACGAGACAGAGCTTGATGCCCTGCCATTGAGGGATCTTCCCCTATGGGCAAAGGAGCTGTGGGTGAAGGACAGGGAGATGTACAGATCAGGTCATGTGAAAGATGCCACGAGTGATTACATGAAGGGTGAGGCCATGAAGATGCTCATAGACGAGGAGAGGGAGAGGGTGACTGACGGCTTTGTCCTGAGGCTCCTGAGGAAGTGGCTGCGTGCGGGCGTTATGCTTAACGGTACCACAGAATATCCTCAGGAGGGTACACCTCAGGGTGGGTCTATCTCCCCCCTTCTTGCAAACATATATCTCAACAGCATAGATCGTATCTGGGTAACAGAGAAGATGAATACGCCGAAATACAATGCGCAAATGGTCAGGTATGTTGACGACATTGTCATCCTGACGGACAGAGACCCAACTATTGCTATGAATAAGATAGAGGAAATGATCCATTCTGCTAAATTGAGCCTTAACACAGAGAAAAGCGGAATAACAGATGCAAGGAATGGATTTGATTTCCTTGGATTCAATTTCACCAGAAGGTACT
>JAJYUV010000016.1 GCA_021792355.1 Thermoplasmata archaeon | reverse complement strand
AGGATTTCACTGCTTTACCGTCAACCAGGACAGTGCACGCACCACAGTTAGAGGTGTCGCATCCCACATGGGTTCCAGTCAGCCCAAGGTCTTCCCTAATATAATGAACAAGCAGCTTTCTGGGCTCGACCTCAGATTCTATGTCTTTTCCGTTCACCTTTGATTTTATCTTTATGTTTTCCATCTAATTCTCCTCCGCTCTGTCGGTAGCCATGTATATGGCATCCTCTGCAATCTTTGCAAGCACCTGCTTCTTGAATTCTACCGTGCCGTAGAAATCAGTCGACGGATTAGATTCCGACACCACAAGCCTGGACGCTTCCCTTACAACGGAATCGCCAACCTTCTTTCCCTTGAGATAGTTTTCAGCCTTTCTTGCCCTGATTGGTTTTGGGCTTACAGACGTCATTCCTATCCCTGCCTTTTCAATAATGCCGGAATTGCTGAATCTGATCTGCACAGCTATTCCGGCTATGGAGAAATCTCCTGCCGTCTTCTTGTTCTTTATGTAGCATCCGGCCTCGTGAGCACCCCTTGCGGGTATTGTTATCTCTCTGAGTATTTCTCCATATTCCAGCGCCGTTGTGAATGTGTCTATGAAAAAACCGTCCGCGTCTGCAACCCTGTCTCCCCTGGCGTTGGCGATGGTGAACTTTGCTCCAAGTGCAAGCATGACTGCGGGCATGTCATTCGATGGGTCGCCATGAGATATGTTCCCACCTATGGTTCCACGGTTCCTGACCAGCGGATCAGCTATGTTGGAGGCGGCGTCGAATATGATCGGATACTTCCCCCTGATTGACGCACTGTTTTCAATGTCGTCAATTGTGGTGAGTGCACCTATATGGAGTTCACTGTGAGACTCCCGGATATAGTTCATTTCCTCAATCCTGGAAATGTCTACTACATAGGGAATCGAGGCCAGCCTTAATTTGAGGAGAGGTATGAGACTCTGACCACCAGCTAGTATCTTTGCTTCTCCATCATGTTTTGCAAGTATGTCAAATGCCTCCTCTATCCTCCTCGGCGCAAAATATTCAAATGAGGATGGGTTCATAATTGCCTAACGAAAGACGATATTTAACATTTACGAGCGTGAAACAATGGGTTTTTGGATTATGCGGGAAGACTGTGGCCTCGATCCTAGCAGGATCTTTTTGCGCAACCTATCTTCTCCCCCTGTTCTTCATCAGGGATGTCACTGCACCGATGAATGCAAGCACTGAAGATATCAGCATAACGATCCTGAATCCATTGATAAAACTGTCATAAAAGAGAGGCGTGATTGTTACTTTGGTTCCGGAAAACATTCCTATAATGAGCGATCTGGGTATGTAAAGTGAGAGGACTATCGTTGCAACAACAATACTCGTATCTTCGTCCCTCCAATAGTTGAATGGAAACAATTGCCAAAACTCATCGATGAGAGTGCATATAGGTATGTCCCTTTGACAGATGAGAATGTGAGGAAGAAATTGGTTGAGTGGATTGTCGAGAACATAGATGGTTCGATTGGTGACTTGACACCTTCAAACAACTTGTCTAGTAAAATATCGAAATACAACATAGACAAAGTTGGTATTGAGGTGAAGAATCTGTATGTGATGGTAAAAGAAGGAGAACTGAGTTCCCTAAACAAAGGACTCCAGAACAAAGAAGTGGTGGAATTTCTGCGAAATGTGAAATAGAACCATTGTTTCCTATTCAAAAATACCGGGAAAAAGATGTACCCTGAAGAACAAATAAATCTATACCCTATAAAATTGCGATGTTAGGGTTTTAAATTAACACTTTATGGTGGCACTGACTACATACTGTTTCAGCCCTTTTGCCTATATGCGAACCTGTTGGTTTTAAGTCGGGACACGTACATGTACAACCCTTTTTTACAAATATCCCAGATGTTACACATTTTCTGCACATAAACAATTATCTGCGATTATTATATAAAATGTTCGTCAATACGTAACTGGTCTCTCTGATGTGCCGCAACTCCCTGCCCTGTACCTGAAGTTGAGAAGGTTATTGAAAAGGATCCTCGAGGGAACTCCTGTTAACAGCGAGACGTTCAGGAAGGCCTGGGAATCCTGGTTGGTGTTCTACTATCCCGATAAGTCATTGCAGATCGCGTTGTCGCAGGGCCATACCACAACGACGCGGTATGAGCATTACCTCAATATACCGTTTGATGACGAGGATAGAAAGGAAATGGGTTGAGGGATGGATTTGACAGATATTTAGGGAAAATTATATTGCTCTCTTTTTGAAGAAATTGAGCAGGAGATATGGGAAATCCTCATCTTTTCGAGGCAATTTCTGAAAATACTTCAATGTTGTAAATCTCTTCAAGTATCCTTTCATATAGGTCCTGTCTTTGTTCAGTACTTCCCTTTCCAAAGCGCGGATACGCTTTGAATGGTAATCCTGCATTCTTAATGTACCCCAGGAACCCGGGATTCTTTTCATAACATTTAGAATTTAGAGATTTTGCAAGAAGGTTCTGTCCATAATAGTGATCAACTTTTTGTTCATATGGCATCGCACCATAACTCCTGTTAAAACTGTAAGGCAAAATCAAAAGTCCACCCAATCTATTTCGGTAATCTTCGAACTCGGCATCGTCACTAAACTCGTTCTGATTCCTTTCATAGTAATTTGCTGGCATTATATGCTCGATATCATATTTTCCTTCAAAGTATTCCTTGAACGAATAATTAGAACCAGAGGCACTTTCTATATGCGAGGTTATCTTAGCCAAGAGAAAGTGGATAAAGTTCTTGTTTTTACCATTAAGGGTCAACGTCTTTACTCCGCTCAAGTCATTTCCAATCTTTGAAACCCTATCTTTGAATATCTCTGCTAATTCATCCACGCTTTTATTTCTTATTTCTTTAGTTAGAGAGTACATGGTATACCTTATGGAACTTTGCGGGTACCTCATGTTGTTAACCCCCCTGAATACAACGAAGAATTCTAGATACAAAGATGAAAGTCTTAGTTTTTTATCTATGGTCTTAACATCATCCTCTAGTGTTATCGAAGAAATTAGAAATGGATAAAATATTGAATACGCTAGTCCCCGTTTATTGATATTGTAAATTGATTCAAATTCTGGATTGAAATTTTCTTGATGATCAATTATTGTTTTATATATCCCTGTATAAAATGGTATGTCTATTTTGATAAAATTAGCAAAATCCTGAGCATTGTTCATCTTAATGAGTTTTTTCTCATTTTCTCTAAACCATTCATGGAAACGAGTTCCAATTTTTTCAAAGTCTTCATTTTCGGCTCCTTCTTTTCCCTGCCTGATTGAAACCGCATATTTTGCCCTCAAAAATGCCTTTAAAAACTCATTGAATTCTTCATTGAGGTCTTCCTCATCCACAACATCCACAAGTTTTAATCTGTCTTTTCTCCAGCTTTCATTCAGTTTTTTCCTTTCTTCGCTAGGAGACATTGATATGACGTATCCTTTCAGCATATCTGCAGGTGACAGGTGTAGCCCCCTGTCGTTCATGGTCTCAAAAATTGTGTAGGCGTCATCCTCAGAATATGTGGAAATTTCCACAAAAGATACTTTCTCAATCAACCAGTCTATGAAATACGGCAATGCTTTAGTGTCTATTTCTGCTGGGAAAATGTCTTGAATTTCTTCGTAACGATGCAAAATATTTTTAACGGATTCATCTACAGAGTCGCTACTACCGGTAAACCTATATTCTCCAGTTTCGAAGAGATTTTTCATGCAATCTTTCCTATCCTCTATACTTAAGTTAAATGACTTTTCACCAAACTTTTCTGAAAATACTAGCTGATCTATTGAAACAGAATTTGAGGAATTTATTTGAAGGTGATGAAGATAAATTAACAAAAGAGTCAGGGAAGTTAATCTTTGCTGGCCATCCATTATTGACATCTGCCCATCCTTCGAATTGATAATTATTGGGCCAAGGAAATATCCCCCATATTCTTTCACCTTACTCCTTGGATCTGCTGTCTTGTAACTCTCTAAGAATTTTTCCGTCAAATCTGCTATGAATTTTTGCATGTGCTTTGTTTCCCATAGATACTCTCTTTGATAGTAGTCTAAGGTGTATTTTTTTTGTGCGAGAACTTCCCAGACGGACTTTGGCTTTGCATCAACTATTCTAAAAGAATCTTTTTCCATACGAAGTATAACTTGAGTACGTTTAAAAGACTATTCTTTCAATAATGTGCTGTTTCTCACGTTTCTGAACAAAATGCGAAAATAATAATGAGACGGTTCCTGCCATTTTACCTCCCTTTCATTCATCTCCTAGAATCACTGAATGAGATCCGATCAAGAGGAAAATTCTTTGAGGTCATAAACAAAGGACTGAAGATCTCCGAGAAAAAAGATCCAATGAACGACTTCATGCTTGTCATCCTTGGAGCAGCTGCCGAATTTGAACGCGAATTGATATCGGAAAGGGTACGAGATGGGTTGGCCAGGGCAAAGAAGGATGGCGTGAAATTGGGCAAGAGAACAAGCGATAAAACGAAGGCTCAATTCAGGAAGGTGATTGAGCTGAATAAACATGGCCTTTCAATCAGGGAAATTTCACAGAGAACTAATCTGGGAAGAGGGACGGTTCATAACATTATCAAGGGGAACCTGCAAACTGTCAATTTTAAGAATGTTCAACAGAGCAACAGACTTAACAACATTTAAAGTGCCATGAGTTGTCAGGTGCGCGTTAACTGCAATAGCTAAGGGGATTATTATACTTGCATTTAATCCTGGAAATAGAATTTTCCTTCCTCGGCTGAGGTTCTAATCTTCTTCCTCAGTAGTTCTGCTAAATCAATCTTCCCAGTCAAAACCAGATCTATTTCTCCCCCTCTCATGACAATGAAACTGATTCCACCACGACTTGTAAACGCGTTTAGAGCTTCGTCCATAAAACCGTTGACTGACACAAAAATACCACGTGACCATTTACTTTTCATTCCAATTTTAGATGAAAATATTGTAAGATCATTCTTGCCGGTCGGATCTCTTCGCCATTTTGCTTCCAGCAGATATGTCTCGTTGTCCAGTTCTATAGAACCGTCTATTTCTTCTCCTGAAATCCTGAAGGATTCCCTTGGACTAAAACCCCAGAGCGTAAACAGTTTCCAAAGAAATGATTGGAACTCGTATCCCCTGCTCTGAACATCAGGGTTTTTCTTCATGTCCTGATACTCCACACTCAAATCAGTCAGTTTTACCCGGTCAACGGAGACCATTCTTAGATCATACTTGGAAAAAGACGAGAGGAATTTTTCTTCAGCCAGCTCAGGAATTCTGTATCCAAGCTTTGCTAGAATGGAATTGATCGTCTCTATCTCTTCCCTCGAGACCGGTTCGCTCTTTCTCGTTCGATATTTCATCCCCTCTTTAATTACATTCAGCACCAATTTTGGAAGTGCTGATCTTAATTCTGCTTTTTCCAGTAAGTCCTGTAATGCAGGTAATTTGCTTCCACCGATCCATTTCAAACCGAATCTAGTTGCAACGTCATTGAAGGTATAGGATTTAGAATATGGTGGAGTAGACCCAGGTAACCAACTGTACAAGGATGAAGCCAGTTCCGAAAGATATCTACTCTTGATGAGATCGGTTGGCATAATAATAGAATATGAGATCAATTAAAAAAATTGTCTAAAAATATTCTCTTTGGTGCCTTTGCTATTGTCAACTAAACCTACCCTCGGAATACCTGCCAAAAGTATATAAAACCCTGGTCAAAAATTTCTGTCAACTTTAAGATTTCTTTGTTGGACACTTGAGACGATTCATAGAGGGCGCTTTAAAGTGGATTGTCTACTCCTCTTTTGCTTCTACACCCATCCTGAATCCAATGTCAAAGTTCTTGATGAATTCGGCTTCTTCACCGGTCAATGAAAATGCCTCTGCGATAAGATCATCTATTTCTGATATAATGGACAGAGATTTCTTTGGTATGATCTCCTTAATCTTAATCGCATAACCACCTTTTCTTACATTGGGGTTGATGTTGCTATTTGTATCAAAATCTTTCATCGATTCCAGTGATTTGGCGGAAATTTTTTCAGCCAACCCTTCAGGAATGGTTTCCAGATCAATTGGTATTGACATAACAGTCTCTGATAATAGGTGCCTTCCATCCGAGTATATTACAAACCACCAATAGGCCAGGGAGCTGTTAAGGATGGCCGCCACAACTGGCGCAATGGTTTCAGAAAATTCAAGCGGCTTATATTGATCCGTAATTTTAGTTTCATATGGTTTTCCGTCAAGCATTATTTTACCTGTCTTATTATCGATTGAAAAGTCTCTGTAGTACTCGGCTTGTGGGACAAACTCATCATAGTGTGCATGTATCCAGTATCGAGGCGCATTGTGGTACCATACCTTTTTACCATTCTTGCTCAGAAAATCTACCACAGTTTTGCCCGACGCCTGTTTCCTCATTTTTTCAAGAATAGCAAACTCGATCTGGTTGCCTATTTTGGGAACCAACTCGCTTCCACTGTTCAGGTTGTATGTCGTTGTCTTGAGTTTATCAAATAGTGAGGGCCTGTCCCTGGAGTACCACCTGTGGTATTTGCTTGTTAATACTTTATTTACTCCACAGCCCTTTTTCGTGATCACGATGGTAGATCTACAATCTTGTATCCCAGAAAAGATTTTACCGGGTCTATCATCGAAATCATAGTATGATACCTCGCCGGACTTCGAATGTATCACAGCTCTTATGCTGGCCATTCTGTCCGTTGAAACAAGGGAAATGGGCACTATGAAGCCAAATCTGCCATTTTCCTTCAGGATCTTGAGAGACCTCTCAATAAAATAGGCATGGGTGTTCCCGGAATCCCTTGACGCATAGAATGCAGGGACCTTTTCCCTCCCTCTCTTGCCCATGCTCTTTACAATTTGCAGATCGATACTGTCATAATCCCTGTCCTCAATGTATGGGGGGTTTCCTATGACCACGTCAAAACCCCCGCTCCTCACGACATTGTGGAAATCAATTGGCCAGTGAAGAGCATGTCTGTTCCTGAGATCAGATGGGCTGATATCGATATCCCCATTTATGGTCGCAACCTTGACATAGTTAAGATAGTCATGATCCATCAGGTTGTATAGCGTCCTTCTTATGTCTACCATCAAGCCCCTGACACTCAGGGCCACCTCTCCCGAGAGCCCCCTGTAGATATTTATGAGTCTCTCGTAGGCATCCGTAACATTGCTCCTCTTTGCACTTCTTATGAGTTCCCAGATGTCACTGACATCCTGTCCGGTGATTCGGGAGATCTGGTACATAGGCGTGTCCACATCATCGAGCTCAAGATCCAGCTTTTCTAGGGGGACGTTCACCGGTTCGTCATAGATGCCGATGAGTGAGTTGCCCCTGACAATGTTGAAATCTATGTTCGGCAGCGTCTTCATTTGCTCTGAACTGTCCCTCCTTATTTCCCCTATGAGGGAAAGCCATAACCGTAGTCTTGTTATCTCTGCGCCATTTGGGTCTATCTCAACCCCGTAGATATTATAGGCAAGGATCTTCTGCTTTATGTCGTAGAGTGAGAATTCCTGGTCAAGGGCTATGAAGATCGATGCTATGACTCTTGTCAGATCATTTAGGGTCGCACTGAGGAAGTGCCCTGAACCACAGGCAGGATCTATTATCCTGATGGAGTCCATCCTTGTAACAATAGACATCGCCGTTTTCCTGTCTATTCTGCCCTCATTTATTCCCCTTATGAATTCGCCCAGGCTCTTGACATTCCTCAATGCCTGATCATGATGCTGGGACATGCCCTCGCGAATTATCTCGTCAATTTTCGTGTCCAGGGTGTTCCTGAGTATGAACTTGACCACATCATCGGGTGTGTAATAGGCTCCCAGCGACTTCTGCTTGTTCTCCGACACGGAGATGTCGTTGATTGTCTTCTCGAATATGTAACCCAGGATCTCGGGTTTGATCACTGCGGCGTCACTAACACCTATGCTGTACTTCCCCAGAAGGTCGAATATTATTATCTTGAGGGCATCATTATCAATATCGTACTTCTCCTCATCTGGCAGCACTGTCCTGAAAAGACCACCGTTGAGGTATGGCAGAGGGCCAAGTATGAAATCTGATCTTACCCTGGGATTCCGGTCCCTGAGGTTCTTGTTGAAGACCTCAAAGAAAAGCACCTTCAAAATGGCCTTGTAGAAGCTGTCATAGTATGTTCCGTTCTCATACTGTGTATAGAGACCCTGGAGAAGCTGCTTGTTCACAAGTTCCTTGTCCTCAAGGAATGAGATGAACATGAGCCTGTTCATGGTGACGACGGAGAACAATGCCCTTTCGGACCTGCCTACACTGGTTGGCGGTCTCACAGAATCTATGAGGCTTATCTCCCTGGTGGGTTGTCTGTCCTCATCCACACCGAAGACATATCTCACATACTTCCCGTAAAATTCCTCAGTTATGTCTTCCTTTTTCTCTGTTGTTTCCAGTATGTGCCCCATGAGAAAATCCGGGATTCTTGAGGAGGCTAAATTCAGGAACTCAGAACACAGGCCCACAATTGGGTCCTCTATTCTGGAACCTGTGGAAACGGCCTTGAAAATATCGTGAAGGTATACCGTGAGAACGTCCACGATCATAGCGCTTTCTTCATCGAATCTAACTAGATTCCATATTAGTCCGTCAGATGCTATCCCATATTCAGTTTCTGACGCCTTGGAGATCAACCACTGCTGCACCTGCCCCCTCCCCTTTCTCTCCTGGTAAAGCGGAGTGTTGATGGGTTCAACCTCCACATAAAGCTTGACGGTGGGACTTCTAGGTGCGGTGATGGTGAAATCAGGTATTCTTCTGCCGGAGGGAGTCCGGAGGGTTGTTTCGCCGATCATTGAATAACCCAGGAAATCGAGCAGCGGTCTCACCACCCTTTCTATGGTGAATGTCTCGGGTTTCTGCTCAATAGCCAGGTCCATGGAGGTGAAATGCTCACCATGAAAAAGGACGTCGATAAACTTTTCTGGATCCTTGTAGGCCGATTTAATATCCTCATAGATGCGTGATATCTTCTGAACCAGGGATTCGATTTCAGACAAGCTTGGTCTGGAGATGCTTATCTCAGGATTGCCGGGCATTACATGTGAAATCATATAGCTGATAATATTTTTTGGATTACCCTGTGAAAATCTTAAATGCAAACTATCCATATGATGTGCATGGCCACTGGCTGTCCCTTATGCAGATCTGCAGATACAAGATTAATGAAGGAGTGGACCTATGGTCCTTACTACGTGATGAGGTTCCATTGCAACGGTTGTACTGAGGATTTCAATACTTATTCCAAGGATGATGTTGAGGCTTTCACGATCCCCAGAAGGAACCCTGAATAATCCATGGTCTGGTCTTGTGCTGAAACGGTTCCTTAAAGATTTCCATCTCTTTTCTCGTTTTGCAGGGCAATAGGATGGTTCCTGTATCTTACTTGATGTGTTAACCCATGATAAAAGCTAAAGGTACACTTGTGGGTGCTGAAGAAGCTGCACCCTAGGCAATGAGAAGCGAGAAATACAATAAGGGATGGAATGACAGAAAGTTCCAGGACTTCAGCATCATCGAGGAAGCGCTAAGGCAGAGCACGAACTTCACCGAGTTCTCGCAGATACTCAGGGAGAAGATCACGGAACTGGACAGGAACGTGAGATAGTGGCAAGGGGGGCACTACTTCAGTTCCCCGACTCTAGATCAGGAGATAGTGCTCTACACTGGTTCTTTTGGTGCATAATCACAGGGATAACTATTTGAACTAATATGGAATAATATTGTGAGGGAAATAAATGCCGGCAGATAAATCTACACTTACGGCTGTTGTGATTGTGACAGTCTTCTTAATTTCTTTCATCTCCATCGGCGCGTATCAAGAGTACACGGCTAACAAGCAATCGACTCCATCGGATGGCCCTCAGGTTATCCTGCCGGCAGGCTACGAGACTAATTTCTCCCTTAATGGGAGCGGGTGGGAGATTGGTAACCTATATCCGTTCAATGTAAGCGTGCCCTCCCTCCTCTCAGGCAATTGGACTTCAAACACTTTGATGAAGGTTTTTTTGACGACGGAGGCCCAATATCTTGCCAAGAATTACAGCTTCGTAAATGATTTGTCATGGACTAGCTTCGGATCCTTTAATGTCACACTGCAGCCAGGTGAATACTACCTCAATTTCAATAGTAATGGCAATCTGGTTGTTCACAATGGCGAGTTCACCATCACAAGCGACATGAAGCTGACACCAAAATAACCCTTCTATTTTTTTGTGAATGTCTATATGTACTGCCAAGGTAAGTGCAGCTTGAGGAAAGATCGGACAAACTTGGTGTCAAAGAAGAAGATATTGTTGGGTTTTACGAGGACAGCGGAAACATCATCCTAAAAAAAGATGAAATAACACCAGCCTGGCATTTATCTGTCTCATATAGCTTTCCCGGACTCTTCAGTCGTCCGGGTCGGGCGGCATTCCATTGCCGTTGCCCTCCCATTCAATTGCGAACCTCACGGTCTCCGGGGCACCCGCCACCATTACCCTCGGTATCTGTATGCTCACCGGCCCAACCGGAGTCCTGTGAACAAACGTATAAAATTCCCCAACCCCGAAGCCTATGACCCTCTTCGCCTCTCCCTCGATCCCTGCCATTTATGTCACCCCACTTCTGAAACTGTGTGCATGTCCATCACACCCATTCCCATATATCCTTGCCGTAATCGCCCACATAGCTTAGATCGAAGTGCAGGTCAGGGCGATCCCCTGACACTTTGAAGAGGATGCCCAGGTATTCTTTCAGCAGCGACCTGGGCATGAATGCGAAAGCCCTGAGCTTTCCACCGGCGATCTTCATGATGGTACCTGCCCTCGGTATGTGTGCCTCATTGGCGCCGTTGCGCACAAGGTTGACGAACGGTGCGGTGACGTCAGCAAGGTAGATGCCATTGTCACCGGGAAGCGGCTGCCATGAATCGGGAACGGTGGAGGAGGGGCATATGACAATACTCCTGAGTGAATCCTTCATTGCATGTGCGCTGTTGACTTCGAAATATGCTTCCGTTATTCCCGCAGATACAATTTCCGCGGGGAGATCGGTGTCGAAACCGACTACAGAGAGGGATATGCGATCGTTGACCGATCCAATGGATGCTATGCCTCCCGGATCCGGGCCAAGCGAAACGATGTCCATGCCGTTCCTCATCTGAAGTATCCCGCCGGCAAGTACGGTGACCCTGTGCAGGTCTGACGGATGGAACCTGAACTCCGCCCTTATCCGTGATCCGGAGAGGTAGAGGCCTCCCGGCATCATGGTTCTTACATCAAGAATCCTGTCCATCATGCCGCTGACGATGTCCATCTCGGCGGACTTGATCTTGACGGTGAGCAAATCTCCCCTCATCTCATGGTCATAGGACGGGACCAGCTTCTCGAACCTTGCAGCCTTCTCTCCCTGCACGAACAGGTCTATGTATGACTCCTCACCTATACGGTCAGTGTGGAGCGGAACCTCGCCGAGCTCCTTCTCCATCACGGGGATAAGGGGATGATTCTGCACCATGGAAACCGAGAGCATGTAGCCCAAGCTGCGGTCGACGTCACGGTAGAGCATGCTACTGTATATCTCCGGAAAGAACGATGTCATAGCGCGTGGAACATGCTGGAAAATGCAGGTTACATACATCAATGTGAAGCATCATGGCTATCGACCCATGTGTTTCATCCTTTATTCATTTATAAGCGTTGGCTGCATTGCATGCTATTTCTTCGCAGTTGTCATTGCTGTCATTGCCATTGCCGGTGTAATGGCGGTGACGAGGAAGAAACAAAGATAACTCATCCTATCAAGGTAGCTGTATCCATGCGACTGCAGCGAGTCTCATATAAGTGGGATATTTGGAGAGCCGAACCTTGTGACGGAACATTTCAGGCCTACGATGGTTTATGATCTGGGCGTAATAATGTGTAAACGCAGGAGAAAGAATTATGATAAGAAGACTACATCCTTAAAGCATGCAGTGCCCCCCACACATATTCAGAGAGGAATCATCTTCCTGCAGAGTCAAATTCATTTCAATGAGCTTGGGTCTCAACTCCCTTAACATATAGGAATTCAGTTTCTGCTTGGGAAAATGTTTAGAATTCTCCTCAAGTTTTAAGGCTTTGTTATACAAGTTTGGGTGGTTTTCGAGTATGTACTGCCACCGTGCATGGTTATTAAATGGGCAAAAGTAGCAACCACTTTTCGGCGGTACGGGTAATCCTTCTAACTTGATAATGTCAATACAGCCTTTTCGGTCTATTTTGGCATCAACAAGTGGATAGTGATTAGAGACAAAGTCTTCTTGGCTATCTTTTATACGGTGTACTTCGCCATAATCTATCCCTATGTATTGATTTATATGTACCCCAAGCGATTTGTAATATCTGTAAATTGGTCTGATCTTAAAATCCCGGGTGCACCATCTCCAGACCTGTGAAGGGATTACTCTCCTGCGAGTTGCACATTCATAAAGACCAGTTCCGCCGACGCTGACGTGTATTATTTTCAACGGTATCCCATGATTCTTGAGATACTCTCGTGCAATGGACAAGTATGAATAAGTCTCAGGGATTTCTCCTCCAGTATCAGCAAAAACTGCTTCATCGATTGGCATCTTATTTTCGACTAAGTAAATCATTAATGCAGTTGTGTTGACACCACCACCATAGCTCAGGATCCAACGAGCTTTCTCATCAGTTGCCACTATTTCCACCTTACCTTGTAATATAATAATAGACTATCATATTTAATCTCTCCTGTTTCTCCTGTTTTCACATGAAGGATTAAACACATATTTCGTCAATAAATCTGAATTCCTGCTGCAGGTCACCACAGTCCAAAGCTTCGTATAAATTACCTGCACCCCTATAGGCTGGATAGGTGGTCAGTAAATTATAATTTTTTACAGATTTCTGAAGATGCTCAGTTAGTTTATCTTTGTTGAGGATCCGCTTGTCCACGATGCCCATGTATTTCTTAACAAGTGAGTCTTGCAAAAGACCATCTATAAGATCCTTCTCATCTACACTCTTTCGACTGATTTCTCGAGCAAAGGAAAGGGAGCGTAAAGAAATGAATAGATCGGTCTTTCTTGTCAGCTGATCCCTAACAAATCTTTTTACGTCTTCTCTTAAGCTTTGTACATACCTTGCCTTAGTTAGACTATTTTTAAGATCACTTGACAAACCACGAAACAGATCACGAACAGCGGCATGTGAAAAGTAAATGCCAAATTCCTGTGCTCGAAACAGATCTGTAAGCGCTTTTAAGTCAAGAATGACAAGTTGGAATTTATCCTCACTTTGCAGCACGTTCCAGCAACGTTCTTTTATGGATGGAACAATGAATAGGCCGAAAGGATCTGTATCATGTTTAGAAACAAATTTATCAACATGCGTCTCAAAGCTGCCCTTCTCTCTTCCCAGCTGAGGGAGAGAATTCGTTAATGTTACATCGACGGGAAATTTAAGGGAATGCCCAAAAACAGATATGTCTTGTCCTTTCTTTGATTTACATTTATTTAAAATCGATCCATGCCATTTAACACAGTCTGAACTACGTTTTCTATTATCGTTAGTAAAAAATGGGAGATTAAATACACCAGCCAGCAACCTAGCAGAAACAGATTCAAAAAGAACAGAACCAGGAACTGGGCCTGGTGGTTTTCGGTTTTTAATTTCTTGCTTCAGTTCTTTGACTATATTATCTAAGTTAAGGATAGTAATATCATCAGTCAGTTCCAAGTTCCTCACCCTCATTATGCCTTTCCAGGAATTTTTCTACTATTTGTTCAAGATAAACAGCTTCGGAGACACCAATCGTAGACGAGAATTTTTTAAGTAATTTAAAGTGCTTATTATCAAGCGAGATGAAAAGTAGATGAACCGCTTCTTTTCTCGATCCAGTTACTCTAGATACTGCGTCTTCGACACTTATCCTCGCTTCTTTGATCAGCTTTGCGACATCTCTTACTTCCATACTTGTGAGATTCTTGGTCTCTTTCGCTAGTTGTATTTGTTGTTTGTTATTTTTCAATGTTGAGAGTGCCCTTACGGTGTCCACGCTATCGATCTCACGATTCTTAATCATATCTCTCACTTCTTGGGGCAAAGTTTTTGCTTTGAGAAATTCACGAATCATCTCTGGATGGAGGCCGGCTTTATTCGAAACTTTTTTGACATCCCCCTCCGCGTCAATCAGTCTTTCGAATGCGTCAGAAATGCTTAGGATATCTAGAGAACGTTTCTTTGTTTTCGTATTAGAAAATATAATCGCCCAATCATCATTTTCGCTATCATCTACACTCATGCTCTTCTTCCTACCCATTCCTCAACCGCGATAGACGCTATATCTTCTATATCCAATTGTGAATTCTTTGCTTCCTTTGACAAATAATTCCAAACGTTGTCGCTAAGATATATAGTAATAGGTCTGGTATCTGCGATATGTTTTGCGATCTTTTCAACCGGTTCATCCGGACTGTTCTTCGCCATTTGAACAAACCTCCTTTTATCATCAGACCTGGTGAACTGGAGCATCTTCCTTGCAATTTCTGCCACTTTGGTCTCATCTTCAAACGCTTGCGTTATACGAATCGCTTGTGCCGCGCTCATCTTATGGGCTTCTACCAGCTGCTTCACTTCGACTGGAACAGCGCTGTATCCTAAATAATTCCGTATAGTCGCCTCTGAAACACCTAAAATGCCAGCTACTTTCTTGACATTGTTATCATTGGATTCCAGCAAACTTAGAGTCACATGCATTTTGTCAGAGTAACTAAGATCAAGTCGATGTATATTTTCGCTGAAAGAGATGACCTTGGCCTGAGTGGTTTCGATGTTTTCAAGTATTCGTGCAGGAATTGTATCCCACCCCATCTTTTTAGCAGCAAGGTATCGTCTCTGTCCCACAATTATGTCATATTTGTTGCCGTTTTTGACTACAACAATGGGTTGTTGAAGGCCAATATCCTTTATGTTAGCTATCAACCCATCGAGATTAACCTCTGCGTCCTCCTTCCTAACATTATTTGCACTGACTCTTAAATCACTCAATTTTATTTCAGTCAACGACATTTTACCATTCATATTTCTCGCCTCGTAGAATCTGACATTTTATTCTATTCCAACTCACGCTGTAATCACCCATATTTGACCAAAAAACTAACGCTTTGCTAGAAGCAACTTTAACTGCCATCTGGAATCTGTTAACAAATTCTTCCTCTGTCATATTCTCACCTCTTCAAACTCCCCTCAATTCCAAACATTTCTTACTCATTTCCCGTTCACCTTACCGACCTTCAGGTTATTGGCGTCATCCCCCTCAATAGACTCATCACGATTCTCCGTGATAGGTTCCTCAACGATTGTTCTTTCCCTCTCGAAAATTCGAGGTATTCCGCCCCTTGTCCGGGTCTCCTGTCGAATAACGCTCATTTCTGGAGGTTGAGTGTCATCTGCGCAGTGCGCACTTACCCAGTGAGACCCTAAACCGGATGGGTTCTTTGCCCAGTATCCACGAATCCAGTGTTGGCCTGGAGGACATCTGTTATATGGCTTCCTAAAGTCTCCTCTCTGCTTCGAGAAATTTTTCTTCCTTTCTCTAAATTCTGCCGTTCATTTTCACCTCTTCAAAATTTCCTCATTTCCAAACTCATCTCCCTCAGATACTGCGCAACCTTTCCTTTCACGTCATGCACCCTTCAGCCTGTCAATCAGCCCGCTGGCCTCCTTCCCCGTAAGCTCGTCAATGGTGACCTTCTTCAGCTTCGCGAGGTATTCGCTCGTGATGCCCAGCTGCTTCCCGAAAACCTGGAGGTTCTTTATGAACTGGATCTGTTTCTTCGTGGCCGGAGCTTCGGAATTGTTTCCCACCCCCTCCGTCTTGACATTTCTCAGCACGTCTATGAGTTCTGAAGCCTCGTCCATCGCAAGGAAGTTCAGTCCCTCTTTTCCGTGTTCCAAAATGTACCTTTCCGATGCTTCCCTCCTTCCGGGGTGCCTGACAAGGTTCTGCAGGTACGAGAGCTGCTTTCCCGTCAGGTACGATGAACCGGATTTGCCGTTCTCCACCCTGACCTTCTTCAGGGCATCGATCAACTCTGAGGCTTCCTGCATGGTAAGGTCATTCACGCCGGATTTTCCCATCTCCCTGATAAGCTTCTGGAATACCTCCTCTCTTTCCGGAGATGCCTCCCGGACCCTGTTTATGAAGGAGACCTGGCTTTCCGTTGGCCTGGAATCGATCATGGAATCACCCCGGAATTCAGGATAGCCTGTGGAAATACCCAGTTTCCGAAAACCAGTTGATAAGCATTCCCGTGAGACGAGACGGTGAGTTTTCCTCCGGAACCTGTAAAAAAGAAACTTGCGGAAACGTACCTGTTCGCAGCGAACTCCGCGCCACCGAAATACGGGCCACCGGGAGGAAGAGTGGGATAAACCGCAGTTCCCTGGTAAATGACCGGAGCGAACAGAGCAAAAGCAACGGCAGCTATCGCGGCGCAGTAAATCACTCCCCTCTTATGAATCATTTCTGCGTCCCCTCCTCTCAACCGCAAATAAATACGCACATGCCGGCACCACAAAGGCGTCAAATCCTATGTTTATGACGGAAAACACCTCAAACCCGTAGAGATGTAACCTGATAACGGCAAGAGAAGCGCCCAGAAACGGCAGGATTATCCCGAGAAGATAGAAAATATTCACGGATTTAAAGAGCCCGATGGAAATGGCGAGATAAATGGTTCCGAACACGACACCAGCTATTAGCGTGGGTAGTGTAACCTTGAGTATGAAGAGCTGAAGGTAATGCACGTATGCAGCAGTACCGATGACAGCGGATGCAGCAACCTCAAGATCCCTTTTGGCTATCCTTACATGCTGTAAAGTATTCAATCTTTTCACCCCTTCAGTATTTCCTCAGTCTCCCTCAAATGCTCGGTCACTTTCTTCCCTCTCCAGTGCCCATTGCACCAATTAAGGTAGTTGCGTCAATTCATCCATCGCCTCTTTGCAGTGCTAGTATTGCATCGTGAAACGAGAGTGGAATTCGAGTCCAAGCGTTCCTTTTGCCAAGCGTTTTTCTAAGAGGGGCTATAAGAAAATTGATTTCTTCCACCGTTATTTTTCTCTTGTAAGCGACTAACGATCCAGAGTCAAACATAATGTAACCCTCGTACTCGTCGTCCCCATCCTTGAAGTAGTGCTCAACAGACGCTGACTTAATTATACCTTCTCCAATAATGTCATCCTTAAACCTGAATAGCGCCACTGTGCCAGGCGATATCCTGTTGGTAGGCCTTAGGCTTCTTAACCAGTAGGTTCCTTTTTCTCCCCTCAGGAATCTCTCGTTCCCCAAATCCTTAATTATGTATGTCTTGCGTGCCCCCTCAGTCTTATGCTCAAGCAATGTACTGTTTGGGAAAACCCTCAGTTCTGGATCATATTTTATAGGATTCATCTATTCCACCTGCTTATGATGCCCTCTTTTCCCTTCAGCTTCTCCGCAGCATTCTTTTCTCTTTTACACGCGATCACTCCTTCAAGTTTCCCCTTCTCCTTCCGGAACTGGACCGGTTCGAGTGTCTTGCTCATTTCCCCTTCACCTTCCCGTCTCTCACGTTGTTAGCGCAAACGCACCGCAAAGGTAATCCCATTATTATCTAATTCCACTCCACGGTTAACTTCACCTTCTTTGGCTCCTTCGAACTGAATACAGATTTCTGAACATACAGCGTGCCGATAACAGGAGTACTCGATGATTTCTCCTGGAACCTCTACGTGTTCTTGGTCGCACACTCGAACTCAAACTCTATCTCTTTTTTGTCCATCTTCTCACCCAGTAAATATTGCATTATCCCTCAATTGCCAATTTATCAGCATCAGGCAACATGAGAACAGATGATTTACTCGAAAACAATTTATAAACCTTGTTACGAAGCATGCTACGAGTTCACATTGCACTGGCTTCTGGAGATAGTACGGCCTTATAAATAGGCTCTTTTTCTCATTTTTAATTTTCTGGAATGGTTATAGGTAAGATTGTGACTTATCCGAAGACGTGTACACAAGAAGTGAATCATTCTACCTGCCCGATGACCTTGCGGTGCAGAGGGCAAGGAGGCTCTACGGGAGACATCTGTGGGAGAATGACCTCAAACCAGAGTTGATATAGCAGCTCCTTGGTCATACAAGCGTCGGTATGACCATGATCTACATTCAGCCGGATGCTGAAGACGCATTTTCGGAGGTAAGCATGAATATGAAAAAGCTGGATTTTAATGGGCCCCGGAAAAGGGAGGGAAAAGAAATGGTCGGGCGCAACCTAGACTACATGGTATGCTCCGGTCGGGATTTGGACCCGAGTCGAGGGATTGAGAGTCCCTAATGCTTGACCTGGCTACACTACCGGAGCTTCGTTGCAGATTCTTAAGTTAAATTTATTACTTTTCCTGAAGAAAATGTTGAGCCTCAGGAGAACTCTCTCTCAGTTACAGAATTAAAGGAATAATTAAAACTAAATAGGCCAGAAAAGTTTTGATAGTTCAACAACAACGGCTATGGCTATGCCGATATAGATCACCAACTTCGGATCCAGGGCCGGTCCTGTGATTTCTTCTTCATCGAAATATCTTATAAGTCCTGCTCCAGACTGAAAACCCTCACCCTTCTTCTCGGCCATTGGTT
>JAJYUV010000095.1 GCA_021792355.1 Thermoplasmata archaeon | reverse complement strand
TGGAGAACTTCACCAGAACGACACGTTTCATTATTTCCTGCAATTATTCATCAAAGATAATTGAGCCAATCCAGTCGAGGACAGCCATCTTCAGATTCAAGGCCCTGCCCACAGAATCCGTAGTATCTGCACTTGGAGAAATACTGAAAGTGGAGGGAATAGATTACGAGAAAAAATCACTGGATGTTATAGCAGAGTTATCGTACGGCGACATGCGAAAAGCAATAAATACCCTCCAAGTTGCGGCCACTTATTCGCCGAAAATTACTGTAAATTCCATTTACGAGGCCGCTGGTCTGGTTCACAAGGATTGGGCGGTACAGGTGCTGACGCTGGCCCTGAAGGGTGATATATCTAAGGCTAGATCAATGCTTGAAGAGGCAGTTATCAAGCAGGGAATTTCCGGACAGGATGTAGTAGAGCAATTTCACCGCGTTGTTTATGACCTTCCGGTGGAGGATGAACTGAAGGCGGACATCCTTTATTCGTTAGGTGACATAGATTTCAGGATTTCTGAGGGTGCTAGAGAAATAATACAACTCGAAAGTTTTCTCGGGTATCTTTACAAGAAGGGTGCAAAATGAGAGGTGGATGCTGCGGTAAACGGAACTGTTTATGAGCGAGAGCTGAAACTGATACTGGCGGGAAACGAAGACAAGCTTGGGAAGGTTGGCTGGATAAGAGAGGATGTCAAGGAAAGAATAAAGTCCAGGCCTTTTCTAGTTGTGAGGGCAGCAGGCAGTCACGGATTCGATATAATCATCATTAGACACGATCTGAGCATTCCCATTGAGATCAAGAGTTCCAAGGAAAAGATACTAAACTTCTCTTCTTCTTCTGCACGTTCTCAGGAACAGGCAGAAGAATATGTGGAAATGGTAACAAAGACCGGTGTTATGCCGCTGTACGCATTTAGGTTAAAGAACGTCAATGGCGACCCTTGGAGAATTTTTACTTTTGACTCGCAGTATGAAGGAAGATACAGAATATTTGCAAAGAATATACCAAAATTAGAAGTCACTAAAGGAGGTTCTTATTCCATGAAGTGGGAGAAAGGCCTCCAGTTAACTTCTCTTTTAGAATATCTGTTTTGATGCTTGTAGAATCTACGACGTTGCTTCGACCAATTTCTCTTTCTGTACGCCCCTTGGGAACTCTACACCCCTCTCAACACGCTTGTACTCAATGCTGGATGGAGTCAGTTTACCAAGGATATATTCAAGAGCATTCTCCGCATTTTCCGTTGGACCACAAGTAAAGATGTCAAGTGCAACCAGTCCATACTCTGGCCATGTATGAAAGCTAAGATGTGATTCAGCAAGTAGTACGATGCCGCTCACACCATTCGGTGTGAATTGATGATAATACGATCTGATTTTTGTAAGTTTACCGTACCGTACTGCAGATTCCACTATTTGCTGCATAGAATCTACCTTTGAAATTTTCTGAGGGTCAACGCCCTTGAGATCGCCTACAAGATGAATTCCTATGGACACTAACTTGTCACCGATTCCTGTGAGGAGAGACTCATATTTAAAGTTTGATTTTTTGCCTATAAAGAAAATACTGAATTATTCACAATAAAGCGAACACAAATCGTAATCTATGCTCCAAACAATATTACATCCCTATATTCCAAGCCATTACGATTTACAGATAGTATTGAATTTAACGAATGTCATCCACGCATGATTTTGAAGATTTAATCAAATTCGTAACCTAGCAAAAATATTGATTAGAATTCTTGAATAAGTTGAGAATTAGAATGAACATGAAGGCTGTGCCTTATATAGTTCGGGCGAAAAGGTTAATAGGCTAGTCAGTCTGCAGATGCTGAGCAAAAAGCTCTAGACAAAGGATTGGTAGTATATATGGACGAATTTACAAAAGTGAAGGATCTCAACCAGGGATCCAAGAGAGTGACTGTTTTGGCAAAGGTTTTGAATGTTGGCGAGGCAAAAGACATACAGACAAGATACGGCGAACAGAAAAAAGTAACCGAAGCAGTCCTAGGCGACGAGACGGCAAAAGTGACAATGTCACTCTGGAATGAACAGGCGAGCCAAGTAGAAAATGGCGACAGCGTTGTAGTTGAGAATGGCTACGTAAGCTTTGTTAGGGGACACATGAGACTCAACGTCGGAAAGTACGGAGCAATAAAGAAATCCGATTCCACAGTTGAATCAGTAAATGAGTCTCTCGACATGAGTGAGAAGGAATATCAGACCGATGAGGTCGATAGAAGACCCAGAAGAAGCTTCAACAACAACAGGAATTTCAGAAGCAGGTTCTAAACGGAATTTATTTTTCAATAATTCCGACGCAAAATTTTCCTTTTTTATCTTTTATTACAATTTCTTCAATGTCAAGATCGTATTGGAATATCGTATCATAAACCCTTTTTAGACTCGGAAAATCGCAGATCTTACAGTCGAGTGGCTCTTTTAGTGATACTTCCCCGTTTCGGTAATGGAATGAGGTCAATGGAAGATTCTGACAATTGCTGCCGTACCTGAGTAGTGCAGCGCTATTGGTCAGTACCTCTACCCTCTCGTCCAGTCTTCTCGCAATAAACGGTACTCCAGTGTAGTTACTCTTGAATGTCTTAATGTGGCATTCCTTGCAGAGCGTGATGAGATTCTTAGAGGAATCGGAACCTCCTGCAATTCTAGGTACAATGTGATGAACTTCGACCTCCACTCTCAGTCGGCTCACTCCTTCCTTGTCCTCTGAAATCATCGGTGCTTTTCCACAAATTCTGCACTTATATTCGTCCCTTTCCAATGCAATTAACTTTGCAGTGTTCCAGGAGATATTGGTCTCTTCTGCGCTTCCTGAACTGACATAGTCGTATACCTCCCCATATTGGGAGTATTTTCTGTTAAGTCTTTCCAGCCTTTCCTCAATGTTGCCTTTCATCGTCAATTCAATTTGAGGGTTAGATGCGCATTAAGATAATATGATTGTGTTTCCAATCAAAGTGACATGAAATTGAAAGACGAGATGGAAAATTTCGGAACTATTGCTCAAGTCAAAGCAAATTTATAACCTATACTCAGTAGCTTATTAATCGACAAAGAACTCCTCGTTTACCTACTTATATTTATTACCTAGTTTTCATAAGAGGGTCGGATCAAAGTGAGTTTCACATTATCAGGCATTATTCAGTACTTTGTTCAAGAATCACTGGCATTGATGAGTAGTTTGGGACCTGCGGGAGTATTCCTCCTGATGGTCCTTGAGGGACTAGGGCTTCCTTTCCCATCAGAAGTTATAATGGTATTTGCCGGTTTTCTCTCGGTTGGCAGTGTTGGACTGTTCGTGGTCTACGCTTTGGCGGGCTCTGTTGGAGGGTTCGTCGGAAATCTGCTACTGTACTATATTTCAGTCTACGGTGGCAGACCGTTGATTCTATTTATAGGGAGGTACGTCGGTCTGAAGGAGGAGCATCTCCAGAGAACCGAGAAGTGGTTCGATGCACGAGGAGAGTGGACGGTATTTTTCGGAAGATTCGTCCCCGGATTCAGGTCTTACATGAGCGTCCCCGCGGGAGTGTCAAAGATGAACGTTGTAAGGTTCTCTATTTTCACCTTCGCCGGATCACTGATATGGTCTACTGCCCTCGAGGCCGGTGGATATGCTCTCGGTAGGTCGTGGAACAAGCTGGTTCCGATAATAAGCACCGTTGGAACAGTACTGCTTGTGATATTCGTATTCGCATTCTTGGGATATTTCATCTACAGATTCTATGTGAAGAGAAAGAAGGAAGAAAAAGTTGGACCATCCGAAAATTCGCAACAGGCAAAGGGGACTAAGTAGTTTCTCAGGTAGCTATATCTTAGAGGAATCCAAAC
>JAJYUV010000094.1 GCA_021792355.1 Thermoplasmata archaeon | reverse complement strand
TTCTTCTGGACACAGATGTCATCATTGAAGTGCTGGATAAAAACTCAGACAAAGGCCAGGAACTCATGCTTAAAATCATCGAAAGCGGAGAAGGATACTGCACAAGTTCGGTGAATATGCATGAGGTGCTTTACGGTATAGAAAAATACTCTAGAGGCTCTCGATTAGTCCTGCAGTTACCGACCCTAGAATACAATAAAAAAGACAGCAAACTATCCGCCTTTCTGGAATTAAACGCGGAAAGAAAGGGAACGGCAGTTCCGAGAATGGATGCTATGGTTGCGGCAATAGCGATTAATAACGGGTGTTCGCTATATACCCTTGATAGGCACTTTGAGATTTTTACGGAGAACGGTCTAAAGCTGTTCAGATAATATTCGAGTGGACCGGTCGGGATTTGATTAAAGTTTTAAGCGAATACCATCATACGATGTCAGGTCAATATTTATTATATTAAGTGCAACGCACCACAATGTAGAGAAACATTATTGCATCGGTTGTGCAAAAATGTTTCATTTATGGATAATTTCAAATTTGTTCTATTTCATTGGGTTATGACAGAAAATGACCTCAGTTCAATTTTAATTTATCTGTCCTGGACCTCACAAATTTTTCTGTTTCCTTGTTTACAAAATAAACATAAGCCCCTTCGATCCCTCTCGAAAGAAGCACCCTATATGTATTCTTGATGAATTCAGCAAATCTGTCTTTCGACCGATTTGCCGCTGGGTCCTTTGAGTTTTCCGGGTGGCCTTCCCATTCTTGATTGTCAAAGCTATAGACTAGATCGTCTCCGAATATCACGCCCACATAATCAAACTCAAAACCTTGAGCAGTGTAGATACATCCTATCTGATTGATCCCATTTGGATCATGTGCCCACAGTCTCTCAACCGGGATTCCTTTAACAAGTCTGCTCTTTCCGGACTTGGCGTTCCAAGGGCGTTTATATTCTCCAACAACAACATCGTCTACTAGCGTACCGTCTTCTTTGGGATCAGACCATTTCCAGCAGAATCCGGCCGTCATGCGCGCAGTTTTTCCCTCTACCACTTTGCTTCGTATGGCCGCTTCAAGGTCGTTCGGGTCTTTGAAAATTTTGAAGTCAAAAGTTTCCTCTCCCGTCCAGATGACGTTAGCGGTCTTTTCAATTCCCAGAGTGTTATCAATCCAGTTTACGAAGGCATCTGACCCCTTGCATCTGAATTGCACATCTAGTTGATATTTTGAAATGACGGACCCACACCTTATTGCATGCCTCTCAATATATTCAGAAGATCCTACCTCTTCAGGTCTAATTATCTGCAGATTATCTAGGAAAAATACCGACACCTTTGATGCTCTGACCAATTGTTCTACAATTGGTATATTAGATCTCTCTTCTCTCTTTTTAAATCTGTCTCGGTCTAGATGCCATAACCTGTGAGCTTCGTCGGCCACGAGTATATCAACTTCGTTCTCCTGAGCCGTGGTGTATCCATTGAAATACCTTAATTGAAGGCTGCTTCTCTTTCCCAATATTTCACGGATTGTCGTTGTGAATGCGCGTGATCCCGTCACATAATGCGTGTTGTAGTGTCGCGATGAAAGTTCTGCCATAAGGTTCATGGCTATGACAGATTTGCCAGTACCCGGACCCCCCTCCACTATGATTGTCCTTTTTTCTCCATCCTTCAAGCCTTTTCTTGCAGCAGAGAGGACCATATCATAAACTATCTTCTGTTCGTCAAGTAATGTGTATTCCTCGTGTCCGTTAATAACCTCTGCGACGTGTTCCATCAGTTGATCACTTGGTCTGAACCTGTTCTTTTCGATCCTCTTCAGGATTTCTGTTCCACCGCCTCCCTGAAGATTTCTGCGCAGGAAGGCTTTGAGTAAATCAACGTCATCCTTCAGAAACAGGGGAAACCTGTTCAAAGTTTCCTTGAACTTCTCTGAAAATATAACATCATTTTCCCTAAACGGGTAGTTGTGAAGGTAAGCGCAAGCACTTAAGTTGACTGGAGAAGTCCCCTCATAGAAAGCGGAGTGATAGTCCTGCAAGTACTGTTTGTACTGCCCTACTTGGACAGATGGATGCAGGACATTTCTCTTCCTTCCTGATATCCAGGTTAAGACCTCACCGTCACCATCCGATGTTTCGCATTCTTGCCACTGTTTCAACTCCACGATGACTGCGTTGTCCGTCATTTCAATGTTCTTTCCACAGACCAGGCAGTCTAGTCTCTTGGAAGTGGATGGTAACTGATATTCAAGCAATATTCCATGATCTCGTAACTCGGTGTATTGAAAAACCAATGAAAGAGCCCTCAGAGAATTTTCCCAGGAACTGATTTCTCCAGGGCTAGGATTATAATGAAAATAATTGAAAAATGCGCTTTTGAGTTTATCCGCAATTTGGTTGTGAACGGTATCTTGTATAAATTGATCTGATGTTCCAGAGTACAACTTCATAAATACCTCGAATTGCCTAGTGGAGTTGCAATTTGCTCTCCAAGCAATGTCAACGGAGTCACGTTTTGTTGTATTTTCTGTTAGATCCCTTAGAGCTTTCTACTGGATATTTATCACGGTTCTTATTAATTTTTCTGACGAATTCATTGGATAGATCAAATCCATTAAGTTGAGCAAACCTAACGATAAAATATAATACGTCTGCAAGCTCGTCACCGATCTGTTCTCTTTTCCTTACGTCTTTCATCATTTCATTGACCTGCTGGTCAGTTTTGAATCTGAAAAGGTCTAACAACTCTCCCGCCTCCGTAACAACTCCAATTGCCAGGTCTTTTGGTTTATGATATTGAGTCCAGTTTCTCTCCTCACAAAATCTCGATACCAGCACCTTCAGTTGATCCAGTGTTGTGTCACCATCTTCCATTCTAAAATTTAACGCGAGAGTGATTTTAAATATTCTCATTGTCCACTCCTCTCTCTTATACGTTACATAAGGAATACAGAGCTTGGGTGCTTCACCAATACGCACCACAATGTCTGGTGTTAGGCGCTTAATGATGAAACTGAGCGAGAAAGAGGAAGTTTTGAGTGGACCGGTCGGGATTTGAACCCGAGGCCTCCTGCTTGCGAAGCAGGCGATCTACCGCTGATCTACCGGCCCAAACTGCTAGAACGGCACGTTATATGACTTGCTATAATAATTCTCTTGCACACGGCGTTTCCTGTTAGTTGGGCGAGAGACTCAACGAACTCCAAAATACTCAGTGTCAGGGCAAGGTTTCTACTGGACAACCTCGTGGATGGTTAGGGTGTTCTTTCCGGCAATCATTCCTTCCGGCACGTTCCTTGAATGCGCCATCCTGAATTCCTCGCTTTCTGTCCATGCCTTAAAGTCCTCCATGCTCTCCCAGTATGTCATAACAATGTAGGAGTCAGACTTCAGCGGCCTCAGTATCTGATTTCTCACGAAGCCCTTGTGCGACCTGAGATTGTTGTTTGTCTCTGCAAACCTGCTCTCGAATTCCTTCGAATGCTCTGGGTTCACGGGTATATGGTTTTGAACTACTATCATAAAGTAGTAGCTAAATCGCGGATATAACCGTTATCGACCCCGAACAACCAATCTGCCAGGCTAATTCGACAACTTCACGGTCTGTTTTTCCTCTATTGGTCCAGGGGTTTCATTCCTCCGATCACCTGCGATTTCCGGGAAGATCCCAGAAATGGCGAAATGATTTCCCTCCTCCGGCTTTCTCTGCCCCCATCGGAATTAAATCATCTTGGTTCGGCGAAGCCCGTTACGTGGCTTCTGACTTGATCAGTCCAATCAGGTTGACGCGCGACAGGGTTTATCCCTGAGAAATCAAGACTCCAACCAGAAATATGAGTCCTATGAATGAATTAGCCCCCAGGAATGAGGCCCTTACGCTTCTGGCATCACTTGGATTCA
>JAJYUV010000093.1 GCA_021792355.1 Thermoplasmata archaeon | reverse complement strand
TCGGATCCTGGAGGAGATCTTCAGGGACGAAAAGGAAGACGAACCGAAGCAGGAGAAAATAAAATGACCGATAATTCCGAAGGGGAGATCAGTCCCCCACAGAACACAAGCAATGAAGACAGTCCAAACGAGAATAAAAAGTTATCAATCTCAGAAGTCCTTGACGAACTGAAATCTGCATACAGGGATGCTTACAATGACTCGGTCGAAATTCAGAACTACAACCAGGACGGGTCAGAGTTCCCAAGAATGAACGAGGCCCAGGTTCTGAAGAAAATCACAAAAGATGCATTATCTAAGGGCCTTGACCCCAGTCAAACACTTGAATTTATGAAAGGAGCAAGCATCTGGCCTCATTTAAGTTCAGAACAAAGAATCGAACTTGAGCGAGAACTGTGCACCTCTCCCCTTTCTAAGGATAACTGGTTCAAGCTTGATAAAGACGGGAACCCTAAGGAGTTCGTTCCACATCAACTGGCGCTTGACTACCTCCGCGTGTATCCGGACGTTCTGACCGAGTATGACGGAAGGATTCATCAATTCATTGGTAATCGTTGGTTAAGGGACGCGGAGGGCTTTATTGCTTCGAAAATCGAAAGAACTGCGGACGGCAGCATCAGGCCCAGGCAGATCCTGGAGGGCATTGAGTCTCTTAGAAATATCACTCGAGTTTCAGATCCTGAAAGCATTGAGAAGCCTCTGTCCTTCATTCGTCCTCTTCCCCCTCACACGATTCCCATTACCTCTGGCCTCCTGAATGCACGAACAAAAATTCTCGAACCGCATTCTGCCTCATATTACTATACCGAGGTCTTGCCGCGTTCATACCTTCCCGGCGCTGTGCCCGAGTATTTCCTTGCCTTCCTTGACAAGATGTTTAGCGGTGACCCGAACAAAGATCTAAAAAAAACCCAGATCTTGGAGGTTATCGCGTGGACCCTCACGGAAGGGTATAGCATACAGGGGGCCGTAGTGTTTTACGGTCCAGGAGGGGAGGGAAAATCGATTCTGCACTCGCTTCTTGGCTATCTCCTGGTCCACGTTACTTCGTTAACCCTAAAGGAACTGGAAACGGATAAATTCAAGAGGGCCGAGCTTGATGGATCTTGGGCCAATCTGATTTCGGAGAGTAACAGCGATGTCATCACAAGCGAGTGGTTCAAGAGAGTGACAGACGGGACAGTATTCACCGCAGACAGAAAAAACGGACACCCTTTCCAGATGTCGAGCCGGGCCAAGATGATCCTGGATGTCAATGAGCTACCGAACAAAGAGAATGAATTACGGGCATTCTACAGGAGAGTCATTGCTATTATCGACTTTCCGAATCGTCTCGAGGACGTGTTATCGCCTCAGGAGATCGAGAATTTCATCAACAAGATGAAAGACCCCGCAGAACTGGACAAAGTCTTTAGTTATGTTATCGACAATTATTATGGACCGCTTGCAGACCGACTGAAATTCACTGGGCAGCTTTCAATTTCCGAAGCTGAGAAAAAATGGGAGGAAAGGTCCAACCCAGCGGCCTCATACTTAAAAACTAAAAACGAAGCTGGACAAATCTACACTGACGTTGAACAAGTTATGGGACTTCTATCAGGGGAGAGTGAAAGATTCAAGCGCTACGTGACCGAGGATGGGAAGGACAGTGAGGGCAATACTACTTACTGCCTGACCATGGTCAAAAACGATGTTATAGACGATGCGATTAAATGGGCCGGCAAACGTGGATTTCCGGCCAAGACGGTCAATGGCAAGTCAATAGGATCTGCTCTTTACATGTTGGGGCTGCCCAACGAGACAGTTAACAAAAAGGTTGGCAGAGGCACTGTTTTAAAGGCCTGGAAGAACATTTACATCGATCTCTCTGAGCCTCTGGTAGCGGTTGAAGGGGGGGATCCTGAAAATACCCGCTACCGTCAGAAAGTCTTGGCAATTAACGGAAATTTGAGTACGGTAGCGGATGGTTTTCCATTCCCCGACCATGTTTCAAAAAACCAAAATATAATGGGGGAAAGGGAAGGAACCGCTACCAGTTCTGCCGACAACGTGAAAATAAGGGAGAAAAGTGAGGTAGCGGGTGAAAACAAGGGATCCGCTACCGAACCGCTACCGGATGACCCCGAAGAGAGTCCCTATCTTATTCGCGTCTGCACCCAGAACCCAGGACATCTCAATCCTTTTAAGAAGCTCAGGAAAGGGATGCCCTTCAGGATCCACAAGAACGAAATCTCATCCTATAACTTTTATGACTTCTCCAAGGAGCCTGAAAAGGGAGAGGTTTCAGAAAAGGACGAGGACATTCACTTTATCGAGACCTTCAAGGCTGCCGAGATCCCAGATCGATTAATGAGGGTCAAGCAGGAGCTTCTCTTGGTCCTTCATGAGAAGCCTGTCAAGAGCATCGGGATCCTTCAGAGGAAGCTATCAGATCTCGAGCCGGATCTCTCACTTGCAGATATCAGCGCCGCGGTAAAGGAACTCATGGCAATGGGTTTAGTCCACAAATCAGAGGATGGTCGTTACATGCCTGGCAAGGAGGACGTTGCATGAAACACCTTCTCATAGATTTTGACTCCAAGATACCAAATCTGGCATTAATGAAAATATCCGCATGGGTGAAGGCAAGAGGGGATGATGTGTATCTCAACGATGATTCCATTGAGCCTGATCAGATCTGGCTTTCCTGCATTTTCACATGGAATGTCCAGAAGGCAAAGAGTGCCCTTGCTCTTTTCAGGGTAAGGTTTCCACATGCTGTTATTCGTTATGGTGGAACGGGATTCGATTTCTTTCTTCCGTATGGCTCCCCTGAATGGAAAAAGCTGCCAGAAGAAATAGAGAAAATAGAACCGGATTACGATCTATATGGTGATGACAGGATAGTTGGTTTCTGCCAGAGAGGGTGTGATCGTAAGTGCCAGTTCTGCGTGGTATGGAGGAAAGAAGGCCGAATCAGTGAAAATGAATTCCATAGATTAACGGAATGGGTGCCTCCTGGCCGGAAAAAGGTTCTACTGCTCGACAACGATATTGCGCTTGCTGACAGGATGAGGCATGACTTAGTGCTGAAGGATGCCAGAGATATGGGAATCAAGTTATCCATTACTCAGGGCTATGATATCCGCACAATCTACAAGGAACCTGACAGGGCTACTCAGCTCGCGGAGAATAAGCCCTGGTCCTTCACATTCGAAGAACGTATGCTCTACATCGCCTGGGATCTTCCACAGTACGAAATTATGGTGAGGAAAGGTATAGAACATTTACTGGATGCAAGCTTCAGGCCTACACAGATTACGTGTTACGTGCTTGTCGGATTCAATAGTACGTTCGACCAAGACGTATACAGAGTGAATGACGTCCTGAGAAATGAATATGGCATTTTGGCGTATGTGATGCCCTATAACAATCGAAAGGATCTGCAGGAGATAAACAACCTGCGCAGATGGGCAAACAAGAGGGAACTATACAAATCGATAGATTTTAGGGATTATGATCCTCATTTCAGGGCCAAGAAGGTAGCTATCCAGGAGGCCCCTCATGACTGATCTAAATGACCTTGGTCCTTACAAAGTTGAGAAGGCTATCGATTATGATCTCCTGGAGGACCGATCTTACGGTTTCATAATAAAGGTAAAGAGATCCCATCCTGAACCTCCATTCTTCCCTTCCGAGTCCTATCTTTTCAAGTATTCCGAAAAGGAATTAGGCCTATATCTCAAAGACCGTAAAAATGTCTGGAGAGATCTATCGAGGATCCTCAGGATCGATATTGACATCCATGAGCCCGAGATCATTCTCGTTTTTCCGGTCTCCATGTTCAAGGAGATTGCCAGGGTGATCCCGTTCAGAAAGAAAAGAGGGATCTCTGCCATGGATGATGCCCAGAAGCATGACCGTATTCTTAGGTTCAAAACTCCCAGAAACGGTAAGCAAAACAGGTCAAGATTAAACGATA
>JAJYUV010000015.1 GCA_021792355.1 Thermoplasmata archaeon | reverse complement strand
GACTGCACTGATGAAGAGCTCACTCTCTCTGATGAAGATTAGAAAGATTTTCATTACCCATTTCCACGGAGACCATTTCCTAGGACTTCCTGGGTTGATCCAGACGATGAGTTTTTACGGGAGAACCGATCCTCTCGAAATTTATGGTCCGATTGGAGCTTCTTCAGTCCTTGGAAATTTACTTTCAATTGGATATTATTCCCTGAATTTCGAAATAAGGATTGAAGAGTTGAAAGGGAACTCATCGGTAGATTTTGGAGACTACTCGGTAGCTTATGCCGAGGCAAGCCACACGGTCCCAGCCCTCTCCTATTCATTGATAGAGAAGGACTACTCCAAATTGGACGAGTCAAAGATCGAGCGCCTCAAGGTCCCGAGACGTTTATTGGAAAAAATCAGGAAGGAGGGTTCTGCACAGGTAAATGGAAACACAATCAATCTAGAGGATATCTCTGCGGGAGTAAGGAAAGGAAGGAAGGTATCCTATTCGGGTGACACGAGGAGAGCCAAGAACCTACTTGACCTTTTCAGAGACTCTACCGTCCTTATTCACGAGTCAACTGGTGAAAAGAGCAATGAAGAGAAAGTGAATTCTTATGGTCATTCAACGGGAAAGGATGCGGCTATCCAAGCGAAGGACTCCAACTCGCGCAAACTTATTCTAGTCCACTTCAGTCCCAGATATAACGACATCAAACCGGTCGTGGATGAGGCTAAATCCGTTTTCCAAAATGTCATAGCGGCGGAAGAATTGATGGAACTGGAAGTCAACATTAATGATTGACAAGCCCAACATTTACAAGGAATTCTACGATCTTTTAGCTCAAATCCCTGACGGATACATTTCAACATATGGAGATTTGGCTTTGCAGCTCGGAGACATTATTGCTTCAAGGGCCGTTGGAGAAATGCTTTCAGAGAACGATGATCCAGACAATCTTCCCTGTTACAGGGTCATAATGTCGGATGGAAAATTGGGTGGTTATACTAATCCCAACGGGGTAGAGGAAAAGATAAGAAGACTCAGGAAGGATGGCATTCGGATATCAAATGGCAGAGTCGAGGACTACAACAGAATCAGATTTGACGAATTCAAATCTAATTTTCCTCTCAGGAAATTTAGGGAGGAAGCGAACAGGATTGACTTGGAAAAGGAAGATGAACTTTCTGATAGATTAGTTGCATTAGACATTTCATATTCTGGAAGAAGGGGTGTAGGTGTAGCCGTTGATTTCCAGGATGACCTCAGTTATGAAGTTGCGGTAAGAGAAGCAAAATCTCCTTACATTCCTAATTATCTCTACCTTCGGGAAGGAGAGATCCTTGAAATGCTGGTGAAAAAAGAAGCTGTGAATGTGATTGACGGGAATGGAATAATTCATAGAGATGGTAGGGGTGTCGCCACACTCGTTGGTGTATCGAAGAATGTCGAAACTGTGGGGATTGCTAAGAGTCTGTTGATTGGACATGAGAGAGAGGGAGAGATAATCTTGGGAGCTAAGAAGATAGGTAGTAGCGTCGGGAAGTATTTTGTTTCAAAAGGTTATTTAGCAGATCTAGAAGCGAGTGTGCAATTCCTGACGAATGAAGGAAACTTCCCCCAGACCAAGCATGCGGACAGATTGTCCAGGAGGTACAAAGATGAGATACTGCCTGCTCAAGATAGCATATGACGATTCGTTCTTTGGATTCCAGATACAGCCCAACTTGAGAACAGTACAGGGCGAAATACTAAAGGCGCTTGCCCCAATCGGAGTCAATAAAGTCTATGGATCATCAAGGACAGACTCGCACGTTAGATCTGCCTCCTCAATAATAGAGGTGGCACATAGCGATCCACTGAAGGTCTGCAAGATAGTTGATTCAATTAAGGGAATTATGGTAAGGGGGTATTTTGAAACAGACGAATTTGTGAACCTCAGGAAATCGCTTCAAAAAGAGTATGTTTATTTTTGTGATAGACGTTTGAACAAACGGCTCCTGCAAAGAGTGATTAAGCAGTTTCTGGAGGGAAAATTGGAATCATTTTCTAGAGACCCTACAAAAAAAGTCGTGCTTTCCAGAATTTTGTTTTCGGTAGGCTCATCCCATACGGTTTTCTTGTTTGAAGGAAGGTCATTTTCGTGGAATTTTGTCAGAATTGCTGCGGAGTCAATTATAAGGCGTTCAGAGGGTAAGATTGGTGACGAGGAGTGGCGACAGTTATTGTCTGGAGATAGGAAGGCAAGGTACAAGGGAAGTGCAAGCAACCTTATACTTTACCGAACCAGCACTGTCTTTGAGTTCAAGCCCTACGAATCCAGGCATATCCGTGAAATGAAATCAAGAATGTTTCAAGATTTCTACTGGCTGACTGGAATCGACACCGGAGCAAGGGAGATTACGAATTCCATAGACTTTATCAATGGGAAGTGAAAGTTCCCTCTTTCACTTGGAAATCAAAGCGAGATCGTCGGCAAGATTTCTCAGTTTCATTCCCTTCTCTCTCGCAAAGTCACTCGCTGCTTCTGACCAATCAAAATTGTCCACAATTATCAATGGGTCTTTTTCCATCTTTGACCAAACAGAGTTAAGCTCAAACATTACGTTCTCATAAGAATGGTCCGAGTCGTGGAAAAATACATCCAATTTTTTAATAGAGCTCAGAGTGTCCTTCAACTTTTCAGAAGATGTTCCTTTCACATAAGTGAGGTTCGATCTAAGATTCGCCGGAATTATGAAACCTACTTCTTTGTCTCCCTTTCCGTAAGGGATACCTGGATCGATGCTAATCAATTTCCCTTTCGGTCCCATCGCACTAAGAATGCTCGTGGTTGACACACCAGAGCCCATGCCTGTTTCTACAACTATCTTGGGTTCCTTTTCCTTGATAACAGAGTACAACGACCTGACTTCGTCCTTGGAAATTTGCCAGTATCTTCCATTCTTCAGTACACTTCGTTCGTAATCTACAACTTGGTCGCTCTGCTTCAATAGCTTCTTTACATCTTCTTTGGATACACCTTTCTTGTTGAAGTAATCCCAGAAATCATCTTTTAGCATTAATCTACCTTGAAAATCAAATACTTAAGCTTTCCAACTCTGCCGGCTATGAATCCCAATACTGCCAACACTATTGCTTTGGACTGGCTCTTGTTCCAGTTGACTGCTACTGGTGAGATTATACTGAATTGCACAGCTTAACGGAATAGTGTGTAATTATTTCTTATAAATATAATACAATCGTTTACCCAAAATTAGTGGAACTGGCGACTGAGAGTGTGCCTGGATTTTTGCAGCTCTTCAGTAGCTAATTCTCAAGCATTTTCTGACATCCTCTCCATCGCAAGCGATTGGAGGTTCCTGCTTCATCGACAGTGCCTTCTTCATACAGCAGGAAGGTCTTACTCCATCTCCATCCCTTTTTACAGGTTTATCAGGCTTTGATTCCCCTGTGCCCCAGGGTACTGAATTGATATTTGCGAGGTTTATATTTGGGTTTCCGCAATTCATCCACATCGCAAACTCAGTGGCTTTCTTGCTCAAACCGTTGTAAGAAACCTTTTAATGATCACTTCAATTGGTATCAGATGAAAATATGTGTAGCCAGTCAAACTCCAATATTAAGGTTCAAATTAAGTTATAATGACCTCCTTGAAAAGTACGGTGAACTACCAGACCCTTTAGATATTCAGAGTCTGGAGGAAGGAATTGATTACGAGTTCACTCCTGGAGGAGTGACTAACATGCTCTACCCGTCGGTCAAGACAATGATGGAAGAAGGATTTCTTGAAAAAGTCGTATGGGTTTCCCTAGGGGTGAATTATCCCCCTAGACTCTCCATGGGAAATCTAACGATTTCTCACGTGGAGGTGGACGAGCGAGTCTTGAGGAACTATACCGGGTTCAAAGAAGGTCTATGGTCGGAAATTCACGGAGCTGGGAGATCAAAATTCACTCAAGAAGAATTCAATGCCTACGCAACCTACAACTGGCAAAACTCAACTAAAATGTTTGAGTACATGAGAGACATCGATCTTTTCTATATACAAGACTTCCAACTTCTTATGACAGGCACAGCTATAGGTCCTGCAGCTCCAGCTATACTTCGATGGCACATACCTTTCGTCCCTGAAAAGATGGGAACTTTTGCGAGAAGGATCGTCGTCAAAGGTATGGAAAGTTTTGATGCAGTCGTCGTTAGCACAAGAAGAGATCTTGAAGGGTTGATAAAATCCGATTACAGAGGAAGGGCATATCAGTTGTACCCATACGTAGATCCCCGGGAGTGGACCGATCCTCCGAGTTCTTCAGAATTTGACAAATTCAAAGAAAAAGTGGGCCTGAAATCTGATGAAAAATTAGTGGTTATAGTAGCGAGAATGGATCGCATAAAATCACAGGATATCGGGATAAGAGCTTTTGCCAAGGCAGCAAAAAAAGAAAAATTAAGACTGGTACTCATCGGAAACGGCAGTTTTTCGTCTTCCTCCAGAGGAGGACTTGGATTTAGAAAAGGAGGAGCGTGGAGGACAGAACTTGAGGGACTGGTTAAGGAACTTAAGTTGGAAGATAAGGTAACATTCCTTGGGCATTCATCAAAGGATGAGCTAAAAGCGGCTTACAGCTTGGCTTCCGTGGTACTTCTAACCTCAACGCTCGAAGGTTTCGGGATGACGATCCTTGAAGGTTGGGTTAACAAGAAACCGGTTGTTGTGAGCAGCGGGACAGGAGTGAGCGAGCTAGTTATCAATGGATCTAATGGCTACGTCTTCCCAGCAGGAGATTTTGACACCGCGAGTGAGATGCTGCTTTCAGCAGTAGGAGAGGGTTCGGAAAAATTAGGAGAAAATGGATATGAAAGTGCTAAGCAGTGCTATCTTTCTGCTGGCGTTGAAATAGAAAAGAAGATATTTGAAGAAGTTGGAAAGGAATTTAAACTTGACTTTAAGCTTTGAAATGGATGTATTTTCATTTCTCAGTGTTCATCTACAAGTGGTGCCGTCATCCTAGAGCATTTTTTAGATCCTCTATGAGATCTTCTTTATCTTCAATTCCAACCGACATGCGGACAAGTCCTTCCGCAATTCCTGCTTCCATTCTTTCAGCTGGAGTCAAACTAAGATGTGAGGTTTCAACAGGAAGAGTGAAAAGTGATTCGACTCCGCCCAGGCTTGGAGCGTATGAGAATATCTTGAGTTTTCCAGCCATGTCCTTCACTTCGTCCCGCCCCCCAGCTAACTCGAAGGAGACCATTCCGCCGAACCCCGTCAAATTCCTCTTGGCAACTTCATTGTACTCCGATCCTTCGAGTCCTGGGTAGAATACCTTATCCACTTTCCTGTGGGTAGATAAGAACCTGGCAATCTCCATTGCGTTCCGATTGTGCGCTTTCATTCTCAGGCCAAGAGTCTTCAATCCTCTGAGTCCAAGATATGCCTGTATCGGATCTGGAGTGGCACCGAACATTTTCCTTTTGGCCCAGACTGCTTCCATGTTCTTTTTCTCGAAACCTGCAAGGCCTAGCATGATGTCACTATGTCCGCCTATGTATTTTGTACCGCTGTGAAGCGTATATGTTGCCCCCAGCCTGGCTGGATTCTGGTTGTAGGGGCTGGCAAACGTAGCATCTACCAACAACGGAACTCCGGCCTCCGCTGACATCTTACCCAGAAGGCTAAGGTCGCAGACCTTCAGAGTCGGATTAGCTATGGACTCTGCGTACAATCCAGCGTAGCCTTTAAGGTTCACTTTTCCTGAATTGAGTTCGTCCAACTTGACAAGATCAACATTTATCCCTATTGATGGTAAATACTTCGTGAAGAACAAGAACGTCTCTCCATAGAGCTCTTTCATTGAGAGAAGTCTGTCACCCTTCTTAAGTAATGACATTACAGCGGAGGTTATGGCGCCCATACCGGTAGAGAAAGAAAGCGACTCCTCAACACCATCGAGAGCAGCATATTTTTTCTCTAGGGATTCAAGCGTGGGATTACCCCATCTCGTGTACATGAAAGGTTTGTTTCTCGTGTGGTCTTTGTACGCTGTAGGATTTGGATTTGGATTATAAAAAGTTGATGTCTCATATATCGGAGTAGTCACGTTACCAGTTCTTTCATCCCTAAATTCACCGGCCTGCACTGCCCTTGTGTTGAATCCAACCGCCATGAGTAGGGAACATTTGGCTGATATTTAATCATCTTGCTGTCAAATGACAGTCTTTTCCTCTCTCATCAAAAGAAAGTCAGAGAGTCATTTCTCCTTTTGAGATGATGAAGCACTTGCCTCCTACCCTTATGTTTGAAATTACCTCGCCCTTCTTTGAACCACGCACATAAATTATGCTTGGTCTTCGAGCTTCAGTACCTTGTTCTATAGAATACACCTTATCGGATTCGATAAGATTCTGGCTCAATAGCCATGCCGTCGCAGGACCAGCTGCAGATCCGGTAGCAGGGTCTTCTCCTCCATAGTAGAGCATTCTAGCGTGGATCCTGGACTCTTCCGACTCTGTTTCTTGTGTCACAACGTAAATGAACTTTGCATCTGACTCCTTCAGGTATTCTTCCATTGCTTTGTTGTCTGGAGTAAGCCTCTGTATCGTCTTCAGAGTTTTCACTGGTAGTATTATGAATGGGTTTCCAGTCGAGACTGTCTGTATTTTGAGTTTGTCGTCTATTTCCGCTTTCGTGATGCCATAGATCCCGGCCATAGTGCCTGCATCGTGAACCTTACCGAACGATGGGTCTTTTTGAGTCATCTCACCGGTTACTCCTTCTCCAAGTTCTGAAAACTTGACTCTGATCTTCCCCACCTTGAGGGAAAGCCAGACTTCATCTCCACCAAACAGTTGTTTCAATACATAAGCAGTGCCCAGAGTTGGATGACCCGCGAACGGCAGTTCCTCGTTCTTTGTGAATATTCTGGTCTTGAAACTTATTTTGCCATCCCTGTCAACTTCGGAACCGGTAACAAAGGTTGTTTCGGAGAGATTCATTTCCGTTGCTATTTTCTGCATAGTACTTCCATCAAGCCCATTCACTTCTGGAAACACAGCTAGCTGATTACCTTCAAATCTCTTCTTTGCAAAAACATCCACCCAATAGAACTGAATGGTAGACATATGCTTGTCAGCAATCGTACCTATAAAGACTTTGAATTTGAATCTAAAACTGAAGTATCGTTCTCTTCTTGAATCCTACAATCCCAGCGCCATGAACTACAGTGAATATAGAAGTCGGCGCTGCAATCGCGAACATTGCGTTTCTGTTATTGACTGAAATCTGGCTGCGTCTATTTGTGATCTAATTCTGGAACCGTAGACAGTCTTCATTTTTGGTTTTCACTATATTGCCCATAAGAATTTCAGTGAGACCTATTCTCTTTGCTGTTCCTACCCTTTCAGTTTCTCCTTAAGTGGTACCCTTGAGAAAATTACAACCATTATGGCGGTCGAAAGAGCTGCGATGAATGCAAGATATCTCATAGCAGTTTGTGAGGATGATGGAAGATAAACGGCCGAGTAGTACAGTCCAACAAAAGCTCCAGATAGTGCATATGGGACTCTCTCGATCAGTCCCTGGATTCCAAAGTACATTCCTTCCCTCCTATATCCCGTCTTTAACTCATCCTCATCAATGATGTCTGATAAAATTGCATAGGTAAGGATTATCGGGGCGGTTGCTCCCATTCCAACTACGGCGAGGATGGGAATTAGCAATTCAAGAGGTGGATTTGAAGGCATTACACCGAGCAAAACCATTCCAATTGCAAGGACGGAGGAGAGTATGATCATCGCCTTTTTCTTGTTCAGTTTCTTTGAAATCTTAATGGTTACAACCGAAAATATCGCCAGGAAGACGAATATTATAGCGAGAATGAATGAAGAGTAGCTAGAATATGTTGGTTCGGAGCTACCTGGAAGGATGACTATCCCGGTGTAGTATGTTATTGCATTGACGAAAGAGTACATTCCGAAAATTATGAACACGTAGGCGGCAATGAACATCAAGAATGTCCTATTTCTCAGGGTGCTTCCAAGTGCCTTCTGGAGATTATACGACTGTGGAGAAAGCGATTGGAATTTTTCCCTCCTGATTGAGACTAATGGTACGAAGAAAGAGATTATGATCACGACGGACACCATTGCACCTACGTCGAAGAAAGAATACCCCCTGCCGAGTAGAATACCTGCTATGAAGAGGAGAAGAATTGTGGGAATTGCATTGAAATAGGAGCCAACGCTCAGTAGCTTTACCCTGTCATTTGAATTGAGTGAAATCTCAGGTATCATTGCAAGGTAGGGAAGCACCACAAACGCGTAGAGGAAATTGTAAATGGCAAAGTCGACTGAAACATAGATGAAGTTGGCAATCTGGTTGGTAGATATAGGTCTGAACAATAGAAGGAAACTGATGGCAAGAGGAATGAAACCAGTCAGTATGAATGGTCTCCTTCGTCCCATCTTCCACTTGAGCTTATCACTCTTATTCCCAATGAACGGATTTGCGACGGCCTGTATTATGACGCCGATGCCATACGCAGCCCCGAGCAGGTAGGCCGGCATAAGCTGTATTCCTCCGTGAGGGGAATAGATCGTCCAAAGGTAAACAAAGAAGTATCCTGGCAAATTTACTCCCATCTGTCCAAAACTGTAAAGGATCTTCAGACTCATTGGCAGAATTCCAGAATCCGAATTTCCAGAAGGACTCCCTTTATCGATTGTGTTGGGAGTATCAGCAGTTACCATGGATTCATACCTCCCAAAACATTCACGTGTAACTCGTGCGGCATAAGAACTCTGAAAGGTTCCGCGTACTGACTACCCACTCTCTGTCCGTAAAGATGCATTATACCTTTGACCAATTCTATTGCATCTTCCGTGAACTGAGAACTGTGTGCCTTCATTGCTGAAATCTTCTTGTCCATACTATCATCACAGCCTAGTATTACATTTGGGTTGTAAGTGAAACCTAGGGCGACATTCGGACTTTTCACAGGCATGCCTTCCCCAAAATTTGGGAATTCTTCGAAAAGTACCGCTTGCAGCACTGCCATCCCCATATTCACATGATCTGGATGAACCTCGTATGGAAGGAAAGGGTCCACAGTCAGCACGAGGTCTGGGGATAATTCTCTAATGACCTTGATAACGTCGTTCCTAAGCGATGAAGGTTGTGGCACCTCGGAGTCCCTATATCCGAGGAACCTGACGTTCTTAGATCCGAGTATAGAGAGAGCATTCCGCTGCTCCTTCTCCCTTATCTCCTTAAGTGCTTCTTCCCCAATCGTTCTGCTTCCTTTTCTTCCATCGCTTGCAACCACCAGATGGAATTCAGACCCATCTGTGATCTTCCTCGCAACGAAACCCCCAGCTACCAATTCATTGTCATCGGGGTGCGGTGAGAAAGAAACTATTTTCTTTGATTTCAGAATAAGATTTTTTCGTGTTTCATCTAGCTCAACTTTCTTCAGATATTCAGAGAAGTCCATATGGAGCAGGAATCTCATGCCACATTTAAATCTTCTTTAGGTTTTAATTCGCTAAAATTCATTTGTCAGTCTCATATTATTGAACAATTTCTTATTGAGGGAATTCATCGGGTATTATGGAGATCGAGTTTCCGAAGGGATTCATTTGGGGAACTGCAATTTCAGCTTTTCAGACAGAAATGGGAAGTTCAAAGGACAGCAATTTTGAGAAAACTGATTGGTACGAATGGGCAAATAATGAACGGATCATAAGGGATGGACTGGTATCGGGTGATAAGCCGCAAGACGGGGATGGATTCTGGGACCTATACGAGGAGGACATGAGGAGGGCAAGATCGCTGGGGAATAACGCGATTAGGATGAGCATAGAATGGGCAAGAATTTTCAGGGAGCCCACATTTTCAGTAGATGCCGAATTCACCAGGAATGCCAAGGGAGAGCCTTTAACCTTCACTGAGTCCAGTAACACGTTTGCTCAGCTTCAGTCGAATGCAGACAAAGAAGCAATGGATCGATACTCAAAAATGGTTGCCTATGCACATTCCCTTGGACTCAAGGTGTTTATGACACTTTATCACTGGCCACTACCAACTTGGCTGCATCAACCAGTTATGTGTCATTACGACATCGAGAATGCCAAAGCCAAAGGCTGGCTGGATACTACGACCGTGGAAGAATTTGCAAAATATGCATACTTCATTTCCAAGACAATTGGCCCGAAGGTAGAATGGTGGGAGACTATTAACGAGCCAGAAGTTATCGCCACAAACGGATATGTTTTTGGGACAACATCCGGATTTCCACCCGGACTAGATAACATTCCCCTTGGGTTCAAGGTTGAGAGAAATCTTGCGTTTGCTCACAATCTAGCTTACAAAATCCTGAAGAAGAATACGAAGAGAGAGGTGGGAATAGGTACCGCCCCTCCCTACTTCGAGCCTGCAAGTGATGATAAGAGGGATGCGGAGATTGCAAACACTGCAAGGTACCTGAATAATGAGTGGGTCCTCAACGCCGCAATTAAAGGGGAATTTGACAATAGCCTAAGTGGCAATCCAGACGAAAAGATTCCAGACTTCGGTCAAACAGATTACGTTGGAATCGACTACTATACAAGGTTAAGGGTGAAGTACTCTGAGGAAGAAAAGTACGCCGGAGTACTGCCAATGAAGATCCTTCCCTGCGAGGACTGCTCAGATTTCAAATGGGACATCTATCCTGACGGTATCAAACACGTCTCGAAATGGATCTATGAAAGGTACGGTAAACCGATATACATTTTGGAAAATGGAATAGCTGATGCGACCGACGCCAAAAGGGGGAAATTCATAGTCGACCACTTGTCCTCTCTGTCTCAATCAATTTCATCCGAAGGTATACCTATTAAGGGATATTTTCACTGGTCTTTATTCGACAACTTTGAGTGGGCCAGCGGGTATTCCATGAGGTTCGGCCTGTATTCCGTTGATTACAAAACCAAGGAAAGAATCAAGCGAAATTCCGCAGATATTTATGAAAAAATTTGCAAAGGACTACCATTGCCTTAGCTACAATGATTGAACAAAGAAATATATGAAGAAGCCAATTCAGGTAGCATGCATTCGATGCTGGAGGAAATTGAGTCAGAACCAGGAATAGTAGAAGATTTCAAAACCAAGGAATTTGCAGATTTAGAGCGTGTTCACAACATCCTTGACAGATCGAGGGTAATTTATGCTATCGGAAATGGGACCAGTTATCACGCAGCAATTTATCTCTCAGTGCTGCTGAACAGGAAGGGAATGACATGCATTCCCATATTTTCCAGCGAAGCCGAGAAGTTGCTATCTGTCAAGCAGTCTGGAACTTCTTCCATTGTTTTCAGTCAGTCTGGAAACAGCATCGATGCCCTGCGTTCCGCTGAAATGCTGAAGAGAGCAGGCTCTACTGTCATCGGTATCACAAATGCCCGTAAATCTAAACTTGGAAAGATTACAGATTTTACTATACACACAGACGTTGGAAGTGAGCTGTCAGTTGCCGCAACAAAATCACATCTCTCGCAATTGCTGACTTCTTTGAAAATATCTCTTAACTCTCACGATGAAGAATTTACTGTAACTTTGGAAGAAATCAGGAGAGGAACGAAGGCAATAGTGGACGGTAAAAAGACAATACAAGGAATAGCTGAAACATCTACAAGAAATACTGTGTTTCTTGGGTCTGGGTTGTTGTATCCGATCGCCCTTGAAGCATCTTTGAAATTGATGGAAACCAGCAATGCGGTGAGCTATGCTTTCCCAGTAAGGGAATTTCTCCACGGTCCAAAACAGATACTGGACAGTAATTGGTCCGTTTTCATGTTCTCTAACGATAGTAAGATCTCGGAGGAGCTGCTGTCCTACGGCAGCAAAGTATTGGATGTGAGGAACTTCTTGACAGAGAAATATGATGTTTCTACCCAGAACGAAACGGTCGAATCCATTTTAAGCTTGCTTTTTGGTCAATTTCTGGCCTATTACAGATCCATCTCTCTTCGCCTAAACCCCGATAAACCCTCAAAGCTTACAAAAGTAGTGGAATAAAACAGAAATTTGGAAGACCAAAAGAAAGTTTTTAAGTTTCCTGACAATACAACATTCGTGAGATTTATCGGGGTTCAATTCAAGATTGAGGTCGATGATTTCAGGACTGGGTTTCCATCTCACGTTGAAAAGTTTTATAAAGATACCAATCCCGGCGACTTTATAGTGTTCCCCGAGGATATCGGACTCCTAACTGCCTTTGCGGGAATGAAAGCACAGTCCTCGCTCGAAGCAATACAGGCACTTTATTCCAAAGACCAAAGGAAGATCGATTCAATTGCAAAGGAAAACGAAATTCAGAATTTTACAACTGCCATCTTTCTTTCCCTCACTGATCTTTTTGTTCGAAAATTCTATAATTTTTTTAGTTCTCTCTCCAAAGAATACTCTGTTCACACTCTTGCGTGCAACAATATGCCTAGGTTCGAAAAGAAGGGTGAAAACTGGGAATTCTCTGTAGCAAGAGTTTACAACACCGCATTTGTGTTCGGCACATCTGGCGAACTTTTGTTCAGACAAGACAAGGTTTTTCCAACCGCCATGGAATCAGATCTTGGGATATCTGGCGGAGACATCTCAACCGTGTCCCCTTTCAAGCTTGATGAGAAGAAGATCGGAATAGCAATCAGTTTGGATGCTTTTGAACCCGTGTACATGTCAAAGCTGGAAGATGCATATCTGATTATACAGCCAGATGCCAATCCGGGAAAGTGGAATTCCTTCCTCAGTAACGGCAGATGGCAACCGGAAGAATGGATGGATTCTGCGTATCACATTACTCAAAGAATGGAAAGGATCAAGAACGTTATCAATCCCATGATGGTAGGGAATTTGCTTGACATTAGATTTGAAGGACAATCCAGCATAACAAAGAAGGCAGAAGTTGGAGACACTAGGATGAGCTATATTGGAAATCTGCCGGTTACTGGTTTTCATTCGTTAACTGGCATTCCGGGATACGGCTTGAATGAATATGTTGACCGAGATACCGTATCCAATAAGTCATTGGACTATGAGGAGGGGACTGTAGAAATTGAATTATGACTTTGCCAATAAGAAGTTAATAACTTCGCCCGAGAGAGTTGTCAAGCAGAATTACAGGTTAGGAGCTAACTATTACCTTTCAATTATCATAAAAGAAGACGTTCTGGAGGTCTGTTTCCCCGTCAGCAGCGGATCGACACTGGTCTGTTTCAGAGTGCGCGGGCTCGTCTCGGAAAATGACTTCCGTGGTTCTGGATGGCTGGAGAAGATCTCTGGAGAGGTAGGGATAAAGATAGTGGTTCCCCCCGACAAGCCAGGTTTTTACCTTGGAATCAAGATACGCAATAAACTCACCGTGAGTGCCTATTCCAAGATATTCTGGGAAATCCCTAGTAGAGTAAAGAGCAAAAAGACTAACTGGTCTGAAACTCCCGCCTATTATGTCTCTATAGGGGATCGCCTTCCATCTATTGCATTTAGACAAGGGGATAGCGGGTGCTTTGTGGGTATCGGGGACACTCCCGATAGAGCAGTTCTGAATGTAGTTCATCTCTCAAGGATCGGAGAAAGTAATCTGGAGATTGAGACAGACAACTATATGAGCCGATTCGAGGAAGTCGACAATAAGGTCGTGAGAGACAACATTCTTATGTCGATCTTCAACTCGAACTCCAAATTCGTAGACAATGATGATGATTGCATTATTGCTTCGAAGAGTCCGAAGTACTATGTGTCTAGTGGATTTTGGGCTAGAGACTTCATATTCTGGACCTTTCCGGTTATAGAACGATACGATCCAGAGAGGGCAAGGGTTCTTCTTTCTTTGCTGTTTACAAAGTATTGGAAGCATAGAGGAATTCATTCTCTTTATATGGATGGGCGCATATTGTACGACGGCTTCGAACTAGATCAGCTGTCATACTATTTTCTTGCACTTGAAAGAGCAATAGTTCACAACGTACTAACTCCTGAAGATACTGTTACAAGAACTAGCCAACTGATGGACATACTCATTTCCCGGAAGAGCGAAGAGTACAATTTATTTAGCACGGATTTGAACAGTTCGGATGACCCCACTACATACCCCTACGTTACTTTTGACAACGTTGCACTCTGGTACTCGATGCGCACGTATGCCTTGAGAGTCAAGGATGTCTTACTGGATCGAACCTACCTGGAGTACTCTGAAAAGATTAAAGAAGACATCATGAAAGCGTTGGTCAAGGACGACATGTTTTCTTATTCCTCTGACCTGAACGGTCACTACGAGTTCTATGATGATCCCACCGGTTCCCTTCTCCTCTTTCCATACCTTGGATTTATTGATAAAGAGTCCATGGTATTCAAGAACACAGTGGAATGGATCAAATCTGACAAGAATGAGTTCAAAATAGAAGGGAAATTTGGCGGATTTGGAAACAGGCACGTCAATCAGCCATGGATTCACTCTTATGCCACCCAAGTGTTATCGGGAATTGGAGACAGATCTGTGCTGGAGAACCTGTCCATGGATGACGGGCTCAGCTGTGAAACGATAGATCGTGAAACCGGAAGATGCCTCACTGGCATTCACTTCCCCGGCTCATCCGCTTTTCTCGTCCAGGCACTGCTGTACGGATCAAAGGAAAACGGGATTAGAAAAACTGAGAGGGGTATTTTCTTCCCATAGTTCTAATCTCACGAAATTCTGATGCTCTTTCCTTTCTATTACTCCCGTTTTCGATGGAGTTTGTCTTTTTTCGGTGTGACTTGGGAAAACCACCCTCAGCTCTATTGGTTCTCGATATTTTTCGATCAGATAACTCAGATCTTTGCGGAGAAAGACGATGGGGGTTCCTGTATCTCTTGTGATCGAGAAATCCCCATTTTTTAGCTTTAAGATCAGAGACTGCTTTGAATCAGTATTGGTGAAAGCAAGTACCTGGAAATCTATGTTGAAGATGCGATTGACGTGAAAATCGTTCCCCGCCATGCACCATATCTTAGACCCACCGACCAGCAATTTCTGCCACAAATCAAGTGCTTTCTGGTTCTCTTCACACCATTTTCCATTCCATATTTCGACAGCGTTGGCGAGGGTGTAACTTTCCTCCCCCCACAGCCATGCATCTTTCTTGAAGGGATGGTTGATTGAAACAAAGCTCCCCTGTCTGGCGGCTTCTAATGCAGCATTCCGGAAGTCTTTTGGACTTTCTGGTTCGATCCCTTCAAAATAACCACATTCTGGAGAAACAGATACGACGAGGTCGATAAGATTTGAATGACCCCTTCTTTGACCCCACTCCTCCCCGGTAATCAAATAATCTCTTCCTTCGTCTATCGCTGGTAAACGATTGTGGTCGGTGACAGCCACATAACTAACTCCCTTCTTATGGGCCAACTTCAAGAGCCCTTTTGGACTCTTCATTATTGTTCTTAGGATGAAACGTTCAATGGGCCACGTTAACTTGTGGAAAACCCCCTCTCCGCTCAGTCTGTTTATAGAGTATTTTGAATGAGTATGGGCCTGAAAATAAACGATGTCGTCTTCCATTACAAAGAGCCATCTCTTCCCTAAATTTAACGTCTTGTTTATTGAAGCGAGACCTAGTGATATAGGGAAGACTTGGATGAATTTCCATTATGATCTTGAACTAACTTGCGGTTCTCGAAGCCTTTATTATTTTATTGGTGATAATTGACGTGAGTGACCCACTGTGCCTTTGAAGATTGCAATATTAGGAGCAGGGAGTTTGTTCTGGAGTTCTACTATTATACACGATCTCTGCTCGACTCAAGAAATGAAGGGAAGTACTATCTCTCTGATGGACATAGATGAGGATCGGCTCAACTCAGTGTACAGGCTGGCGAAGAGATGTTCTGCTGAGGTAAAATTTGAAATGACGGTTCTCAAGACTAAGAACAGGAGAGAAGCCATCAAAGATTCTGACTTCGTAATAAATACGGCAATGGCTGGGGGACACCAGTACTATGAAAAGATGAGGGCCATCTCTGAGAAAAATGGATATTTTAGGGGGATAAATAGCGTAGAGGGGAACATGGTCTCCGACTACCATACTATCTGGGGATACTACCAACTCAAGCTCGCTAGAGACATTGCAGAAGATGTCGAAGAGTTGAGCCCGGAATCTTGGCTACTTCAACTTTCAAATCCGGTGTTTGAACTCACGACGTTGATCGGACGATTGTTCAAGATAAAGTTGGTGGGGGTGTGTCACGGTCACATGGATTATAGGGATATCGTAGGTTCAGTCGGACTCAGAGAGCGGGAGATGGAAGTTGAGTCGATAGGTCTCAATCACACAATTTGGATGACCAAGTTCAAGAATCGTCAAGAAGATGCTTACCCTATCCTTCGGGAATGGGTCGACAAGGAATACCATTCGTTTTACAAAGGGTGGCTGACTACAACTAGGTCGAACCCACTGAGTGTTCAGATGTCTCCAGCGATGGTGGATATGTACAATGAATTTGGACTAGTTCCGATTGGAGACACCGTCCGGAGCGGATCCTGGAAGTATCACAGAAATCACAGAACAAAGGTCCGATGGTATGGAGCTCTCGGTGGGTTTGATTCTGCAATAGGTTGGAAATTCTACCTGGATAGTGAGAAGAGGAATATGTCAGCAATAAACAACGCTCTCGAAAACACAAAAGAATTTCTTTCAGATCTATTTCCATCTGGAATCAGCGACGAACCTGTGGTTCCAATACTAAACGCTTTGGCAAACGATGTGAGAGGTAACTATCAGGTCAACGTTATCAATAACGGAATTTTTGATGGAATCCGAGATAATGTTGCAGTTGAGACTCCTTCAGTAATTGATGGAAAGGGGATCCATAGAATCGGAGGTAGAAAACTACCAAAGAAAGTGATGAACTTTTCGATTCTTCCGAGAATCCAGAGAATGGAATGGGCACTTGAAGCCTTCACGGACGGCGGAAAGGAGATGCTCTTAGAGTGGTTGATGGCAGATCCGCGCACCCGGACTAACAAACAGGCGGAAAGAGTTGTTCAAGAATTATTGGGCCTAAAGGAGAACAAGGAGATGGCCAAACACTTCAATTAATCATTATGCCTTCACCTTGAATTCTAACTCAAATGTAGTCCAGAGTGGAAAGTTAACTCCGATGATTACCTTGATTTTATGACTTCCCGGATTGAGAGGTTTTTCCAAGACCGATCTCATAGCAATAGATTCACCCAGCAAAATGTCCAGGTCCATGTTCTTTTTTACAGCTTCAAATTCCCCTTCTTTAGTGCTCACAGTGCTTCCAGCAGAGATGTCGTCACCATCCAGGTAGATGGATGGCGATATGTTCACTCTTGCGGATCCTTCCATGTTCTTGATTTTGAACTCTATTGTTCTGTCATCGATCTTCTTAAAACTGTTTTTCAAGTATTGAACTGGCAAGTATATCCAGTTTGTATTCATTTTCTAATATGAAAATTTTTAGTATGAATTACTTTTTGTCTTGCCTTATGTTTTGTAGACTCATTAACAATAAGAGAAAAATCGTAAAAAATTATTAATACGGTTTAAAAAATATACGAGAGAATGAGCAAAAGCAGGTACAAGTGGGGTGTTGTTACCGTTTTGTCAGCTTTTCTCATGATACAATCTGCAGACACCTACGTAATATCAGCGGTGGAACCACAGCTTATCCAAGAGTACCACGTTACCGACGCAATTCTTGGATTGCTAGTAACTTCCACGTTGATAGTTGGAACTGTTCTTTATCCATTGTGGGGGTACTTGTACGATAAATACTCCAGAAAACTTCTTACAGTCCTAATGGCAGTGATCCTGGGAGCGACGACATGGATCAACGCTCTATCAAGGATATTTTCTCAGTTATTCGTTACGAGGATCCTGACCGGGATCGGCTATCCCATCCCATCAGGCGCTTACACCCTCACGGCAGATTATTTTGAACCAAAGAGCAGGGGAAAGGCAATGGGCGTGATCAATGCTGCAAGTCCAATTGGATATCTTCTTGGCATAGTCATTCCCCTTACAGTCATAGGGGCAGGACTGAACTGGAGATATTCATTCTTTATCACCGCCGGACTCAGTCTTGCAGTCGGAGCACTGATCTTTTTTCTGGTAAAAGAAATTCCAAGAGGATCATCTGAGCCCGAGCTGCAAGGTCATGTTGCATCGGATATATACAAGGTCAAGCTCTCAGATATCAAGAAGATACTGACGAACAGGTCTCTTCTCCTTCTTTTCATCCAGGGATTCTTCGGGACCATTCCTTGGACTGCGATAAGCTTCTGGATAATCACCTATATGGCCATTGTCAGGAAAATACCCTCATTTACGATAACTGTGGTACTTTTAATATGGATAGTTTCAATGGTCGCGGGCAACTTAGTCTCTGGGTATCTAAGCGACTTTCTGTTCAAAAGGATATCAAGCGGGAGAGCAATCCTTGGAACGGTTGTTGTGTTCTTGTCCGCAATTCTCATCTTTCTTACTATGTACACAACTTCGATTGACCGCTTCTACGTGCTTGGGGTCATTACTGCATTTGTACTACCCATGGCGGGACCTAGTGTGAATGCAGGAGTCATGGATATCATTGAGCCAGAACTGCGGGGGAGCGCGACCGCGTACCTCAATTTCTTTGCAAGTGCAGGAAGTGCATTCGGACCTGGAATAGTTGGGATTGTGGCTACTGTCATATCACTTCAGTTCGCAATCACTGTTGTCAGCTCGGTGACCTGGATATTTTGTGGAATTGTTTTCGCACTACTAATATTCATCATTCCAAAAGACATTTCGAAATTCAGAGAGAAAATGAAGATCAGGGGAGAACAACTCAGCGAATCTCAAGTGGATCGTATCTGATTCCATAATGCGTTTCAAAAAGGTCTTGAAGTTTTCAATGTGAGCACGCTGCCTTTTAAAGGGGTGATGACACAGCTATTGCAAACAAGATAATTGAATTCAAATGTGTGAAACCGTCTGAACCTTCTGCAAAATAAACTCCGAGATTTGAAAATTAATCAAATCCGAAAAAGCAAGTCCGCTGGTCAACATGATGGTGATTCATTGGATGATGAAGCAACGCTTTCTACTATGAAGAACTGTGTAAAGAATAATCTCGGAATTGATTTTTTGAAATCGTTATTAGAAGGATGAAATAAAAATGTTAACCTTCGGTGCGAATTACTATCTGTCTGAACCGTATCTACCCATGGGATGGCTTCAGTATCTCTTCCCTTACCGTCTCTATTTCGAGATTTTTTCGTGAATAGTTCACGTAAATGTTCTTTATCTTCAGGTACTCTTCAATGCCGTGAGTGCTCCCTTCTCCAGCCTGTCCAGTCAATCTGAAACCCGTGTGATATCCATTCGACGCCTCTGGACC
>JAJYUV010000002.1:580-277916 GCA_021792355.1 Thermoplasmata archaeon | reverse complement strand
TATCGTAACCGGAGATCATGTCCCTGAATGAGAGCGATGTCACTCCATCGCCTCCCCGAACCCCAGCAAATTCAAATCATCGATCAAATCCATCGGGGGTGGGACATAAACCTCCCGTTCGGGGCGTCCAATTAAATGATCTCCCTGCACAGTAATCTCAGCAATTTGATCTGCAAATAGTATGTTGGCTAGAGACTGACTGGTGATTCAATAGAGAAATGTACACTACTGCGCCGAACTTGGTTGTTTGTTGAAAGTTTAACCGCCGATGCTGGACTGATCTAATGCTTGGGATAAAGTACGCTTAATTTTTCACATATTCTTTCTAGAGTAACTTTTCTCAGCTAGGACTCAAGAGAGGTACATCTTTTTGGTTTCTTCGATCTGATCTCATTATCAGAAGAATGGTCCAAGAAATCAGAATAAGCGGAAGTCCAGTATTAGGATCGGTGCTACTGGTCATCCCAAAGATGCCCAGACCTTGGTAGATATACCAAGTAAAAAGGCCCCAAAAAAGAGTAAGGTAAGGAGCACTCCTAGGTAAGAGAAGCCACAAAACTCCGATTACTAGCATTAAAAAAACGTATACCCCATTCCACAAGGAAGCATGTTGGTTAAAAAACAGCGTTATGAATGTCAGATTGTTTAATATGGCAAAAGGCGAAGGAAAAAAAGAAATTGGAAGAGCGGTCCAAAATCCGTTAGATGGCAATGATTGAGAAATTGCGAAGCCAAAAAAGGTAAAGATCATGGCTATTCTAGTGACCATAACTACCCGAGTGGCTGAGGATTCTCTATCATACTCCAATAGAAGCACAGAGGCAATCGCGTAAAATAGTGCAGAGCCAGGTGATCCTGTAAGCAATGTTGCATTCGTAGACAATATTCCGCCGAAGCCTTCTCCAAAGACCCAGATGATCAAGCTCCATAAGATGGCAGAGACTTGAACAAGCTTAAACTTGAACCCCCTACTGTATATCAGAAAGAAAGCACCTATATACACTTGAAATAGTGATGCCAAGACGTCGAATATAGGAGGGTTCATATTCCAAACATCTAGGGCATGGCTGACAAGAAAGGTCACCAATGGCTCGGAACCTAAAAGCGGAATCAGATTATATTGGGCAAAGAGAGTAATGAATGGAAGTTGCATTTGGAGGAAACCGTCAAATATCCACAAAACTCCGAAGGATGTTCTCAGGAATTTTCTTGGAACTGTTTCTATATAACCGTTGTGATCACGTTTTCTAAGGCGATGTATTGCAGGAATCGCTATCGGAACTAGAGCAAGGAGAAATATCTCCTCATAGAAAAAGTAACTACTCAGCCTTATGACCCTAATGGATGCATAACCAATAATCTCGTAATAAAATAGCAGTGAAACTGCAAGTACTCCGATCGCTATCAAGAGCAAAGGAATAACGCGTTTAGCGCCGTTATGCACAAGAGAACAGAAAATCATCAATAATAAATACGTTAGCTGACTGCGAAATTAGTTCGAAGCTTGCCATCAATAAGTGCATTCAGTAATTCTTGTGTTTACTTTAGTATCGACGTTATAGAATGTCATGAATAAAGAAACTGAAGTCATTATAAACTGGTCCATTCTATAGAATCAATGACTAAAGGTTTGAAAGAGATGACCGTCATTGTTACGGGAGGGAATAGGGGTATAGGCAGATCAATAGCAATGAAACTATCCGAATCCGGTTACAATATATTTTTTACGTACCACAAAGGGACCAAGGAAGCAATATCTACAGAAGAAGAGATACGCAAATTCGGAGTTAGGGTAACGGGCCACCAGGTGGATCTAACTTCAACGGAAGGGATTGAGGAACTATCAAAACAAGTCAGGGAGAGTAATCAACGCATCTTTGCACTTGTGAACAACGCGGGGATCTATGAAGGGAAAAGGCTTAGAGAAATTACGGATGAAGACTGGGAAAGAACGATTGACTTGAATCTATCTGCTCCTTTCTACCTTACAAGGAATCTTCAGGATATAATAGAGGATAACGGTTCCATTGTAAACATCTCTTCTGTGTATGGTTTTAGGGCAGATCCGTGGGCCCATGGTTATCAGGCATCAAAGGCCGCAATCATTCACCTGACCAGGGGACTCGCAAAGGAACTTGCCCCCAGAATCAGGGTTAATTGTGTAGCACCAGGTTACATCAGGACAGACATGAACAGGGATGGTTGGAAGAACGAAGCAATCTACAACAAGATAAAGAGGATAACACCAATGTCCAGATGGGGAGAGCCGGAGGATATTGCAAACGCAGTTAAGTTCCTAATAGACCCTGCCAACAGTTTCATAACGGGTGAGACTCTGGTTGTAGATGGTGGAATAGGATTGTAGGAATCTCGTGAAATTTCATCTTATGATTACAGTATTTTTGAGCAAGACAAGGTTCGAGCCGCAACACCGAACAAGACTCATTGAATCCATATTGCCTCAAATGTAATATTGGTGTGTAACTCAATTCATCCATGGTAACTATCTTGTAAGCAGCTGGGTAGGCATCACCATGGAAACTCCATAGTTCGGTTCATCCACAATTTCACTTATCCTTAGATTTCCTGCTACGCTGCAGAGAACGTATGCCTCTTCCTCGCTAAAACCTCTTTCTGCCATCGATGCGATCATTTCTTCTACAGCTTCTTTGGCTCCTCTCAGTAAGTCAGGTGAGAAGCTCTGTGTCACAAGCACTTCCCCAAGTCCATAGTCTCTGCTCTCGATCCTAGGATATTTAACTTTCCTGTTTTTGATGACGTTAACTGAGACCGAGACAGAAGCTGAAGTTTCAACTGCCGTACCACATACTTCTCCATCTCCCTGCGCTGCGTGAGGATCTGCGAAGGAAAGCAGTCCCCCTTCTCTGTTCACGGGGAGATACAATTTTGATCCCTCACATACCAGCCTGTTGTCCATATTTCCTCCAAAGGGCTGAGGGGGTATCATAGGGAATTCTCCCTTTTTAGGTGCAGTTCCTACAACACCTAAAAAAGGTTTCGATGGAATTCTGACGCCTTCGAGAAATCCCTTCCTAGCAGAGGTCACGTATCGATTAGCAACTTTCCATAGTATCAATTTCTCGTCGAACTTTCCCTTCAACAATCCAAAATCCTTCAGGATCGCGCTCCATCCCCAGTTAGCAGTTTCAATCTTTGATATTTTTACCTCGAGCAGATCTCCTGGCATTGCTTCTTCTACATATATCGGCCCAACAGCCATGTCAAATTTAGAGCTATCGAGGGTCTTTAAATCTCCATCGCTGAAATTCTCCTTAATCTGTTTCGTGGATGAATCCGGGATTTCCACTCTGAAGGTTTCCTGAATAGTCACATTTTCTATTGGCTGGACATCTCCACTCCACCTTGACTGAAGATTCGAGTCATTCCAACCGTCAATTACTTTCAAACTTCCTCTCCTTCTTCAAGAACGACCTTGATTCCTTTCTTTACTCCATAGCGTATAGCGCTGGATAAGAAGTAACTAAAATGAGCTTTAATAAGTCAATAGCATTCTCCTTTAGTTGTTTACCATCTGAGACCATATCGATTGGATAATTGTAACCATATAATAATATTGCCATATCCATGCTTAAAATGCGCTTGGTTAAAGAAATCAGCATGGACACTATCGACTTGGGAAATTTAACTACTGACAGAAAGGCAGATTCATATGACACTCGATAAAGATTAGGTACGATAGTCTCGTAAAGTTCAGTTCGTTTGCTAATAAGAAATGGAATTCCAAAGAACTCAGAAATTCTATTTATTTGAGTACATGCTCTCGAATTAGATATAAAAGGTGCATAGGATAATGGAAACATTTGCTCCACCCTCGATTGAAATGAACGGCGTTTCTAAGGATTACGGGAATGTTCATGCCCTAAGAAACCTCAGTTTTAAGCTGGACCCTGGAGAGAGATGTGCGCTGCTTGGACCTAATGGGGCAGGAAAAACCACCACGCTCAAAATACTAGTAGGGTTACTGACTCCCACGTCTGGAGACGCTAAAATCGGAAACTTTGCTCCCTCCTCTGAGGGAGCTAGAAGAATGATGGGTTATCTGCCAGACGACGCATCCCCGTACAGATCCTTCAGCGTTCGTGAAAACATGGAATACATAGGAGCTCTGCGGGGAGTGGATGACGTTTCAGATAAGGTCGATAGTTTACTCGACTCACTCCAGTTGAGAGAATATGAAAGGGCCAAGGTAGGCAGGCTCTCCAGAGGTAACGTTCAAAAACTTGCAATGGCTCTCACCATTATTCACAGACCCTCTGTCCTCCTGCTGGACGAGCCGTTGAACTATCTTGACATTCCAACGCAGGAGACTGTAATAGATCATCTCAAGAGTATGAATTCAACCCAGCTAGTTTCGACTCACATAATGGAGGTGGCCAAGAGGCTTACCGATAGGGTTATCATGATATCTCACGGCTCGGTAGTATGGTCAGGTACTCTTAACGATCTCAAGAAAATGGGAAAAGATGATGAGCCCATAGAAAAAGTGGTTGCAAGGATGTTGACTGATGTTCTCTAAACTACTTAAGTTTGTAATTCTTTCGAGATTTTCGAAGCAGTTACTCGCCCTTATGATAGTTCTGCTCGCCTGGGCCCTATTCATTAGTTTTGAAACTGGCTCCTCTTCTAATGTTTACTACTATTATGGTCCTGCGTTTCTAGCATTCTTTCTAGTACTCCCGATAATGAGCGGGGGTATTGCCGTCCTAAAGTCTGACAGGGACTTCCTGTTTACTCTTCCACTGAAGAGATCCGAACTGGCTTTCTCTCTGTTTGTCGTTCAACTGCTAAGTTTCGGTCTTATCGTAATATACGTCGTAGCATACTCACTTTCAAGCCTCAGGCCGGTCTTCGGTTATGCCTTAGTTGATTTCTTGGCGCTGATACTGGCGGTGACTTCACTGGGACCGATCACCTATTCCTTAAGACTTGGTTGGAGGGTACTACTCGCATCCACTCTTGCAGTATGGGCACTTTCTCCCCTTCTGGGTTTCCCATACTCTCCCACGGCTCTGTACTCGGGCCATCCGTTATACGCTGTCATAACTTCGATAGTTCTGGCAGTCGTCACTGTTCCTTTAGCCTTCAGGTCTCTGTCGAGAGTCGATCTCGACCTTATGAAGACATTTACGAGATATACTTCGAGTGAGGTCAAACACGTGAGGAAGTTTAGTGGAATGTCTCCAATGAAGGCCATGCTTGCAGAGAATTTCTTCATTGTAGAAGTTTCTGGAAGAATGAACTCAATGGGAGGAGGCGGGTCTTATCGGTCTGGAAGGTTCAAACTTTCTAAGGGAATTCTGGCGACTGCAGTAATTGCAGCGCTGTACTATTATCTCTTTGCCTATAGACTTGACCTCTCTTTGCACAATGAAGAAATCGCTATTCTGATCTTTTCCATCTATTCGGTAATCTTCATCATGTTCTTCACGATGGGTGTACTTGGAAACGAGAGACTCTGGCTAGGGTTTATGACCCGAAATCCAACACGCTACCTGAGGGACCTATTAGCTGTTAAATCACTTTCACTTTCGGCTCTCCTCTCTCCCATTGCAGTCGCGAATTTTCTCTTGGCGATTAGAGGTGACGAACAGGCATTAAATTTTGGTCTGTTTTTGCTGATAGTCATCCCATCTCTGTTGATCATAGTGGTCTACTTGTCAGCATTCCTCTATCCTTTCCAAATTAAGGAAGATATTTCCATGCCAGGGCAGTTCAACCTCAGACAGATGGGTACGCTTCTGCCTGCATTGCCAGCCTGGTTCTTAGTTGCATTATCGTTCGGTGCTCTTGAGGGCGGGATGAAGCTCCTTGCACTGATCGTGACAATCATCACCGTCGTATCAATATGCGGAACGGCACTCGCACTTATCTACAGCAAATCAATTGGCAAAAAGGTTATAGACAGACTTGTAACTGCCGGATTTATCTGATTCGCAAGACACCGTGAAATTTGAAAGGTTGAGCAAAAGTCGATATCTGTCGATTGAACTTCAATATTTCAATGGTGTTCGAGTTAAGTAGTTAAGGCATAGAAATGATATCAGACATTTGTGAATTCCAAAGTAATTTTCAAATTTTGAGTCTGAAGAAGCAAGTAATGTCGCCTAACCGTATAAAGATGGAAATTAGATCAAGAAATTTGAGCGAAATTGTAGCACAAGGCCTGTAAATGTTTTTAGAAATGTTTACTATTCAAAATCATGGAACGGTATGAAGGGGTCAAAGATTATGATTATTGGAAATTGGCTCTAAAGGTCTATGAATTTAGTGAGATCGGCAGCAAGGAATTTGCATCTTCCAGACTTCTGATGGATGTATTACAGTCCCACGGATTTAAGGTTATCGAGAAGTTCATGGATATACCTACGGCCTTTAGGGCAGAGAAAGTGGTTGGTAACGGCAACCCTTCGATTGCATTTTTGGCAGAGTACGATGCGCTTCCAGGCATCGGTCATGCTTGCGGACATAATCTCATAGCTTCATCAGCTATTTTCTCAGCCATTAGAGCATCAGAGAAGATTAGAAATGGAACAATTACCGTTTTTGGAACTCCTGATGAGGAAGGTTCTGGAGAATGGTCAGGATCCAAGATAATAATGACGGAACGCGGGGCTTTCAAAAACATAGACCTGGTCCTAGGGTCGCATCCCGGCGACCAATGGAATGTTGGAACTCAATCCCTAGCAGTACAAGATTTCGAGGTAACTTTCAGGGGAAAGGCAGCACACGAAGCCGCTAGTCCAGACAGGGGAAGAAGTGCTCTAGATGCAGCAGTTCTAACTTATAGTGCTGTCAACATGATGCGCCAGCACGTCAGAAGGGATGCGAATTTCGTAATGCACGGCATAATTAAGGAAGGAGGGACAGCATCCAACGTGACCCCGGAAAGGGCGGTACTGACTTATGGAATAAGGTCGACTGATCTGAGATATCACGAAGAACTGGTCGGGAGATTTATGAAGATAGTAGAGGGTTGTGCAATAGCTACTGAAACCACCTATTCAGTCAAGAAGCTCGGACCATTATTCTCTACCACAAGAATAAATAAAGTGCTGTCGAGTACAATCAGAGACAAACTCGTTGGAAAGGGAATAGATTGTCCTACCTTGGAAGATACTTACAACGAGCTACCAAAGGGGTCTACTGATTTTGCGAATGTCACACAGGTCGTGCCAGCCCTAGAAGTGGGATTTAAGATTGCCAGAGAGGGAACCCCGTGGCATTCCAGGGAGTCTCTGGAAGCGGCAAAGAGCACGATGGCAAAAGAAGCTCTGCTCATTATGATTGAGGTTCTAAGCGATACGGCAAAGGATTTCACAGAGGACAGTGAACTCAGAGCTAGAATAACGGATGAATTCAGAAGAAGTAGCAACAGGAGATGACTCGGTCCTAGTCTAGACCAAATTTTGCCACCAGTTTCCTCTGGAATGAGGAGCTAAAGGACCAGGTCTGGCTCAGAAATCTTAATACCTCGCACCCATTCCTTCATCCCGGGGTTAGTAAAATGGCAAAAGAACACGACCACACTGTTGCTGACTACCTGAAATCCAGATACGCAGTTGACTTAGATTTAAGCAATGACGGAAAAAGAGTTGCATTTACCATTTCTGGAGTGTTCAAGAATTTCAAGGAAGAAACCATAACCGAAGTATCAGTAGTTTCAACTAAGGGACAAAATCTGATTAAGTTCTCACAACAAGGCTGGAGCAACTTCAGCCCAAAATTTAGTCCATCTGGAAAAGTCCTTGCCTATCTGTCCAAGAAGGACGAGGATTATCGTTTAATGATACACAATTTTACGAACAACTCGGGTCAGGAAATAGTCATAGAAGGAGCAGCAGAAGATCTTCAGTGGATCGATGAGGAGTCTCTTCTCGTTCTGATAAAGGATAAGGACCCACTAAAAGAGGAAAAGAAGGAGGGGAATGATGGCTTCTTCTTTGAAGAAGAACCGAAGTTCGACTCGCTATGGAAATATGATCTGAGATCAGGATTTCAAAGGATAACAAATGGGATTCAAGTGTGGGAGTTCAATGTCAGCGGAGATTTAGTCGCAGCTATAACATCCTCACTTCCCTACGAGTGGTCCTGGTACGAATCCGTTGTCTCTCTGGTCAGTTTGAAGGACAGAAAGGTCAAAAAGATTTATTCAAAAAAAGAGAGGCAGGTTGCAAAACCTAGACTATCTCCCGACAACACGCACCTGGTTTTCCTAGAGTCTCTCTGGAGTGACAGAGGAGTAAATTCAGGAGATATCATCAGGATGGATTTGAGGAATCTAAAGGCAATGAACCTGACAGAAGGAGACGAGGAGAGTTATTCAGAGATGAGATGGAAAAACGAAAAAGAATTCTATGCCCTATCCAACAGGGAAGGTACATTTTCAATATCCATATTCAGGGGTGAAAAGAGAGATGTTCTTTGGTCAAGGTATGGCACCGTTTACAGGTCGTGGTCACCTTCGTTCTCTGTTTCAAATGGATATGCTGTTTTATCGTACGAGAGTGCGAAACAACCAAACGAGGTCTTCCTTATTGATCTAGCTACAAAGAAGGATAAAGCGATCACAGGAATCAACAAGCAACTGGAAGGATGCAGGAGTTACGATTCAGAGAAGGTGACATGGAAGTCCAAAGATGGACTTGAGATATGGGGAATATTCAGATCCGCAGGGAAGAATGCGCCGCTGATGGTGGTGGTGCATGGGGGTCCAACGGGATCTTCTTTAGATTCGTTCATAGGAAATCAAACACTTTTCCTTTCTCAAGGTTATTCAGTATTTTTGCCTAACTACAGAGGAAGCATCGGCAGGGGAAGAAAGTACGCGGAATTGAACCTAGGAGACATGGGAGGAATGGATTTACAGGACATCCTCTCTGGCATAGACTACCTTGTAGAGAAGAAGGGAGTGAATAAGAAAGATGTCTATATAACCGGAGGATCGTACGGGGGGTTCATGTCAGCCTGGGCGATAACTCAAACAGACAGATTCAAGGGGTCCATTTCACTCTTTGGCATTTCTGACTGGGTCAGTTTCCACGGAGTAAGCAACCTTCCGGCATGGGACAGAATACACTACAATCAGGATCCATACAAATTTGACAGGTTCATAAAATTCTCACCGCTCTGGCATGCGGAAAAGGTCAAAACTCCAGTCCTTCTTGCCCACGGCATCGAAGACCCATACGTACCGGTGAGTCAATATTACCAATTCTTCAGGGCACTGAAGGACAAGAGAAAGGATGTAAGGCTCCTTCTATTTCCAAGAGAGGGTCACGGGTTCAAGGAAAGAAAGCACATAGAACAGTTTTACAGGGAGATGTTTGAGTGGCTCGAGGAGCACAGGTAAATTAAGATAATACGCCCCCTTCGGCAACGACTTGATTTGAGTAAGCTCACCGAAGCGTCAGCCACTAAATACGATTCCTTTCATCAATGAATGCCTTGATATGTTCAGGGTATTCCGGCGAAGAGGCAAACGATGGAGCTGAAAATCTCGTTGAGATGGGGATCACCCCAGACCATATTTCTGGATTTTTCCGAAGCTCTGAAGGGCCTCCTTCCCTCACCTTTATTGAGAATTGATCAATTCTCACCTTAAAAACCGCGACACCTGACAGTTCGTCCTTGCTGGGTAGCTCAGAATTCTCTTTCCTTCCAGGCATAAGGTGGTCTATCCACTCCTTGAAGTATGCCATCTTTTCTTCGTCTGAAACGAGTTCTACTGGTTTTCCAAATATAATTGCAGACCTGTAGTTCATTGAATTGTCAGCCAAACCTTTCGCAATGACCAGGCCATTTAGCTCGAGTACAGAAATTGCCACTGGGCCTCCATTTTTAAGAGTTTTGCTTATCCTTGCCACAGGACTGCAGTGTATGAAGATGAATTCCTTGTTGTTGTAATAGGACATAGGTATGATGAACGGTTGGCCTTCTACCTGGAATGCAACCTGACAGACCAACCCATTTCCCAGAATATCAAGCAATAACTCCCTGTCGTAATTCCCCCTTTCCGGATGTCTCTTGACCTTTGCAAAGTTCGAGGAAACCATAAGACTCCAGTAAATGAAACTAAAAGTGTTTTGCGAGACGGATATCACTATTTTTCCATGACTAGGACACCCTAAACGAGATCAAATGCCGATCTTAGCCCGATCAAGGTACAGAGCCTCTTCCCTTTTCACTATGTTGTTTGGTTTAGTACCATCCATAAATCGCCTTACGTTTTCGAACGCATGTCTAAAGGCAAATTCCATGACTTCTCCCGACAGTCCACCAGCAATGTGTGGGGTAATCACAATGTTTTCATTTTCTGAGTCATCCAAGCTAGGTTCCCCCCACCAGACATCAGTCAAGTACGAAGCATCGCTATTCTTCTGTACAAATTTTAGGAGCGGCTCCTTCCTAACAATCTCAGGTCGAGCAACGTTGACAATAGTGCAGTTTCTCTTGACCTTCTTTAGTTGTTCTTCTCCGATTAAACCCATGGTGCTACTGGTCAGTGGTATCGAAATGAGTATAAAGTCCGATTCTGTCAGAAGTAGATTGAGTCCATCCATCCCTGTTATTTCGTCAGCGTTTTCGTCCCTGTACCCCCTACCAACCGCTATAACCTTCATTCCAAAGGACTTAGCTAACAAAGCCGCCCTACTCCCTATCCCGCCGTATCCTATAATTCCGAGCGTTTTTCCATATAACAACTTGGTCGGACTAGGGTTATAGATCCCATTCCTAGTTTCGGCCTCGAATATCGAAATTCGCTTGGATCGCTCCAGTATCAATGCGAATGCATGTTCGGCAACAGAAATAGAGTATGCTCCCGCATTGCTAGCTATGACGGTTTCTTTGGGAATGTTGCTAAAGTCTATGTGATCTGTCCCTGCACTAACTGTCTGGATGAACTTGAATTTCCTATCTCTAGGAAAATCATTTCCCCTTATGAGAATAATTTCAGCCTTCCCCTCATCTGGGAACCATATGATGTTCTCACTCCCAACTATCTCGCGACCTATTTTCTTATATTTTTCTTCCAGTTCGAATGGGACAAAGAGTTTCATGACTGGAGAATTAGATAAACTTAATAGGGGTTTTCTCCAGTCGTTCATTATTTGAAATCTTAACTCAGAAAGTGCTGAAACTCGGACTCTTATCTCTTACAAACGTGCCTTTCTGTAGGTCTTTAAAGGAATCTTCGATTTCCTTCCAGTCATTCATCACGATAGGGCCGTACCAGCTGATCTTGTCGTCGGTCCTTCTTCCCGCTATGTAGATGTATCTGTGTTTCTTGCTTCCTTCTATATTTATGACGCCATTCTTTGGTCCAAAAACCGCCACCTCCAGTTTGTTCAGAGGCATACCGTTTGCCAAGAGATTTCCTTCCATCGGAATAACCAACGAAGTGAATCCATCAGGCTTAGGTATCTCCAAATATCCACCATCAGACGTAACGTCGAAATAACTGACATCAAGACTGTGTTTTTCCATCGATGGGTTGTCTCTTCCCAGTATGCTACCAGAGATCACTTTTATCTCGTTTCTTTCAGACTGTAGTTTGTTAAGATGATTTACGTCAATTCCCCTGTAAGTGGGTTTAGAGAATTTATCCGCTTTCCTCAGATTCAGCCAGAGCTGAAATCCGAGCATTTCCTTATCCTGACCGTAAGAGGTTGGCATCTCCTGATGAAATATTCCACTACCTGCAGTCATCCATTGTATCTCCCCGGGGTGAATTACACCCTTGTTACCTAAACTGTCTTCGTGTTCAACTTTCCCCTTCAGCAGGTAGGTTAGAGTCTCTATCCCTCGATGAGGATGCCAAGGAAATCCCATTTCGTAATCCTCTGGTCGATCCGAACCAAAATAGTCCAACAGTAGAAATGGATCAGTATACTCAAACGTATCAGGAGAACCAAACAATCTAGATATTTTCACCCCGGCTCCGTCTCTAACGTCCTTTCCTCGAAATATCATAGTGGGAGTTAGGGTGTTCCCTCTGTCTTTCAAATCTCTGGTCATTGAATTGGATTGAATATAAGTATTTAAAAAATACTTAGTAAATCATGAGAAGTAATTTCACGGATATGGAAGTTCACACTAATGCAAGAAGCTCTTTAATCTTCAGGAATTGGAGGGGGTTTCTCTCTACCGTTTCTTACCAAAGAAGCAAGAGAGAGTTCTCATAATTCTCGGCAGTTTCTTGTTTACCATCACAAGACTCCTTCGTAAGCCCCGTAATCTCACAGTAGGGATCGCGAAAACCATAAATTACCAGTTCCCAACAGTTAGGATCAGGGGTATTTGATTTCTTAGATCGAAATCACCGGATAGCTTCAAGAGGCAGAATAAGGATGTTATATTCGAAGCTCATTGAATTATAATGGAAGAATACGAAACTGTAGATAAGAAAGGGATTATTGAGAAACGAGTATACATAGACTCAGGTAGGTTCGTTATCTATGGCTACGAAAGAGGGGGGAAGCTATCCAACAAGTCTAGAATCATGCTTAGCGGGAAGGAAAAGAAATCCTTCTTCCTGATAAGCACAGGTAAAGGAAGAAACTTGACGGTAGATGCAGAATTTGAAGCTGACATTAGAATTCTAAAGGAAGGGATATCAACTAAATTATCAGATCTTCTTTGAAGCAAGATTTTCACTCATTGTGAGACGGATCGACGAAAAGCCTAGATTAAAGAATTTCGATGAAAAAGGGGTTGTTCAATCTTTCGTTTTCTAATGTGGTAGAATCCCCGTGTCCCGGGAAAATTTTGATATCGGATCTTAACTTCTTCGTCCATCTAATGCTGGATGTCATTTCAGTGTAGGAACCCCCAAAGTCAGTCCTGCCAATGCTACCCTTGAAGATGAAATCTCCAGTAAACATAATATTTTCAATAAAGAATGAGCAACTTCCTGGGGTATGTCCTGGCGTCTCAGAGATAGTGATCGTTTTATCTCCAAGTTTTAACTTCGTTTTGCTGCTAAGGTACCTATCTGGTATAGGTGGTGGACCTGGATCCATGTTGAAATACTTCTTAACGAATTCTGTGAATCTATCGATTATCTCATTGTCTTTCTCTGACACGAGAAAGGGCACGTCGAACTTATCCTTCAGAGGATTAACTGAAAGTATGTGATCAAAGTGACCGTGAGTAGCAAGAATCATCGAGGGAACGAGTTTACTCTCCTCCAGGCGTTTGATTATGATATCTTGATCCCCTCCCGGATCGATTATAATGCAACTCGATCCCTCGGATAGTACATAGCAGTTCGTTCTAAGAGGTCCAACAACTAGTCTCTGGATTTCCATTGCGTTTATTTCCCCACATTATTCACGAAATATAATGTCTTTGTAACGTTCAGAGTTTTCTATAAAACATGTTGTATTTTGAGGTTGAACCGTCGACAATAAAGAACAGTTATATATCGGATTTTCCTTGAAACTTGAATGAGTTCGGTTCCCATAAAAACTAAAAATAGGGTCATAGTCAAATTCGTAAATGGCAGGAAGCTGGAAGACATTTCACTGGAAGAGAGAATTTCCCTCAGTTCAGTCGAAGAGATAATAGAGGAATGGAAGCAGGGATACATCAATATGGACCTCGGGAACGAAATAGCTCAAGAGCTTAAGGAGCTCGCATTTTTAATTAGAGACAAGGAGATAACTCCGCACGACTTGGTTGAAGGATATCACTACTATAGCATATTCAAGGATAAGGATAGAGAGAAAATAATTGGAATCGTCAACCAGATATATTCCTTGGATGAAGAGAGGATGAATCAGTTTGTCAAGACGGCAGAAAAGATGATGAATTTTGCAAAGTATGCTAACATAGAATACGTAGACATTCCCAAGGCACTTGATGAAATGGTTGAGAGAGGGAAAGAACTTAACAGAGACATAAAGAGCAAGGAGATTCTGAGTCTGGAACTGACTGAGAGGCTGTCCAAGATAAGGAAAGAACTGGAGAACATTGAGGAGGAGAAGAAGGGTCTGGAGAAAGAGATCGCATTTTCGAGCTATCTCAAACACGAACTCACAGGGGGGAAGGATGATGAGAACGCAATCAAGAGTGCAATAGAAGGGCTAAAGCATTCTAATTATGATGTAGGTAGAATTAAGGAAATAACATCTCAGATCGCACTCATTGCAAAGAGAGAGTTCACCGTCGACCAGTTCTTAAAGATATCAAGGTACTTCGAGGAGCTTATGAATCTCGGGCTCACAGTTCCAACTATGGAGAAGATACTCGAAACGGTCAAGGAGGATGGGGTGACTATAGATGAGTACCTCAACGAGAGAGCGATGTACGTCAGGGACAAGCTAGCATACTTGAAATCATTAAAGGAGCTTATGGAAGCACACAAAAGGGCTGAAAAGCAGATGAAGCAGATCAATGAAGAAATTGCTTTAAAGAAACTCAAACTCGAACGAACTTGAAAATAAACTCATTTGCCGCCCTCAAATTTTATATGGAATTACCGGTCCCATCACCTCTTCACTCTTCGTGACTTCTTCTGAGATTTCCTTTAGCAATCAAATCACCACTCACCGTTCTTTGATCCGAAGGTAGTACTTTCATTTCTCTTCTAGTGCCACCAGAGAGACGCAAAGCTATTGCGTGCCATTGCGATTATCTGGAAACCGTAAACCAAAGTCGTCCAAGAGAAGAATGTGATTTATAGAAATTATTATAAAAGGAAGGTATCGGTGTTTAAATGTCGCCCCTTGAACTCCTTTTGATTTTCCTGATTACCCTTGGATTTTCAGGGGCGATACCCATCGCGAAGGTAGGGATCAGCAGTTCAGACGTGCAGGGGTTCACCGCCATTTACATCACCGGAATAGTATTCACAATGTTTTTGGAGCAGATGATCTTCATACCACTGAAATATTCGTTCGTTTCTTTCGGTTCTCCGGTCTTTGTAATAGTCATTGCAGGTGCGGTAGGTGCATTTGGATATCTCTCAGGATATGCCGGCATGAAGAAAGTACATGCAGGAATATCCAGTACAGTATTCAATCTACAGGGCCCACTAATATTGTTGTTTGGAGCTTTATTTACTTCTATTTACCCTGGGAATATGATCACTCTTGGACTGATAATTTCTCTTGTCGGAATCATACTGATAGGGTCCTCTAAGGTCAATCTGAAGAACATTGCACTTGGATTTCCTTTCATTTTCGTAGTCCTGGCCCCAATACTATGGGCACTGGAATGGGTATTTTTTTCAACAGTCTCTGGCAAAGATCCAATATTCTTTACGTTTCTATTGTACCTGACTGCCTGCTTAGTTACCCTTGCCATTAGCTTAGGCCGAAAGACGCTGTTCACTGTTTCCAAGAGGAATGCAAAGTATGCATTCGTTGGAGGTGCTCTTGCCGGAGTTGCTAATGCATCTTACGGAATTTTCATCACCAACTTTGGCACTGCGCTAACGGGTATAGTAACCATAATCTCTGTTCCTGTATCGGTATTGTTGGTAATAGCGGTTCTCCACGAACGGTATTCAAAGAGCGAGATTCTTGGATTGATTGTTACTGGATTGGGTCTCGGAATTGCGTTGATTCTTTGAGATACCAGATGATCCAACAAAAGAAGAATGGACCGTGTCAAGCAGAAGGTCCTCAAATGCGATGTTCAAGACCAACGACTGTACTGAAAATAAAAGTCCACACTCACATCAGATGGATGGAGAGTAATAAGGGACAAACATTGTGCCCTAACACCGACGACTGGATTCCAGGTATTAAAGCTATAATTAAATTAGGAGAAAATAGAAAGACTATAGAGGATTACCAATAACCCTATAAATTTTCTATGATATGCATCTTTGTCTGATTGAGGTCATAAGAAATACCGTTATTGCCCTGTACTTACCTCAATTTCCTGCACATTTCCTTCTATTTTTCAGCTGACTGGGATAGCTGAAGCTATCTTACCCCTCCTTTTCAGGGACAATAAGTTGAAAAGATTGTGGCCTAGGCACATGAACATAGACTTAACCCTCACCCTCGGGACCGTTGTGACGAAAGTGTGTCCTCCACGGAAGGTCCTTTTCATCACGGAATACGGTCTCTCACCCCTCGACCTCTTCCTCGTTATCCTTAGATTCCTCCTTATGGATTCTATAGGAAGCTTGTGCCCTCTTACAGCTCTGTCCATCGTAGCATCAATACCCCTACTCTCGACTCCGAAATACGCTTTGTCCTTGTAGTTCACTATTTCTGGGATAGAGAGGTCCCTCTGGGAGTCGTGGACAGATGCAGTGGTAACTGCGTAGTTTGCTATCATATCGTTCTCCACCCCCTGAATTGTGTGAAGCTTGTAACCGAAGTATGACCTTGAATTCTTCTCAGTCCAGCTCCCATCCTTGGACCTTCTTGACAATGAATGCTTCCTTTTGTCTATCAAGGCAGACTTCACTTCATTCTTTGTCTTCTTTTCAGGGCCGGGATAATCCTTCCCACTGCTGATAGGAGGCATCTGCGGATCGACCATATAGGGCTTCTCCTTTCTCTTGTGACCAGGATCGGAAGTGATGAATGTTGCGTCTTGAATTGTGCCGTTCCTCACCGTTATGCCCTTCTCCCTGAATTGTCTCCATATCTCCTTCCACAGTGCTTTTTCCTTGCCAGTCTTGGACAGCCTCTCCCTGAAGAGCCATATCGTGTTCTGGTCCGGCACACTTTCAGGGTAGTCAAGGAAGTTGACGAGCCTTACGCTGTCATATATCTCCGTCTCCATCGACTCATCAACGATGTTGTAAATTGATTGCAGGAAGAGTATCTTCACCATCAATATCTCATCGTAGTTCGGTCTCCCTCCCTGCTCAGTGTCGTTTGTAAAAAGATCCTTGAGCATAGGTCTCAGGCTCTCCCAGTCTATGACGTTCTTGATTTCCGCAAGCTTATCTCCACGCTTCTTGAGCTGCTCGTACCTCTATCTGAGGCCATAATTCACCAGGTCCATAGAGAATAATAGTGGCTCCATGAATAAGCATTATTGAAACCAGGTTTGGTAGATATTGGATTTTTTGAAATGTTCAACAGTTACCGCGCTTCATCGATGCTCCGTCACATTTGCTGAACTCTTGGGGTATGAAACCATCAGGATGTAAAGAAAGAATGTAACAATTCCAATCAACAAAAGATCGGTCCCAAGAAGGACATCTAAGATTCCTACAAAAACCAGAAACAGTTCTACTGCTGAGAGAATAGTTACAACGACACTGAGAATCGAAAACCTCTTTTTGATTGTTTCTGTAGGTGTCGAATAGCTTGCTTTCAGCACTCTGTCTCTCTGAACGTACAGATCAACACTCAAAAGACCAAGAATCACCCCTGCTACAAGGAACCAGTACCTCATGATGCCGGAAATTAGAACAGCTTGATAGAATGTGATAGCAATAACAATCAACATAATGACCAGCAGTCCGATATATTCCTCACGTTTCTTTTTAATGTTATCCATAGCTTGTTAGACTTCCTCTTTCTATACATCTTAGGGTAATATTTACACCTTGGAAAGGAAATAAAACTACGCTTATAGTTCTCAAAGCAATTTCCATATTGGTTTTTTTGTGAGCATACCGAACCGTATTTCATAATAGTCAGATATTTGAAAGCTTCTCTTTGTTTAGCCATCTTAAATCTATTAGTCTTTAGTGGGGGGGTTTGGAAATCCTCTATATAGAATTTTAGTTATAAAATTTTAAATATTTATTTTCAGTGGCGTCCTCAGTGGTTAAAATGCCAGAAAATCATGACAGGGCTCAGATGAGGATTATTGGGCTCGAAGAACACTACAGTATTCCGTCTCTTTTAACAGCCGACTACAGTTTTCCGTCCCTTATAAAAGCCACGGGAAAAGATATTACGAACCTTATTCAGGCAGGGTCTTCTCCCGGTGTTAGGACGTCTTGAAGAACTTTTTGAAAAGGCAGTAGATATTGGTGAGAAGAGAATATTGGAGATGGACAGAGTGGGAGTTAATGTCCAGGTTCTATCTCTATCCTCGCCTGGGACAGAACAGATGGAGCCTGATAAAGCAGAAGAAGTGGCTGTCGAAGTTAATAACATGGTTGCAGATTCTATTAGGAAGTTTCCTTCCCGCCTATCTGCTTTCGCAGCGTTACCCACATCTAATCCTGTGAGGGCAGCGGATGAGCTGGAAAGGACAGTTAAAAAGTTGGGATTCAAAGGTGCTCTTATTAATGGGCATGTCCGTGGAAAGTACCTTGATGATCCAATATTTGACCCGATATTCGAGCGTGCAGAAGCTCTTAAAGTCCCTATCTATTTACATCCGACTATGCCTCCAAAGCAAGTTTCAGATGTATACTATAATGGCAATCTGAGACCAGAAGTCAGCTTAATCTTTTCAGTGTTTGGCTGGGGATGGCACATTGAAACTGCTGTACATCTGCTCCGTCTCATTCTAGCAGGCACTTTTGATAAACATCCTGAACTGCAGGTGATGATAGGACATCTTGGGGAAGCATTACCCTTCATGCTTGACAGGTTAGATCAATCCTTCCCTCCCAATTTCACAGGACTGAAATACCCAATAAGTCATTATTTGAGGAATAATATGTATTATACGAGTAGCAGCCTTAACTCGTTACCATCATTCCTAAACCTAATGTTACAAGTTGGAGTAGACAGAATCATGTTTTCTACCGATTACCCTAATCTACCTATGGGTTTGTCTGTAGATTTCTTGAAAAAGCTACCAATAAGCCCAAGCGACAAAGAAAAAATCTCGTATTTGAACGCATGTAATTTAATGCACTTTTGATCCTCTACAGCAATTCATATTGATTTTATTAGTCCTTACTAATATTTATATTAAATAGCATTTTTATTTTCTTCATATTTTCACCGACTTCAGACGATTTTACAAATTTTAAGTCCTTCTCAACAGAACTTATGTAAACAATCTTAATTTTAGAGTGCATTTATAGAGAATTTATAGGGTTATTGGAAATACTCTATAGTCATTGTTTGACCCAGATACTATCAGCAAAACAAGGATTAAGTGCTTCATTTAAACGAGATCGCAACACTCAGACCTATCTTAAACCTGATTTTCTTTCTTTTCAGTAGCGGGCAAGATTTCCATCAGTCCCCTAAAGTTTATCGAAGAGGTAATAAGCGTTCTGAGAGTTAAGGCCAATAACCACATTTTACTACTATTTCTCCAATACAACCGAATTAGATCCCTGATTGATCAAGAGAGAGTAATGCGCCCATACGAATTGAAACCATTTTCAGAAAATCTATTTAGATGTGATGAAATTTACTAAGAACAGTTAAAGTATAGAATTTTGTCCACTAAATATTGTATTCATTGAATAATCTTATTATACTTCAATTGTCATACATCATTATGTTTGGCGAACAAGAACATCTGGAAGACAGGTGTGATGTTGTTGCCAGAGCTAGAGGACTTTGCAAGGAGGAACCGAAAAACAAGCGCTTACTGAAGATTTTCAAGCTGGACGGAGATTACATAGTGCTTGAACTTGCTCGTGACACAACCTCTGAGGGATGGTTGGTATCTGCTAGCATGGAAGCGACTGCAGACAAACCGGCCAGCTACGGGGCTGAATACTACGAAAAATACACGGATGCTCTCGAATGTTTCAGAAAGATTGCCGAGAAATATGGTGTAGAGGATTTCTTGGGTAATGATTTTGGCAGCGACTGAGAACTAGTCCTCGAGTATCCTAGGGACATTCCGTGTCCATTAGACTTGCTTATGCCCTGCAGCACATTTAAAGCGAGAAATTAAAGGTGCACCTGCTCTCTGATGGTAGTTGGAGCGGAGAGCAAATCAAACTCATGATTGTTCCCTAAGCAGTTCTGCTAGCCTTCTCGATTTCTCTGCCACGTCCCCCTCTATAAACACCTTCTTTCTTTTCGAAGGTGTTATTTCATTAAGTCCTCGCACAAATGTGAAAGAACCCTTAATGCCTGTTACCTCTTCCCTCAGACCGAGATTGTTTGAAGACCACACCGTTAGATGGAACTGGGAGATCGCCCATTTCATCCTTTTGAAATCCGGAAATCGCGGCTGTACCGCTCCCATCTCAATGCTTATCATTGCAGGGAGGGAGGTCTCAACTGTCTCGTGTCCTCCCTTTATTCTTCTCTGTACCTTTAGTTTGTCTGCATCTACCTCAACAGAGGTGGCAAACATGACTTGCGGTATGTCTAGAAACTCGGCAATTTGTCCTGGTAACTGCCCAAGAGCAGCATCTGATGACTCCTCACCTGCCAGAATCAGGTCATAGTCTCCTATTTGAGCTATGGCAGTTGACAGGACGAGTGCTGTTGGATAGGTATCCGCCCCCCCAAAATTTCTGTCCGAGAGGAGAACAGCGTCGTCTGCTCCCATAGCTATTCCAAGTTTAAGGAAGTTCTCGAACAAAGGAGGACCCATGGAGATAAGAATCACTCTCCCTCCGTGTTTCTCCCTAATCCTCAAGGCAATCTCGATTGCTGTTTTGTCAGCTTCGTTTATCTGGTTCTCAGCCTTACTCCTGTCCAGTCTCTTCGTCACGGGATCAAAGATGATGTTTTCTGACTTCGGGACTACCTTCAAACAGACGATAATGTTTCTCATCTTTTTTCCTCCAGTCTCTTGATGACGGCGGGAATTATCTCAGAAACATCCCCCACCACACAATAGTCAGAGTGGTTGAATATTTCTGATTCCCTGTCTATGTCAACTGAGATAACAGTCCTACAGTCCCTTATGCCTGACGTGAAGTGTTCAGAACCACTCACGCCCAAAATTAGAGTAAGCTTGGATTTCAAAGAGTATCCAGTGGTTCCAACCTGCAGTTCCCTAGGGGCTATTCCTTTGTCGGCTAGTGGTCTCGTAACACCCACATCCGAGTTAGTGAGTTCAGCAAGCTTCCGTACTAGTGAAATGTTTCCTCCGATTCCGTTCCCTCCGACGATAGTTCTCTCAGACTTCGTGAGGTCCTTTGATTTCGTGACCTTTCTTTCGATTACTCTTACCCTGTCTTTCACGGATGAAAGATCAGGTACCACTTCAACGATTTCCCCCTTCCTGTTCTGATCATAGACCTTTGTAAATGTACCTGGCCTAACTGTGGACATCTGTGGACGAGCCTTCTCGCAGATGATTTCAGCCATTATTTTACCCCCATATGCCGGAACGCCAAAAACGAGAAGCCCCTCCTCGTCCATCTCTAGATTGATGGCGTTTGCGGTTAGACCAGTTCGGAGTCTTGCTGCAAGCCTACCAGCAAGGTCTCTGCCGTAGTAGGTCGCACCTATCAGAAGAGCAGTTGGAAATTCAGATGAGGCTAGATCAAAAAGGGCCTTTGAGTACAGGTCATTCGAATACTCATTGAGCCTTTCGTGTTTTAGCAGAATCACTTTGTCAGCTCCATATCTGATAATATCCTGCAACTCTCTCTCTTCAGAGGTACCGAGCACAATAGCTACGATTTTATATGGAGAGGACTTTGTTATCACATTCAATTTACCTATAATTTCCAGAGACACATCCTCTATCTCGCCTTCGCTTCTTTCGACCACTACCCATATTTCTTTCCTTGTCATTTCAGATTCTCCTCCAAGAACTCGCCTAACTCTTTCACACGAACGTTAACTCCATTGGTCTTCGCACTGTCTAAGAGGTTCATGTTGCATATCGGACATGCGGTTATCACTGTCTCTGCGCCTGTATCCCTGGCCTGTTCAATTCTGAAATCGGAGAGTCTTTTTCCCTCAAAGTCTACGAACATTCTGTCTCCGCCCCCTCCACAACAGAGACTATCTTTTCCAGAAGATGCCATTTCCCTTACCTCTATTTCTGGGAAAAGGCTAAACATCTCCCTCAAGTTGTCGGGCCCGTCGCCATACCTGCTTAGGTAGCACGGATCGTGAATTGTGATTTTCCCGCGAGCTTCCTTCTGGAGATTCACTTTACCGTCTTGCAGAAGTGAATTTAGGAATTCCGAGTAGTGTATTACATTCAGCTTCAACCCACTCTTCTTATAGATGGTATTGAACATATTCCCACAGTGCGGGGAGAACGCGACTATAGTCTTTGCCCCGGTCTTTTCGAACTGTGCTATATTGTCGCTCACCAGATCTTCGAGAAAGTATCTTTCACCAGCATTCCTCACTGGCTCTCCACAACATCTCTCTTCATTACCCAAGATTCCAAAATTGATTCCGGCTTTTTTCATGACATCAGCCAGGCCCCTTAGCGATTTGTGAAGATTCTTGTTATAGGCTGCGTCGCATCCAACGTATAGAAGTACATCGGTTCCCTCCTTGGCATCCTTGATGTTGAGTCCTTCAGCCCATTTCGATCTGTCTATCTTTTTTCCGCCCCATGGGTTTCCATTTTCGTATATATCCCACAGAAGCTTGACTATCTTGTCTGGGGCTCTTCTCTCTTCGAGTTCGAGTTGTCTGAGGCCCGTAATCACGTTCACTATCTCTACCTGTCGCGGACAGGACTTTTCGCAGAGTTTGCAAGTAGAACAGTTCCATACGGTCTCGGAGATATCTAGACCTATTTGGGCTCTTCGGATCAGGTTCCTTACATCTAAGTCCTCTTCTCCCATGTAACCGAGCGGACAGGTCGCAGTACAAACACCACACTGAAAGCACTCGTTTCCGTCGAATCCTGTCAAGTTGGTAACCTTCTCCCACCGGAGATCATCGACCTCTAGCGTTTTACCACCCCCTTCAGCTTCGATTCAGTGCTAAAAATTTCATCCCTCGATAGGGATTTGATCAATGCATCCATCTCTCTGATCTTTGAAGCAAACCTGTTGCCTTCTGCTGCGCTGACCCACCATAACTGCAATCTATCCGGGTTGACTTTCTTCGCTTCTAGGAAGTGCCTCCACCTTTCAACTCTCTTTTCCGTGTACTCGTTTGCGTCAATGTAGTGGCAGTCGTTTATGTGACAGCCGGTGACGAGTACGGCCCCCGGGTTCCTGCTGAAAGCATACATGACCAACTTTTGAGATATTCTGCTTGAGCACATGGTCCTGATAACACGTGCGCTCGGAGGATATTGGATTTTTGAAATTCCTGCTTGATCTGCCCCAGCGTAGGAACACCAGTTGCAAGCAAAGACAACCAACTTCTCCTCGGGTTTTTCAGCGGTTGCGGCATCTATCTGTGTCATAATTTCAGTGTCTGTGAAATTAGGCATAGTGATGGCCCCTTCTATATTGCACTCCGCTACACAATTTCCACATCCCATGCATGCTGCGGGAACTAGATTTATCCACTTCCCCCTCTCTCCCTTAATCGCTCCATATGGGCAGACTTCGGCGCATCTAAGGCACTTCACGCACTTTTTCTCGTCTATCTGTGGTATTATGGGTTCCTTGTTTATTTTACCACTAAACAGAAGTTTCGCTGCCTTGGCGGCGGTCGCATATCCCTGCGCTATGGACTCCTTCACACCTTTCGGTCCCTGAACAGTCCCGGCAAGGAATACCCCTTGGACGGCAGCCTCTACGGGCCCGAGTTTGGGGTGGACTTCCAGTAAAAACCCTTCGCTATCTCTCGAGAGTTTTAGTTGAGTGAATATCTCCTCATCCTTTGGTTTCAGTCCAATGTTCAGCACAAGATGATCGACCGGCGCCTTCATCTTTGCGGAAGACAGATGATCCAAGAAGGTCAGCGAAGAACCGTCAAATTCCAGAGCTTCATTTGGTAATTTGGAGGGATCGTATCTGAAGAATTGAACACCCTTCTCTCCAGCCTTTCTGTATAGTTCCTCCGCATTTCTCTCGTATGCCCTAATGTCTTTGTAAAACACCCGGACGATCTTTCCCTTTTCCTTCAAACTAATCGCCTGTTGGAGCATGGTAGAACAGCAGAATCTCGAACAACCTCTCTCTCCGTTTCTAGAGCCTACGCATGAAATCATGGCATATTTGTCACCCTCTATCTTCGAGTAGTTCTTCTCTAGGTCGAGAGAAGTTATCACCTCCGGGACCTCTCCATACTTGAATTCAGTTGGCTGGTATGGATCCGCTCCTGTAGCAAGGATGATCGCACCTGCATCAATTTTCTCCCCATCTGAAAGTTTGCACGAGAAGTTCCCTACAAAACCTGTTATTTCATCTACCCTTGTGGAGGTGTGAACGATTGCACCAGATTTCTGCAATCCTTCCTTCAATTTCTGAAGGGTATTACCGGCACTCTCTAGTTCAGGAGAAATGATGTCTATCGAATTCAGGAGGCCTCCCAACTTCTCTTCTTTTTCAACCAAGTGGACCTCAATTCCCATTCTAGAGAGGGAAGAGGCAGCCGCAATTCCTGCAGGTCCTCCGCCTATGACGATGCCAGTTCTGATTACGGGAAACTCGATGTCCTCAAGTGGAGTGAGCAGCCTTGCCTTTGAAACTGCCATGTTCACTATGTCCACCGCCTTTTCAGTTGCTGGAACTTTCTCCTTTTTGTGGACCCACGAGTCCATGTTTCTAACATTGGCCATCTCAAATAGATATGGGTTCAACCCAGCTCTGGAACACACTCTCTGGAATGTCACACCGTGCGTCTTGGGAGAACAGGCCCCAACGACAAGCCTGTTCAGTTTCTTCTCTATTATCTTCTCCTTTATAGAATCCTGTGTGCTCCCAGCACAGGTGTATTTATTCTCCTCCACATAAACCACGTTGGGCATTGCCCTAATCTCGTCCGCAACCCTCTTGACGTCAACGACTCCAGCAATGTTGGACCCGCAGTCGCACAGGAAAACACCAATTCTCGGGTCCCCAGAGACGTCCAGGGGAGGGGGCAGGGGCTCCTCTATCCATTCTCTCTTTTTCACGTATCTCAGGGCCTGGGCCGTTGCAGCAGACGCTTCGGTCACGCTATCCGGGATGTCCTTGGGCCCGGAGGCGCATCCAGCAACGAAGATTCCATTTCTCGTCGTAGAAACCGGGTCCTCGAGTCTGTTCTTGAAGAATCCGTCCTCAGAAAGTTCAATTCCAAGTGTCTTCGCGAGCTTTGGAGTACCCTTTGAGGGAATGGAAGCGGTTGCAAGAACAACCATTCCGTACTCTTCCTCCATGATCGAACCGTCATTAGTTGCATACCTTACGGATATGTTGTCGCCGCTCCTCTTCACCGATGCGGGTCTTGATCTTATGTATCGAACGTCCTTCTGAGACCTAGAGTAAAGTTCGTCGAATCCCTTTCCGTAGGCACGTATGTCCATGTAAAGCACAGTCACGTTCTTTATTCCGTGGTCGACCAGCTGGGTTGCCTCCTTTATTGAGTACATGCAGCACGTCCTCGAACAATAGGGGACAAACCTGGTGTCACGAGATCCAGCGCAGAGAACGAACAATACGCTATCCGGATGCTTTCCGTTTGATGGTTTTATAACCTCTCCGTCGGTTGGTCCAGCTGCATTTATGAGTCTTTCCAGTTCATATGACGTGAGAATGTCCGGATCGGAAGAATATCCGAATTCGTCAAGAAGTGATGCATTGAACAGGTCAAAGCCTGTTGCCACTATTATGGAGGCGACGTTTTCAGTTATCACGTTGGGTTTCATGTTAAAGTCTATAGCATCTGGTCCGCAAGCGTCTGTGCATCGTCCGCAAGGAAGATAGTTCGGAGGATCGTTCAGGCAACTCTCTATATCTATGACGTAAGGTCCAGGCTCCGCCTGGGGAAATGGAGTATATATTGCCTTTCTTGCTCCAACTCCGGCATCAAACTCGTTCTTTCGAATCTGGGGACATGCCTGAGTGCACAGATCACACCTGGTGCATGCATCTGTAACAAACCTCGGCTTCTGATTTATTGTCACCTGGAAATTGCCCTCCTCCCCCTTCACCTCAGTGACCTCTGCCAGAGTGAGCACCTTGATGTTTGGATTGTGGGTCACGTCACTCATCTTGGGGGCTTCAATGCATATAGAACAATCAAATGTCGGAAAATTCTTGTCTAATGCAGCCATCTTACCGCCGATGGACGCAGTCTTCTCCACCAGCAATACTTCTGCCCCTGCCTCGGCTAGGTCAAGAGATGCCTGAATACCCGCTATTCCTCCTCCTATGATCAGTACCTTATCTGCCATACTTGACCCCCTCGTCGTACCCGCGTTCAAAACAAGCTATGTTCGCATCCACATACTTGGGGAATCTTTTCGTTATTGCCCTTCTCCCAGACTCCGCAGAAAAAGTCTTTGTAAATCCAGAAAAAGCCCCCATCAGTACAATGTTTGCTCCCTTGGGGTTCTTCAAGGACTTTGAAATCTCTATTCCACTGATCTCTATGCTTCTTGTTCTCATGTTTTCAGGGACCGTCACCAGACTCTTTTCTGTTAGTACCATTGACTTGGAGTTCAAGTCCTTCAAGGTGGTGTCCAATCCCTCTTGTGAAAGAGTTACAAGATAATTGAGTTCTTCAGGAAGCGGATAATCTATCACCTCATCACTTATGACCAGATCAGCCTTGGACCATCCTCCAGTGACGTAAGGGCTGTATTCTTCGGTCATGATGACGAATTTTCCATCCTCCAGAGCAGCCTCTCCAACCAGTTTTGCAAGGGTTATTATCCCTTGGCCTCCCATTCCGTACATCCTGATCCCGAGCTTCATTTCACTGCCCCCATTGCTTTCTTTATGAGTTCATTTTCTAGCATTATGTAGGATGGTCTCTTCCTATCAACAAAATCTCCTAGAACGACCGGTTTCCCGTGAAATGGATCGATCGATACATCCTCAAGCCTGGCATCGTTCTGTACGGTTGATTTGGTACGGTAGAATTCCATCTCTTCCAAGCCATCCGCAAATCCGTTGAATTTGCCAAAATTCGGAGGGCACGGGGAGAGTACTTCGATAAAGGCAAACCCCTTCGTCTCCATCGCCTTTTTGATGGATTTTGCCAGCTGTCTGGGATGCATTACCGTCCATCTGGAGACGTAAGAAGCACCAAGGGCAGACGCTAGATAGGGGAGGTTGAACGTTGGTTCCACATTGCCATATGGCGTGGAAGCTGACTTTGAAGTGAGTGGTGTTGTTGAACCGTGCTGTCCACCGGTCATTCCGTAATTGAAGTTGTTTGAACAGATCACCACTAGGTCCATGTTTCTCCTTGCGGCGTGAATAAAATGATTACCTCCTATGTTGAAGAGGTCACCATCACCGCTTATTACCGTCACCTTCAGCTCCGGGTTAGCAATCTTCATCCCAGTTGCAAAGGGTATAGCCCTCCCGTGGGTGGTGTGATATGAATCAAATTTTGCATAACCCGGAAGTCGGGCTGTACACCCGATACCTGAGACGAGGACGTGTTGTTCGGTTGGTATCCCAGATTTTTCAACCGCATTCAGGTAACTCTGCAAAAGTATACCTAGTCCGCAACCCGGACACCAAACATTCGGAAATCTCTCTTCCCTGATTAGAGAATGTTTTGGGTGGAATTCTTCAGTGGTCATCTGAATGCCTCCTTGATTGCATTAAGGATGACGCTGTAGTCTGGAATCGCTCCCGGTGGAAAATGGATCTCCTTGGTTTCTGATTTGCTGTACTCTCTTATTGGATGTGAATACTGACCGTAGTTGATCTCCGGAACGATAAACTGCTTGGCCTCTGTGCTGATTTGTTCGATCCTTTTCTGCGGGAAGGGCCACAGAGTTATCGGTCTGAAAAGACCCACTTTGAGTCCTCTCTTCCTGGCGATTCTGACGGCCTGCTTTGCTGCTCTGGAAGTTATTCCATAAGCGACCACGACTACTTCTGCATCCTGCAGGAAAAATTCCTCATATCTCACTATTTTTTCTTCGTTCTTTTTCACTTTCCCCATTAGATGCTCTAGCATCTCTCTCTCAACGGAAGACTCATTGGAAGGATACCCTCTCTCGTCGTGAGTCAGGCTATCAACATTTCCTCTGAATCCTTGACCTGCGACAAACATTGGTATGTAATCATCAGTATAACTGAAAACTCTGCTCTCATCATCGCTTCTCCTCGTTAACCTCTGAACGACTTCATATTCCTCGGGTGCCTTCACATCCAGTACTTCAGAGAGATGTCCCACGACTTGATCAGAGGCTATTATGACTGGTTGCCTGTATCTTTCAGCTGAATTGAATGCCTCTATTGCAAGGTCGAAGGATTCCTGTACGCTGTTTGGCGCATACGTTATCGGTGCCAGATCCCCATGGGATCCATATCGCGTCTGCATTACGTCTCCCTGACCAACCCTGGTAGGAATACCAGTAGAAGGGCCCGCTCTCATCTCATCCAGGATGACGGTTGGTGTTTCAGTGATGATTCCTAAACCGATGTTCTCCTGCATAAGTGAAAACCCTGGTCCGGAAGTGGCGGTCATGCTCTTTGCTCCTGCATTGGAAGCTCCGATTATAGCGGCCATGCTTCCTATCTCGTCTTCCATCTCGATAAAGTGTCCGCCTAGTTTTGGTAGACGTTCACTCATCCTTTCAAGAACCTCACTGGAAGGAGTTATCGGATAACCAGCAAAGAATCTGCAGCCAGCCATTAGAGCTCCCTCGGTAACTGCCAAGTTTCCGTCCGCAAAGTACCTTCCCGGCTCTAACAATGCTGTCAAGTCGGTACCTCCCTCACATAAATTGCAAAGTCAGGACAGATCGTTTGACACATTCCGCAGGCAACGCATGAATCTTCCTTCCCGGCTCTAACCCTTACTGGGTGATAACCGTGACTGTTCACAGTAGGAGACCTTTCAAGAACATCGTTTGGACAATAGTTGGTGCAGTAGTTACACTCCTTGCACCTCTCCGGAATTATGTGCACCTCCCCCTTAGGTTTGGTGAGTCTGTCGGAATTAACCGGCTCTCTCCAAATCTCCTTTTGGTCATCAGAAATCTTAGGCTCTTTCAACATAACATGCACTATTAAACAATAACATCATTCTGAAATCTCTATAAATCAATTGCGTTTAGCAAGCCTTAATAATTCAGGTTTGCTAAGCTTTTTGGAGGACGCAATTTATGCCTGTATGAATGGTTCCTAATGTCACCAATTCCTCTATCACGCGAATCCTCATATCCACTAATAGAAATACTGGAAGGGAAGTGCGGAGGGCCGGATTTGAACCGGCGAATCCCTATGGAAACAGATCTTGAGTCTGTCGCCTTTGGCCAAGCTCGGCAACCTCCGCTGCAGGGAGAATTGATGGGACCTTAAATCATTTGTTGTAGAGGCCCTCTCTGTTCCTTCCTCACCATTCTCAGCGTAGGTTTCGGATTCTTAGAAGCGTCGACGTCGTCAATTCTAGTGACCTTGAGGTTTGATGGTTCTTTTTCGAATGCTTCGTGGGATAGTTTCAGTGCCTGCCTCACAGTCTCTATAAACAGATCCATTTCAGTTTTAGTTGCGCTTTCGGTGGGTTCGATCATCAGTGCTTCAGGAACTATCAGTGGAAAATAGATGGTTGGGGCATGAACTCCATTGTCGATAAGATGCTTTGCAATATCCCCGGCCTTTGGCATGTTGTTTCCAACAGACGAAGCAACGAACTCGTGTTTCTTGATAGTTTTTCCCGGAACAGGCATGAACTGCTCCATTCTCTTTCTCATATAGTTTGAGTTCAAAACTGCAGTTTCGCAGGCATCCCTGAGTCCCTCCTCACCCATCATTTTGATGTAAGTCCAAGCTCTGACGAGCACGCCGAAATTACCATAGAAGCTGGCGACCTTTCCTATAGTTTTTGGCGGAACGTAATCGTTGTTGTATCTCTCTCCATCAAAAGTGACGAGAGGGTACGGCAGGAAGTCCTTGAGCTTCTCGACTACGCCGACCGGACCGGCACCTGGTCCGCCACCACCGTGAGGGGTGGAGAATGTTTTGTGGAGGTTCAGGTGAACGATATCGAATCCCATCTTTGCGGGTGTGGTCTTCGTCATTATTCCATTCAAGTTCGCTCCGTCGTAGTAGAGAAGAGCTCCCTTGGAATGTGCATAATTTGCCATCTCTACGATCCTGTCTTCAAAAATTCCCAGAGTGTTAGGGTTGGTTATCATGAATGCGGCGGTTCTTTCCGTGACCGCTTCTTTGAATTTTTCTATGTCGACAGTTCCATCCTCAGTCGATGGAATCTGAACGACATCGAATCCCGCCATGTGTGAAGAAGCAGGATTTGAGCCGTGTGCGGAATCCGGGACGACGACCTCTCTCCTCGTGTCCAGCTCTTTCTTGCAGTAGAAGTATGCCCTCACTATGGAAAGTCCGGTAAATTCTCCACCTGCTCCTGCCAGAGGTTGCAGGGTAATCTCGTCCATTCCGGTTATTTTCTTTAGTGACTCGGAAAGTTCGTAGAGGAGCTTCAGCGCTCCCTGAACTTCGGAAGAATCCTGGAGTGGATGGATCATCCTGAATCCGTCCATTGATGCAATCTCATCGTTTATCTTTGGGTTGTATTTCATAGTGCAGGAACCGAGAGGATAAAAGCCAGTGTCTGCTCCGAAATTCATCTCGGAGAGTTTGACATAATGCCTGATCACTGAGAACTCCTCCCTGTCCCCAATACCGATGTTTTCACGCTTCATCGCATCAGGAACGTCTATCCTGAATTTTTCATTCTCGAGAGGGATCTTGATAGTTCTCCTTCCCTTTACGTCCAGGATTATTGGTTCGTCGAAAACTGCCTGGTGATACATTTAGGCCACCTCCCTCATGAATTCCCTGAATGCATCGAAGTCGTTGTTTGTATTCCTCTCGGTTACATTGGTAACAATATTGACCTGATTTCTGTCATTGAACCCGTATTCCTTCCCAAGTATGTGTCCAGGGATCAGGTTGTACTTTCTCGCAATCCTGTTAACGAAAGTTTTTGACTCCTTAAGCTTGAAGAGAAACTCGTTGAACACGGGTGATCCATCATAAGGTAGTTTCACTCCAAATTCCTTGACAATGTCAATAAGTTCCCTTGTTCTACCCATGTTGACCTCTCCTATCTTCCTGAGGCCTGAATCGCCGAGCAGGGAAAGGTAAACGGCGGATGCTACTGCCATCAGAGCTTGATTGCTTGTCATGTTAGTGACAGCCTTCTCTCTCCTTATGTGCTGCTCTCTCGTTTGAAGAATCATCGAAAAAGCCACTTTGCCATTGTGGTCCTTGGTGATTCCCATTATCTTGCCTGGCATCTTTCTTATGTACTGTTCCTTTGTTCCGAACAGACCGACTACAGGTCCTCCGAAGTTGAGTCCCAATCCCAGAACCTGGCCCTCTCCGATAGCAATATCGGCTCCGAATTTTCCAGGCGGAGCAAGCACGCCGAGTGAGATCGGGTTCACTCCGGCTACGAAGATTCTCTCATCCCCTATAGTTTCCTTGATTCTCGGAATGTTGGTATCTATGATACCGAACATGTTTGGGTACTCCGCATATACTCCAGAAGTGTTTTCATTCAGGTTCTGTTCTAGAGAATTCAGATCGATCATTCCTTTCTCGTCAAAGTCAACTTCTTTGATCTTTATATCAGCACCCCGCGCATAATTGTCCAGTACTGCACGCTTGTTTTTGCTTATGTATTTTGGCACAATGAACTCGTCCTTACCCGTTATCGTTTTTGACATTCTAGCTGCCTCTCCAAGAGAGGTTGAGACATCGTACATAGACGAATTTACTGCATCCATCTGTAACAGTTCTGCAACGAGACTCTGATACTCGAAAAGTGCTTGCATAATGCCCTGCGATATTTCAGCTTGATAGGGCGTATATGCCGTGAGAAACTCATTCCGATTAACAACGTTTGAAATAGCAGCTGGAACGTAGTGATTGTAGAGCCCAAATCCCAGGAAAGAATGAAGTTGATTTACAGTCTTGTTCATCCCTGAATACTCTGCCGCAACCCTTCTGATCTCATCTTCGTCCATCCCATTCGGGAGACCAAGTGCTTTTGTTCTTATCGACTCTGGTATGTCTTTAAAAAGTTCATCGACGCTTCGGATGTTTAACTCGTTCAATAACTCTGATAGGTCGCTGCTCATAATGACCATACCAGTATCATTTATGTGGATAAAATTGTTTTATTCATTTAATCCCCATAAAAAGGTATATGCAATTCGCAACATTTCGACATGGTGGACTCAAGATATCTCCTCTTCCTGACAAGAACCCTCAGGGGGTTCATATACGGAGTATTCTCAGTTATCACCGTCATTTACCTCATTCGTTCTGGTCTAACGCCGCTGGAGTCAGGTATCGCAGTCACGTCTTCAATACTTTTAGGTTCATTCATAACCTTTTATGTCACATCAAAATACGGTTCAGGGTACTCACGTGCCTTCCTCTTACTCTTCTCTCTTTTGCTTTTGACAGGAATAATTGGACTGTTTTCGATTCCAAATCCTGTCATGAAAGCTATGTTCGCAGTAATTGGATCACTCGGCGTCAATCCCTCTGACAACACCCTGTTCTCTGCATATGAACAGCCGATAATAGCTGGAATAAAGGACGATCAGAGGACCAAGAACAGCCTGTTTGCGCTTTACACATTTGGGGGTTACATAGCGGCATCTCTGGGTGCAACGGCTTTGAGCTTGGGCCTAAAAATCTCCTTTGAGCTATCAATCTTGTTTGCATCGGCAGTATTGGTGTCTTATCTGCTTATACCTACCACCAGTGGGAAGAAGAGCATTCTGGGTTCTCCCGTATCAAAAAGGAGCAAGGTTATAGCTAGAGACGTAAGTGCTCTATTTTCTGTAGATGCAATTGGAGGCGGATTTGTCCTGCAGGGTCTGATGGCGTATTGGTTTGCCGAGAGATACCACTTTAGTCTTTCCCAGCTCGGTTACGTATTCGCTGTTGTGGATGTCATAACGGCTCTGTCCGTCCTTGCAACTCCATTCATAGCCAGAAGACTTGGTTTGGTAAGGACAATGGTCTTTACGCACATACCGTCGAACATCTTCCTCATAATGATTCCCCTCGTTCCAACCCTTCCCTTAGCACTTTTGTTTCTGTTCTTGAGACAGAGCATAAGCCAGATGGACGTTCCTACAAGACAGTCGTACCTGAATAGCGTAGTCGACGAGGGAGACAGGAGTTACGTAGTTGGGGTCTCAAACGCCGTCAGAAATGCATCCAACGGTGCAACTCCTTATATTTCCACATACCTGATATCGGTTGCAGCAGGAGCCCTTTCTTTTGTGGCCGGTGGAGCGATTAAAATAGCTTATGACATCGCATTCTACCAAAGATTTAAGAATTTAAAAGAGCATTATGGAAAGGAGCAGTAATGACCGTTCTTTCGCTTTGCTACATATGCGGACTGCCTTCAGGGGTAACGTGCAAGATGTGTGGCAAGCCAGTGTGTTCTGAACACTACGTAGCAAAGCTAGAACTGTGCGTCAGGTGTGCAGGGAAGCTCCATTCTCAGAGGCTAATCTATAAAAGACTGAAGGTAGAGATTCCACGTTCGACATCTGCGATGCCATTGAAAAACACAGTTTCCAAAAATCGAAATCAGTCTTGACTTCGTAGGAATTCAAATGTTTTATAAGCGATGCAGTCAGCCTCTTCCCTTTAGGATCCCAGTCTAGGAGAAGAATAACTTCCTTGTGATGGCTCGCAAGATTCCTGCAAAATCCTTCGATGGTCATTCGGGAATGAAGCTGCAAAATCTCCCCCTCGAAATTTAATCTCCTGAGAGCTCGTATATCGTTCTTTCCTTCAACCACGATTGGGATCGATCGATTCTTCTCTTTCAAGTCCTCCAGTGATTTGAAGATCCTTTCGACATTGTCCTTCGCACTCAATGGAATCACCTTTTAGTCAGATGGCTTTCGCCCTAACTATCAGTTTTTCAGACTCTGCCATATAGGGGGAGAGATCGTAATCGCCAAAAGCTCCATCCAACTCGAAATTTTCTGCCTCGAGCATCTCCCGCATCTCAGTTAAAGTTATCGGATAAATGGTAATAGTCTTTTGCACAACCCTGTTCGTCTGGTTGAATATGTGGTAAGAATACTTCAGCTGGTAACTATCTCCCGTTCTTTTTGCTTTCATCGTGAGCGTTATTGATGTTTCTCCGTCATTGAATTCCGAGATATCGTAGGTTCCCCTCCTGAGAGAGAAACCGTTGATTACGTCAACGAAAAGAAAACCACTCTGGTGCAACACTCTCCTCGTCTCCCTAAGAATGGTCTTCTTCTCATCGTTCGGTACTAGTAGAAGGCTGTTCAGACCTATTATGACGGTGTTGAAGTGTTTCTTGAAAGGCAGAACTCTCGAATCTCCCATGACTTTGATGAAACTGTTGCTTGACCTCCTGAGCATGTTTGGGTTTATCTCCAGGCCAATCCCTCCCTTGAACTTTGAAATTATTCTCCCCGTTCCTGCAAATATTTCCAGGAATGGAGCGGTTGCGTTTAGTGCTTTGTAAAAGGTGATGTCCTGCCCGAATATACCGTATATCCTGTCGTAATACGTTGATTCAAAATCATAGAAATCCTCAACTTCGTTCATCTTTTGTATCCTATATTTCTCAGAAATTCCTTCCTCTCCTTGATGTCGCCCTCATTTTCGATCCCCAGTGGCCTCTCCCCGTCAAACACTCCCATCACCCCCCTGCTCTCTCCCTCCTCCCCGATAACCACAGACAGGGGGTTGGATGTGGCTGCATAAATATTCAGGACCTCTGGAACGTTCTTTATGTGCGGCAACAGGTTGATGGGAAATGAATCTCTTAGATGGATAATAAAAACGTGACCGGCAGCCAGTTTCTCTGCATTCCTAACTGCACGTCTGATAAGTGCTTCATCGTTGCCGTCGTATCTAATCAGTCTCTTGCCTGATGCCTCACAGAACGCAATTCCGAACTTGGCGGTAGGGGAGGAGTTCTTGACTGCCTCGTACAGATCCTCGACAGTCTTGATGAAATGGGACTGTCCCAGTACCACGTTCTCATCATCCTTTTCTATCTTCACAATAGAAAAATCCACTAATTACCAGTAAATTCATACATAAATTTATTTTCCTCGGTCGGATTGAAATTGGTGAAGTCACTGCTGGTCAGAAGAGAGAAAGCAAAGGTAGTCAGGGAAGAACTCATCTCTCGGAAAATTGAGTTTTACGAGGAGAGAGACGGATTCCACTTCTTGTTCATTTTTCCAGTGATGAGGGATGAGATAGGTTTGAACGGAAAGTGGTCATACTTGGTGGGTGATGAAATAGACGAAGTTGAAATAAAAAAAGGTACATTCAAGATTGATGGATCGAAAGAAGTGATCGATCTCTTCGCACCAAAGTTTGAAAAGAGAGGGTTGAATGTCAAGATGGATGAGCCTGACAACTTGATAGAAATAAAGAAATGGGGGAAAAAGTACCTGATCAGTGTCTCCTGAGTCTTCCCTTTGCCCTTATTGATGGCCTTGACTTTACTGTGCCCTTGCCCTTTGTTGCAAGCCCTCTGGATTTCTTCCCAGCGGTTGATAGCCCCCTGAATACCCTTCCCTTCTGAGCGCTTTCAGTCGTCCATCCAAGATTCTTGTCATTTGAGATATAAGGATTTGCCGGATCAACTAACATGACCTCGTAGAACTTGTGCTTACCGTCCTCTGCAAGGTAGTAGGAATTTAAAAGGACCATGTTGGGATACCTTCTCTGGGCCCTTTCCTCCGCTACCCACTTATCACTCTTTCCGTGTGTGAGCTTGTTGTAGCCATACCTTCTTGGTCTCCTTCCTCCCATTATCTTTGGTTTGTGTAAACCTCCCCGGCTTACCTTCACTCTCACTACTACGAATCCTGGTTTAGCTTTATATCCAAGTGCTCTAGCCCTCGATAATTTGGTAGGGGTAGATATCCTCTCCACTGTACCAGATGCTCTCCACTCGGTCATCCTTTCTCTAACCATACCTTTCATCTCTTCCTTTGCAGTTAGAAAGTTGTCGGTCTGGAACGAATAGCTACTTTTTGAGGGCAATACATTTCACCTTTGAGCAAACAGGATTGTGACTTATTATTTATTGATTTCTTTATAGGTGAACCGCCACAAATCAGTCGCTGGTTCTGGATTCTAGGGCGCAGTTTGTCAGGAGAAACCACTCGCAACAATAATATATAACTCCCCAATCGCAAGGAAGATGAGCAGTATAAGAATAGACTTGCCACCGGATAAGGCTGCAATCATACTCAAGAGAATTCAGAACAGACTGAGCGCGTACAAGGGGTACAAAGCCGGAGCAGATGCAAGAATATCATCTCAGGCTCTGGGTGAGGATATAGAAAAGCGGATCGACGTATCACTAACCAATTTCAAGGCAGCCATAGACAACCTGGAAATGTACGATAAGCACGATGAAAAGAGCAAGGCGGAGGAAGTTTTCAAGAAGATTGAAGAGCTCAAAAGCAAGAAGGTGGTGCTGCCATCAGAGCCAGTGCTAGTCAAAGAAGAGGACATCCAAAAAATCTACATTCTGGACGAGGTTGGTTTCAGGAATTCTATAGATTTGCTAGATAACATCAACAGCTTCCGTTCTGCATCTATATCAGGTGATTTCGATGCTGATGTCCTGGATAAGATAAGGGGAAATATTGAGAAGATCGGAAGCTTTGTCGACGAGAAAAATCAGTCCCTGAAAACGAAGAACTAGAATTTTATAAAGGCTCTCCCAAACAGTTCCCTATTCTTCATTGCCTTGTAGGCATCAGCAACCTCATAGATGGAGAATATCCTGCCGACTACTGGAGATATTTTTCCCTCTTTCGAAAGTTTCAAGGCTTTCTTCATGGTGGCCTTGGTAGAACTTACGCTACCAGCGATCGAATTTCCCTTTAGGATAAGATTACCCAGTGGCAGGCTGACGGGATTGACATCCACATTTCCAATAACAACCAGTCTACCTCCATACTTCAGCGATCTGAAAGCGTCGTTGAACGTGGGGGAACCCACTGTCTCCAGTGCAACATCCACTCCATCCCCACTGATCTCCTTCACTTTCCTAGAGAAATCAGATCCACTTACCACATAATCTGCTCCGACTTTTTGTATTCCTTCCTTTTTCCATTCACTACTGGTCTCTCCTATCACCTTAGCACCAAGCGCCTTGGCGATTTGAACCGCGTGAGACCCTACCCCTCCACCTGCACCCGTGATCAGGGCAGTCTGGCCGGCCTTGAGACCTCCGACCACTTCCAGCGCCTGGATTATCATACCGGTTACGCAGGCTGATATCGCGGCTGCCTCTGGGCTTACTCCGGAAGGTACCTTGACTAGAGATATCTCCGGAACGTTGAGGTATTTCCTGTACGCTCCGTTGATGCTCTCCCCAAACGTTTTCTTGTTTCTGCACAGGTTCTCTCTTCCAGACGTACAGTATTCGCAGATCCCGCACGGCACGTATATGAGACTGGCTACACGATCTCCCTCCTTGAATTTGGTGACCGCATTGCCGACCTTCTTCACGGTCCCAGAGATTTCGTGACCCGGAACTATTGGTAGAACGACTCTGGGCAGGAACCCTTCCATCGTCAGTATGTCCCTGTAGCAAATTCCAGTCTCGCTCTGTTCGATCATAACTTCATTATCTCTGGGGGGCTCCTCTTCCAGCTCCCTTACTTCGGGGTACTTCTTAAGTTCGGAGAGAACTGCAGCCTTCTGCATATTCCAGAATTGATTATTGTAATAAATCTTTATAGCGTGCTTGCGACCTCGTTTCTAGCATCTACCATGTTCTTTAGTTTTTGATAGCCAACTTCCCTGCTTCTGGTTCTAAGGCCGCAGTCTGGATTTAGTCTCAGCCTGTCTGGTTCCAAAAGCTTCAAAGCATATTCTATCCTCTCTTTGATGAGCTGGGGTGGTTCGATAAAGTCTCTGTGAATGTCAGTAACCCCTAGACCAAGTGATATCTTTCTTGTCATGGTTTCTGAAACATCTTTAAACCTCTTGACGTCCTCATATCCCTTCCTATAGTCGCCGAGAGAAACAGGATCTCTGTTTGCAAATTCAAGGTTATAAACAGAAATGTTGAGAGAGGGAATGATGTTGAACAGGAGACCGTAATCTGTGCTGTAGCAGACATGAAGGTGCGTCTCAATTCCATTTATTCCTTTGACGCTCTCGTTCACGGAATCCAGCACGATATCCATTTCTTCTGGACGCGTTGTTGCGGCAGGCTCATCAATCTGGATCTGGAGAGTTTCATCACCCCACGCAGCCTTCAGCTCTCTTATCTCTTGATTCATTATCTCACCGAATGCCATCGCAAGATCTCTCCTGTTCCTGTAATGGTCGTTGAATGACCAGTCCATAAGCGTGTAAGGTCCAGTAATAGGGATCTTGATGTTCTTCTTTCCCAGTTCATTGAAGAGGTGTATCTCCTCGGTGTGAAACGGTTCCCTTCTCTTAATTGCGTCATACACGCTTCCCTTATTGTAGTACCTGTTGTCGAACGATCTAACAGGCCCGAAGATTTTTATGCCGTCCATCCTGGTTATAGGATGCTCGTACATTTCCCATCTGTACATCTCCCCGCCGACTCCTACGTTCATAAGACCGCTTTTCTCGAAAAGGTCCAGAGTCTCCAGCGTAGCCCTCTTAGCTACTTTCTGAAATTCGTCACCTTTGAAGGACCTAAATTTTGACGACAGGTAAGTTGGTTTCCTGAAGCTTCCAATCTCTTGCGTTATAAGCTCCTGCATCATTCACCACCCTTGAAACTGAATATCTTCTTATCCGCAATAACTCTGGGAAGGAAGTCAAAGCTTTCCGTGTTTGCAACTATCAGTCTATCGAATTCATTGGAAAATGGCCTCATTTTTTGAACAACTTCGCCACTAATCTTAGTGGATAAAGCATCTATTATCTTCACACCAGGTACCTCGCAATATCTTGCATAGGCATACGGGTTATTTCCAATGATAGAGAAGAATTTCTTTCCCCCAATCGTATCGAAATTTCCAGCGTCTCCGCTGATTACCAGGAACGTAGTGGTTGCATCATTGATGTCACTATACACGGAGAAATCCTTAGACTCGAACGGCTCATATATTAGTAGCTTCTTGATTCTAAGATTCTTGATTATCTCTAGATACCTCTCCTTCAACTGATTCTTGACTCCTGACACTTCTCCCATAACCCTGCTCATGGTAAGGAAGGAATTTATTCCTGGTAAAAAGTGAAGATATGACTCGCTTTCCAGTTCGTGATACACTGGAAACGGGGGGTTCTCTTCAACCTCCCTAAAGGAGTTCATTTCACCAAGTTTTCCAATCCGTTCTATCTCTGGTTCTCTGTAGAATGTATTTGTTGTCTTGTACCTGGTTAGGGGACCAAGCGTTATTCCCTCTATCGATAGAGCGATTGGGCGCAGGATATCGTACCAGTTAAACAGTGGGTCCGTGAAATAATTCAAGGATGCCTCTTTAACCAGATCATAATAGACGAACGACTCTTCCTCTATCTTTTTAGAAATCTCATCTGCATTCATCTGACCTTTCTCCCATTTCCCGTAAGCTTTCCTCAAGTTTTCAGATCTAGGATAGATACCGTATAGTAACGAAATCAATTCCATTTAGCTTCACTCCTCTGTTCTTTCTCTGATGTCCCAACATCAGAACTCATTGGTAAATTTGTTAATGGTCTATATGATATTAAATATTCTTAATTCCGGGAGAGAATACTAAGTTTCATCCTCGAGAAAATTCGAATGGAATTTTCAAAACAAGGAAATTCAGCGAGATATGTGTCCAAGGGCATACAAACAAACTACCTCATTTGACCTTGTCTCCCATGATCTTAAGCGTACTTCTGGAGCTCAACATTGCGAGAGAAGATATTACAAGAAGACCGGCAAGAAGTGCAATGACGACCAACTCAAAGAGTGAAGGCGGATCCCCGCTTATTCCCTGACTATTAAGAGACTTTATGCTGCTCATCGAAGCCTTGACGACTCCAAGATCTGTGCTGATCGACGCGGTATTATTAGAAACGTTTGTTATCGTTCCGTTTATGTTCCCCAAAGAAGTCTCTATCTCGGCATAGGTACCGTTTAGCCATGGTATGCCGCTGTTTGAAGAGAATATGCTCGTATTAAGATCGCTCAGGGATGCATTCAACTCTCCCGCGTATGTCATTATTTCTGCTGTGTATCCGGACACCTTTACGATCGTAGAGTTGAGTGTCTTCAGTGAAACTTGAAGCACTCCAATCGAGGTATTCATATCCACCATACCTTGGTGGATCGCGTAAATCGAAGCGTTGATGGAGTTCAACGAGGTGGTAATCGAACCTAGATCCGTCTTGATCACTGCATTTGACCCGTTCATTCCTTCGAATGACGCGTTAAGGGAATTCAGGGAGGTAGTTATTTTACCGATGTCTGTCGTTATCTGGACCTGTCCTGCGCTTATCGAGGTGATAGTGGTGCTGAGAGATGTCAAAGAGGTCTGCAGAACTCCAATGTTAGTTGTTATCGTGGCCTGACCATTTGAAATACTTGTGACAGTAGCGTTTATTTCACTGAGTTTTGTCAACATTGTTCCAAAGGATGTCTGAAGGGTCGCTACGTCACCGTTAATGGAAATAACCGCTGCATTGAGTTGAGAGATTGGTATGGAAAGAGTTTGATTAAGAGAGTTAGTAATCTCAGCAATTTGATTAGAAGTTATTCCCATTATGTATGCTCCATTTCCTTGAACTAGGGTGATTCTAAAATTAGTCGAAATCAATATTGGAGGACTAGAGCTAATGTGAGAAGAAGAAGTAATATAAGTAATGGAAGCACTGATATACGGTGGAGTTGTATTCGTATTCGTAGATTCGACACTTTCAAATAATGTAAAATTTACCTTTAGGACTCCGTTACTTAATACCCAAGAATTGACTTGTGTGGAAGCAATGGAAGCGGATTTAGGATTTACCGGATAGAGGGAAATCTCACTTGCATTATAACTAGATAAGAAGGAAGCACTTCCAGCAATCATATATTCGTTCCCCGGAGAAGCTGTCCAGATGCTCATCCAGATTGGCCCATTACTATACAAAATACTATTAGTGGTGGTTGTGATATTTGAATAGCTAAACGCTATTAATTGGTATGCTACATCCCACCACATTCCTGGCTGATCATTTGGCATCACAAATGAAAACAGCAGATAGTAGCCAGCAGGACTCAGGGAAGTTGAGTACGTGGGAAACACATCAACGGTCTCGTACGAAGAGCCGTTAAGGGTGACAGTAACTTCATAATAATCTGCCGATGGACTGGTAGCACCAAGAAAATATGACTCGTTTATCAACTGCCCTGGAAAGACATTCAAGGGTCCGTCCTGAACTGGACTCAATGATGCTACCTGCAGACTCTGAACAGCAGACTTATTTTCAGGTCCTTCGTAAGAAAGGTACAACCCAATACTTCCAAAAACAATGACTAATATCAGGAGAGAAAATATAGTCTTCTTGACGTTCTCATTTGGCATTTCTTGGCCCCTCAATAAAATGAGGCCCCAGATATATAATTGAATTTGTCTTTCATTACGTAACGATAAATCGGGTCGGGATATCTAGCATCATCAGTTATATAATAGTCGGACTGATAATTTGTCTAGTAATGATACTATTTACAATCATCAAAGCTTATCTTGGGGCAATCAATTAACGGGTGATTCAAATGATTGATAGGAACTATTTTATTGACTTGTACTCGAAAATGATCACCATAAATTCTGTTAATCCGTCAGGTGGAGGTAAAGGGGAGGCAGAACGAGCTGAATTTCTTAAGAATGAGATATTGAAATGGAGCAAACAGCTAAAATTTGAGGAATATGTGGCCAATTCTGATGGAATTAAGAGACCCAACCTTCTGTTTTTATTTGAAACTGGAAAGGAGAAGACCATCTGGTTTGTCGCCCACATGGACACAGTTAGCGAAGGTGACCTGAGCCTATGGAAGTATCCACCTTTCAAGGCGACGATAGAAGGGGATAAGATATACGGGAGAGGTACTTGTGACAACGGACAAGGAGGCATTTCTTCCCTCATAGCCTTGCGCTACTTCCTGGATCATCCTCAAGAAATGAAAAGCAACATTGGTGTCATCATGGTTTCAGATGAGGAAGCTGGTAGCACCTATGGCATCGATTACGTCCTTAAAGAAAGAAAATTTACGAAGAACGACAAGTTTATCGTACCCGATTTCGGAACCCCCGACGGTAGTTCTGTAGAGATCGCAGAAAAGGGGCTTATATGGCTTAAGATCACAGTAATCGGCAAGCAGTGTCATGCTTCCACTCCTGAGGCAGGAAAGAATGCGCACCGGCTGGCCAGAGAATTGGAGTCAAAGATTGACGAAAACCTTCATTCGAAGTTCAACGCGACCGATCCCTTATTCAATGGGCCAAAAAGCACATTTGAACCGACAAAGGTAGAGCCCGGTACAACGTCCGTCAACATCATTCCAGGAAAGGAAAGTTTCTATTTTGATATGAGAATTCTCCCGAAATACACTCTGGAAGAAGTTTTCAATGAGGTCAAGAGGACGTGCGACGAATTTACAAGAGAATCCGGCGCAGATGTCTTACTCGAATCCATAAACACGGCGAAGCCGTCTGCAAACACCCCGGAAGGCGAAGATTTCGTCAAGAAGTTCAAGGAAAGTATCAAGAAAATTAGGGGAATTGAAGTGAAAAGCGTAGGAATAGGAGGAGGTACCTGCGGGGCATTCTTCAGAAACCAAGGATTCGATACCATAGTCTGGGGGACACTTGATGAAACTGAGCATATGCCAAACGAGTACGCGAAACTATCGAACGTCTTCGGTGACGCAGAGGTCTTCATAGATTTCATCAAGAGGTAGAATCGTCTTTAAGACGAGTCATAAAGGAAGATTCTAAATCTGACTCCTGTGAAATGATTTTAGATGTCCTGTAACTTCAACTCACTTGGAGGACTACATTTCCTTGCATTTTTGATACCTTTGTCCTACTGGAACGCCTTCTGACACCCATGAATTCTATTCAGCATTTTCTTAAGCAAATTCTTACGCAATGCATCCGTCCAGAATACCTTACTTTTTTTTAAGAAACCGGACCAATAAATCGGTCGATAAAAATCAGAATAGCTGATAGTTTGCTATAAAGGCCATTTGTGACTATAAGGTAACTCGAGTTGCTAGGGAACTATTTTCATTAAATTTTTAAGTTCAAAAGCGATACGGAAATAGCAGTTCCTAAACGGGTACTTGCGAAGGTGATAACTACCTATGAATACGGCTGAGCGGAGGATTTCTCAGCTTGAAAAATTACTAAAGAGGGAAAAAGAGACAAACAGAGACGGGCATAATGATTTTAAGATTGGGCAGACGGAGTTTGAACTTTCACAACTCTACAGACTCTCCGGTGTCGTCGATAAGTCAAAACAGATGCTGAACGATGCATTCTCCATCCTGCAAGATCCCTACTGCAAGAAGGGTAAAAGGACGGAAAAACTACTGAGCGTGATATCTTTTTACATCAACAATCCAACGGCTCCTCCACTGGTCCAGCTCCCTCCATTGCTCAAATACTTCGGTCCCCTGATTATGCTAGCAGGCTATGTTATTGCATATCTTGCGTACTTCGTAGGTAGACTTTCCTACACCAGTTTTTTCATAGCCATTTTTGGAGTTTTCCTTGCGAGCATGTTCGCGACTGGAATAGCGAGTTCTTCTTATGCCAGAAGGATCAGAAGGGAGTATGCATATAGCCCCTCATATTTACCTGGAAGTGCGGAAATAAGACCGGGAGGAGAAGAAAGAACCCCCGATGATGTTGTGGATGATGCAAGGGCAGAACTAGCACTTGCTAGCATGTTTTATTCTACAAAGAATTTCAAGGAAATGGAATCCCACTTGGAAAGGGCAAAAGCATTCCTGAGTGATCCACTATCGGATAGATCAGCAAAGAAAGAACAGGCAATATTATCCCTGAACAAGCTTGAAAATGAAACCAAGGGAAAAGGGATTTTAAGAGAGAAGGCTCATATTCCATTCTTTTGAGAATAGGGTTTCCTGAATTTATCTATGGAGCTTGATCACTTGGCCCTGAGCGAATTAAGAGATTTCAGGGCAACATCCGCATGGTTCGAGGCATTCAGTTGTGAGTTGTAGACTTCTTCAATTGTACCATCTGTGTCAATTACGAAAGTGATGCGCGGTGGAATAAGCGTCCCGGTCACTCCGTAGGCCCTTCTAATCTCTTTTCTCTCATCGGAAATGAGTGTGAATTGGAGGTTCCTGTTTGATTTGAAATTCTTATGCGATTCGACAGAATCTGAGCTAACTCCAAGGACTGTTGCACCCAGTTTCTTAATGTCATCCCATCTGTCCCTGAAGGAGCAGGCCTCTGCTATGCATCCGGGTGTTTCATCCTTTGGATAAAAGTAGAGGACAACAGGGCCTTCTTTCAATTTAACACTGAGGGATATGCTCTCTCCGCTATCGGTTGTTCCGGTGAAGTCAGGTGCCTTATCCCCAATTTTCAAGGACATAAGACCAAAAATTAGGCTCAGTATTTAGCTCTGTTGTAGGGTCACTTACAATTTTAGGCAAACCTACGACACCCTTTTAAGTATCGATATAATAATAAAAGGTGAAATGATGATTAGGAAGCTGGTACGCATAGTTCCTCCCCCGTCAGCCTCCAGTCCCCCCGATTCGATGTCGAGCTCAGATTCAACTTTCGTTTCACCGCTACTAGGGATAAGGAAATCATATCTCACGTGGAGGAGCTGATGAAACCTGAAAAGGGATAGATTACGATTTCCAACCCTAACAAACATGAGCCCATCGATGCACTTGTTTCTGATGGTTTATAGGACAGATCGAGAATCCAGAACAGACTGTCATTCATTATACCTACCGCTGCGGGAAATGAGTTTGTACTCGAATTCTGGAGGGAGGATATATGGATTTGAGTAAAGGAACCTGGAGTTTCGACAGACTGGGAAGAGTCCACTACATTATCAGAAGGTACCCACTACCAGTCCTTTCTTTCATGGGGCTCCTAATCGGGGGTATTCTGACGGTTATCTTTGGAGATCCTCTCCTGGGTAAATGGGTATGGTATGCTACAGTGATCATTGGAGGTCTTCCTGTCGTAGCCAAGACTGCAATAAGTGTATCGAAGCGCAAATTTTCTGCAGACATTATAGCTTCTCTCGCTATCATCACTGCCATTCTGACCGATGAGGCATTCGCGGGAATAATAATAGTCCTCATGCAGACCGGAGGGGAAGCAATAGAGGACTATGGGTTCAGGAGAGCTTCTTCTTCACTTGAGGAGTTGATCTCGAGAGCTCCCAGAATGGCCAGGAGAAAATTGAATAGTATCGTGGAAGAAGTAAAAATTGAGGACGTGAAGGTAGGAGACATTTTAATGGTGAGGCCAGGTGATCTAGTCCCAGTTGACGGTCAAGTAAATGAAGGGGTGGCAGCACTTGATGAATCTGCAGTTACGGGAGAACCAATGCCGGTTACCAAGAAAGTCGGTGACCAACTCCTGAGTGGGACTGTAAATGTCGGATCGGCATTTGAGATGCTTGCAACCAGAGTAAGTTCAGAAAGCGAATATTCAAAGATAGTCGACTTAGTGAGAAGAGCCCAGTCAGAGAAATCTGCTATTCAACGAATCGCAAACAGGTACGCCGTATGGTTCACCCCTCTCACTGTCTTGGTTGCTGTGTTGTCATATGCTCTGTCAAGGAATGTGGACACCCTCCTCGCGGTACTCGTAGTGGCAACCCCCTGTCCGCTAATACTCGCGACTCCCATCGCGGTCATAAGTGGAGTGAATAGGGCAGCAAAGGCTGGGGTCATTGTCAAGAGCGGTTCAGCGATGGAGCAGATCGGAAGAGGGAGGGTAGCCATATTTGATAAGACTGGAACGCTAACGTACGGAACCCCAGATTTCACGCAGGTGATCACGTTTGAAGGGGAAGAAGACGAAATGCTCAAGATTGCTGCAAGTCTTGAACAACTGTCGTCTCATCCTGTTGCAGTTGCAATAGCGAGGGAGGGAAGGAGGAGATTTGGAGAACTCTTGCAGGTGACGGATTTTATGGAAAACCCTGGTAGAGGAGTAGAAGGAAGAATAAATGGGAAGCACATAGCGGTAGGGTCCCAGACTTTCATAGAAACTTCCATCCACAAAACGCTCAATAGAGAGCTCTATCCAATATTGCAAGGGAGGAAGAGGGAAGGAAGTCTGGTCTCATTTATTGCAATAGACCACGTGCTCACAGGGGTTATACTCTTCACGGACAAGTTGCGCGAGGGGGTTCCGCAATTCATCAGAGAATTGAAGGAACTAGGTATCAAAGAGACCGTCATGCTGACAGGGGATAGTTATGCTAACGCAGAAGTCATTGCAGACGAAGCGGGAGTTGGCGAGTTCGAAGCAAATCTTTTGCCGAGTCAAAAGGTAGCGGCGGTCAGGAAACTTACTGAGAAATACAAATCATCTATAATGGTCGGAGACGGGATAAATGACGCTCCAGCACTCGCGACTGCAACCATCGGAATAGCAATGGGAGCTCACGGTACCGGAATTTCGTCTGAAGCCGCGGACGTTGTGCTTCTGGTTGACGATGTAACAAGAGTCGGGGCTGCAATAGCTATTGGCCAGAGGATGCTTAAAATCGCAAAGCAAAGCATTTTCTTCGGTATGGGGGGCAGCATCGTCATGATGATCATAGCTAGCTTTGGATACATTGCACCGTCGGAGGGAGCAATTCTGCAAGAGATACTTGACATCGCGGTTATACTAAATGCCCTCCGGGTAAGGCATGAGGGAAGATTCTCAGGAAACCTCAATGTTGCCTTGCCTGGACAGCGTGGCATAGGGAAATAGTCTGTGGTCTCAACACAGGTCATCATCATAACGGCACAATTGATCAATCGAGAGTAAGGGATTGTGTTTAGTCTTGCTATTAATAGAGAGATGCCCCTAAACGAGATTAAATGAATGCTGGTTGTAGTGCGACCGAAAACAAGGCAAGGGATGCTCCTGTATCACAAGCGCAGTTTCTGATTTACCGACATTATGAATGATCAACACAGGATGACGAGTGAAATAAGCGGATCTTCAGGGTTCCATAATCCAGGGAAAAAATGAAAGATTTTACGAATCAATCATAAAGGCCACAGACTTCTTTGGGAGCTACTTCAGTGGCACATCCGAAGGCAAGCCACCGACGGGATTTGAACCCGTGACCTCGTGCTTACCAAGCACGCGCACGTACCAGGCTGTGCTACGGTGGCATTTTCACTCATCATGATTACAACCTTATAATTATTTTTCAACAGAAGAGAGATGAGATTTAGGCAGAAAATATCAAAGTTTACGGCACTGAAATTATCGAAAACGTAAATAGATTTGAAGGGCTTTCGGGATAATGCCAGATTATGACGCTATAGTTGTCGGTGCAGGAAACGCTGGCTCAGCAGCTGCAATCACGATGGCAAGCAAGGGGCTTAGCGTCCTGCTAGTTGATCGGTCTGACCCACCCGGTGCGAAGAATCTTTCCGGAGGTGTTCTCTGGGGAAATGATTTAGCGCAAATATTACCTAAGTGGCAGAGCGAGGCTCCGCTTGAACGATTTATTCAAAACAAAAAAATCGGATTTTTGACCGATAATTCATCCATTATAATAGATTTCAAGACAAAGATCTTTGAAGACAACAAAGTCGGTTACACCGTTCTTCGTTCGAAATTCGACCCATGGCTCGCAAAGAAGGCAAAAGAAGCAGGGGCAACGGTCATTCCTGGAATAACGGTAGAATCGCTTGCAACCAAAGATGGAAAGATTGTGGGAGTTGTGGAGTCAGGCGACACAGTTACTTCAAGCGTCGTGATACTTGCAGAGGGAATTAACCCAAGGCTTGCAATCGAAGCAGGGCTCAGAGAGCCTTTGCAGGACTGGGAGGTCTCAGTTGGCGTTAAGGAAATAATCAAGTTAAGTCCGCAGAAGATTGAGGACAGGTTCAACCTCACTTCTACCTCTGGAATGGCGTCAGAGTACATTCTTGGGAATCTGCAGGAACTTAACATCGGAGCATTCTTTTACACCAATAAGGACAGCATCTCGCTCGGAATCGTAGCACCGATGGAACAACTAAGAGCGAACGGAGTCACACACACATACGATATAATAGAGCAATTCAAAGAGCATCCCTCGATCGCTCCCCTCATAGAGGGTGGAACGGTAGCGGAATATGGTGCGCACATGATTCCTGAAGGCGGTTTGGATATGATTCCAAAGCTCTATGGGAACGGATACATGATAGTAGGGGATGCGGCAGGTTTCGGGTTCAGCAACGGTCTGGTCCTCCAGGGAATGAACTACGCATTCCTCTCCGGAATCCTTGCAGGTGAAACTGCAGTTGAGGCCAAGGCAAAAAATAATTTCTCTGATGATTTTCTTGCTCTTTACAAACAGAAGCTGGAAAGCAGCTACGTCCTGAAGGACCTGAAAACATTCAAGGACATAAGGAAGGTTACGAACAACAAGAATATGTATACAACCTATCCAAAGATGCTTGAAAGCATCCTTCTTGAGATGCTATGGGAAAGGGGACAGCCCAAGAAGAAAGTGAGGGACATTCTGGGGTCCTGCGCAGCGGATCTTAAGATGAGCAAGTTGAAGACAGCAACCGATTTCTATTACATATACAGGAGGATGTGATCTTGGACATCAAAGAGAGACTCGGCAAGACGAAATATGACATAGACAAGTCATATGCGCACATAACGGTGGATGAAAGGATATGCGAGAAATGCCCTCACCATTTTTGCGTAATGGCCTGTCCTGCCCAGTGCTACACAATACAGGATGGAAAATTGAACTTCCAGTACGAGGACTGCGTTGAATGTGGAACGTGCTCCGTAGCATGCGATCAGGGATCAGTGAAATGGAATTATCCAAAGGCGGGCAAGGGAGTAATTTACAAGTACGGGTGATAAAAATGTTGAAAATTGCTGTAATGATAAAACAGGTTCCGGACAGTCAGGATATCAGCATTGACCCTGTCACCAAGACCCTGAACAGGAGCATAGCAAGAAATGTTGTCAATCCGCCAGATGTCAACGCAACGGAAGCCGCCATACAGCTCAAGAACAAATATGGTGGAGAGATAACGGCGATTACGATGGGCCCTCCCATGGCCGACACAGCACTACTTCAGCTGATGGGTATGGGAGTGGATAATGGAATTCTTGTCACTGACAGAGTATTTGCTGGTGCGGACACTTGGCCTACAGCATTCACGCTAGCATCTGTTGCAGATTATCTCGGAGGATTTGATGTGATATTCTGCGGAGAAGAGACAACGGATTCGTCGACGGGTCATGTCGGGCCTGGAATAGCAGAATTCCTGGGCTGTGAACAGGCGACTTACGTTCACAAGGTCGAGTACGATGACGGCTACTTCATTGTCACCAGGGATATCGAGGGAGCAGAGGAAACGATAAGAATAGGAAAACCCGCAGTCATAACGATTACGCTCAACGCGAACGAGCCAAGGAATCCTACGCTCAAGAGGAAAATAGAAGCGTATAAGAAGGGAATAAGAGTAGTGACTAACAAGGAACTGCAGCTCGATCCCATGTGCATTGGACTCAAGGGATCGCCAACAATAGTGAAGGATATGAAAACGGTCCCTGACCCCGTGAAGAACCCTTCGAAACTTGGGGTGGAGGACCTGGACAAGCTAGTCTCGGTCCTGGTAGAGAAGGGAGTGGTAAAATGATAAAGAACAAGTGTGCGACTCCACCAACAAATGTAGAAGCGTACAAGGATCTATGGATATGGCTGGAACAGAATGACGGCGAACTTTCAAGAATATCACTGGAGATGGCTGGAATTGGACGGAGGCTAGCGGACAAATACAACGAGAAACTTGTGGGCATTCTCCTAGCAGACGAGTCCGGGGAAAAGATGGCACAGGAGGCTATAGAATACGGCGTGGACAAGGTCATATTTGCGAAGAATCCGGTCTATAGGCACTACAGGACAAGACCGTATGCAGACATGATCGCCTCACTCATTGCGGACAAAAAGCCCAATTATTTCGTTATAGGTGCAACGCACAATGGCAGGGACCTTGCATCTAGGATTGCCGTCAGAGTAAACACGGGGATCACTGCAGACTGTACCGAAATAGATATTGACCCAACTAAGAAATTACTAGAAGCAAGAAGACCTGCGTTCGGTGGTGCGATTCTTGCGAACATACTTTGCAGCAAGCACAGACCGCAGATGGCAAGTGCACGACCAGGCATATTCAAACCAGTCGACAAGGTAATAGGGAGGAAGGGGGAGATAGAACACGTCGACAGCAAGATCAAGGAAGAGGAAGTCACGACAAAACTACTCCAGATCGTCACCAGAGAAGAAGTGGACATAACAACCGCGGAAGTGGTCGTGTGTGGCGGAATGGGACTGGGAAAGAAAGAAGGCTTTAAGATGCTAGATGAGTTGGCAAGCGAACTGGGAGGTATCGTTGCAGCGTCAAGGCCAACGGTCGATGCAGGTTGGATTACAAGGGACAGACAGGTCGGTCAGACCGGAAAAACAGTTCACCCGAAACTATACGTTGCGGTAGGCGTGTCAGGGGCAATCCAGCACGTTGCTGGCATGAAATCTTCGGATTACATAATATCGATAAACAAGGACGCAGCTGCCCCTATAATCAAGTATTCTGACGTGGCTTTAATCGGCGACGCATACGATATAGTTCCGAAATTAATTGACAGCATAAGGAGAGGAAAGAAGGAACTCAAAGAGGGTAAGATAGCAGCTTCAAAGAAATAATCTCTCCTGAACTCCATTGAGCCATGCATTCTGGCTGTGTACCGGTAACCGATATATCTGCAGGTGTGATGCTCATGCACGGTACATCTATCTGCATCATCAGTGATTGCTCTGTTCAGGGGCCTCGCTAAGAATTATGGATTCCTGTACTGGTGGCCAGCGGGCTCTCCAATTGAAGTAATTGAAGGGGCCATTTTGGCTCAGAACACCAGTTGGAAGAACGTTGAAAAGGCGATGCGGATGATAAAAGGGGAATCGATTGACAACATACTCAATCGTTCAGACCTGAAGCACCTAATAAGGTCAGCCGGATTCTTTGAACGGAAGGGGAGGTATCTCAGAGGAGTCCTAGATTATTACCGATCGTGGCTGGAAAGTCTATCACTGCCCATGGACCTGAGGACAGAACTCTTAGAGCTGGATGGAGTCGGAAGAGAGACCGCGGACAGCATCGCACTCTATGGTTTTCACCAGCGTACGGTCCCAGTTGATTCCTACACCCTCAGGCTGTTCAATAGGTACTTTGGAACGGCCTATTCGAATAGGGACTATGAAACGATAAGGCTTCTCCTCTGTAAACTATTCAATCAGGAACAACTGATGGAATTCCATGCACTAGTGGACGAGCACTGCAAGATGGTTTGTAAAAAGGTTCCAATATGTGGCTCCTGCCCTATCAACAGTCGATGCAAGAGTAACCATTGAACCGTGAATAGCGTTCTTAATCAGTTTACGGTACCGCTACCGATCAGTCTCCACCTGTTCTGGATCTTTCTGCTGATAGCGACATTTTGTCCCGGAAGTGCTATGATCGGATATCTCAGGTCCGCCTCCATAGTATCCCCCTTAGCCTGAGTGACAACAGCAACGGTAACTGCGGTCGCCACATTAAGGAGAAGAGTCTCCCCCTTTATGATCCTGTCGACCTTCAGTTCTTCTGAGCTCCCAACGACCTTTGTCAAAATGTTCGTCCGCAGAGATATCTTGAAGACTGGTTTCGGAAGTGTCCCCTTTAGGCCTACAACCATTCCCACGAGACTATCTCCCTTAGTAAGGAATGGATCCAAATTAGTGCCGATGCCCACGAGTCCCCCGGGTCCTTTTTCATTGAGCATGATGCTTCCTGATATTATTGAAGAGATATTGGTCAGGATGGGAGGCCAGCTCTTCTTCCCCCCCTTTGTCACTGCAATCCCCGGAGATATTTCTATCTCGTCGCCTACCTTGAATTTTCCTGACATGATGGAACCGCCTAGTACCCCTCCGTGGAGATCCTCTGGCTTTGTTCCAGGTTTGTTGACGTCAAAACTTCTCGCAATGTACATCATCGCCTTTCCATCCGTTTCATACTTGCGAGTGGGTATGGAACGCTCAATTGCCTCAAGGAGAGAATCCAGGTTTGCATTATCAAGGGCACTCATGGGTATTATGGGGGCATTTTCAGCCACAGTTCCTCTCACGAATTCCTTGATTTCGTTGTAATTTTCTATTGCTCGTTCTTCATTCACTAGGTCGATCTTGTTTTGTACTATGACTATGTTTTTTATTCCCAGGAAATTGAGCGCCATCAGATGCTCTCGAGTTTGGGGTTTGGGGCATTTTTCATTTGATGCTATGACCATTATTGCTCCGTCCATTATAGCGGCTCCAGATAGCATCGTTGCCATCAGACTCTCGTGTCCGGGAGAGTCCACAAAACTCACGACCCTCTCTAGGACAGCCCCCTTGCCGCAGTCCGAAGGGTTGATAGAGTACCTTGTCGGGAACCCATCTGGGCACCTGTATACAGGGGCATCAGCATAGCCGAGTTTGATTGAAATACCTCTCTTTATCTCTTCAGAGAAATAGTCCGTCTTGACACCCGTTAAGAGTTTTGTCAGGGTGCTCTTGCCATGATCTACATGGCCCACCATTCCGATATTGACTTCAGGTGGTCTTGGCAGCTTCATTCGTTTCTCCCTTGGTCTCTTCTATCCGTCCCTCTACCACAAAGAAATTGACCTGAGAGATGTCTTCCCCTATGGTGTTCCCTCTGATGTTCTTCTTTTTTCTGACACCCTCTCTTGTCGGATGAAAACCAACGCCACCCGTGAGGAGCACCCTTTTCCTCCTCATTCCGGGGAAATCATTTCTCATGGGGAATCCGTCCTTGTCGCTCCCTCCAGTAATCTTGAGTTTTGTATTGCTGAAACCGAGCAAAGAACCGTCAAGCACTTCTCCTATCTTCTTTCCGTATAGGGCGCTCTGCCTGTCTTCGGGTACCTCAAGTTGTCTTGTCTTCCCGTCGGGGGTAGAGATCACAGCCCTCATGGTAACCATTAGTTGTATCACCGTTATAGCCGATAGTTTGACGACTCATAAAAAGTTCTCGGTGCCTTTCCTCCTGTCGGAAAATGTCCCCTCAGAGGGGAGTCTTGATAATGCTCTTGGCAACGAACGGAGTGGAACTCTGCGAAAGATTTGCCACCCTTATCCTGAAGTCTACAGTCTTAGTTCCCTTTCCCTTCTCAAGGACCATGACGGGGTTGAGGTCAAGCTCTACGATCTCCGGATTATCGTAAACGAGCCGAGAGATCCTTACTATGACATCTTTATATGCTTCCTCATCTGCAACTATTCCTCCCCTGTATCCCCTCAGTATACTTGCGGTTCTGAGTTCCGAGATCATCTGCTCAGCGTCTACCCGGTCAACAGGTGCGAGTCTTGTAGAGATATCCTTCAGGAGCTCGACCAGTTTTCCTCCCATTCCAGCGACGACAAGGGGACCGAAAGCAGGATCGTGAGTTGATCCGACCAGCATTTCAATCCCTTCAGCCACCATCTCCTGAACCACAAGGTAATCAACTTCAAATCCCTTGGAACTGAGCATCGTAATCATTTTTCCCGCCTCATCTGGTGCTTCGGAGACTGGTACATTCAGTTTGACTGCACCAACGTCGCTCTTGTGGACGAGTTTTGGTCCATATGCCTTTATGGCCACATTTCCTGTCCATCCTTTAGTCCTCAGTTTCACTTCTTCGGGATCAATTGCGGTGATGGTCTTTATTGTGGGAATCCTGTAGGTGTTGAGAATGAAGTTGCATTCATTGTAGCTCAGCCATTCCTTGCCTCCCCTGAGCGCCTTCGAGATGATTGCCTTAACGCTGTCCTTGTCTATCCCTTCATCTTCGACAACCTCTCTCGGCGGTGCATACTTCCATTTTCCATATTCGACAGCCTTTGAAAGGGAGATCGCCGCATCCTCAGGGAAAGTGAATGAAGGAATACTCAGTCCCTCCCCCTTCAGAATCTCAGAAACACCCTTTGTTCCCATGAATACAGATACAACTGTCTTGGAATTGTTCGTTTTCTTTGTACCATCAATTATGTTCCTCGCGACGTTCGCAGGATCGAGAACTGCCGGAAGTATGAATATGACTATGATTGAATCTATCTCGTCGATTGAACCCAGTATCTCAAGTGCATTTGCATATGCCTCAGGTCCCGTACCTGCCGTCATGTCTACAGGATTCCTTACGCTGGCTATGGACGGCAGAATCTTCCTCAATTTCTCCTTGGCTCCTTCCGGCAGATCAGGTACAACTAGGCCGTGAGATTCACAGGCATCTGCGGCAAGAATTCCTGCACCTCCAGCGTTTGTCAGAATAGCAACCCTATTCCCCCTAGGAACAGGTTGGTGTGCCAGGACAGAAGTGACCTCGAACATCTCGTCCAGGGTATCCGTTCTAATAATACCGCTCTGTTTGAAAAGGGCATCAACAGTAACATCCGAAGTGGAAAGAAGCGCTGCAGTGTGTGACTGTGTCGCTCTGAATCCTGCGGAACCTCTGCCGCTCTTAACCACAATTATGGGTTTCTTCTTGGTAATTCTTCTTGCAAGTCTTGAGAATTTGATAGGATTCCCGAATGATTCCAAGTAAAGAAGGATCACATCCGTGTTATCATCATTCTCCCAGTACTGTATTAGGTCATTCCCTGATATGTCCATCTTGTTTCCCACAGAAACGAAAGAGCTCAGTCCAAGGCCCAGTTTTGTAGTTATATCAAACACGGCTATTCCAAGTGCACCAGACTGTGAAAGGAACGCTATCCTTCCCTGAACAGGTTTGAAAGGAGAAAACTGGCCATTAAGGCTAACGCTGTCAGATGTGTTTACCACACCCATGCAATTCGGTCCTATCACCCTCATCCCGTACTTGTCGCAAATTCTTGTCAACTGCGCCTGTCTCTCCTTTCCCTCCTCTCCAACTTCCGAGAAACCTGACGTTATGATGACAAGTCCCTTGACTCCCTTCTGTCCACACTCTTCAATCACTTTGAGAGAAAACTCCACCGGGACAATGATCAGGGCCATTTCTACAGGGAATTCAATGTCTTTCACGGACCTGTAGGCTCTTATTCCCTGTACGAAATCGTGAGAAGGATTTACGGGAAAAATTTGCCCCTTAAAATTGCTTTCTAGGAGATTATAAAATAATTGACCACCCAGTGCCTTTCTGTCGGAAGAGGCTCCTATCACTGCTATACTCTTTGGCTCAAGGAATATCTTTACTGCGTTCACGGCAGACTTGGCGTCTCTGTTCTCGAAATTCGTTATTGCCTCAGGAAGCAGTGATGGAGAAAATTTGACTTCAAGGGCTCCGGGTATTGTCGATGCTTCCACTGCAAACCCCAGGCTCTTTACTGCAGAAATCATTTTGTAATTTTCTGGAGCAACATAGGCCGTTATCTCCCCGAACCCGGATCTCACTGCCTGTTCTGCCATAAAACCGAGCATTGCAGTCCCAAGACCCTGAGATTGAAACCTATCATCTACCAGTATTCCCATCTCTGACTTTCCCTTGACCTTTTCGTAGAGAGCACCATGTGCAATGATCTTTTCATCCCTGACAGCTATGATAGAGATTATTCCCTTGGCCAGCAAGAGCTCAATTGCTCTATCTCTCGGGATGTTCTGCATAAATCGGCCTTGGATGGAAGAATCCGAGACAGAGTTAACAAAATCTCTCAGTTTGGGTAGGTCCGATTCTCTGTACTCCCTGAGCACAACTAGGCTTCCATCCTTTAGGACAACCCCAGAATTGGCTATCACCATCCCAAATTACTTCGCAGTAATTGAACGTTGTGAACTTTGTCGCTGGAAGTCGGCGGCGAGCATAGGGAGCGGAGACCTACCGGGTGGCTATACCATTTCATTGAAGAAGTCTGCGCTCACTTCTGTAAATGGATGTATAGACCTCTCAAAACTTCTTCTCAGCTCCATCTTCAAATCCTCTCTATCTATGTTCACAAAACCAATTGTATCGGGGTTCAATCCGCACGGATTTATCCTGTTGAATCCACTCAAAACTTCCTTGGATATGTTCACGGAGAGACCGTGAAATGATACCTTGTCTCGAATGGCCAGGCCTATTGATGCAACTTTCCTTTCTCCCACCCAAATTCCCGGTTCCTCACCTACCTCTCCGACATATCCAGATTTCCGAATAGATGAAATTATCACGTCTTCTATTAGATGGACAAATTTCCTAACGTCGTTTATCCCGTTTCTTTCGAGATCAATTATTGGGTATGCGACAAGCTGCCCCGGGCCATGGTATGTCACGTCTCCTCCTCTCTCTGTTTCCTTCACCTCCACACCAGCGTAGTTCTCTGGTCTCTTTCCCCTTCCAACAGTGAAGACGGGAAGATGATCTAAAAACAGTAGGACATCACCTATCTTCCGGGCTCTCACCCGTTCAACCAATTTCCTCTGAAGATTGAGGGAAACCGAGTAGTCAATGGTGCCTAGATCAGCGACTGGACTTATAATGAAGCGATCTTCCATATGTGGCCTCTGCGGCTTCCTTGACCCCTTCCGAAAGCGTGGGATGAGGATGCACGGTCATTCCAAGGTCCTTGGAAGTAAGACCGGCCTCTACCGCAAGCGATATTTCACTTATCAGTTCAGATGCCCTCGGGGTAACCAGCGCTCCTCCCTTTATGACGTAATCGCCGTCCACATAGATCCTAAATATTCCCTGACTGGAGTTCATCCCCAAGGCTCTTCCGTTGGTAGCCAGAGGAATGTTGTTGAACTTGTCGGTCTTACTTCCGGTTGTAACTATTTCAGGATCGGAGTAGATCACAAACGGCATTGCCCTGTAGTCGACTTCCGCGATCTTGCCGGATATGTTTTCAGCAGCAATCTCCGCATCGTAGAAGGCCTTGTGCGCAAGCATCGGCTGGCCGCTGACATCACCTACTGCATAGACCCCAGTAACGCTTGTCCTTTTCCTCTTGTCTGTCTTTACGAACTTCCCATCCATTTCTGGATTTATATTCTCCAGGCCAAACCCCTGCGTGTTTGGTTGCCTACCAACAGTCATAAGCACAAGTTCGGCTCTCAGGACACTTCCATCTGCAAGATTGACTGAAAATAGCTCAGACCTGGTCACCCTCTCTACCTTGGCACCAACGAATATCTTGATTCCAAGGGAATTCATCCTTCTCTCTACGAACCTGCTGAGGTCCGTATCGGTACCTGGAAGGATGTTTGGCATCATTTCGACAATAGTCACATCGCTTCCTAGTTTAGCGAATGCAGTTCCCAGTTCTATTCCAATGTACCCTCCGCCTATCACTATTATAGACTTCGGAATGTGGTCCACATCCAAGATATCCCTGTTGTAGAACACGTCTTCAATTCCCCTAATTTTGGAAGGCACCGAACCAGTGGCAATAACCAAATTCTTAGCACTGAACGTCTCGTTCCCCACCTTGACAGAAGTACTGCTCTCGATGATTCCTTTCCCTTTTACAACCTCTCCTCCGTACGATGTGACTAGTCTTTCAACTCCAGAAGTGAGTTTGTTTATCATTCCCCATTTCCATTCCTGCCACTTCTTCATGTCGATCGTGACCGATGAAGAGACTCCCGGCATTTCCTTAAGATATGAAATCGCATCTGCCATCTCTATAACAGCCTTGCTGGGTATGCACCCGTAATTCAGGCACTCTCCTCCGATCTTGTCCCCCTCGATCATCAAAGCCTTTTTTCCGTTCTGACCCAGCCTGATGGCGGTAGAATATCCTCCAGGGCCCCCTCCCAGAATTATGGCATCGTATTCCATGCTTCACACCAGCAGTGTAGCCGGAGCCTCTAAATATCTTTTGACCCTACTGACAAATCTTGCAGCCATCGCCCCATCTATAAGCCTGTGATCTGCCGAAAGAGTGATGTACATGAACTTCCCATCGGAGTTTTCCATTATCCTATGTACCCCCATGATGGCGACTTCAGGATAGTTGATGATCGGTGTCGAAAATATTCCTCCGATGCTTCCAACGTTTGTGACCGTAAACGTGGAATCTCTCACCTCATCTAGTCTCAGTTTCCCTTCCCTAGCTCTCTTCGCAAGTTCCTCGATCTCGGTGGAGAGCTCTGTCAGAGATTTTCGGTCTGCCTGCTTCACTACTGCTACGGTAAGTCCTTCTGCAGTATCGACGGCAATTCCTATATTGTAATAATCAAGTATCTCGAAATTCCCGTCTTCTTGCGACCTCGCATTCAGGTATGGATACTCCTTGAGCGCGGCAATCGCTGCCTTGACGAAGAATGGGGTGTAGCTAAGGTTGACCCCCTGGCTCTTCAGTTTTTCCTTGAAGTCTATCAGCTCCTGCATCCTCACTTCTTCTGCTACCGCGTAGTGCGGAATGTTGCGCTTTGACTTCGTCATTTTCTCTGAAATTAACCTTCTCAGTCCCTTCAGCTCCATTGCCTTCCTCTCTGTTGGCATCGTCCTCGCTGCAGGCGTCTCGATCTTTTCGCCGGGCTGAGCAGCAAATGCCTCTACATCCTGCGCAGTGACTCTCCCCCCAGGCCCACTGCCCTTAATCCCGGAGAGATCTACTCCCTTCTCCCTTGCCAGTTTTCTGACTGCGGGCGGAGCCAGCACGGAAGTTTTTTCTCCAGTCTCCTGTGATACCTGCTTCTCCTGACCCACTTTTGGTAGTTGGTTTTGAGAAGTGGGGAGAGTGGACGAGGAAGAAGCACCTCCAATATCAAGCAGGGGTGATCCCACCTTGGCAATCTCCCCTTCCTTGTAGTACAGCTTGGTGATTTCTCCCTCGTACGGAGACGGTATCTGGACTGTGACCTTATCCGTCATTATTTCCACTATTATGTCGTCCTTGTGCACAATGTCCCCCTGCTTAAATGTCCACTTGACAACCTCTCCCTCCTGAACCCCTTCGCCAATATCCGGTAACTTGAATGTAGGCATTTCATCCCCTCAATACTTTAACACCTTATCGATAGCCATCATTATTCTTTTCTCATCAGGCAGGTATAATTCTTCATGGGAATACGGGAATGGTGTATCGTATCCAGTGACTCTGACTATGGGCGCTAAGAGCGAGTCTATCACCCTCTCCGCAATCAGCGCAGAAATTTCTGCCCCAACACCTAGAGTTCTGGGAGCTTCGTGAACTATTACCACCCTGCCTGTCTTCGTTGCAGTCGCAATTATCGCAGAAACATCCATCGGCAAAATAGTCCTGAGATCTAGTACGTCTGCATTTATCCCATTCTTCTCCACGATGCTCATGATAGTAGGCACCATGCTGCCGTACGTTATAATGGAAAGATCATCCCCCTCTTTCAGTCTTGCAGCTTTCCCGATCTCGACATCAAATAGCTCATCAGGAACCTCTCCCTTGATTGCCCTGTAGAGTCTCTTGGGTTCCAGGAATATCACCGGGTCATTCATCCTGTAAGCTGCAACGAGGAGACCTCTCGCATCGTATGGATTCGATGGTGTAACCACTGTGAGTCCAGCGGTGTGTGCGAAGTATGCTTCCCCACTCTGAGAGTGGTACAGCCCCCCTCTCACACCTCCTCCATATGGGGTCCTTATGATCAACGGTACGTTGAATCTTCCTCCGGTTCTGTACCTCACCTTGGCTACGTTGTTCACTATCTGGTCAAACGCAGGGAAGATGTAGTCTTGAAATTGTATCTCCGCAATAGGTTTCAGCCCGTACATTGCCATTCCAGTCGCCATACCAATTATAGCGAGCTCGTTAAGCGGGGTGTCCAAGACCCTCTCTTCTCCGTACTTGTTCAGGAGATTATCCGTTACTCTGAATACCCCTCCGTCCCTTCCCACGTCTTCCCCAAGGACAACGATTCTCTCGTCTTCTGCCATCAGCATATCTATGGACCGGTTCAGCGACTGGACCATGTTAATCTGAGGCATTCATGTCCCTCCTCTCTTCCTCCTGAATCCAGGAAGGCTTTTCGTACACGTCATCGAAGATGCTGGATGGCTCCGTGGGAGGTATGCCCATTCTTTCCTCAAATGTCTTGTCAATCTCTTCCTTTGCCTGTGCCCTGATAGACTGAACGGATGCTGAATCGATGACGCCCATCTTCATCATTAAATTCTCTAGTCTTCTTATAGGGTCGTTCTCGCTTCCATCCGTTATCTCATCTACCCTGTATTTCTTTGGATCATCTGACGTGGAATGGGGGCCCATTCTGTAGGTAAGTGCCTCCACAAGGTAAGCTCCTTTACCACTCCTTACATAATCGAACGCCTCCTGGAGTCCCGAAAGTGATGCGATCAGATCGTTCCCGTCAACTCTCTTGCCAGGTACTCCATAGGCAGCTCCTTTCTTGTATATGTCGGCTTTGGTCTGTTTGCTGGTCGGAACGGAGATTGCCCAGCCATTGTTCTCACAGATGAACAACACACCCAGATTGAACACCGACGCCATGCTGAGGGCAGCGTGGAAGTCAGACGTAGAAGTTGCCCCATCTCCGAACGTAGCGATCACGATTCCCTTCTTCTTATTGTAGCGCATAGAATATGCCGCTCCCACCGTTAGAGGCAAATGTTCACCGACGGGACTTTGCACCGTCGAAAAATTGAATTCCTTGAAGGAGAAGTGGTCAGGCATCTGTCTCCCCTTTTGGAGATCGTTGCTGTTCGATAGAAGCTGATCGAATATGAGGGAAAGAGGTACCCCTCTCTGCAAAAGCATAGCAAGGTCCCTGTAGTAACTGAATATGATATCTTCCTTGTCGGCGAGCATCGATATCGCAATCTGAATCATTTCCTGGCCCTGGGATGGAACATGAAATCCTATGATGCCCTGCCTTTGAGCACTTATTATCTTCATGTCCAGCGTACGGGCCCTTACTGCATTCTTGTAGGCCATAATGGCCTGTTCATTCGACAGGTTCCCGACCATTGCCATCTAATGAAACCTCCGCATTGCCCACGCCTCAGCAGCTTTGTAGGAAGTTCTCACTAGTGGTCCTGACGCTACGAACTGGAATCCCATTTCATAACCGGTCTCCTTCAGCTTCTCAAACCTTTCGAGTCTGCTGTATTCCACGACGGGCAGTTGCATCTTGGACGGTCTAAGGTACTGTCCGATAGTAAGGATGCTCACGTCGACATTCCTTAGGTCCTTCATCGTTTCGACAACTTCCTCGTCACTCTCTCCAAATCCAAGCATTATTGATGATTTCGTAACGAACCCCCTCGAAGCGGCATACCTCAGCACTTCAAGCGATTGATCATAATCTGCTCGACGATCTCTTACGATGGGAGAGAGTCTTCTAACAGTCTCCACGTTGTGAGCCAGCACCACTGGTCCCTCTTTCAGTATTGCGTCCACACACTCCCTATTCCCACTGAAGTCTGGTATTAGGACTTCTACCATTGCACCAGTTTTCTTCACCTCCCTGACGACGCTTGCGAAGTGGTTCGATCCTTGATCCGGAAGGTCGTCCCTGTCTACGGATGTTATCACGACATACTTGAGTCCCATTTCTTTTGCGGCAGTTGCGACATTTATTGGTTCCATAGGATCTAGCGGCTGCACGAAGCCATGTGTGACGGAGCAGAACCTGCACGCTCTTGAGCAGTTCTTTCCTAGCACCATGAAAGTGGCAGTTCCATCCGTCCAACATTCAGCCCTATTTGGACATCTCGCTTCTTCACAAACCGTATGAAGGTTCAGATCCCTGACTTCTCTCTTCGTATCGAAAAAAGTCTCTTCCGTAGGAAGCTTGACCTTGGCGTATTCAGGATGCATTAACTTGAAAGTTGATTAGAGTTTTAAACGTTTTCGGTATGGTTAAATTTTATTTCGCACCGTCTTGTTAACGAGAGAGAAATCACTTTCCAACTTCCTTGGGAAGTGGAGGTGGCAATACCAATCTGTTTCCTCTCAGAACGGAAGGAATAATGGCAATCAAAAGTATTGCAGTTGAAATGAAGAACAGGTAATGTATGGAATTGATGAAGGAGTTCACCCATGGCCCAACCTGTCCTCCGGAAGATGTACCAAGGAAAATGCCCGCGAGATACTTCATTGGAACGTTCAAGGATATTACGTAAAAAGCCATTCCCATGCTGAAGATGCTGCCTACATTTACCAGAGTGGAACTCATTCCAGACGCAATTCCCCTTTCAGGAGGGGGTGCCGAGTTCATGATGGATGCTCTGTTTGGGGATGCAAAAATGCCCATTCCACTGCCCACGAATACCAGTGGCACCACCAAAGAATTGAATGTTGTAGTCTGTCCTAAGCGTGACAACATCACGAATCCTATCGCAGATACCACTAAACCGATCGTAGAAATCAATCTTGCTCCATACCTGTCAGATAACCGGCCGCTTATAGGTCCGAAGAACGAGAGCGATATGGAAGTCGGGACAAGGAAAAGACCCGCGACGTATGGATTAAGTCTCATCGTTGGTCCCTGGAGATAGAACACCAGGACAAAAGTCACAGCTCCCCTTGCAAGAGCATTCATGAATATTGCCAGATTTCCAGCTGCGAATAACCTGATTTTGAACAGCTTGAGGTCGAACATCGGGTTATCAGCCCTTAACTCATAGGCAATGAAACCAATGAACACTAGGACCCCTCCTATCAGCATCGCAAACACCTTGTCAATGGAAGTAGAGTTCGTGGCGTAGAATGTTATGGCCGCAAGAACGAGGCTAATCCCACCTGCAAATGAAACGTTTCCCACGATATCCATTTTCTGACCTTTCTTGATTACAGCAAGTTCCCTCAGGTTGTGATGTGCCCAGATAGTAGCTGCTATTCCTATGGGTATGTTGACATAGAATATAGACCTCCATCCAATCGTATAGGTCAGGACTCCACCGAGTACAAGACCTGAAACAGACCCCGCCACTATTGCTACCTGGTTTATTCCTAAAGCCATTCCCCTTTCTGTCTCAGGGAAAGCATCCGTTATGATTGCCCCACTATTGGAGAATAGGAAGGCGGCTCCAACTCCCTGGACTAGCCTGAAACCAATCAGTTCGGGACCAGTCTGCGACAGGCTACAAAGAGCAGACCCGACAGTAAAAACTGAAAATCCAAAAGTGTAAAGGCGAACCCTGCCGAACATGTCTGAGAGTCTGCCAAAATTGACCAGTACTGCTGCAGTGAGTAGCGTGTAACCCATTAGTATCCAGAGCAGATCGAGGACAGTTGTCTGTGGAAGTTCCTTCGCAATGGTTGGGAGCGATATCAGGACTATGTTTGTGTCGAGTGAAGACATCAAAGTTCCAAGAGTAGTGTTGGAGAGGACAGTCCACTTATATTCCACTATTCGGGAGTCGCCCGTGAGATTAATTGTTTATTGATTTTCTCCGATGTCTCGGTAGTATTAAAACGTTAAACCATAAGTAAATATAAATATGGCCACTAACATAGCACACTTCGGTTAATAATGACGACAGCCGAAGTTAGTCTTGACGAACTGTCGCTCGAAACAAAGGGGACAACGGGCCAGAAGATTTCGGTCGCGCTTTTGTTGCTGATACCAATGGTCGTATTTGCACTGACGCCGATCTATAACTTCAAGGGCCCAGAACTTTTTGGAATCACCTTTTTTTACTGGTTCCAAACGTTCTGGTTATTTGTTTCTGCGGCATTTTATGTGACTGCAGCTCTGTTGCTGAATAAAATGGAGAGGGGAAGATGAACGACGTAGAAGTATTTGCGGTGTTTGTCAGCCTTTTCATACTTTTCGTAGGCCTGGGATTTTGGGCTTCGCGTTGGAGAAAGGGGGATATGAGCGACCTGGGGGACTGGGCGCTCGCTGGGAGAAAAGTCGGTAGCTATCTGGCTTGGTTCTTGGTAGGAGCTGACCTATATACGGCCTATACCTTTATAGCAATTCCAGAGTCTCTCTACGTGAAAGGTGCGGTATACTTCTTCGCAGTACCGTACGTTGGAATGACCTTTGGTGTGGCGATGATCACCATGCCGAGACTCTGGAAGATGTCTAGGAAGTACAACTATGTCACGGCTGTTGACATGGTAAGAGACAAGTTCAACAGCAGGTCGCTAGCTGCGATAATTGCGTTGACAGGAATCGTTGCTGAACTTCCCTACATAGCTCTGCAAATCTACGGAATGCAGGCGGTACTCAAGGTTATGATAGGCCAGCTGGTGATCAGCGACGCTGCGACTCTAACAGAGGTATCCCTTATAATTGCATTCGTGATACTTGCAGCCTTCACATTTACCAGCGGACTGAGAGGAGCAGTAGTAACGGCAGTAATGAAGGATGTCATAATATTCGTCACAGTCATAGCAGCGGTCGTACTCATTCCTATCTACATCGGTGGTTTCAGTCACGCTTTTGCTGCTATGGCAACTGCTAAGCCTCTTCCGGCAACCGGAACGTACAAGCTCTCAGCCCTATTCCTGAACGGATTCATAAGTCTGACCATAGGCAGTGCCCTCGCCCTGTATCTCTATCCGCACGCTATCAATGGAGTTCTCAGCACGAGCAGCACCAAGAAGCTTAGAATGAGCACGGCCCTTCTACCGATATACGGAGTAGGTCTCGCATTACTTGCTCTTTTCGGAGTACTGGCATATGGTGCATCAAAGGCGCTTCCTTTGATCCACACATACGGAGTGGTGACTACTGTACCGTCTCTCATATATGCATACTTCCCGCCATGGTTCGTAGGGTTTGCATTCCTAGGAATCTTTATTGGAGGTCTGGTTCCCGCATCCATAATGGCGATAGCCCAAGCCAATCTCCTCACCAGAAACGTGCTTAAGCCTTACATGAAGAGCATGACACCAAAACTCGAGGCAAGGTTGTCAAAGTACTTCTCGATAATGTTCAAGTTCATCGCGCTGGCATTCATCTTTGTCGTGCAGGCAACATATTCCTTACAGCTGCAGCTGGTTGGAGGGATAATAATACTACAGACTCTCCCTTCCATATTCCTAGCTCTTTATAGCAAGAGACTGAACAAATGGGCAGTGGGAGTTGGGTGGCTGGCTGGGCAGTTGACTGGATTGGGATTGCTGATAGATGCAAACTTCGTGATAAGCCACGGAAACAGCATAACTACTGTGTTCTTCAAATTCAGCACACCACTGGGATTCTTCTATGCGGGATTGGTCGGAGTACTGGTGAATCTTCTGATAGTCGCAATCGGTGCGGCTATTGCGGGAGGGGCTAAACCTAAGGCAGTTGCTGCGCCGGGCTCTGGTGCAAAGTAATTCTTTTCATTTTTTATTTTTTTTAAACTTTATTCACCTAATTTTTTCTGTCACAGAAATATGCTTTCTTATTATCTCTATACAGGAAAGGACACACTAAAGAAGCAAAGCCACCGGAGGGATTCGGACCCCCGACCTGCTGATTACGAATCAGCTGCTCTACCTACTGAGCCACGGTGGCGTAATCGCTAATCTTGATTCAATATATGTTGATTTCCATTTGTGGAATTGTCAGAAAATCGGCTCTGTGACAAAGTTTCACGAATGTGTACAAATATGTCACTGAAATACGTTTATATAGAAGAATAAAATACGGAAAACGAGGTGTCCAGTTAAATGATGCCAGGACAGCCAATATTTATTCTTAAAGAAGGTGCAAAGAGGGAATCTGGAAAGAATGCGATGCAAAACAACATCAACGCCGCCAAGGCAATTGCAGATGCGGTAAAGACGACATTGGGCCCGAGGGGGATGGACAAGATGCTTGTGGATTCCTTGGGCGACATCGTCATTACAAATGATGGCGTTACAATTTTGAAGGAAATGGATATAGATCATCCCGCTGCAAAAATGATGGTGGAGGTTTCCAAGACTCAGGATCAAGAGGTCGGAGATGGAACTACAACCGCCGCGATACTGGCGGGAGAGTTTTTGAGGAAGGCGGAGGATCTGCTGAATCAGAATGTTCATCCCACAGTCATAGCCTCTGGTTACAGGATGGCAGCAGAGAGAGCTAAAGAGGTTCTCAGCGAGATGTCCACCCCAGTTGGGAAGGATGAAAAGGTTCTCCTCAAGATAGCCAATACGGCCCTGAACTCCAAGGGAGCGTCAACATCGAGGAGTAAGCTAGCGGGAATTGCAGTTAAATCAGTCATGCAGGTTGCCCAAGATAGGGATGGTAAGACATTCGTAGATTTCGACGATATACAGCTCGTCAAGAAACAGGGCGGGTCAGTGGATGACACGCAACTCATTCAGGGAGTAATAGTTGACAAAGAGAGAGTTCACCCTGGAATGCCCGTCCTTGTGAACAAGGCAAAGATAGCCCTGCTCAACGCGGCACTGGAAATCAAGAAGCCGGAGTTCGATACCTCAATAAGGATTGAAGATCCAGAATCCATCACGAAGTTCAAGAAGCAGGAAGAGAGCATTCTGAAGGGAATGGTCGACAAGGTAAAAGCCACGGGTGCCAATGTGATACTCACCCAGAAGGGGATTGATGACTTGGCGATGGCATATTTAGCAAAGGAAGGAATATATGCCGCAAGACGTGTCAAGAAGAGTGATATTGAGAAACTCGCGAAAGCCATCGGTGGGGAAATAATAACAAACATGGACGACCTAAGCGCCAAGGACCTAGGAAAGGCAGATAGAGTGGAAGAAGTGAAAATAGGAGAAGATCATCTCACTTTTGTCACAGGGTGCCAAAATCCGAAGGCAGTTTCCGTACTAGTAAGGGGCGGAACCGAACACGTCGTGGATGAAGTGGAGAGAAGCCTAGTAGACTCTCTGCACGTAGTCGCAGCGGCACTGCAGGACGGAAAGATTATTCCTGGAGGCGGAGCAGCGGCAATAGAAATCGCAATGAAACTAAGAGAATACAGCGCCTCAGTTGGAGGAAGAGAACAACTGGCGATAGAGAAATTCGCCGAGGCAATCGAGATAGTGCCTAGGACACTTTCCGAGAATGCCGGTCTAGACTCAATAGGAATATTGATTTCCCTAAAGAAAGAGCACGCAGATGGTAAGAAAAACGCAGGAGTGGACGTGGTGAAGGGGAAGCCTGTTGACATGATCGAGCAGGGAGTTATCGAGCCGATCAGGGTCGGAAAACAGGCGATAGACAGTGCAACGGATGCTGCAGTCATGATCCTCAGGATAGACGATGTAATAGCAACGAAGGCAACCAGCGCCGGAGCACCGAAACCACCAGGCGGAAGACCTGGCGGAGAAGAGGACTAAACTGACTAAGGTTTTACACCTTAGTTTCCTTTTTGTTTTTTTTGTCACGCGTTTAATTGACTAGTTTTAAGTGAACAAAAACTAGACCGCCTCTCCAGCCTTGCGGACCCAAGGAAATGGGAGCTTGACACAACCATTTTATATTCTCGATTTCTAACTCCTCCATGTTCAGCGGAAACTATAACCCTTCGACGGCCGATTTAATTGTTGTGAGTACGCCTTACGTTCCAGGCTACAAAATAACGAACGTCATCGGATTCACCTGGGGATTGATCGTAAGGTCTAGAGGCATAGGAGGAAATGTCATAGCAGGCCTCAGGACCATCGCAGGCGGAGAGATAAAAGAGTACACGCAAATGCTTGACCAGAGCAGATATGAAGCACTAGAAAGATTGAAACAGCATGCAAAGGGGCTTGGTGCTAACGCTGTAATAGAGGTCAGGTTCGATTCTTCAGAGATCGGTCAGACCATGTCAGAGGTCTTGGCATACGGTACTGCCGTCATAGCCCAGAAGGACGATACCCAGAGCCAGCCCGTATCACTCAAATGAGCAGATGGTCGTTTATTCGCCACACAAAGTTATATTGTTTGGTGAACACGCTGTAGTTTACGGATATCCTGCACTGTCAGCGACCGTAGATCTATTTGCAAAGATCTACCTTGTTCCCAGCAGGAGTGGACTTCAGTATACTCCGTTCGTTCAGAAGACCCTTTCATACCTGGGACTCAGCAATATTTACGTGAAGGTCGAAACAAGCGTACCCTCCGGATCCGGACTAGGCACTTCATCAGTGATCATCAGCGGAATACTGCTGAGTGAGAGAGACTACTCAAAAGAGCAGCTCGCCAATGAGGCATTCAACATAGAATATAGTACTCAGGGCCTTGGGTCTCCTATAGACACATCTACTATAGCTGCGGGGGGATTCGTCCTCACGAACGGAAGAGAAGGGATACCACTCTGGAAGATAGAAAAGAACGGAATTTCATGGAACTTTTCGAGCATTCCAACCAGGAACATGGATCTGGTCATAGTTTACTCTGGATCCAAGGGGTCGACAAGAGAACAGGTGGCCAAGGTTAAGAAATTCTACGAAAGAGGATCATTTGCAAAGGACATAATGAACAGGATAGGCAGTATAACTGAAGATGGAGTCAAGGCCGTGATGAAGTCGGATCCGGCAAGGGTAGGAGAACTGATGAATGAAAATCACTCAGAACTCAAGGTCTTCGGAATTTCCACCGAACAGATAGAGAAGATCGTGTCGATAGGAAGGGAACTAGGTTATGGTGCGAAACTTACCGGAGCAGGAGGAGGGGGTGCAGTGGTTATCATACCGAAGGATAAAGAAAAATTAGTAAAGAGACTGAAGGAGATGAATGTGATAGTATTCGATACCTCTACCACGAGCGCAGGAATTTTCAAGAGATCCGAGTGACAGAAGCCACCTGATCCCCTTCATCCAACTCTATTAGTTTTACTCCCTGAGCATTCCGTCCCTTTTGAGGAATGGCGGCTACGCCGGTCCTGATGGTTTTCCCATTCTTCGTGATTATCAGGAGTTCATCCTTCTCGTCGATTGAGGAAACATAGATTGGTCTGCCCGTCCTCTCGGTGACCTTGATCGCCCTCATTCCTTTAGCACCACGATGTCTCATGGAAAAGTCCTCTACGCTAACCCTCTTTCCAAGTCCCTTTTCGGCGATAACTATCATTTCCTTTGTGGTTACGGTAGCATCGCTCGCAACCTTGTTGTCTCCTTTGAACCTGATGCCGGTCACTCCAGATGCAGGGCGACCCATTGATCTGAATTCTTGCTCGTCCACGAGAACCAACCGTCCGTCGGTTGAGAGCAGCGCAATCTTTTCATCTCCTGAAGTAACAAATACATCCTTGAGCAGGTCTCCCTCACGCAGTTTCAGAGCGATGAGTCCGTTAGATCTGATATTGGTGTATTGGGAAATTTCAGTCTTCTTCACCCTTCCTTTTTCGGTTACGAAGAGTAAATACTTCTTTCCTTCACTTCCTTTTTCGCTCATTATAAAGACTATTCTTCCCTTCATGTTTTCGAAAACAGCAGAAATAAGCTTAGCTCTGGACCTTCTTTCCCCCTTGGGTATGCTGTATGCTTTCATCTGGAATACCTTACCAACGTCTGAGAAGAAGAACACTCTGTCGTGGGAGTCACAGGTTATCACCTGCTTGATGTCGCTCTCATTAGATCCCGTAAATACACCCTTTCCCCCTCTTTTCTGTGCCGAAAAAGTATCCGCCTCAATCCTACTTATTCTATTGTCTTCCGTAAGAACGATCGTATCAGTCTCGTGAGGGATTAGCTCTTCTTCAGTGGTTTCGACATAAGATTCAGTGATCTCAGTCTGTCTGGAATCTCCATATTTCTGCTTAATCTCCTCCAGCTCATCTACGATCAAGTCCCATCTCTTGTCTTCGTTCTCGAGCAGATCCTTGTAATGATTGATGTTTTCTTTGATTTCCTTCATCTCTTTCTTCAGGTCCGAAATCTCCATCGCTGTCAATTTCTGTAGCCTTGTCTCCAGGATTGCATTTGCTTGCAGGTCATCCAAGGAAAACTGTTTCTTAAGTCCCTCTCTCGCGTCTTTTACTTCCTTGGACTTCCTGATTATTTTGATAGTAAGATCAATTTCGTCTAGAGCTTTGACAAGTGCTTCTAGAATGTGTTCTCTCTCTTTCGCTTTCTTTAGGAAGAATTCTGTTCTCCTTCTCACCACAAACTCTCTGTGGTTCAGATATTCGCGCATTATCTCCTGCAGACCCATCGTTCGGGGTACGTTGTTAACGAGTACCAGATTTATTATTCCATACGACACCTGAGCCTGAGTGTGCTCGTAGATTTGGTTGAGAGTGATCTCCGGACTGAAATCATTCTTCACTTTGATCACAATCCTGATGCCGTCCTTGTTGCTTTCGTCTTTTATGTTGGAGATGCCGCCAATTACTCCATCCTTCGAAAGCTCTGCAATCTTACTCAGAAGCTCTGCTTTGTTGACCTCGTACGGTACCTCAGAGAATATTATCTCGTTCTTTTCTATCTCTGCCCTAGCTCTCAGATCGAGTTTTCCTCTTCCCGTCCTATATGCATCGATAATCCCTTTCTTCCCAAGTATTATTCCTCCTGTTGGGAAGTCCGGCCCGTTCACAACCTTCAATAAATCTTCTAATCCGGCATCTTTGTTTCGTATTAGAAGTATCAATCCGTCAACGATCTCTCCTAAATTGTGGGGTGGCATATTGGTTGCCATGCCAACGGCGATTCCAGAAGTTCCATTTAGGAGAATGTTTGGAATCTTCGATGGAAGGTAAACCGGTTGCTTGAGAGTTCCATCAAAGTTGAGTGTAAAATCTACCGTATCATACTCGATGTCTGCAAGCATTTCATTTGATATCTTGGTCAGTCTTGCCTCGGTATATCTCATGGCTCCTGGAGGATCTCCGTCGCGGGATCCCCAATTGCCTTGACCATCTACAAGCGTATAACGCAGTGAGAAATCCTGAGCCATTCTTGCCATCGCAGAGTATATTGCAGCATCACCGTGAGGATGGTACTTACCCATTACGTCTCCGACAATCCTTGCAGACTTTCGGTAAGGTTTGTCAAAAGTGACTCCCATCTCGTACATCGAATAAAGTATTCTCCGCTGGACAGGTTTGAGACCATCCTTGACGTCTGGAATTGCTCTAGCAAGAATTACACTCATCGCGTAATCCAGGTAGGAATATTTCATCTCCTTTTCAATCGCTGTATTCTCGATCATGAAAATCACACATCGATATTCTGGGCTTCAGTCGCATGGCTCATTATATACTCTCTTCTCGGTTCCACTTGCTCTCCCATCAGAAGAGTAAATAGTGAATCTGCCTCTTGGGCATCCTCGATCTGCACTCTTACAAGCTTCCTGGTCTCCGGATTCATTGCGGTTTCCCAGAGTTGGTCCGGGTTCATTTCTCCCAGACCCTTAAATCTTTGAACGATCGGATTTGATAACTGTTTAATGAGAACATCCTTTTCTCTTTCTGTATAAACATACTTTACAATAGTTCCCTTCTGCACCCTGAAGAGTGGAACAACTGCAATGAACACATGCCCGTTAACTATCAGTTCCTTAAGATGCCTATAGAAGAGAGTGAGCAGCAAGGTTCGAATGTGACTACCGTCAACGTCTGCATCAGTCATGAAAATTATTTTACCATATCTCAATTTCTTCGGGTCGTACGGATCGTTCGGTCCCATGTTGATAGCAGAAAACAAATTTTTAACCTGAATGTTCTTCAAGATTTTGTCCCATCCAGCCTTCTCGACGTTCAATATCTTCCCTCTAATTGGTAGAATGGCCTGATAGGATCTATCCCTCCCTTGCTTCGCGGGGCCAGCTGCTGACTCGCCTTCCACGACGTAAAGTTCGGTCTTAGCAGGGTCCTCTAAGGTGCAATCTGCAAGCGTTCCAGGAAGAGTTGCATTAAGAGAGGACTTCGACCTGACCATTTCTCTGGCGTTTCTCGCCGCTTCCCTAGCCTCAGCAGCCTGGAATGCTTTCTTGCATATGATCTCGGAGACTCTAGGGTGATCCTCAAAGTATCTCTTCAGATGGTCCGTGACTCCACTAAACACCATGCCCTTGACGTTACTGTTTCCAAGCTTTTCTTTGGTCTGACCTTCAAACTGAGGTTCAGGTATCTTCACGCTTATTACTGCGGTCAGGCCCTCTCTTACGTCTTCACCCGTGAAGAAATTTTCGTCCTCGATGATTTCTTGATTCTTTGCCTCGTCGTTGAGTACCTTCGTCAGTGCCCCCTTGAAACCAGATACGTGCGTTCCTCCCTCTCTTGTATTGATGTCGTTGGCAAATGCAAGTAGGTTCTCGCTAACCGATTCGTTGTATTGAATAGCGAATTCAATGAAAGTGCTGGGGTGAGCAGTATCTCCTTCTGAATCTTCTTTGCTGGTCTTACTGTTTGTGCCGGAAATATCCTTCATCTCTCCATTAAATTTAATCTGACCATAGATCACTTCGTCGTGAAGCGTTTTCTTACCCTTGTTCATGTTCCGGACCATTTCTTCTATCCCGCCTTGGTGCTGGAACGTAGTAATTGTGCCATTCCAGTCAAGCGTAATTGTGAGTCCCTTGTTAAGATAAGACAACTCTTCAATTCTACCTCTTACCGTCTCTAAGGAATATTCAGCGGTTTCCATTATCGTCTCATCAGGTTCGAAACTTATCAAGGTTCCAGTTGGTGAATTGAAATGGAATCCTATGCTAATCGCCCTCGTCCACTCTATTTTGCCATCATTGATTTTTCCAACCTTTTCTACTGGAGTGAGTTTTTCTCCCTTGGAATAGCCTTGATGATATACAAATCCATCCCTCTTTACGAAGATCTCGAAGCTAGATGACAGTGCGTTTACTACGTGAACTCCAACTCCGTGAAGCCCTCCAGAAACCTTGTAGACTTTCTGTTCAAACTTAGCACCTGAATGCAGCTCTGTCAATACGATCTCCAGGGCAGACTTGTTGTATTTTGGATGAACGTCAACCGGTATCCCTCTTCCGTCGTCTTCTATTGTAACATTTTTTCCTTTGACAGTTACAAAGATGTTCTTACAGAAACCACCCATCGCTTCATCCACACTGTTATCCATAACTTCGTACAGAAGCTGGTGCAGACCTCGTACATCTGTGCTTCCGATGTACATAGCAGGCCTTTTCCTTACCGCCTTTAGCCCTTCTAGTACTACAATGTCCTTTGCTGTATAGTCTTCCATAACCTCTTTAACCTATACGTTGAACGCATATATATATGATTTGGAATGGATGAGTTTATAAAGCGCTCGGATTCAATATTATTGGATATTTTCTGTTTTCATTTAATCAAAATTATAATAAATTCCTCTCTATTATATATCTTGTTTCTTATATTTATATTATAATTAATATTGTAAATTTTTGACACCTTAAATAGTGGTAGATCTGAGAACTCTTCCTTCTCAAAGTAGTGTGTAGATATTCTGTTCCCTCTGAGGAACGTCCTAGGCTCGATTTCCAGGCCTTTTCCATACCTGAAATCTGTGATTGAAAACACCCTGACCACCACTTTACCATCTGCTTTCAGCACTCTTCCGGCTTCTTCGATGGCCTTAACTCGCTCCTGAGAATTCAGATGATCCAATGAATGTATAAAAAGCACATTGGAAAACGTTCGATCTTTAAAAGGGAGTGCAAGCATATCGCCAAGCACTTTCGATTCACCGACGTATAATGACAGAGCAAATATTGAAAAATCAAGTCCAATCGAGTTCTTAATGAAAGGCGTTCCCTTTCCATTTCCACACCCGTTGTCCAGTGTCAGTCCAGGGAGGAGAATTTCATCGAAAATCTCTTTTTCTTTGAGTTCGCCTCTCCAGATCTTTCCCCTTAATCTATATTCCCTATTCCACGATTTCCTTTGATCCTGGCTCATAAATCCGATTAATATAGCAGTTATGTATTTCGATTTATGGATGACCAAGACATCATGGAGCAGTTGGTAAACAGAGATCCCTTCGTTAACTGCGTTGGAATTAAGACAAGAATTTTGGACGAGGGAAGCGCAGAATCAACGCTAAATCTCGAAAACAAACACATGAGACTGGGCAACATCGTGAATGGCGGTGTAATTTGCGCACTCGTCGATATAGCAGGTGGAACTGCGGTCCTTTCGGTAAGCAAGAGGAATCAAGTTACCACCAATCTGGACATCAATTTCCTGTATCCACTGTCGAAGTCTCCTGCTAGAGCCGTAGGAAAAGTCATCCGAAAGGGTAAAAACATATGCGTGGTGAAAGTGGAAGTGTTTGACGGAGAGGGAAAACTTTGTGCATATGCAACAGGCTCTTGGTTCATTTTCAACGAGTAAGTATATAGAATACGAACACATGTTCGTACGTGACCCTTGAAAGTATCGGGATACAAAGAATTCCTACAGATTCAAGGCAAGGAAAGCCACGTTCCTTGTTCAATCTTTGGTTCGCTGCGAATCTGACAATAGCAGATTTTGCGCTTGGATTCTTCCCCCTCTCTATGAACATGAATTTTGCAAGTTCGGTAATTTCGATTATAATTGGAAATATACTTGGTGCAGCGATTGTTGGATTCTCTGCAATGATGGGTCCTAAAACAGGCTTCCCTCAAATGATGGGAACCACTAACTCAATGGGAAGGTTCACAATGCGAGTATTTGGGATCATCAATCTTTCGAACACAGGTGGTTGGTTCATCATAAACAATATTCTGAGTGTTTCTGCCCTCTACCTAATATTTGGAACAACGTATCTTCTACTGATTCCGATATTTGTGCTGGTGGTATACGTTGTCGCCTATGTCGGTCACAATTTTATTCACAGGGTCGAAAGAATTCTATCCTACGTGCTAGGCGTCTTATTTCTCGTCGTATTCGTCAAGGTTCTGTTCTTTGAGGGTGGGCACAGTTTGGGAACAATTTCTGGACTTTCTATCTCCTCAGTGAAGCTTGATACCGCTTTCTTTGGCATGATCGCACTATCTTACAGTTATCTTATGAGCTGGGGACCATACGCTTCTGACTACTCCAGATATCTCCCTCAAAATGTCTCTCTGAAAAAGGTTTTCTCCAACACGTTCGCAGGAGCTTTCGTATCAACAACTTTTGTCGAGATAATTGCCCTGATAATTTCATTTGTCACTCTAAGTTCACAGTCAATAGCTTCGCTCAAAAGTATTTCGGGGGTCTTGTATCCCCTCTCCTTGATTGCAATCGCTCTAGGAGGAATAGCCGCAAACGTCCTGAACCTGTATTCTGCCTCTCTCTCTGGTCTAGTCGGAGGAATAAAACTAAGGAGAACAAGGTTTGTTGGTCTGGTTGCAGTTGCTGGACTGGTACTCTCTTTGATATTTTACGAACACTTCTATGCGTTCTTCGACAACTTCCTCTTAGTTCTTGACTACTGGATATCGCCATGGGTCGCTATCTTGATTGTCGACTTCTTGGTCCTTAAGAGGCAAACGCTCAAATTTGAAAAGAAAGTAAACTGGAACGGAATAGCCGCATATTTCGCTGGTCTATTGGTATCGGTTCCATTCATGAACATCTTCTTTGGAAATTTTAATTACACTTTCTTCATATCGAGGTCGCTTGGCGGGATAGACATCAGCTATTTTGTCGGTTTCATTGTCGCTGCGGCCGTGTATTACGCAGTGGGCTTTGATAGAAAAGTAGTAAAATCGGTTGTCAAATCTGGAAGAACGCAGACCTGAATCACGGACTGGGATTCTATTCACCATAATATTTAGACACCTCGAGGGCCTGTAGAAGACTGCTAAAAAGCCGCATAGATTTGACTTCATACATTAGATTTAAATAAGGAGGATAGTTTTAGAGGCTGGTGAAGGCAGACGAAGACGGACGACGATATAGATGGATATAACGACGTCGAAGAAGTTCTCAGGCAGCTAAGAACAGCTGAGGAGGAAAAAAGATATTCGGAGCTTGAGAATAAGAGGCTAACAGAAGAAATAGAAAGACTCAAAAAAGAGATAAATAGGCTAAAGCTTCCACCACTTCTAATAGGTTCCATAGAAGACGTTATCGATGAGAGAAGGGTTGTTATAAGGAGCTCTACCGGTCCAAGTTTTTTGGTCTACACCTCAGAACACATCCCAACATCGAAACTCACAGTCGGAACTAGAGTCGCTTTGAACAAGGCCACGCTCTCAGTTATTTCTGTGATTCCAGAAGCGTACGACCCAACGGTTGTTGCTGCGGAAATTGCTGAGAAACCAAACGTGACCTTCAATGATATAGGGGCACTAGAGAAGCAGATCAGGGAGGTGAAGGAAATGGTCGAACTCCCACTGCTTAATCCTGAAATATTCAGAAAAGTCGGAATTGAACCACCTACGGGAGTCCTCCTAGTGGGAGCACCAGGAACCGGGAAAACGCTTCTTGCCAAGGCAGTTGCAAACAGCACCAATGCTACTTTCATAAGAGTAGTAGCATCCGAGCTCGTACGAAAGTACATAGGAGAGGGAGCTAGACTTGTAAGGGAACTCTTTGATCTCGCAAGAAAGAAAGCGCCTTCGATAATTTTCATCGACGAACTTGATGCAATAGGGTCCAGAAGAATCGATTCGTCGACGTCAGGTGACAGAGAGGTTCAGAGAACGTTGATGCAATTGCTGGCAGAGATAGATGGATTTGAGCCTCTTGGAAATATAAAGCTGGTCGGTGCTACCAACAGACCCGACACTCTGGATGAGGCGCTTACGAGGCCCGGAAGATTCGATAGAATCATAGAAATTCCACTTCCTGACAAGAGAGGAAGAGTGGAAATAATCAAGATTCACACTAAGAGAATGAATCTCAGGGAAGTAAATCTTGAGAAGATTGCTGAGATAACTGAGGGCTTCTCTGGAGCAGACCTAAAAGCATCGGTAGTAGAAGGTGGCATGTTCGCGATTAGAGACGGAAGAGATCACATACTGCAGTCCGATCTTGTAAAGGGCGTGGAAAAGATGAACGTCCAGAGAAACAGATCCTCCCAAGGTAAAGGAAACCTCGAGATGTTCGTCTGATGAGAGAACTTCAGGTCCCTAATTTCTTCGAGGATAAGGGGAATTTGTATTCTCAGTCAAAGGACGGGAAATCGATCTACGGTGAACAGGTGACTAACCGAGGAGGTAAGTACTACAGGATTTTTTCCCCCCTTCGGTCCAAGCTCTCATCATCAATAAGAATGGGCCTTAAACCGGACATAAGAAAGGGGGATCACATGCTTTATCTTGGGGCGGGGGCGGGTACTACTGCCTCTCACCTAGCGGACTCTCTTTCGACTGGTTCGATTTTTGCCGTTGAGTTTGCACCAGTCCCTTTCATAAAGCTAACTTCCCTTTCTGGAATCAAGGAGAATATTTTTCCGATCCTGTCAGATGCACAGAAACCGGAGTTGTACGGGATATTCGTCGATAGAGTGGACATAGTATACCAGGATGTCTCACAACCAAATCAAATAGACATTTTCGCAAAGAATTTGGAACACTTTGGAACCAAAAGGGGAATATTAATGCTAAAAACCTTCTCTCTAAGGAGTGATTTCTCGGTAGAAAAGGAAATTAATAGGGTAAAAGAAAATTTTTCAGTTCATCAGGTCAAGGACATTTCAAGATTTCACAAGGGGCACTATGCAATAACTGTCTCTAGCTGACCCAGACCGTTTTCATGTTCGTAAACTCCCTGCTCCCATACTTTGAAAGTTCCCTGCCCAGCCCGCTCTTCTTTATTCCCCCAAACGGAATTCTAGGGTCAGAGAAGACAATGCTATTTATGAACACCATTCCTGCCTCTATATCTTTGACCATAGTCTCTGCCTCGTTCCTGTCTCCCCAAATGGAAGTTCCCAGTCCGAACGGAGTCTCGTTTGCTATTCTTATGGCATCTCGTTTGTCCTTGAACTTCCTGAGGACTGCAACTGGGCCAAAGATCTCTTCATCGTAGTTTTCGTTCAGTTCAGCAATGACTGGAGGTATGATATTTCCTGAACCCTCTCCTAAGAACTTCACTTTGCCTCTGGATTCCAGGTATCTTATCTGTTCTTCCACTGACCGTTTCTGTTCCTCAGAGGATAGCGGGCCAAGATATGTCTCTTTTATCTTCGGATCCCCAATCACTACCTTCGAGAATTCTTCTTCTGCGAGCTCCTTGAAGTCGTCGTAGGCACTCTCCTGCACGAGGAATCTCTTGGACGCAATACAACTCTGTCCATTGTTCTGCAATCTCCCTACAGCCGCTCCCTTTGCAGCTGCCTTCATGTCCGCAGAGTCGAGGACTATAAACGGATCGGAGCCTCCGAGTTCCATGACGACTCTCTTGAGTTCCTTCCCTGCCTCAGATGCTATTCCAGATCCAACAGGAGTGGACCCAGTAAATGCTACTCCTTCCACATGTTTTATCAGGGAGGTTGCAGTTTTACCGTCCACAACCAAGCTCTTGAAGATTGGAGAATCTATAATCTCCTGAAGTTTCATTGAAACACCCGTGACAATGCTGGCGTGCTTCAATACTACTCCGTTTCCCGCCATCATAGCAGGGAAGGCTGCTCTCGCTACCTGCCATACAGGAAAATTCCATGGCTCTATGCACATGATCACTCCAATTGGGTCAAATCTAACATAACTCTTGAATGCCTCTGTCTTGACGGTTTCTGCAGCGTAGATATCGTTGGCATTCTCTATTAAATAATCAAGGAGCTTGATGCTCTTCTTTACCTCTGAAATGCTCTGGGAGATTGGCTTTCCCATTTCCTCCGTCATTGTTCTTGCAAGCTCGTCAGTCTTCTTCTCAAAGTTGGGTTTAATGACTTTCCTGAAATGATCTACCCTATCATCGAGATCTTCCTTCCAGCTCTTCTGGTGTTCTCTTACATCTTTTATTTTTCGTAGTGCGTCCTCCGGACTGTCAGTTTTGAATGTTTCCAGGACTTTCTGCGTATATGGATCCCTCGTTACTATGCTCATGCTCTTACTTCCGTTTCCTTTATTGCTTCCTCAAAAATTGAAATTCCTTTCTCTAGAAGGTCGTCCTCTATGGTGAGAGGAGCCATGAATCGCATAACGTTTCCATAATGGCCGCATGTGTGCATCAGCACTCCCTTCTGGAACATCGACTCCCTTACCATCCCTGCGAGTTCAGTTCCAGGCGTCTTGTCAGGTTTATTCTTGACGATCTCGCTGGCAATCATGAATCCTCTCCCTCTGGCTTCCCCGATTATCTTTGAATCTCTTTGAACTTCCTCAAACCTGCTGAGTACGTATTTCCCCTTGGATCTTACTCTTTCGAGGAATTTCTCTTCCCTTACAATATCAAGTATTGCCGTTCCCGCCGCGAGCCCTAGCGGGTTTCCTCGATATGTTCCAAGGTGGAATGCCTTCGGGATCTGATCGAAATCATTTCTGTAGGCTACTGAGGAAATAGGTATCCCCCCTCCAATGCTCTTGGATATACACATTATATCCGGAGTCACTTTCTGGTACTCGGATGCCCACACCTTTCCCGTTCTACCGATTCCACTCTGTACCTCATCCACTATGAGCGGAATAGAATGCTCGTCACACGTTTCTCTCAACATTGGCAGAAAGTCGTCTGGAGGAACTATGTAACCACCCTCTCCCTGTACCGGCTCAACTATGATCCCTCCGACCGGAGGAACTCCGGAGTAAGGATCCCTTATCATCTCTTCGATCCTTCCTATAACTTCCTTTGAGATATCTTCTTGTCTAGTCTTTCCCGGGAACCTATAGGGATAGGGATATGGTGCGTATACGTAGTTCTGAGAACCGAACCCAGCATAGTCCCTGTAATGAGAATTGGAGGTCGCTCCAACTATACCACCAGCAATACCGTGATACGAACCAGTGAACGCAATGATCGTCGGCTTTTTTGAGTTGTACCTTGCTAAAGACACGGCAGCCTCACAAGCATCCGCCCCGCTGACGGTCATCAGTATTTTGGAATTGTCCCGCATTTTTTCAGGGAGAACAGAGTTCAGTTTCTTAAGATAATTTATCCTGGCTTCCGTAGGAACCTCTGTTATGTGAGTCATCTTATCGATCTGTCCTTTTAGGGCTTGCACGATCGCAGGATGTCCGTGTCCGAGATTGAGAACAGAAACTCCTGCGAACCAGTCGATAAACACGTTACCATCCAGGTCGACGATTGTAGATCCCTTCCCGTAATCAGCCGCAAATTTGAAGAAACTTGTGTACGACCTGCTGGAAGTTTCCAGCTTGTCCTGGATTTCTAAAAATTGCCTCGATTTAGGTCCCGGAATACTGGTTTTTAAGATTGGCGCATTTTCTAAACTTAGTCTACTGGAGACCTGCACTGACATATCTTACCACTTGCATTCATGCTTATCGGGTATATTAAACGTGGATAAGTTTCTCCACTAAATCAAACTAAAGAAAAAGTTTCCTGAAAAATTCTTATTTTTTTGATTAATTTCTCTTTCATTCCTTTATGATCAGTTTTAGGGACTCTGGGAAATCTTCCTTTACAGTATTGAGCGCCATAATAGTTTCGCTTCTCTCCACTCCGGGTGTCTTTGAAAGCTCGTTCACGATGCTTCCCAACTCTGCTTTACTGTTGGCACGAATCAGCGCAACGAAATCAATACTACCCAGGACAAAATAAACGGCCCAGACTCCTTTGATCTTTGCAATTCTTGACCCTATTGCCTCCCCATATTCCGGTCCGTATCTTGCATTGATAAGGGAAACGGCGGTGATACTCTTATCGAGATTGATCTGGTTGATGAGAGGAATAACGCCCTTCAGGAAACGACTGCTCTTCATTTTCTTCAGCCTGTTGTGAACTGTGGACTTCGAAACTCCAACCTTTTTCGAAATGACGCTAAGGTTTGTTTCCCTTGTGTCAAAGATACTAAGAAGTATCTTTTTATCGAGCTCGTTTAGTTGTTCTACTGTAATTTTTTCACTCTTCATGTTCTTCTTGATATAGTGGGAGTCAATAAAAATTTATCTCTCTGAAAATTTTCCATCTGGAAACGACAGAAAATGATTTAATCGATGTTATTCTAAGCCGTCAGTGACGTTCAAGTACAGGAATGAAGTCATTAGCGTAGTTGCCGTAGTCGCGGTCATCGCGATTATTTTTTCATCTCTATTCCTATACACGGGTAACTGGCCCCCTGCTGTGATTGTCGAGTCCAGTTCTATGCAGCACGGGAGCAACTTTGTGTATGGAGCTATAAACACAGGAGACATAGTCGGAGTCAAGAAGATAGAATCCTATGTGGATGTGCAGACTTACCTAGTTGCAAGAGAGAAGGGCTACCCGATAAATTATGGAGAGTATGGAAACGTAATAATCTACAACGATCAATATCGAGGAGAATTAGTTATACACAGGGCAATGTTCTACGTTGAAGGATGGAACGGGTCTACCCCGATACTTTACGGAAACGACAATCCATCATGGCTAAAGATCAGTGGCCCTTATGTTTACATCACCGACGTAGGTTATTCTCACAAAAATCTCCTTGTGAACCTACAGAATTACATAGGAGAGACTGGCTTCGTTACGATGGGGGACCACAATTTCGGGTCCTCAGGATACACTTCTGGCAATTACACGATTGCAGCCGATCAGGATACAGGCATTGATAATACTCTAGTCAATTCAACACAAGTTTTTGGGTATGCAGTAGGATATCTTCCAGTGGTAGGGGTTCTAAAACTCTGGGTTACGCACAACACATACTACATACCGGCGGAAAGTAATGAAATTATGGTGATAGTGTTGGTCGTCCTCATTGCCCTTATTGTTGTACCACTTCCTTCATTAGGGAGGAAGAGACCCGGCAAGAAAGAGAGTTAGTTGGTGACTTTCGCCTTATCGGCGCTCATTTTCTTCATCTCTTCCAATCTTCTTCTTCTGGAGAACAGATGGGATCTTATGTTAGGATCTATGATTTCAGCGAGTCCCTCTCCGATCAGGCTGAAACCCATTACAATGATGAAAATGAAAATGGCTGGAATCAACCCCTCCAGAGGATCCAGGTACAGATTCGTGTTGAGCACGGATGCCATAAGTCCGAGTTCAGGTTGCTGTATCGGTATCCCTATGTTCAGGAAGCCGAGTGTGGATAGCGTAAGCATAGCTGTCCCAATGTCCATAGTAGCGTAAACCACTAGTGTCGTCATTATGTTTGGAAGTATTCCCTTGAAAAGGATTTTAGAAAATTTAGTGTTCAAGACTTTCGACATGGTGATGAAGTCGCTAGTTGCTACTTGGAGGGTACTGCCCCTAACGAGCCTAACGTAAGGGGGCCACCAGACGAATATGATGGAGAAGGCCGCTATAATCAGGCTCCTACCCAGAGTTGCTGCTATGGCAAGAGACATAACTAACGGAGGGAAAGCAAAGAAGAGATCAGTTACCCTCATTATGACCTCTTCTACAATTCCTCTGAAATATCCGGCTGTAGTCCCCAGGAAGAGGCCTATAAGTGCGGATATCAGTACTATGAATATAGAAAGGCCAATGTCCACTGGAATAGCTGCTATTACCCTTGAGAATATGTCTCGCCCGAGCTGGTCGGTTCCAAAGAGGTGAGCGTAGCTTGGACGTGCGTTGACGTCTGAAAGGTTGATGCTAAGAGGGTTGTACGGAACGATGCGGTTTCCGAGAATTGTGTAGATGACCGCTATGGCAATGAAGATGAGAATTATTATGAAACCAGTAGTGGACAACCTGTTGCTCATCACGATTCCGAGAGTTTTCTTCACTAGCGGTCTCTTCATTCTTCACCTCCGAGTCTGATTCTAGGATCCAGAACGGCGTACATCACATCAGCTATAAGATTGGCCACTATGACCAGAATGGTGAACGTTATCACCGTGAATATGAGGACTGGGTAATCATCCGTCGATATAGCCAGATAAGCGAATTTTCCTATACCGGGCCATGCAAAAATTTCCTCAACTATTAGGTCGCCCGTTATCAGCCAGCCGAACATGACTGCAATTACAGTATTGCTTTCAACCAAACCATTCCGAAGGATATGGCGCCTGTTAATCTGCTTCTGATCTAGTCCTCTTGCCTTTGCAGACTTAACGTAAGGGAGCCACTTAACTCCCAAAATACCATTCCTGCTGATCCTCGTTATAATACCGAAATTGAGGAAGGCGAGGGTAAGCGCAGGAAGTATTATGTGGTATACTTCATCAATAAAGTCTCCGAAATGGAGTGTAATCAGAGAGTCCAAGATATAGAGGCCAGTGATCCTTGGGGGATTTAGGATCGAAGAATACATTCCTCCAGATGGAAAGATTGGAATGTATGAAGCGAAGATTATGATTGCCAGAATACTGACCAGGAATGTCGGAGAAGCCCACGCAGACGTGTAAAGAATTCTTATGACAGCATCTTTCTTGGTTCCAAAATTTATTGCAGCGAGATAACCTAGTCCAACTCCGCTAAGCACTATAATTATCAGAGAGGTAAGAACGAGCTCAATAGTGTTTGGTAAATAGAAGAAAATTTCAGCACTTATAGAGCGACCAGTTACTGGATCTGTTCCGAAGTTCCCAGTGAAGAAATCCTTCACGAAGTCCCAGAGCTGTATATATATCGGCTGATTTAGTCCATATCTTATGATTACTGATTTGATCGTGGAGGGCCGTGCCTTCGGTCCGGCCCAAAGTGCAGCAGGATCGTGACTTAGATAGTGTGATATCAAAAAAACTACAAAAATAGTACCGAGAATCACGAGTATCGATATCGCGATTCTCTTCAGGATGAAGTAGAGCAGTTCCTGCTTCCCCTCCACCACATCACCTTATGATGTGTACTGCACAGTGTTGTAGTACATGAAGTAACCAGCGCCGGATCCTGCCGTGTTCGGAATCATACCAGTCACGCTGACCGAGTTGATGCTCAGTAGATAGGGAACATAAAGCCACGCCATCGTGTAATTCTGGTACATTGCATTTGTTATGTAAGTGAGATTCTGTATTATCGATGCATTATTGAACGATGTGCTCGCATTGACTGTCCAGTTGAACACCGTTGAGTTATAGTATGCCGATGTCCCATTATAGAACCCGTCCGCAAGAGCACTAACATAATCTATGGAAGCAGAGTAATCCTCGGTATAGTAGTTCAGTCCTATGGGGTACAGCGTTGAATTTGTTGCATATCCGTAAACTATGGCGGTGTAGGTGTTACCAGGCTGTCCGGAGAGAGTAACATTGATACCAATAGCTGCAAGATTCTTTGCGATTATCTGAGCGGCCAGGGTTTGGGTCGCAGAATCGGATTCATACAGGAAATTATAGTTTGGGAACGGGGCGCCAGGTAGAACCGTGCCGTTAGGAAGTATTGCCCTGTAACCTGCTTCGTTGAGGTAGTGAGCAGCTGCCACCGGATCGTAGGAATAGAAAGCAAGGTTTGTAATAGTCTGATTGTAGTACTCGAACCCTGGTGGGACAGGACCTATCCATTGCTGCGCAAATCCCCCATAGACCGCAGAGATTATGCCGGTATAGTTGATTGCATAGGTGACGGCCTTCCTGACATCTATGTTTTGGAATGAGTAATTACCAATTTGATCCATGTAGACGAAGAATGAATTCTGAGAAGAACCGAATTGAATCGGAAGTTTGTTGACAGTGATACCCGATATGTTCTTCAGAGTCGAATAATCAGTCACCGGTGCTTCTACAATCTGAGCCTTCCCCGCTTTGAGATCAGTGATTATGGCGGATGAAGGTTTGTACTCTAGGACTATGTACTTTATGTGAGGAGGACTTATTGCGTTGTTTAACTGGTTCGCAGAAAGACTCTTTCCCCAGTAGGTGGGATTTTCAACGAGAGATATGCTCTGCCCGGGTACTATGGTATTTATCTTGTAGAATCCAGTTCCTATTGCATACCCCGAAAGGTTCTGGTTCGTCGAACCCGCGACAACTCCACCATTGTGAAGGACCACATTTGGATCAACTGCCATTCCCATAGGTGTTGTCAGGGTCATCAGGAATGCGTTGTAAGGAAGATATCCATTATACCCTGATCCGAGGTGAATAGTAATTTCGTATTCGTTGACCACCTGAACAGACTGATACTGATTATTCATTATTGATAGTGACGAAGAATTCGGATTTGTGTAATTTATAGAGTTCAGTGTTGATGCGGTAATGTTGAACGAATTGTTGAAGTAGGAGCCGTTTGTGCCCAAGTTCTGACCAAGTATGAATTCAGGCGCCTGGTTCATTAGCATAGCCCGATATAGAGAAAACCACATCACATAAGCATTGAACGGATCACCATTTGAAAAGGTGACATTGTGTCTTAGGTTGAAAGTATAGTTCATGTTATTGGACGAGACAGTCCAGTTAGTAGCCAAAACCGGCAGGAAGGATGTTTGGCTGGAATTGTTTGGAGCAACCAGAGTTTGATATACCTGATCCAGTATCTCCCATCCTGGCGTCGTGAATGTCACTGCTGGGTCCAGGCTATCCGGATATTCTGTCTCTTCAACTGTAAGAGTATCTGGCGTGGTCTTCTTATTCAGGTTGGAAGTGTTGTGGACATAAACTGCTACTGATGAACCAATTACAACGATCGCAACTACTACTACAATTATCGCTATAATAGAGCGCTTCATTTCAAATCTAGCATTACAAACAATCAAATAACTTAAAGTTTACTATTCATTCGTATCGATTTTTGGTATTTTCTTGCTAATTTTTCCAAAATCGAGCCAATGGTTCTAGAAATTTAGTATTTGGTCGGAACTTACCACTTGGAAATTATCACCTTTCTCTCAGTGAAGAACATAACGCTATCGTCTCCTCCCTGTGGATGTAGATCCCCAAAGAATGAATCCTTCATGCCCGCAAATGGGTAGAATGCGATTGGAGCTGCAACTCCGACGTTTATTCCTATGTTCCCAGTGTCGATGCTATCTGCGAATTTCCTAGCGTGGAGTCCGGAAGTGGTATAGATAGTGGATGCATTTCCATACCTGCTCTTGTTTATTACCTCTACCGCATCATCAAACGAATCAGCCTCATAGAAGGATGCGACTGGTCCGAAGATTTCCTCATTCATAACTGACATACCTTCGGAGACATCGTCTACTATTGATGGACCCAGGAAGAATCCTTTCGGATACTTTCGGGGTCTAGATTTTCTCCCATCGAGGACAAGCTTTCCTCCTTCTCTTTGGCCCAAGTCAATGAACTTCTCTACCCTTTCCATGTGCTCTTTTCGTATGAGCGGTCCCATGTCCGTTGTTTTTTCCATTCCATAGCCCACTTTCAGCTCTGTGGCACTCTTCTTGAACACGCTCATCACTCTGTCGTGGTTTTCCGGAAAAGTCACCAGTACGGAACCAGCCAAGCACCTTTCGCCTGCGTTCCCGTAGAAGGAACCGATCAAGTTGCCTATGTTGCTCTTAAGGTCAGCGTCCGGCATCACCAGAATATAGTTCTTTGCTGATGCTCCTCCCTGAACTCTTTTCCTGTTGGACGTCCCCCTCTTGTAAACATATTCTGCTACCGGGGTAGATCCAACGAAGCTGATCCCCGCAACCTTCTTGTTCTCAAGGATATGGTCGACCGCCTCTCTGCCCCCGTTTATCAGTTGAATTACCCCTTCCGGGTAGCCAGCTTCGCTTACCAACTTCATGATCATTTCCATGCTCATCGGAGTCTTTTCAGACGGTTTTATCACTACTGTGTTCCCGAATGTGACGGCATAGGGGAAAAACCAGAACGGAATCATGACTGGAAAATTGAAGGGAGATATTACCGCAAACACACCCATAGGCACCCTGACCAACTCTTCATCTATTCCATTTGCGATCTGTTTGTTGTTCCGCCCCATTATCTGATAACTTGCCGCAGCGGCAGACTCGACGTTTTGAATCGCTCTTACTACGTCTCCTTTCGATTCCTCAAACGTTTTGCCGTGTTCTATCGTCGTTACCTCCGCTATCTGATCCAACTTATTCCACATCAGATTTTCAAGTTTGAAGAGATACTTTATTCTGTCAGAGACGGGCACCTTCATCCATTTTGTCTGAGCATCGTGAGCAAGGTCTATTACCCTGTCTACCTCATTTCTCGTTGCTTCGGTGACTACAGAAATCTTCTCTCCGAATGCAGGGTTGAATACGTCGTACTTTTCCTCCCCCTCTCCTTCTTCGAACTTTCCGTTCACATAATTCAGTACCTTTCTCATCTAAACCACCTCATTGTCTGAAAGTCTCAGGCAGTCATCGAGTGTATCTAACCCCCTTGTCAGATCTTCCTCTGATATCACCAGCGGAGGAGCTATGACGAAATGATTTAGCCAGTTGTTAATGTAAACTCCCTGTTCCATCGCTCTTTTTGAAATTTTATCAGTCATAAGGGGTTTCCCTTCAATTTTTTCTTTGTATACATTGAAGGGAGTTTTCTTCTCTCTGTCTTTGACCAGCTCTACTGCCCCAAACAGACCTATGCTTCTTACGTCGCCTACGGATTTGTGCCTTTCTTTGATCTCATCTAGTCTGTCTCTGAGCTTCTTTCCCAACTCCCTAGATCTCTCTATGAGATTTCCTTCCTTGTATTCATTTATGGCTGCCTTTGCTGCCGCAAGTGAAACTGGATGCGCCTCATAAGTATGGCCGTGCGCGAAATAATTTTCCTCGAAGTAGTCTGCAATTCTCTTGCTAGTTGCCATTAGAGATAAGGGAAGATATGCACCCGTTATCCCCTTTGCGGTGGTAAGTATGTCTGGTTTCACGTCCCAGTTATCGACAGCGAACCACTTTCCCGTCCTACCCCAACCACTCATAACCTCATCGGCTATCAGCAGAACATCGTTCTCTCTGGTGATTTCTCTCACTCTCTGGAGATAACCATCAGGAGGCACTACAACTCCATTCGTTCCAGTGACGGGCTCGACAATCATTCCTCCTATGTTGCCCTCATTTTCAATCAGGTACTGGTTGTAGTCTGCACAGGCAATATTACACTCTGGGAATTTGAGCTTGAGCGGACATCGATAGCAATAAGGTGGAATCGAATGGACGATCCCTGGGACAGAATAATACGTATCGACTGGAATCCTCCTAAAATCTCCCGTAAGGGTTATGCTCCCAGAAGTAGAACCGTGATAGGAATTATAGTTCGAAATGATCTTTATCTTTCTTTCCTTCTGAAAAAACATCCTTACGGTTTTTATAGCTGCTTCGTTGGCTTCTGTACCTGATGCTCCGAAGAAATATTTTGTCAGAGATGATGGCAGTACCTCCTTCAGCAAGAGAGCGACCTCTGCCCTGATCTCAGTTGCATATCCAGGTTGAATGTACTCTAGCTTGTTCAGTTGATCATTTATTGCTTGCCTAATCCTCTGATTTCCATGCCCAAGGTTAGAGCACATTAGCTGGGCTGAGAAATCGAGATAGTTTTTTCCGTTAGAATCGGTAAAGTAAGTTCCCTTCTCGCTCGTTATGGTCAGAGGAGTCCAGTTCCCCTGTTTTCTCCAAGTTCCATATGTCAATTCCGTGCAAATTTTACTAATTTCCATGGATTTGTCGGAATTTTTCTCAATCATACAACAAGTAATTAGATGAAGTATATCAATTCTTTTGGATAACAGAAAATATTCGCCAAGAAAGCCCTCCAAAATTTCCGCTTGAATTTTATTCGGAAACGATTGGAAGTAAGATATAAACGAGAAACGTAACTGATCATCTTTCATTCCCGCCCTGTTCGGTTGGGTCACAATCGTTATTCCTTCTTCGGGGCTAGTGCACCTCCTGGAAAATAGAGGATGAAGACAACGGATGATCTCGTAAAAAAGGAAGAGGAGATTGCTGGATCAGGAACTCCACTAAGAATATACAGTGCTGATATCTCTATTCAGCACTGACCCTCACGGTCTCAGGAATTGACTAGTTCTCACGATTGTATTCCTTGATCGACTCCCTCAATGATGTCAAGAATGCTTCCACGTCAGCTTCCGTATGGACCATTGAAAGTGGTATTCGTTCCGCTCCGTCCGGATGATAGTATATCCCCCTCTGCAGCATTTTCTTCTGGACTCCCTTGTACTTATTCCAGTCCATGATTATGCTCTCCCTATAATTGGTGATTTGCTTTTGCTCCGTGAATACGAACGTTAGGAGTCCAGTTTCATAGTTGACAAATATGGATTCGTCAAGGTCTTCTCCAACCTCTTCGATGCCTCTTGCCATCCTTCTTGTCAACCTTCCTAGTACGCTATATCCCTCAAATTCGTTTGCTTCTAGAAGTTTCAGATTGGCTATTGAGGCAGTCAGGGATATAGGGACTCCAAAGTAAGTTCCTCCGTACCCCACTCCGTTGCCTATCAATTCCATATATTCCTTTTTTCCAGCGACGGCAGAAATCGGATACCCGTTGCTAAGGGACTTTGCCCACGAAGACAGGTCAGGGGTTACTCCAAATAGTTTCTGTGCACCACCCTCGCTGACCCTGAACCCAGTTATGACTTCATCGAAAATCAGCAGGATATTGTATTCATCTGCAAGCTCCCTGACTCCCTTCAGATATCCAGGTTCAGGCGAGACAAGAGTGGAGTTCGCCATAATTGGTTCCATGATTATTGCTGCGATTTCATTCCCCCTGATCCTGAGAATCTTTGAAAGACTCTCGAGATCGTTCCAGGTGGAAACAACTACAGTCTCCATCACACCTTGAGGTATTCCAGCCGAATATGGAAGCGACTTGGGGAACCACTTCAGTCCAGCAACTGGCGGAGGTGCCTCTACAGATACGGCCCCGTAATCGTGGAGCCCATGATAATGTCCTTCGAATTTTAGTATATTGTCCTTTCCTGTAGCCGCTCGTGCGATTCGGAGGGCGTTGAACGTCGCATCCGTGCCGCTCAGGGCAAATGTCACCATGTCCTGAGTCTTCACGAATTTCTTGAATTCCCTCGCTAGTTTGTATTCCAGCTCATTTGGCGTCCCGTACAAATCGCCATTCTTGATGTACTTCCTCACTGCGGCAGTTATCTTTTCATTTGCATGGCCATTTATCAGCGGTCCAAAGGCCATCAGAAAATCTATGTATTCGTTTCCATCGACATCCCACATTCTGGTTCCCTTTGCCTTGTTCATGAATATCGGATAATCGTCCCAGGAACTTGTCCTCATGAGAGAACTTGAACCAGATGGAATCAACTTTTTTGTCTTCTTAAAAAGATTGAGAGATCTCTTCGTTTCATAACTTCTTGTTCTTTCAGGAACGTTTGTAACATCTTTATGAGTTTCATCCTCAGTTTGCATTATTTCACAACCATATATGGTTTGATATTCCTGTGGGGTATATTATTTTTTCTCGAAGACGTTTTTGTTTAAAATTTTTCAGAATATAATTCATTTTCTTACAATTTTTTTTACGAATCAGGAAAATGTTTATATTTATCTATTTTAATATAGCATGTGAAAGCTGTAGTACTAGGTGGAATGGGTTTAACTGGAAGATGCGCGGTATTTGATTTACTAAATAATAATAAAATAGATGAAATAATAGTAGGTGACCAAGTAAAAAACCTCGAATTTGGCGACCCTAGGGTGAAATTTGTAAAGTTAGATGTTAATGACAAGGAAACGCTAGTAAAGACCCTTCGAGGCTCTGACGTGGTTATAAATGCGGTACAATATTATCACAACATAAAAATAATGAAGGCGGCACTGGATGCAAAAACTAACTATTTGGACTTCGGTGGTTTATATAGGGTTACCTTGGAGCAACTGGCGCTAGATCAAGAATATAAGGATGCTGGGCTACTTGCTATAGTAGGGATGGGGGCTCAACCAGGTATTTCGAACATTATGGCAAGCTATGCAGTAAGCAAGCTTGATAAGGTTGATGAGATAGTGATAAGGGACGGCTGGATCGATAAAACAAACTACCCAAAGTTATTCTTCACGTGGTCGCCCGCCACTCTTTTTGATGAACTCACCCTCAAGGCAGTTCATTTTGACGGGAACATGGTCGAATCTGAGCCCTTCTGCAACATGGAAGAATATGATTTCGGCTGGGAAATAGGGAAAGCGAAGATTTTCAGGTCCATTCATTCAGAAATAGCAACACTCCCAGGAAGCTTCGCCGAGAAAGGGATTAAGTACGTAGAATGGAAGGAAGGAAGTGCCGATATCGAGAAACTCAAGTTCCTTGCCGATATAGGATTCGGAGGAAAGGACAAAGTGAAGGCGGGAGGTTCGGAAGTAGTGCCGAGAGAATTCCTCTTCGACTTCCTGAAGTCTCAAAACATGTTCTCTCCTCCAGAGAACATTCAGATAATGGACTATGAAATGACGGTGGTCACCGCAAAGGGCTCAGACGAAGGAAGACCCAAGAAGGTCGAGATGAAGGCATATTTCAAGTACGACGAAAAGTGGAAGGTATCGGCATCGCAGAAAGAGGTAGGAGTCCCCGGCTCGATCGCAGCCCAGATGATAATGGGCGGTGTGATAAAAGGAAAGGGAGTGAAACCGCCGGAACAGATAGTACCTGTTAAACCGTTCTTTGCCGAGCTTGGGAAGAGGGACATTAAGATAAGGTCTGAAGAGAGTTTCGACTCGAACTAAGATAGTTTATATGACTGCCACTACTTCTCATCTGGATAACTTGAGCCCCAACCTTCTAGAAGTAAGGGATCTGACAGTGAATTTCGAAACTGTGGACAGATCAATTGAAGTTCTCAAGGACGTCTCAATCAGAGTCGGTAAAGAAGAGGTTGTCGGAGTCGTCGGCGAAAGCGGCTCCGGAAAATCTACTCTTGCTCAGGCCATAATAGGTGTCTTGGATATCCCTCCAGCAAGAATTACCAGGGGATCGATAACCTTTGAAGGCAAGGAGATTTTGCATGGAAAAGACAATAAAATAAACTTCAGAGGAAAGGGTATAAACATGATTTTTCAGGAGCCGCTGACGTCTCTGAATCCGGTTTACTCAGTTCATGACCAAATGGAGGAGGCAGTGAATATAGCAGAACCGAAGATGGAGAAGAAAGAAAAGGAGGCAGTCATTAGGAAGAGCCTGCGGGAAGTCATGATAAGGGATGTGGACGGAGTTCTCAGCGTATATCCACATCAGCTTTCTGGAGGAATGAGGCAAAGAGTATCCATAGCTATGGTGCTAGTTCAAAAGCCAAATTTGTTGATTCTTGATGAACCCACGACAGGACTTGACCTGATTGTCCAGAGGAAGATAATAAGTCTCATACTCAGCCTGAAGAAGGAAATATTGTCAAGCATTCTCTTGATAACTCACGACCTTGAAGTGGCTGCATATATGTGTGACAGGGTGTACGTTATGTATGCTGGTAGAGTGGTTGAGAGCGGCTTTATGAAAGATGTCCTCCAAAGACCACTGCATCCTTATACTACGATGCTCAAGAATTCCGTTCCCGAAGGGTACGCGAAAGAAGGGTCCCTGAAAGTCTCCTCTGGAGCTCCACCTGATCTGAGACATCTTCCATCTGGTTGTGCGTTCCATCCGAGGTGCCAGTTTGCCAACGACGTATGCCGAAACAAAGTTCCCGAATTGAGAGTGCAGAAAGAAGGAAGGGAGGTCGCCTGCTGGTTGTATGAATGAACAAATCCTGGAAATTGAGAATCTAACGGTCCGGTTCAAGAGAAAGACGAAACTCTTTCAATCTGCTGGGGAAGAGGATAGGTGGAAGACGGTCCTAGATTCGATTTCCTTCAATATCAAGCAGGGAGAGACCTTCGGAATAGTTGGAGAAACCGGGTCAGGAAAGACCACGCTGGCGAGGACACTGGTAGGTATCTACAAACCAAAAGAATACAAAATGAAGCTCAACGGCAAGCAGATAGATTTCAGGAAGAGGGAAGACATTCTTTATCTGAGGAAAAACATCGGAATAGTTTTCCAAGACCCGGTTGGAAGTCTAAATCCTAGGGTTACCGTTTCGGAGATCATTTCTGAAGGAATTCCCGACCAGAAGAAGCTTACAGACAGGCAACTAGAGGAAAAGATCAAAGAGGCTTCAGAACTGGTGGAACTTCCGGAGAGCAAACTCGAATCTTATCCAACTGAACTGAGTGGCGGAGAGAAACAAAGGGTCAGCCTGGCAAGAACTTTAATTGGCGGGAAAAAGATATTGGTCCTTGACGAGCCCACGAGTTCTCTGGATGTTTCTATCCAGGCGCAAATTCTGAATCTGCTGATCAGACTCAAAAACGAACTATCGATAAGTTACATATTCATAACTCACGATCTGAACGTCATCAAGTACATGTGCGAAAGGGTAGCCGTCCTCTACTACGGACAGATACTTGAGCAGGGAAACACGTACGAAATATTTGAACGCCCGAGGCATCCTTACACTGCGGATCTCATCGGTGCAAACCTCTCGCTCACTTCTTCCAACAAGTTTTCAGTTGCCCACGACTCAGGAGAGCCCAGCAGAGAAGGGTGCATATATCAGAATTCCTGTATCAAAAGATATTCTGTGTGTGAAAAGTCACCACCAACTTTTGATTTGGGAAAGAGCTTGGTAAAATGCTGGCTCTACGACTATGCAGAAACGAATCGGGTGAAGTCTGATGAGGAGAGATGAAGTCACCCCGTTAGAAACTGAGGAAGATATTGAAGTAGGGTCAGATCTCAACCGAACTGAAATCCATCTCCTTGTATGTCTGAAGTATAGTCCTGGTGTCTGAACGCTCGATCTCAGCAATGGAAGAGATTCTATCCAAGATCTTTGAATAATCATCCTTGCTCTTTGAAACCGTCTGGATCATGAAATCGATGTCACCTAGGAGGAAATAGACCGAAACTATGCCCGGTATCTTTTTCAATTTCTCTGCAATTGCCTCCTTGTAGTTTCCACCATATTTACCCCTTATCATCGTAAGTGTGACAAAGGAGAAACCCATCTTCGTATAGTCCAATGTCGCAGTTATCTTTTTGATATACCCGTTCATTCGTAGTACTTCAATGCGCTTGCTTATTGCAGACGGTGAGTAAAGGCCAACCCTCTTTCCAATTTCTTTCAGCGATAGGGTAGCGTCATCGCGAAGTAGTTTCAAAATGCGCCTGTCGAACTCGTCCATAGGTATCACCAGTGACAGCACAATCTGGATTTAACCATTTCTTATTCTGCTTTTAAATTTGGATCTAGATGAGCAGGATTACTATGAGAGACATAAGAATGCCAAAAAGAAATGGTCCGGCGTAAATTTCAAATCTGATGCTTTCCCTTCTAGTCCATCTGAGGGAAAAGTAGTAGGCAATTGGTGAGGTCACAAGGGCTATCAGACTAAATTTTCCATATATTCCCAAAAGATAGAGTACTACAATGGCTACGTAGAATAGCGAAAAGGTCACCATAGGGACGCTGCTGGATTTTCCTTTTCCAAGGATGACTGCCAGGGTCCTAAATCCAGATCTTTTATCGGAATCCAGATCCCTGTAATTTCCGATGAAAAGCAGCAGTGATATTAAGAGAGCGAAAGGTACAAAATAGAGAATTGAGCTAGGGTAGAATCTCCCGATTGAGGCAACTGATATGAACTCGCTTGCGGCTATCGTCGAAAAGAAAACTCCGATCTCACCGAGTCCTCGATACTTGTACCCAAACGGAGGTCCGGTGTAACCATATCCCAAGAGAAGCCCTACAATGGAGATTATGTTCAGAACCAGTCCGTACCGGAGAGAAATCACGAAGCTCAAGAGAAGATAAATTATGGAGAACGTTACTGCCCACCCTATTAGGTATCTTTGAGAAACCTTGTAATAGAATATTGGGTGCCGACGATAGATCGTGTTCGGAGAGTCTATTCTATCGTATCCTTTGACGAAATCAAAATAGTCGTCATACAGGTTGGTTGCAATGACCAGAGGTACAATCGAAATCGAGATAAGAATGAAAGGTAAGTAATTGATATTACCAGTAGTTGCAATCGAATAAGCAAAACCTGGTAGTATGAAGACTAGATAGAGGTAGATGGGAGGAACCTTTCCTCCTCTAGAAGAGATATCCGCCAGTATCCAGACTTTCTCAATCAACTTTTACCCTCCGGGCATCTCCAAAGTATGTCAGAGTTTATAACTCTTGAATTTTCAATTTTACCACTTGGCCAGTGGTTGTCCTGATTTTTTCAGAGACAAATTCGTAAATATCATGACTAAATAATGAATCATGCCAGATCTAGAGATTAACGTCTCAATGCTAAAGTGCCCAATTTGCGACCTAAATCACAGTTACAAGGTAAGGGTAGAATACGACGAGAAGAGGGATGCTTTAGAGGATACCTCCTCCATATTCTACAACACATTTGCTACCACAAAGAAGATCGGTGACAAGATAGTCGAAGTCCAGGTCTATGAGATTGATGCCTTTTGCCAGAAAAATGGTATACCGTTTAGGATGATAGTAGATCCTCCTCTTCCATCTGGAACAGTACCCACTAAATTCTCCGTCACTTCTTCGCCGTAAGGTTTAACTTTAGATTATGTGTGGCACATCATAGAATTAGCGATAAGGATGAGGTTTACATGGTTAATGCGCTTATAGCTGGAGGCTCAGGTTTCATAGGAAGGCATCTTTCGAAGAAGATCAAGGAGAGTGGAGGAAATGTCACGGTACTGACCAGAAAAACTGACTCTGCTATTCCCTACAAGCAGATCACGTGGGACCCGACAGGTAACGTTGATCTTTTGACTAAGGAAATAGAGGGTTACGACCTGATAGTTAATCTGTCGGGAGCAGGAATAGAAAAGAAATGGTCCGAACCCTACAAGAGAGAGATCATAGATTCCAGGGTCAAAAGCACAGCTTTGCTGGTGAATGCAATCAATTCGGCAAACACTCAACCTAAGTACTTCGTAAACGCATCAGCAATAGGTTACTATGGAGACGTCGAGGACCAAGCGGTCGACGAAGATTCAAAACCTGGAAACGATTATTTGGCGAACCTCTGCGTCAGGTGGGAAGAAGAAGCTAGAAAAGTTAGTGACAGAGTCAAGCTTTTAATCCCGCGTTTTGGAGTTATCTTGGGAAAGGATGGTGGTGCATTTCCACAACTTCTGCGGGGTGTTGAAACTGGCGTATCTTTCAATCTCAAGGGAAAAGCAGGTTGGAAATCCTGGGTCCACATCGACGATGCGGTTTCTTCAATCGTTTTCATGACACAGATCGGTTTTGAAGGGTCGTACAACGTAGTATCTCCGAATCCTCTGAAGATGGAAGGACTGATGAACCTTATAGCCGGCGAGAAGGGAAGGAAGATTAGAATTAGAATGGGTCCTTCGATCGCAAATATTGTGCTTGGAGAGGGAAGCAAGTACTCTGTGTTTAGCGGTCAAAAGGTCGTGCCGAAGAAACTTCTAGATGCCGGGTACACCTTCAAGTATCCGAGCATTCAGGAAACACTTAGAGATTTACTTCAGGAATCGAATTAGCTGCAAACTAGCTTGCAAAACAGTTATGGAATCTTGAAGGGTTTTCCGTGACCAGGATAAGCCATAGTCCCGTGCAATTCAAGTATTCTCTTTATAGAGATTTCAGCATTTTTGGGGTCAAGAGTAAATGACTTGTTGAATTCGTATCTTCCCTCGTTTTCTGATACTGCATCACCAACAAAAATGGCTCCAAGTGATCCGAAGCTAAATGAAGTACTCCCTGGCGTATGCCCGTTTGTATCCATTGCAGTCATTCCAGGTAACTTAAGCTTGCTCAGAGGACTCACTTCGCTCACTGGTCTTGCCTTCATCAGACCTGCCATTGCAGATATAACACCGCCTCGAGTCGGCATCTTCTCATTTCCTCTTGCTATCTCAACTTCCTTGTCTGGAACAAATATCTCTGGGTGAAATTCTGAAGATATATCCGACAGGCCACCAATATGGTCAACGTGGCAGTGCGTGATGAGCACAATATCTGGCTTGATCTTCTGAGATTCAAAGTGATTGATTATCTTCTTGGAGGAACTCTTCATACCTGAGTCTATGAGTATAACCTTGCCATCCAAGGTAACAGTGTAGCAGTTTGCCATGGTCCCATCAATCATCTGAATGTTTTCAGTTAGCTTCACATCAACAAAGTCTAACCAAAGATTAAACCGTTGTGTTTTTAGAAAGACCAGCATTGAAATGTACCCAGAAATGAGACGATAGTTATTAATGAAGATCATTTATCCGAGGAAAGGTAGGTGAATTTGCAGATAACCATTGGAGTTCTGGACGAGACGTCGGAAGGCGAGAACAGAGTCGCGTTGGTGCCGGAGGATGCAAAGAAACTTGTCTATAGGAAAATAGAGGTTTTGGTTCAGTCTAGAGCAGGTGTCAAGGCGGGATTCCCAGATTCTGAATACTCATCAGCGGGATGCAAAATAATCGATGGCCGCTCAGGAGTCATCTCTGGTTCAGATTTGATACTGATGCTTGGTAGACCGAATGAAGATGATCTTCCTTACTTCAAACCAAACTCCACCCTGGTAGGTCAAATCTACCCCCTCAGGTATCATTCTCTTGAACGGGACTTAGCCAATAGGAGACTCAGAGTATATTCCCTGGAGTTACTTCCAAGAACGACTCGTGCGCAGTCAATGGACGTCCTCTCATCGCAATCAGCGGTGGCTGGGTATCGTGCAGCAATAATTGGCGCGTACCATTCTCCTAGGCTAATGCCTATGCTGACGACCGCAGCCGGAACGGTCAAACCGGCCAATGTTCTAGTTATAGGTGCGGGCGTAGCCGGCCTGATGGCCATTGCTACGGCAAAGAGGCTGGGTGCATCTGTGGTGGCATATGACGTCAGGAGAGCGGCCGGGGACGATGTCAGGAGTCTCGGAGCAAAGTTTCTCGAGGTGGGATTCAATGCTGTAGGGGCTGGCGGATATGCTAGGGAACTGACGGAAGAAGAAAGGAAGAAGGAGAAGGAAATGCTTGAGGCTGCAATAGTCTCTGCCGATCTCTTGATAACTGCGGCTGGAGTTCCTGGGAAAAAGGCGCCCTTGGTAGTGAACTCTGGCACTATTTCCAGGATGAAGCCAGGGAGTGTTATAGTTGATATCATGGCGGAGTCAGGAGGAAATTGTGAACTCACTCAGGCTGGGAAAATAATAGACCACAATGGCGTCAAGATCATAGGCTCCATCAATCCGCAATCAGAGGCACCAACAAATGCCAGTCAAATGTATTCAAGAAATGTATCGTCTTTCCTATCAATTCTCATTGACAAGGATTGCAATATTGTAGAACCAGAGAAGGACGACCTTCTATTAGCATGCATGATATGTTCTGACGGCAAAGTGACTTTTCCTCCCCCGACAAAGGCAGATGGTGAGAAGAAGTGATCATAACTGACTGGGCCTGGTTGTACATAGTTCTGCTTGCGGTGTTTGTAGGGTACGAAGTTATAAGTCACGTCCCAGTGATACTTCACACTCCCCTGATGTCTGGGTCGAATTTTGTACACGGAATAGTTCTGGTAGGGGCAATCCTGGCGCTCGGGTACGCGACAAACGACATCGAGAGAGTCATCGGATTTATTGGAGTGGTGATGGCTACCCTAAATGTTGTTGGAGGATATGTTGTAACCGAAAGGATGCTTGCAATGTTCAAGAAGAGGGGCGGTGAAAAATGATAGACATCACTGACCCGATCTACGTCCTCACCATAGTGGCATTTGTAATCGGTCTGATAAGAATGGGTAATCCCGCAACCGCCAGGAGCGGAATACTCTGGGCGGGCATTGCAATGGCCTTTTCCATAGGAGCGACATTTTTCCTCCCGGGAATATCGAATCTAGTCCTTATATTCCCTGCAATATTGATAGGGGCTGTCATTGGTTACGTCGCTGCAAGAAGGGTCGCAATTGTAAACATGCCGCAGATGGTGGCAATATACAATGGGATGGGTGCGGGAGCCGCATCTGCCATAGCCGCAATTGAACTGATAAGAGGCAGCGCCTCCTCATTCAATATCACAATTGCGCTTGTAGGAGCTTTGATAGGTAATGTTTCAATTGCGGGGAGTATCATAGCATTCCTTAAGCTTCAGGGATGGATGAGACAGAAACCAATCACTTTCACTCTACAGCAGCTGATAAACCTAGTGGTGGCCGCAGTAGGTGTGTTTTTTGGAGTGGTATTCCTGACTCACTTCGGCCTGCTGATACCCTACAGAAATGCATTGATTCCGTTCTTTGTCCTAACAATAGGTTATGGTTTCTTGATGGGCCTCCCTATTGGAGGAGCAGACATGCCAGTGCTCATATCACTGTACAATGCCATGACGGGAATAGCAGTTGGGTTGGAAGGATTTGCGATCTCTAACTATGCTATGGTGGTAGCCGGAATACTGGTAGGTGCCGCAGGTACAATTCTTACATTAGCGATGGCGAGAGCAATGAACAGGTCAGTTGGGGCAATACTGGCTGGAGGATTTGGAAAGACACAGGAAGAGAAACGAACCATTTCCGGAAACCTTAAGCCTATCAGCAGCGAGGATGTTGCGGTAATGCTTGCATATGCGTCGACAGTTGCCATAGTCCCTGGATTCGGAATGGCATCTGCACAGGCCCAGTTCAAAGTCAGGGACCTTACAGACCTGCTCATTTCCAGAGGAATAAAGGTCTTCTTTGCAATCCATCCTGTGGCAGGAAGAATGCCAGGGCACATGAACGTCTTACTGGCTGAAGCGGGAGTTTCTTACGATCTTCTAGAGGACATGGACGAGGCTAACAGAGCATTCCAGGATGTCGACATTTCCCTGGTCATCGGGGCAAACGATGTAGTAAACCCTGCTGCCAGAATAGAGGGAACACCCATCTATGGCATGCCGATACTGGATGTTGACAAGTCGAAAAACGTAGTGGTCTTGAAGAGGGGAGCAGGAAAGGGCTTTGCAGGAATTGAGAACGATCTTTTCTATATGGAAAAGACAAAGATGCTCTACGGCGATGCACAAGAATCCATTTCCAAGGTCATTCAGGACCTAAAGAGACTGTGAACCGGGTCGTTGTCTTTCGGTCTATTTTTAGACCTGTCAAATCGATCTTTTGTAGCACCAACAAATGGACACAGTTACTTTTTTCTCTGAGCAGCTAATCATATGCTGAATGGGTTACTCAAGAGACTTTATCGGATACGGACAATTCCCCCCAAAGTTCAAATGGCCCGGGGGAAAAACGCTTGCTCTGTCTCTCGTTTTCAACTATGAGGAAGGAAGCGAACATTCGGTTGTTACTGACGACACCGTTGAGACAATCGGTGAATTTGGGTCGGTGGACATCAAGGTCAGGGATGTGGGAATGGAATCAGTCTATGAGTACGGACAGAGGGTCGGCATATGGAGGATACTTAACCTACTTGAAAAGTACGACGCTAAGGCTACTTTCTTCGCGACCGCAAGATCCTTGGACGTCAACAGGGAGGCGGCGACCGCAATAATCAAAGGTGGGCACGAGATATGCGACCACGGATTTTCCTGGACAGAACTCTACAGAATGACGTTAGAAAAAGAGAGAGAAGAGATAAAGAAATCAGTTGATCTTATAAGGGAGATAACAGGAAAGAACCCGGTAGGTTTTTACGCGAGGGAACCAAGTGCCAATACTTTGAGACTCTTGAAAGAGTTCAAAAATTTCATTTACGATTCAGATTCGTATGCTGATGACATACCTTACTTTGATAAGGAAACGGGAATTTTGATAGTTCCATATGCACCAGACTCTAACGATTTCCACTTTCAAAATCCCATGAACAGGTTCTCTAACAGTTCTGATTTCCTTTCGTATTTGAAGGATTCGTTTGACACACTTTACCGTGAATCCATCAAGAACTCAAAAATGATGTCAGCAGCATTCCATGTCAGGGTGACGGGAAGGGCAGGGAGGCTACCGGCTCTTGAAGGATTTCTCAAGCACATCAAGAACAAGGAAAGAGTATGGATTGCGACGAGAGAAGAAATTGCGAGATTCTGGTTAAAAAAATTTGGGTAGAGGGGTCAGATAACAACTAAATGTCCGTAATTTCTTGAATTCTCCTAATAGAGGAGGAGTCACTCCTATGTTTAGCAATCCTTTCTTGTCCTCACCAGAATCCTTAACTAATTGCAATCAATCGTTTGGCATGACTTCTAAGAAATCTAAGATCCTGATACTGGGGTTCGGAACCGTTGGTCAGGGGTTTTTCGATCTATTTACTAAGAAGAAGGAAATGCTTGGATTGAACAACTTTTCCATCAGCGAGATTGTAGATATGAAATTTGGGCACATCACCAATCCCACAAAAGATTTGGTCGGAGAATTAGCAAAGGGAAAAACATTTGAGCAAAAGGATGTCATTTCAACAATCAAGGAATCAGATGCCGACATCGTGTGTGAATTCACCTGGCTCAATCTTAAGACTGCAGAGCCAGCTTATACGCACATAAAGACTGCTCTCGACATGGGAAAACACGTGATAACGACAAATAAGGGACCTCCTGCGCTGATGTACAAAGAACTAACGAGCCTTGCGCAGAAAAGGGGAGTGAAATTTCTGATGAAGGGGACGGTCATGGCTGGAACTCCGTCGTTCAATTTGCTTGAACTGCTCCCGGGCGCAGAGGTGAAGAGCGTGAGAGGAATCATGAATGGCACAACAAACTACATACTCACGTCTATGGAACAGGGGAAGAACTTCTCAACCGCCTTGAAGGAAGCGCAGGAGCTTGGGTACGCAGAGGCGGATCCCACGAACGATGTTGATGGATTTGATAGCGCATCTAAGATAACGATTGTATCACACATATTAGGATGGCGTCATGAATTTGGCGATCTTAAGATTGAGGGAATCAGGAACGTTACGCCCGAACAGGCGCGTGACAAGACAAAACTGGTGGCCTATGCCGATCGCTCCACAGCTTATGTCAGACCTATAAAACTCTCGCGGGAAGACGTCCTGTCCGGAGTAAGTGGCGTAATGAATGCCATTGAGCTGGACACAGATACGATGGGAAAGATTTACTCGATGGGCCCTGGTGCAGGAAAGATTCAGACTGCTCAGGCCGCTCTGACTGACCTTGTCACTATTATGAAGAGCCAAAAATTGTGATTGATGGACGAATCCTTACGTGAAAGATTCGAAACGAGAGTAAGCATCTTGGCAGCAATAAGGTAGACAATGAACGTTACAATGGGATATCTAGCCTGATGATAAGCTAAATAAATTTTGCAGATGTCAAGGTTGAAGGTCGCTGTCGACAGTAAGAGAATCTTTTAGAGGTTAAGGTCTACCTTAAAATGTTTTGTTTTACCGATAGGTTTAATACACTCAAATTTTATTTATTCCGATGGAAATCAGAGGTATTTACGACCTGAGTGTGACCCTGAAAACTTATATGCCAATTTGGCCAACGAGTCCTCTATTGAACATCGCGCCCATAGGCATCGCCTCCAGAGACGGTTATTCGATTGAATCTTTTTCTTCGGCAACACACACTGGAACACACGTGGATGCACCGTACCATTTTATAGATACCAAGGCAACAGTCGACGAACTTTCTCTGAATCAGTTGGTTGGGGAGGGATACGTAATCAGACCGGAAATCGAAGGGACCGAAATCACCCTCAAGCAACTGAAGGGGAAGTGGAAGAACGAATACGACGGGAAGATCATACTCATTAACACAGGCTGGGATAAGAAACGGGGCTTTACCAAGGAGTTCCAGTATGAGTTTCCAGGACTGTCGTTGGACACGGTCGATTTCCTGGTTGAACATAAGCCTAAGGTCATCGGAATAGACACTTTGGGGATAGAACCTTACAGCCACTCAGACTTCAGGGTTCACAAAGCACTCCTGGCAAAGGGGTTTGCTTTCATCGAAGACCTCGCGGGCTTGGATCAGCTTACGGAGGGGAAGAAATACCTGATTGCCGCACTTCCGCTTAAGATTTTTAGAGGGAGCGGAGCCATGGCCAGAGTCATAGCCATGGACGTTTATTGAGGTGTAAAAAATGAGTGGAGATACAAATAGTAGTGCCCCAACGGCCTCCCAAGAGGCTGGGATGGGTACTCAAGTAAAGTCGGGCTATAGAAAAGACCTTGGAACTTGGAGTGTGGTATTCCTCGCTCTTGGTGCCATACTTGGTCCAGCAGTTGCGTACGCTCCTGTATATACCATCGCGTTCGCTGGTCCAATCGGGATACTTTCATGGTTTGTAGCTATGCTGATGCTTATTCCAGTTGGGCTAGTGTATTCTGAACTGGGTACAGCCTGGCCAAAAGCCGGAGGCGTTGCACATTATCCGTCCAGAAGTAATGGACCGCTTGTGGGAGCAATTAACGGATGGTCTTCCTTTGTAGGCTATCTTTTGGTTTCGCCAGTGATAGTATTTGCTGTGGTAGAATATGCAAGTTTCTACATACCATCTCTGTACGTAAATGGTGTATTGACCACTGCAGGGATTGTGGCTTCTGAGGTGGTTTTACTGGCCGTTTTCGGAATAAACATGCTAAGAATCAAACACATGGGAGCAATAAACAATTGGTTGACAGTGGTTACAGTCGTACTGATAGGAGTCATAGTCATAGCGCTGAGTTTCTTCTTCCACGGTTCTAATTTCACTTCAAGCTCCTACGGGGGCATTGCACCGTTCGGAGCCGTTGGATTCTTCACCGCTATAACTTTCACTATCTTTGGGTATGGAGGGTTCAGACAACCTATTGATTACTCCGAAGAAGTGAAGCACCCCGGTAGGAGCATTCCGAGAGCTGTCGTGCTGTCAATAGTCATTTCGGGAATCATATACGGTCTTCTTGCGTTCGTGTTTGTAGGTGCAGCAAATTTCTCAAAGCTGGGAATTACGAACTGGGGAACTCTATACGGAAATGGTGCTCCATACGCATCGGAGGCACAGGCTCTGGCGTTACCAGCAATCGTAATTGTCGCTATAGTGGTTGCACTGATTGCAACCTTTAAGGACGGAATTATTTATTATGGTGGCGCAGCAAGAGTCGGTCAGATACTCGGGAAAGAGGACAAATATTTCCCAAAGGTGATGGGTCATGTCAGCAACCGTGGTGTCCCAACATATTCAGTAATTCTCGTAATGATCGTTTCTCTCGTACTGGTGGCACTCGGAAAATCTCTGGCGACAATTATAGGGTTAATGGTGGACGCATTCCTTATTTCGTATGCTCCGGGAGCCATCAGCCTTGCGGTATTCAGGAAAACTGCCCCAAACGTCAACAGGCCTTACAAACTGCCAGTTGCAACTGTACTTGCACCCATTGCATTCATCGTCACCAATCTAATGGTATATTGGTCCACCTTTACCGAGATAGAACTGGTGATACCTCTAGACCTTGCCGGAATTCTCCTGATGATTGTATACAACAGGTATACCAAGGTAAAGGGAATGGGCTATCTGTACGGAATTTACCTCCCCATATTCATGGTGTTCACCTTCGTCTTCTCTTACTTCACAAGGAGTGCCTTCACAGCATCCACAGTCGTCCCGATATTGATCGATACGGCTGTATTCATAGTAGTCACGTTGGTGTTCTATTATTTGGGGGTATACTCTGGAGTTAAGGGTAGCAAGTACTTCAAGGGAATCGAGGACAGCAGCTCGTAAAGTGCGAGGAACAGTCTTCTCTTTTTTTTCTAATTTTCCTTTTATTTATGTGCGGGCCTATTATCTTTTTCCCTGTCATTCACGGATCATCGAAAATACCTGGTGAACCTAGCTGACATTTAATTTAAGTTTCGCCTAATCTTATGAGAAAGGACGAAACTTATTTACCATACAACCTGTTTGATTTTTATGGAGAGGAACTTAGTAGTAAGGAGGGAATTCTCGAAGCTGGTAAAAGAAATGAAACCTTCTGCGATAGAAGCAATACTAAAGGCGATTGGTGATCCAGAAATGATTTCTTTTGGTGGAGGTCTTCCTAATCCTGAATCTTTTCCTGTCGATGATGTGAAGAAGATATTCAATGACCTTATCACCGAACACGGCAAAAAGATGCTACAGTACGGTGCCACAGAAGGGCTTACCAGTTTGGCACTCACGCTCTCAAAGAGGATGAAAGAGAAGATGGGGGTAGAGTGCGATCCATCAGAGATCATTCAAACGACAGGGTCTCAGGAAGCCCTCTACATACTGGGCAAGATTCTTGCGAATCCCGGTGATTACGTAATTTCAGAATCTCCGACATATCTAGGAGCAATCACAGCATTCAGAGCGTCAGGTATAAGGATGATCGGGGTGGATATGGATCAACACGGAATGAGGATTGATTCACTCAAGCAGACTCTGAAGAGATTCCCTAATCCAAAATTCATATACGTTCTGCCAAATTTCCAAAATCCAACAGGCATCTCCATGAGCTTGGATAGAAGGAAAGAATTCCTCGAATTCGTATCTGAGAAAGGAATAATGATTCTTGAAGACGATCCATACGGTAGTCTACGATTCTCTGGATCACAATTGCCTCCCCTCAAGGCACTTGACAGGTACAACAATGTCATCTACCTAGGAACTTTTTCAAAGGTTCTCGCCCCTGGATTCAGACTAGGATACACGATAGCTCCAATGGACATAGTGGAGAAGATGAAGATGGTAAAACAGGCACTAGACTTGGCCTCGAGCACAATATCAGAGTTCATTGCAGAGGCATACATTTCCGGAGGCTATCTAGACAGGTGGATCCCAAAGGTAATAAAGTTGTACAAGGGAAAGAGGGACATCATGATAAAATCGCTGGAAGAATACCTACCCCGGGAAGTGGAATTTACGAGACCTGAAGGAGGAATGTTCATATGGGTTACGAAGAGAGGGGTCGATACGGACAGGATGCTTGCAGAAGCGATAAAGAAGAAGGTTCTCTATGTAGTGGGATCAGAATTCTATCCTGATAATGATAATCACGAATCAATGAGGCTCAACTTCACCTATTGTACAAATGAAAATATAGTGGAAGGCGTGAAAAGACTTGGAAGAGTGTTCAATGGAAAGTGAAATCAGAATCCGCCACCAGTGAACCGCTCACGAAATTATATATAGACAACTTCTTTGTTTAGAAGGGGATATTTTGTGCAAGAAATAGTTAATAATATAGACCTGACAGCGGTAAGAGAAACGAAGAAGAAAATAGAATCCGACGGCGGTCACTTCTATCTTGAGAAGCACATCGACGGAGAGTTTCACATGCAGGGAAGTCCCATGTTCACAGCAACTCTTTCCTCCCAACTTGCAAGTTTCACGATGGGAGCAGACGAACCTGCAGTACTAGGTGGAAAGGGGGTTTATGCGACGCCACTCAATTATTTGATGTTCGGGGTAATGTCCTGCTTCGCATCGACTATAGTAGTAAATGCTAGTCTGAAGGGGATAAAACTAAACAAGCTAAAGTTGAAGGGGCACCTGTACTATGACATAGGTCCCATGTTGGCCGCAAATGATTTTCCACTGGCGAAGGAGTTGAAGATTGAAGTTGAGGCTGATCAGGACATAAGAGGCGTAATAAAGGACTCAAACAAGTGTCCAGCATTTTTCATCGTTTCTCACGGGATAAAGGCAGAAGCAGTTCAGATTTAAACGCACGAATTATCGGCAGACTATACGAATATCCTAAGGAAATCTGAAAATTTTTCCCATTCTGCCTTTTTTAACGTTTTCCTCCTCTTAGATACTGATCCTGTCCTGTTAGCCAGTCTTGCCTGATAGGGCTGAACACATCCATATCTATCGTGTCTTCGATTGCAGTCGCTTTGTGTGGGGTGTTAGAGGGAATTATAAGCACCTCTCCTTCCCTAACTCTTATTTTCTTGCCATTTATCTCAAAGAGGAGTTCCCCCTCCACGATCCACGTAAGTTGTTCATTTTCATGATGGTGTTCGGGTACAACAGTTCCTTTCTTCAATCTTACCTCTGCCAGCATGACCTTCTCCCCATAGATCAATTTCCGTGACAGGACCTCCGAGAGCTTTTCTGACTTAATTTCGGTCCAGCCAATTTTCCTTACCTCTACCATAAATTTCCATGTACCACCATTATTTATTGTTTTAGACATGCTTAAAGACTTGTAACAACCCAAACTATTAAGAGCTCAATTTTAAAATAAGCGGCAATGAGATTACCTAATTTGTTTGAGTGTGGGGAATAAGATTTAGACAGATTAAAATTATTATTCCAATGATTAAATTTAATACCTAGTAAAAGTTGATTATCCACATGGAAGTCAGAGGCATTTACGACCTAAGCGCTACCCTAAAAACCTACATGCCTGTTTGGCCAACCAATCCTCTTGTGAACATAGCACCAATTGGAATCGCTGCAAGAGACGGATACAACGTGGAGAGTTTCTCTTCAACTACACATACAGGAACACACGTAGACGCACCATATCACATGCTGGAGAATGGCAGTACAGTTGACGAACTCCCGCTATCTCAGCTGGTTGGAGACGGATATGTAATAAGGCCAAAGATCGACGGAAAAGAAATAACTCTCGAGAAGATTAAGAAGGTCTGGAAGAAAGAATATGACGGGAAGATCGTTCTTATAAACACTGGTTGGGACAAGAAGAGGGGATACACCAGAGAGTTTCAGTTCGATTTTCCGGGACTTGCATTCGATACCGTAGAATTTCTAGTAAAACACAGACCCAGGGTCATTGGAATAGACACTCTAGGAATCGAACCGTACGATCACAGCGACTTCAGGGTTCACAAGGCACTTTTGCCCTATGGAATGGCTTTCATAGAGGACCTAGCCGGGCTTGATCAACTCATTGAAGGAAAGAAGTATTTGATTGCTGCCCTTCCACTCAAGGTCTTCAGGGCTAGCGGGGCAATGGCCCGAGTAATAGCAATAGACGTATTTTGAGGTGTATATATGACGGAAGAAAAGCAAGGTTATAAGAAGGCTTTAGGGTTCTGGCACGTAGTTTTTCTAACCATAGGTGCAATACTTGGACCCGCGGTAGCTTTCATACCTGTAACTGTTTTGGCTCTCGGAGGCCCAGCAGGTATTGTAAGTTGGCCGATTGCCTTCCTACTGATTCTGCCTATAGCGTATATCTATGTCGAGCTTGGGGCAATGTGGCCAAAGGCTGGAGGAGTGGCTTACTATCCAGCAAAGAGTCATGGGTCAATTGCGGGTCTACTGAACGGCTGGGCTGCATTTGTGGGATATTCCCTCGCAATGCCAGCAGTTGTGGCGGCAATAGTCGAATATTCAGCATATTACATTCCGCAATTCTACAACACTGCTGGAACAGCTCTTTCTTACACCGGAATAGGAGTTGCAATCGTTGCGACGATCATAGTATTTCTGATAAACACAAGGACGATACGGTTTATTGGAACCCTTAACAATGTCGTGACAGTCATTAAGATGGCTCTAATAATGATAGTTAGCATAGCACTCTTGTTCTTTTTCAAGGCCTCTAATCTGACGGCGTTTGGTGGGTTTTCTCCAATGGGGGCGGCAGGTGTGTTTCTAGCGGTGTCAGCAACAATCTTCGCATATGCAGGATTCAGGCAGCCAATTGATTATGCAGAGGAAGTACACAATCCCGGAAAGTTCCTACCAAAGGCCATAATAGCTTCGCTTGCTATAGTCATGGTTTTTTACATAATTGAGAGCTTGGCATTTGTGGGAACCATAAACTGGAAGGCCCTGTCACTTTCTCCCGGAAACTGGGGAGGTCTATCCTCTCTGGGATATCCATACGCTTCCGCTTCGCTTGCAGTCGGCCTATCTCTGTTTGCAGCAATAGCGATCATCGGGGTAGTAATTGCATCATTCAGCGACGGAATAATCTATTACGGCGGAGCTGCGAGAGTAGGTAACACCCTCGCAAGATATGACCGGTACTTCCCGTCTCTGTTTGGAAAGATCAACAAAAGAGGGATCCCTTACAATTCAGTGGTTCTAGTACTGATAATTTCAATAATATATCTGATACTCCTGCCCTCATTCACGAAAATTCTCGGAGTATTTGTGGACGCAGTAGTCTTCTCATATGCTCCCTCTGCAGTAAGCCTGGCAGTATTCAGGAAGAAGCTTCCCAACGAAAAAAGGCCGTTTGTTCTTCCATTCTACCGAGTCATCTCTCCGCTGGCATTCGTAGTCGGCGGATTGCTAATTTATTGGTCCGGTTTTACAGCTGTTTCCATCTCTATAATTTCGGTGTTTGTCGGTCTTCTGTTCCTCATCTACATAGTAAGAAGTAAATGGTTCAGCATGGCGGATTTCAAGGCTGGTATATGGCTCCCAGCATATATGGTCGCAATCTTGATCCTATCATACATTGGCAGCTCGACTTTTGGGGGAATAAACATCATAGCCTTCCCGTACGACGTAATTGTGTTCATAGTAGTAACCATAATATTCTACTTCATCGGATACTATTCGGGACTGGGCTACACGGGGAAGGGCGTCGTTGAGGACGAGGCACCCGTCGAACTTTAATTTACTTTTCTTTTTTTATTTTATCTGTCTTTCATTCTTTCTCTTCGAAAAATGCTACTCTTATCGCTTATAATTATTTGAAGAAATAGGAATTTGATTAAATATTGGCTAAAGATTTACTATCATGCCCGATCCTACCTATGTTCGAGACCTCAAGGGCTCTCCCTCGCTGGAGGTCGTCAATTTAGTACTTCAGAAATTAGCCAAAGGGGAGAAGATAACATCCCTTGCAATTGGGGAACCGATGTACAAGACACCAGAAAAAATTATGCAAGTTGCTTATGAAAGCATGATGAACGGAGAAACCCATTACACTTCGTCCTACGGAATAAAAGAAGTTAGGGATGCAATTGTCGAAAAGGTGCAAAAGAAAAATGGGATTAAAGCCGCATTTGAGAACTCGATCTTCATCACATCAAAGCAGTCCATCTATGCAGTAATGATGGCAATAGCAGGGGGTAGACAAAAAGTTCTGGTCCCAGATCCCGGCTATTTTTACAGTGAACCAATACTGCTCGCCGGTCTAAAACCTGCGTATTATCAGCTAAACGAAGATCTTTCCTTCAATGTTGATAATGTCATCTCCCTTTTGGACAGGGATACTGCAGCTGTGTTGATAAATACTCCCGGTAACCCAACCGGAAGAATTATTGGCAGAAGAGACCTAGAAAGGCTCTACGGTGAATGCAAGACACGGGGCATTAGAATCATAAGTGACGAGGCCTATGAGGATATAACGTACAGTCAGGACCATTTTTCAGTGGGATCTCTAGAGGATAATCCTAATCTGGTGACAACGATCTTCAGTTTGTCAAAGAGTTACTCAATGACCGGATGGAGGGCGGGGTATACCATCGGCGATGAGGATCTAATCGCAAACGTTGCAAGAGTGATAGAGAATACGTATACATGTTCGCCTCCGTTTATTCAAAAGGCATCAGCTTTTGCACTAAGGAACGGAAACGAATTCATTATGGAATTCAGGAAGGACTTTAGGAAAAAAAAGGAACTAGTAGAGAAAAGACTTTCCGAAATTGAGGGAATGAAGACATTTCCGATTGAGGGAGCATTCTATGCTTTTCCAGCGTATGGCATAAAAATGAAGTCGCAAGACCTGGCAAAACAACTGCTAGAAAAACATCAGGTCGCTGTTCTACCAGGGATGGCATTTGGAAACGCAGGCGAGGGGCATATTAGAATTTCTTTTGCCGGTTCTGTGGAGTCTATTAACCTCGGAATTGACGCTTTAGATCGATTCCTGCGTTCAAAGTCTTAGCCTTGCTCCTGAAAGACTCCATAGAGTTCCTGTATTCTAGCTGAATTGCCTCCCTGTCCGTCCCAAACATAATATAATTGAAATCTCGGGCAATTATCTGCTCCGGGTTTCTGTTTGAAAGTGGACTATAGATGCCTGTCACCAGATTCCTCTTCCTAGATTCTTCTATTATTCTGTCGATGGCAGACACAAAAATGTTGTTGCTCCAAGAGAATTCTATCCCCAGTGCTATAGTCAGATCCACAGGTCCGATGAAACATCCATCCAACTTTGGCACAGATAGTATGTCGGAAAGATTTTCAAATGCCTTCTTCGTTTCAATCTGAACCATTATCACCTGGCTGTTCGCTTCCTTTATGAAAGATGCAAAACCATAACCGTACTTTGATGCACGACCAGGTCCAACCCCACGCACTCCATCCGGGGGTATCTTTGAGTACCCCACGGCCTCTTCAACCTCCTCGACGGTTTCAATTCCGGGGATTATGATGCCAGCCACCCCCGTATCTAGTACCTTCTTTATCTCATTCTTCTCTAAGCCTCTGATTCTAGCTACAACATCTACTGGTTTTGCAGCCATCAGAATTCTTTGAAGCTCTAGCACGTCTATTGCTGAATGTTCCATGTCAACTATCAGGAAATCTGGTCCAATAAGAGAAATCAGTTCTGAAACAGACGAATCACGAATGCTTATCAATGGGGCCAGTAGGGATCGAGAGCTCCTGAGTTTTTTCGAGAAGTCAGACTGTTCACTCATTTTTCTATATCAATCTTGGACTCTAATACCTTCCTAGAGACGCAGAGCTCATTCACACTGGAAATAACTCTACCGTTATTAGAATCTCGGACTTTGCTCTTCAGTCACTTCCTGAAAATGGCCAGCTTTATCTCAGTCATCTCTTCTATGGCAAATCTTATTCCTTCGCGTCCTAGTCCACTCAACTTCATTCCTCCAAAAGGCATTACATCTACCCTGAAATCTGAGGTGTCATTGATCAATACGGCACCGAAATCCAATCTCTGTATCGATTTCATGGCAATGTCCAGGTTTTTCGTGTACACCCCAGCCTGCAATCCATAGGGGACATCGTTTGCCATAGTAATTGCCTCTTCAAAATTCTGAACTGGTTGAAGTATTGAAACGGGACCGAAAATCTCGTTGTGCCACAGTCCAAGGTTGTGCTTGACGTTCTTGATGAGCGTCGGGAGATAGAACCGTCCCTCCCTCCTTCCTCCTATCAGGACTTCGGCTCCGTGGCTAACGGCGTTGTTTACTTCCTTTTCAACCCTGACCGCCTCGCTTTCTGCAATCATAGGCCCAACGTCCGTAGAGTCATTCAGGGGATCTCCTACTTTCAGTTTTGCAACTTTCTCCACAAGTCTCTTTGAAAGATCGTCGTAGACATCTTTGTGAATCAGGATTCTTTGAGAGTGAATGCAGTTCTGGCCCTGAGATTCCATTGCCGCATCCACTATAGCATCCGTGGCAAAGTCAAGGTCTGCATCATTCCAGACAATGACGGGGGAATTGCTCCCAAGTTCCATTGAATATTTCTTTATCCCTGCCTTTTTGATCAGTTTGTCAGCTGCCTCGACACCTCCGGTAAATGTGACCATCTTAATCTCTTCGGAGTTCAGGAAAAAGTTTGATACCTCTCCTCCTCCTGGTCCTATTACCGTCTGCATTGCGTTTTCCGGAAGCCCAGATTTGTTGATTATCTCGTTCAGTTTATATGCTGAGTATGGCGTCAAGGAAGCGGGTTTATTGACTATGGAATTACCAGCGGCAAGTGCTGGTCCCACCTTATGTGCCACGAGGTTGAGAGGATCGTTAAATGGAGTGATGGCAAAAACAGGACCAATAGGCACTCTGTTGTAGTATGCGAACCTGTTCTTTCCACGCGATTCAACGTCCATGGGAATGGTCTCCCCATAGATCCGCTTTGATTCCTCGGCCGAGAAAAGCATCGTTATTGATGCCCTTCGCGCCTCCCCCCTTGAGTATTTTATTGGTTTCCCAGCCTCATTCGCAATTATCCTTGCGAACTCCTCCCTTCCGTTTTCAAGTTCCTTGGATACCTTCATAAGAGCTTCATATCTTTCAAATGACGGAAGCTCTTTCATTGCTTGGAAGGCCTTTTTCGCGTTTTCCAAAGTCGTCTTTGCATCCGGTAGGTTCGTATCTCTTAGTTCGATAAACTGATCGCCAGTATACTTATTCTTGACAATCATATTCTAAGATAGGTCTATCGAAAATATATATTATCTGCTGACCTATGAAGAAAAATAGCAAAACAATGAGTTTCAGTATTCGATTTTAGGTTTGTCTTTGAAATCTAGAACGGAAACCGCACGACTCCCCCGTCGATTTGTATGTTTGTTCCATTTATGTAGGACGCATCACTTGAACAGAGGAATGAGACCAGGTGACCTATCTCTTCTGGCTGTCCAAATCGTCTTGCCGGAATACCCTGTCTGATTGCGTCATATGCCTGTTCTATCGAGACATTCATCCTTTCCGCGTTTCGTCTCGCAATATTCTCTAGACGCGGAGTCATGATGTAACCCTGGGAGATGCTGTTGAACGTTATTCCCTTCTGGGCATACTCAATAGAAAGTACCTTCGAGAGACTGACCACCGCAGCCCTTAAAGATGCCGAAATCGAAAAATTCTCAAGGGCCTGCTTAGTGGTCAACGAAGTAACGAAGACCACCCTTCCATCCCCTCTGGATATCATCCCTGGAAGAATACTCTTTATCATTATCACCGAACTTTTCAGGAACATATTAACGCTTGAGTCCCAGTCTTCTTCGGTAATATCCAAAAATGGAGCAACTTTAGGATCACCAAAATTTATTACCAAAAAATCAACCTTTCCCTCATTCTTATTGATATCGGAGAACATTTTTCTGACATCTTCCGGATTGGTCAGGTCGCAAGGTGTGACTTCTACTTCTCTACCGGTTTCTTTCTTGATTTCTACCGCAGATTTTTTCAGTTTCTGCTGGTCTCTTGAAGAAATATGTACTTTGCACCCCTCTGCTGCAAGCACTTTTGCTATTCCCTTTCCGATACCGGAACTGGCTGCTGTTACTATTGCCACTTTTCCTTCCAGGCCTCTCATGCATATCCAAAGGGGTTCTTTATTATATTCTTTCCTTTTATAACTCCGATCAAACTTAATCTGAGAACATCATTCTATTGCAGGAGCAAATCGAAGTTCCCAGAAAAATGTCGAAGTCATAATGAGCATCGTCGTTTGATGGAGGTCCGGAGTTGAAATTTTATTGGGGGTATGAACCGGATCCCTCATAAGGGACGTTAAGGATGCGGACTCCTGTCTAAGTTATCTATGTTCTATTTTGACAGAATGATCACCTATAAATTTACCAAATGGCATATAAGTGTTGAAGGCCCAATAGTCAGTATTTTGATAAACGAGATTTACAGGTGATAAGAACCAATAAAGTGGAAAGGACGACCAATCTAGTCAAGCTAGTTCCCCGCTTTCATGACGTCATTCACTGCATACTCCGTCATAACTGTGCTCCCTGCTCACGAGAACAATAGTCCAGAAACTATAATCTATGAAGATTAGATGTCGAGCAGATGGGTGAACTCTGATGATCGTAGGAATTCCAACGGACGACGGAGTAACAGTATCTGAACACTTTGGAAGATCGAGAAGCTTCCTGATCGCTAAAATCGAAAATGGCATCCTAACTGGCAGAAATCTGTATGAAAATCCTCACAACAAGGAATCCGACGACAAAGCCGGACACGGGAGGGTGCTAAAACTGTTGACAGACAACAAAGTGAACAAGGTAGTATGCTTCAATTTAAACCCGAGAATGCAGGAAAATTTAGAGAGTCTCAAGATAAAGGTTGAAAGATCCGAACTGAACTCAAGAATTGATGACATCCTCCGGAAAGAAGTGGCAAATCATCATTGACCTGGCAAGCTGCTTGAGATTCTTTTGAGGTAATCCTTCACCTCGGTGGCAGGTAGATCTATCACTTTTTCAAAATTTTCTAACATTACAATGGAAGATGGGAGGTTGGATTTGGTCAATTGTTCCACGTTAATTCCGACAGGCACGGGTATATGCTTTTCCTCTATTACTGATATTATTTCGCTGTAAACTCTTAAGGAATTGATCGCAGAACGTCTTGAAGCTTCTCCTAGATCGTTGTTTTCTAAGATATAGTTCTTTGCGTTATCTGGTAATTCCACTGCAAGGAAGTCGAGCAGGTTAAGGTCGGCAATGCTTCTGATTGGCCCGAAGCTGAAAAGAATAGTTGCAGGCTTGACTCCAGCCACAGCACACTGTCTGTTGTATTCACTAATCATATTGATTACCTGAGCACTGTCGAACAGGAGTTGAGTCGTAAAGAACTCTGCACCAGCTAGAGTCTTGAAAAGCATCCTCTTTGCCTCATCCTTGCGCTCAGGGAGCGAGATGTTTCCTATCGTTATTTCTTCCTTGTGAAATTCTGACCACAATCTCCTTGCTATGACGTTTGCTTCCGAAACGCTGGGGCCCGGATATCTATGATGCCTAGTATTACCTCCAACGAAAATCATATTGCTAATACCCAAGGTGTGAGTCTCCTTAATCCATTCGACAAAATTTTCGTAGTTCTCTATATGGGCCACAACCTTGTTGACCAGAGCGTCGATGTGCAGAATATCGGCCGTTCCTCGAGCCAATGCTCTCGTATAGATGCTATTGTATCTAGGTTTTCCCTCGTGATTCTCTTCCACTAGTTCTGGAACACTGATAGCATTGAGTCTCGAGAATGAATTTAGGGCAATAGCTAGCTCTTCTTTCCTGCTATTGAGGTTTCTAATGATCTTATCGTCGTGGGCTGCGTCACCTGTCTTGTTGTCTCTCAGAGGTAACACCGTGAATATGAGAGGCTTCTTTGCAAGCATCTTCTTGAAATTGCTCTGGTCACTTCCCATTTGGTGTTTAGATACATTTTGTTATTTAAGTGTATCTTAAGTAGGAGGTGTGATGAAAATTAAGAAATGAAAATATCAACTTTAGTTGGTAGAACCAGAAACTTCCAAAATTTCGACAACTTAATGGCGGTAATTGGGTTCATCTTTTCGACCTTTTATTGAGATTGGAGAAGATGTTCAGGTTTTCCATCCTAGTCTGGTAGAAATCACTTTGATGCGGTAACAGAGCCGGAAATGCTATCAGCGTTCCTACTTATTGCACTTCTCAGAGTGGGGGAGAAGACCACAAGTGCGATTGCTGCAGCGACTACCACTGGAGTGACGATAAAGAACGGCATCGAAAAGCCATAAGTCCCTGCTATATATCCTGCTAGAATCGGTGCTATTGCGGCTCCCGCCCATCGAAGGAAATTGTAGGATGCGGAAGATACTGATCTCGAAAATGGGGAAACTTCCATGGCCAGAGAGGTGAAGGAAGCGTTAGAAATACCGCATAAAACCCCAGAGATAACAATGACTTCCAATCTGTAAGAAGGGTAAAGACCCATCAGAACGAAAAGCATTGCAAAGATAAAGAGGACCAGCTGTTCAAGCAAGAATCTGTCCATTCTCTTTACCAACCTTGGAACCAAAACAACAGAGGAGACGGCAACCAGAACTCCCCAGAGGAAGTACGTTATCCCCAGCTCGAACGTTGTAAGGCCCGATAAGGTCAGCGGAGTATATGCCAGGATTGTGAAAAAACCGAAGTTGTAGCCGAGGGCAATTATTGCATTCAGGAAAACTGGTCTGTTTTTGAGGGTCTCTATGATCTCTACAGGAGTTCTCTTCTTCTCTGCCTTTGGCGGCTCTCTAACAAATGTAAGTGTAATTATGAAGCCGATAGCCATTAAAGTGGCAGTCCCGAAGAAAGGATATCGCCAATTGTAGGATCCAAGAAGGCCACCAAGAAGTGGCCCTGAAGCTATTCCAAGGCCAAGTGCTGCCTCGTACACGGTAATTGCGCGTTCAATCCTTCCTGATGATCCAGATGCAACCCCGACTATGATTGAGAGTGCAGTGGAAGTGAAGAATGCGTTGCCAAGACCCCATCCTCCTCTAAATACCGCAAATATTCCTATGTTCGGTGAGAGGCCGGAGAGCGTCGCAAAGAGGACAACCACTAGAAGTCCCGCAATGAGAGTCCTCTTACTTCCGAACCTTGTTGAGAAGTAGCCAGATATGAACATTGATACGGACATCACAGCAATATAGCTGGTGAAAAGCCATTCTATTTGGAATGGAGTTGCGCCCATCTCCCTGCCTATGAGAGGAAGAAGTGGATCTACTACACCTATACCCATGAAGGCGATGAATGTTGAAAATGCGACTGCCAGTACTCCACTTCTTCCTAGCGACTGCACCTTTCGCCAATGCATCTCAAATATTTAACCCGTCTTTGAGCAGTTGGTTTAAGCAAAGGTGTTGGATGCATACTCACAACGAAGAACCGTTAAATGGAATGAAGTTTTAATGTTTCCACACATGAGAAGGAAGTACCTGACGTTTGATTGTTATGGAACTCTTATAGACTGGAGAAAAGGCATCATCGACAACTTCAAAAAGTTCGCAAATTTTGAAAATTCCCAGAACCTTGATTTGTTCAACAGATATGTTTTATTGGAGGCAAAAAACGAGACCAGTTACTCCACTTACAGTAGAGTACTCGCTTCCACGTTTCTGAGCTTGGCCCGCGAGCTTAATCTAAATCCATCGGATAGACAGGCAAATGCATTTGCGGGAAGTATTACCAGATGGCCCGCGTTCAGTGACACAAAGCCTACGTTGAAATCTTTGGGGGAGAAGGGGTACAAGAGGATCATTCTCTCAAACATTGACCGTGAACTGCTTTCAGAGACTATCCGTCAAAACGAACTAGAGGTCGACGGGTATATCACAGCAGAAGACGTCAAATCCTACAAGCCACAAAAGGGTCACTGGATTGAGCTTCTAAAGAGATATGACATCAGCAGAGACGACGTCATTCACATAGCTGGAAGCATATACCACGATATCATCCCAGCATCCGAGATTGGATTCAAAACTATCTGGGTCAACAGATACGGAGATCAGGCTAAATTTAGCGTGGTACCGACATTTTCCGTCAACAGTCTTTCCGAAGTTTTGACCATACTTTAATTATGCTTTAGTATCACTTGCTGACTTTACTGACTCCAAGCCGAATTCACTTATCTATTACTTCTTAGATCCTTTCAGATAGGGAGATTTTCCCAATCTATAAGATCTGCATTGCTTGGGGTTCTAACTTCAAGAGCCCCCAACATCTCAGTAAACAACTGGTCTTCTACCTCTACTTTGTTGTCCTTTCGTTGAAAGGGCTTGTTAAAGAAAGATCCAATTGCAGCCAACCCAACTGCCGTCTGCATTTTCTCCTCGTTAGTCGATATGTCCTTAATCTGGTTGGCAAATTTCTTAGAGATCTCGTTTTTCTTTACATCTCTAAGAAAATCGTTTACTGTTTCGGTTAGCAGCTTGCTGTGTTCTTCTGCCAGAAGTACTCGCACCTTGTATTTGGGTGAAAACTCGATGTGGTCACCGGTGACTTTGAACCAGTTTATTGCATCCTTCTCAAAGAAAACAGAAGAAAGTGCGTCTGCTACCTTGTTTGGATTAGAAAAATCGATACCCTTAGTCAAATTGTATACGACCAGGGAGCCGTCATCTGAGGTCTTCCTCGTGGATAAAATAGCGTTGTACAGATTGCCATCTGCGTTCATTGTGCGTTATGCGAAATGTGGATATATAAATTGTTCGGGGCAATTTCAGAAGAGACGTAATATTACAAGAATAAAAAAATAAAAATTCTATAGATTCATTCTGTCAGGACTTAGGTTGGTTTTTTTTGATCCTTCTTATTCATCCGGAGGAAGGCAGATTGTGCATGACCTGCTAGCCCCTCTTTTATACTTTGTCTGTAAGCTCTGCTAGATAGGTTTTGTTTCGCTTCCTTGCTTTTGACTTTTTGATAAGTCAGTATTTTAAGATAAGAACCAACGGATAATCCGCCAGTGTATCTTGCTGCACGATTAGTAGGGAGAGTATGGTTGGTGCCGATGAGTTTATCTGAGAAGACAACAGGAGTGTTTTCATTCAAGAAGAGAGAACCATAATTCCTGAGGTCCCTAAAAGCAACCTTTTCCAATTCCCTGGACAAATGGAGTTCCAAGTGTTCTGGAGCGTATGAATTTGCATATTCTATCGCTTCATTTATATTCTCACACACTACAACAGAACCCTTATCCTTCCAAGAAGTTTTAAGAATTTCTTTGGTCGACAGCGAATCAATGAACTCATCCATCCTGTCCAGTACATTCCTTGCTAGAGTTTCCGAGGTCGTAACCAAACAGGATCTAGCCGCTACATCATGTTCCGCCTGTGCGAGAAGGTCATACGCTACATTGTCTAGGTTCGCTGACTCATCCACTATCAATAAAACCTCGCTCGGTCCAGCGAGAAGGTCGATTCCCACTTTTCCAAATACCTGCCTCTTTGCCTCATTTACGTACTTGTTCCCTGGTCCTATGATTTTATCGACCCCCTTCACGCTCTCCGTGCCATAAGTCATAGCCGCAATTGCTTGGGCACCACCGACAGTAAGGACCTCGGTCGCTCCCGATTTCACAATACCGTACAAAACCGCTGGATCCGGCCGATCTTTTCCTGGTGGAGTTGATGCAACTATCCGTTTCACACCAGCGACTTTTGCAGGTACAATCCCCATCAAGGCCGAAGATAGCAGAGGAAATCTTCCAGCAGGTACGTACACTCCTACCGATTCAATGGGCACAATTTTTTGACCAAGTGTAGTACCGCCATCATCGACTTCTAGAGCCATGTTTTTGTACATGGATAGCTGGAATTCAGCAAATTTTCGGATCCTCTTTATATTGGTGTTTACCAGTTCCATTGTCTCTGGGGGAACTCTATCCATGATAGAGGCTATCTCATCTTTCGACATTACAACAGAGCCCAACTTCACTCTGTCATATTTTAAAGTGTAATCTCTAAGGGCTGCATCACCTCTTTTCCTGACCGACGATATTATTTCGGAGACAAAATTCCTGAGTTCATTCTCTTCCACTTCAGTCTCAAGTCTCTCCAGTTTTATTTCCTTGCAAGTCATGATATCACTGATGTTCAGATGTGCCTATTTCTTTGCCAACTTTGTCTAAGTCTTCCTTCTTTCGGTATCTTCCTATTGCTATTGCAACGCCTATTCCGCTAAGGATTACTGCTATCACCCAATAAGAAGCGATGTTAAGTGGGTAGGATGGGAGCGGGATGAAGACTCCATAAATTGCGAATGCATAGACGAACGTAGCGACCAGTGGGAAAATTGCAAAGGGCAAAACTTCCTTCATTTTTGCCTTGAGAGTTCTTGTACCCCAAACTGGGAGTGAGAAGTTAGCAATTATATGAACCACGTAAAGAGAAGCACCATTCATCGTGGTTATCACTGCAGCCGCGGTAAATGGTCCCCATATGAGCCCGCCCACTAGTGCGATAATGACAACTACAATCATTTCCACTATGATCACTTTGTAGGGAGCACCCGTCCGTTTTGCTACGTGCGAGAGAGCTTTAGGAAACACTATAGAATCTCTGGCCATAGCAAAACCCGTTCTACTGAGTGCGTTACCTTCTGCGATCCCGTTGGATATGAAGCTGTTGAGAGTGAGTATGATAAATATGGTTGCAGCAACTGGCCCTCCATATTTCGCAACTACGACGAACCCTGGGTTAGAAGTAGAAGCAAAATTTCCCATGTTATTAATTCCCCACCCTACCGTAAAAGCATATGTACTCATGATATAGGCAAGGGCTGCCATCCCTATGGCTATAAGAATCGCCTTTGGCACTGTCTTCTTGGGTTGTTTCATTTCTTCAGAGAGAGTGATTACAGACCCAACTCCGACATAACCTAAGATAGCATAAACTGTAGCAAGTCCGACTTGACTGAAGCTATGGCCAGTAAACGTGAATGGAAGGACGGAGTTGGATGGACCCACTTTCGCGATTATTACTATGGAGATGATTACCAGGAACACTATTTCCAGTACTCCTCCGATCATTGTATAGAAAAGGGATGGGCGCAGTCCGCTCAGTAGGAGAATTGTAATTATGAGGAATGGTATGAACATCAGCGGAATCCACCCCAGCGGATTTGATGAAAGGCCCGGAACAATGGGCCAAAGGACGCCAGCAAAAAACAAGATGGAAAAGCCACTCACGGCACCAAGCAAGTTAAAAAGGTACAGCCAAGATGCAAATATACCAGTTCGGGAGCCAAATCCCGCTCTTATGTAAGAATAGTAGCCACCAGCGTGAGAAATCCTCTTTGAGAACGCATAGTTCATATACATTGCAGACAGAACGCCTATGACTGCTATGACGTAGGTAATGGGCAACGATGCCCCCAATATTCCCGCTTCAACTACATAGAAAGATGCCGCGGTGGCAGCAGGAGCAACAAAAGACAGGCTTTGAAAAACGCCAAGCCAAAGACCACCGACATTTTTCCTAAGCTGAGTATTAGAACCTTCGACAGCCATAAGATGCTAAATATTTCACATCTTATTTAAAGGTGTTTGATAATCTCACGCAACGATAATTCTGGAAATTATTGTGCAATTTCTTATAAGTTTGGGAAAGGATTGGCCCTAATTTTAAATACATAGGCAAATTAAAGTTCCTATGGCCACACGTAAAAGTACAGAACCGGATATTTTTGACTTAAGGCTCTTGAAACAACTCGCCACCGATGCCTCCCAGTCAAACTCTCAACTTGGAAAGAAAATAGGAATATTTTCGGCATCTGCCATTAGCAAGAGGAAGAAATCTTTGGGAGAAAAGGGGCTGATAGGAGGGATAAGGGCTTCTCTAAACGTTGAGAAATGTGACCTGAATTATCCCGTTGTAATATTGGTCAGAGGGAAGTATGGCCTAAACTATGTAGAGACCCTGGGAGAGAAGCTCAAAAAGTTACCAGGAATTCTTTCTATTTATAACGTCAGCGGCGACATCGATTTCGTGGTATTTGCAGTCTACAGAAACAGAACGGAGTATCTAGCAATTCTAGACAAGCTATATGATATGGGTGAAATAGAAAGAACGGACACGAGACAGATATACAAAATAATAAAGGATTTCGACTACTCAAATGCAATAAACCTGAACGGAACAATGTCTTCAAAGTAATGGATCAAGACAATGAAACGAATCAAGGTCATCAACTTTACAGAAAACAGGCAGGATACACTCTTTGATATTATCTAGGGGATTATGCGTTTCAGTGAATGTTCACGATGAGCACCAACCAATAAGTCCATATGATCCGCCTAAAGAGGATGCAGTTTATAATTTACGGAAAAACAATACCAGGGATTTTAGCAAAAAGGTGCGAGTAATCCAAATGAGTGAAAACACGAGAGTTGGTTACGGAGCTAGAGAAACAAACAAAGAAGCTTCTGAGTAAATTGTATAGATTATCCACTCTCAAAATAGAAGTTCAAGTCAGTTCATGACTTTTAGACTGTTTAAAACAATATAGCATCCCCGAAAGAATTAGTAACGAAGGGCTAAACCGTCGAAGTTTAACAGGAAATATTAGTAACTATTAAGCACTATCATCTGAGGGGAGGCTTATTGAACGACTTAAGAAATAGCTTAAAAATAGATGACAGGCAAGTGAGGGAAATCAATGATTTTCTACTTAAGAAGGACAACCCTCTCGTGAACGACGTTCTTTCTGTCATCGACAAGTACGGCGGAGTAGAAGAGATCAATAAAAAGGCAAAGGAGAATAGTAGACTCGAGACCATAATGACAAAACTCTCCGCAATGCATTCCCCATTTGTCAAGGACATAGAGTGGCTTGAAAGGCAGAGGGATTCTGATGCGTTCATCGATATACCCAATTACAGAAGGAAGATATTGGGAATGGCCGCAAACTCAATGAGCTTCGATGAAGAATTTCCTGTCACCCTAGAGATCAGCGGCTCAAACTTTTTCCCCTGGCTCATCGAAGAGGCAAAAATGGCCATTTCCAAGAAAGAACTAATGCCCGGTAGATACATTAGGGTCCGCTCGATGAAGGAACAAGTCGAGGATGGCGATATACTAGCCTTCTCAGCAGCTATGAATATTATTGGAGCCTCTTATGTGCAGACTCTTGATACAAAAGGAACACTCTCAGGGACTGATGGGGTGCCTATAAACCCTCACCTCGGAGGTCAAGACACGATAACCGGTTATTTTGGAGGAATCGGAGTGCCCAACAAATACGCAATAGAATGGGTAAATGAGGTTCTCCACTACTACACTGAGTATGGAATACCGCAGGTCCTCAATATTAATTCCGGTACGGTTCTGCTTGGTTATTGGCTGTACCGATTTGGGATCAATATTGAGTTCAAGATATCTGTATATCTGGGTACCGACAATCCGTACTCCGTCCTGTGGGCTTTAATGATCGCGAAACTCTTCAGTCGCACAGATGGTAGGAGTCCTCTCACTGGGCTGAATCTCTCAAACTCCGTCAATGATAAGACTATTGAGTCAGCAGCCTACATCCGTAATTCACTGGGACTCGAAGACATAGTTCGCTTGGAGCACCACGTTACGGAAGCTTATAAGGGCATTGTTAGACAGCCGTACGACAGAACGGATGAACTAATAGGACTAGCCGATCATGTGAAAAACTTGGGGGCAAAGCACGAGGGAGGGCTCCCAGAAATAGATGCTGAGAGAGACCATCCATCGGACATACTCGACTATTTCATGCCTAAGAATGAAATCACTGATAAGGGACTGATGCCGAAGCTTCTCGTCAATTACCTTGACAAACATGATGCCATAAACACCTTTGCAGAAAGACTTACAAAAAGAGGATTGAGTTTTGTGGCAGCTCAGAGGTTGCACAAGAAGTAACACGCTAGACTTGCGATGTATGGGATATCACGATCACAGCTTACAAAGTATGAAGATTAGTCCAAGAGAGCGTCAGTCATTGATTCCAAAGTATTTTTGGAATCTCCATTCAACTCCGTGAAATGGATATTTTGTGATTTGTAAGGCTGAGGTGCAATGCTTATATAATAAAATCCAAAATTTCTCCATAAAGTGTGTTTAGAGTTGATATCGAATTTCTAGAGAATAAAATAGAACAAAGTCCAGAATGGATACAACAGATCCAAACTTTTCAAACTAAACAATAAATTCACAATTGTCCTTTTAGAGTTACTTAGTCAGAAGATTTGACAGAAATGTAACTAAGCGAGAAAAGATTTAATAGTGTACAAACATAAAAATTGTGATACAATGGTCTCTTCTAATAAAATAACTGAGACCTCGGTAGTTGGTGCTGGAGTTATGGGATCTGGGATCGCTATTACTATGGCATCAAAGAACATTCGAGTGCATCTCAATGATCTGAGTGAAGATATTCTCAAAAATTCTGAAAAACAGATTTTGGATTTACTTCGATATCTTGAAGGCAAAAAGTTAATTGCTGACGCAAAAAAGATTGAAGAAAACGTAGTTTATGAATCGGACCTCAATAAGGCAATAGAAAACGCAGACATTATTTTCGAAGCAATTATCGAGGAACCCACAGCAAAGAAAGATTTATTCTCCAAACTGACCGAAAGGGCAAAAGAAGATGCAATTCTGACATCCAACACTTCAGTAATCAGGATAGCCGAGATTGCGTCGGACCTCAAAAGAAAGGAGAAGATAGTCGGAGTTCACTGGATGAATCCCCCCTATTTGGCTCCCTTAGTAGAACTTACTCCATCTGAATGGACCGACAAGGGAATCGTTGATAAGGCAAGAAATTTTCTAGAAAATGTCATTGGGAAGAAGGTAGTCCTCAGTCCGGACATTCCGGGGTTTATAGTGAATCGTTTTCATGCGGCCGTTACTTCAGAGGCTATTAGACTAATGGATGAGGGTGTTTCTATTGAGGATATTGATGACGTATGGAGATATCACCTTGGGATACTTTACGGATTATTTGGGCCATTAAGGAATGCAGATTACATAGGATTAGATACGACGTATCTAGCGGGGATGTATCTATCGCAAAAACTAGGAAGGGATCTCGTATACGTTCCTGAATGGTTCCTCAAGAAACTAAGTAGCAACGAAATCGGAGTCAAAAGTAAGAAAGGATTCTACAATTATGGAGACGAGGGTTCTTCCAGTTGGTATGCTAGAAGGACAGAGATGATAATGGAGGAATTGAAATGTCGAAAGGTTCAGAAATAATCGCTGAATCTCTTTCAAAAGAGGACGTAAAGTGCGTATTCACTCTCCCAGATGGATGGCTAATGCCCGTTTACGAAGAACTGGAAAAGAGGGGGATTAGGGTAATCTCAATGAGAAGTGAACAAGCTGCAGCAAATGCAGCGGACGGATGGGCTAGGAGCACAAGAAAAATGGGGGTGGTAGCAGTCGCTGTAGGCCCCGGGGTAGCAAATATAATGCCCTCGCTGGCCCAGGCCTACCTAGCTGGTAGTCCTATTCTTGCACTAGGGGGACGGACACCCTTTTCTAGCATAGATAAGATGGCCTTTGAAGAAGTCAATACTCACTCCTGGGTAGAAGGGTATACTAAATACTCTCGAATGGTCACATCGACGTGCCGCTTGAATGAATACATTCAAGATGCAGCTAGACAGGCACTTACGGGTCGGATGGGACCAACGCTCTTGGAAATACCAAAGGATATTTCTTCCAGCGAGTGTGATCGAGTAATTAACTACGAACTTCCTCAGAGGTACAGACCGGCAGGTAGAATTTATGGTGACAAGGAAAAGATAAATCAATCTGCAGAGCTAATAAGAAAATCTGAGAGACCCGTAATCGTGGCTGGAAGCGGAGCATATTGGTCCGGTGCATGTGAAGAAATAGTCAAGCTTGCAGAAGAGATTCATTCTCCAGTTGCAACTGAAGGACTTGCTGTCGGATGCATTCCAAATTCGAATCCATTATTTGGAGGGAATGCAAACGCAGGAATCATAACAAGATATGCAGATCTCGTGATTGTGATGGGAGCGAGGTTTGATGAATTTTTGGGATACGGAAGAGATGAATCGTTCTTCAGCACGGATACAAAGGTGGTGCATGTCGATATAGATCCTACAGTCATAGGCAAAAACAAGGCAGTAGACATTGGTATTTGGGGGGATGTGAAAGCAGTCACTGCCCAAATCCTAGAGTCCTTGTCTCAACTGCCAAAGAGCACTGACAAGAGGGTTGAATGGAGTTCAAACACAGGCCTACTCATAAAGGCATATTACGATAGGGTCGAAGAAGAGGCTGCCTCAGATGAGATTCCCATTCGACCTCAGCGGCTTATGAGAGACCTAAGAGATTTCGCAGGGGAAAACAGCATCTTTATTCTAGACGGGGGAGACGCTACTGCTTGGGCTTTCTTATATCTCAGATCTTACCGACCCGGACAAATAATATGGTCTCATGGGCCATTCGGAATGATAGGCACCGGGATCCCTATGGGAATAGCTGCAAAACTTGGAAATCCAGACAAAGACGTATACGTCATAACTGGGGATGGAAGTTTCCTGATGAGTGCAGTTGAAATAGAGACAGCCAGCAGGTACTCGGTTCCCATCACCATAGTTGTTGTAAATGATAATGTCTGGGGCGATGTGTACCATAACAGGGTACTAGCGACCGGGAGGCAAGAGAGCGGCAGATACGCACTACTGGAAAGAAGAAAGTATGACGAGTTTGCAAGGAGCTTGGGTGGGTTCGGAGAGTCAGTGGCAGATCCCAACCAAATAATCAATGTACTTAAAAGAGCAAAAGATAGCGGGTTACCCTCAGTCGTGGATGTCATTGTATCCAAAGAATTCAACAGTCCACTGAGTCAACTTCAAGGTTTCCTCAAAAAAGACTAAGCCGAGAAAGTAACGTCAAAGAATTCAAAATAAGAGGCTAAGATGCCGTTCATATCTGACTGGCGAAATGCGAATAAGATCTAGGTTAATTTAAGTTTCCTTAATTTTAGACAATTATAATATATATCACATAGCATAACATTCGGTATGACTGATTCAACAGCCATAATGGCCGCTCTTTCTAAAATTGAAAAAATGGATGTGAACCCATATTTTGGAGGTCTGTTTACCTATGTTTATGAGACAGGTGACAGAAAGCTCAGGGAAATTCAGCACAAAGCCTTGAATATGTTCTACGACAAGAACGCACTTGACTTTACCACGTTCAAGAGTGCGGCATTTTTTGAAAGGGAGATAGTTAGCTTCGCAAAGTCTATTTCACATGCAGACGAACAAGTCTTGGGGACGCTCACTTATGGCGGAACCGAGAGCATCTTGCTCACCGTGAAGTCTGCAAGGGATTTCTTTAAAAAGACTAGAGGGGCGAACGAGATTCCTGAGTTAGTAGTTCCTGCATCTGGACATCCCTCATGGGAGAAGGGAGCTGACTATTTTGGACTTAAATTGAAACTAATTCCCATTGATCGAGACTCCAAAAAAGTGGACCTCGAGGCACTCAAGTCAGCAATCGACAGTAAGACTGCACTTGTAGTTGGATCAGCTCCGAATTTTCCATATGGAAGTATCGACCCGATTACAGAAATGGGACAAATCGCGAAAGACAAAGGAGTTCCGTTACACGTAGATGCTTGCGTCGGGGGATTTATTCTGCCATTTTTTGAGAGGCTGGGAGAAAAGATACAAACTTATGATTTCCAGGCGGAAGGTGTGACTTCTATATCAATGGATACTCACAAATACGGGTATTCTTTAAAGGGATCATCAGTCTTACTATTCAGAAACCCAGAGATGAAGAGGTATTCTAATTACATAAACATCTCATGGCCTAGCTACATTTTCGTTAACACATCCATACTATCCTCAAGATCTGTCGGGCCCATGGCTAGTGCTTGGACAGCTATAAACTATCTTGGGGTTGATGGTTACCTCTCACTTACTCGGAAAGTTATTTCTGCAAGAAATGATCTATTCAGAGGACTAAGCAAACTCGGTTTTAATACCACTGCACCCCTAGAATCGAGCATTCTTTCGTTGTACAACGATAATATTGACCTGCTTGCATTTGTGTACGGAATGCAGAAAAAATCCTGGTATTTGGAGGTCCAGAAGGAAATTAAAGACGTTGTTCCATACAATCTTCACATGACTCTCAGTCCGGTACACGACAAATTATCAAAGGCATTTATTAGAGATGCAAATGAAGTAGTGAAATCTCCTGTGAGTTCCGAATTCAAGAATATAATGGAGGATTTAAACAAAGGAGATATGACCGTCCTAATGAAGATGGTCAAGGAAGGGGCCATCAACCCAGTTTTGCTCATAAAGGTGTTAGAGCAGATACCAGAGTACTCTGCAAAGGAAATAACAAACGAGATAGTGAACGAGGTGTTCAGATGAAGTCCAGGTTTGTAACTCTTCTTGGGCTTATTCTCATAGTATTTGTCTCCCAAGATATCTGGGTCACCTACTCTCCCATCCTGACCAATGTCGCTCAAATCACGGGAGTATCCTCTGGGGCAGTTGGACTTTTGGCGATAATTTATCCAATATTCTTCCTCGCACTGACGATACCGGTTGGAATCCTTCTTGATAAGAACTTCAAATTCTGGCTAACGTTCGGCTCGGTCCTGACTTTCGCAGGCGGAGCATTTAGAATATTTTCCCCGCACACCTACATCTGGCTGCTCACGTTCCAAATTTTTGGAGCAATAGGCCAGCCATTTTCCCTTAACTCGTTTGCCCTTTTTGCAAGTTCTTATTTCGAAAAGAGAAAGTCCTTGACTATATCTGGATTGAGTTTTTCAGTCTATCTAGGCACTATCTTTTCTCTAGGTGCAGGAGAATACCTATTCAAACTCGGAGGACTCCATACTGTTTTTCTACCAACAGCAATTATTTCCGTCGTTGGTATAGTACTATTCCTAGTTGGAATTATTACCCTCCAGGATAGACAACCAGAGGAGAAATCGTCAGTCTACAAGGAAATGAGTTATGCCGTGAAACAGAAGAACCTATGGATACTGGGAGTAATACTGGGACTGGGTGTTGCTGCCTATGATAACCTATCAACGTGGTTGCAACCGGTAATCCAGACAATTGGAATGGGGCAGGTTGCAGGAACCGTAGTTGCACTGACTCTGATACTCGGTCTGGTAGGAATTTTAATCGTTCCTAACATAATTACGAAGAGGGACATAAGAACATACTACCTTAGAGTCGTAGCTACAGTTGTTTTCCTGATATTTGTCGTACTGGCTTTCTTCGCTTCTAAAATTACCCTTTATGGTCTTCTCCCATTAAGTGGCTTTTTGATGCTCCCAGCTTATCCAATTATAATGGAATGGATAAGCAAATTCTATGTCAAGAGTCATCAGGGAATTGCAACTGGCTTCATGGCCTTTGTAAGTAGGATATTTTCCGTAGTCTTTACATTATCTGCCCTCGTAGTCATAGCTTCTGTCACATATTACTTCCTGTTCCTGGCAGCGCTGATTGCTGGGGCGGTAATTTTTACAATTCTCCTCCCGAGAGATAAAGTGGTGGTACCTGCGTAACTGTAAAGAGCAGCTCGGTTGAACCAAAGGGGCTCAGGTTAATCCTAGGAGGTGTACTCAAGGATCATTGGAAGTAGTAGGTCCTCCGATATTGATGTCATGCGGAGGGCCGGATTCGAACCGGCGAACCCCTGCGGGAACAGACCCTAAATCTGTCACCTTTGACCTGGCTCGGCAACCTCCGCTCGCTGTCAATTGGTCAGGAGTATATTGTTTTTCTCGTTCAATTAAATCGGGCAAAGACAACAAGTTTATAACTTCACTTCCATTAAAAATTCAATGAACGTATGCCCTGCATGTGGGGAGAAGTTTACCGACAACCATATCTCTTCTCTGTCTGCCCACTTTTACTCAATGGCACTGTCCAGTGACCCCACTCACGTCATGTGGCTAAACAGGTATATATCTAGTAAGAAAATATCAAGGGATAAGTTAACGGGGGAGTTCGAACATTTCTACGATTTCACGGAGGGTGGACTAGCTAATTGGATCAGGGAGAAATTTGTAGGTAGGTTCTTCTCCAGCGAGCCTAATGTATTCGTCCTAGAGATGCAAGAACCGACTAAATACACAATAATGGGATATGTCACGGAACATTTTCATTTCTTGAAGCAGTGGGTAAGATCCTGCGCACACATAATAGCAAGGACAGATTTTTTTGATGTACAGAAGTATGAGTTCGACAATATCTCGGAAGAGTATTTTGGGGTCGGAAATCAAACTCCTCACATAGAACTTCTAATGCAAATGGGCGAATCCGTGGGCCTCAAGCGGGAAATCGTTGTAAACTCAAAGCCATTAAAGAAGACCGAAAATGCACTGAAGTATTGGGAACACGTCTCCAGTTCTGAGCACTGGCTCGATGCCATGGTCTCTATGCATTCACTTGAGCTCATTGCGGACAGGAATGTGAAGGAATACGGAGCGAAGTACTCTTATTTTAAGCCAGAGATACTGAACGAAGGTGTCACAAAAGAAACAGCACATTTTCTAAAGGCAGGGTATGAGGCTGATCAGTATCACTCTGGTGAAGCCCTAAAGCTCGTAGAGAAGTACGCTAGAACGCTAGACATGGAAAGAGAGGTGCAATCCTATTTTCTTAGATCCGCTGATTTTTTCTACAGCTACCTTGAAGGGAGATATGAAAGGGGGAAAATGTATGAAAAGGAATTATGACGGCTGTGCATTATGCGACGCAACGTGGGGGGACTACTGGAGAGAAGTGGAAGGAGAAAGGATGTTCTTTTGCTGTTCCATATGTGCCGATGCTTTTGAAAACATGATAAAGAGAGTGAAACTGGATACAGGATGGGATACTGTAGATTCTGTTTCAATAGACGGCAATTACTCACGAGGAAGAGATTGCATTGCAACGAGCGGAAAGAAGAAGATAGAATTTTTTTTCAGGCACGAGGATGGGCAAATTACTGAGTTCAGGATAAAGGATCAGGGAACCAGTCCAGTTCCATAGTCTACCCAAAGGTCCTCAGAGAAAATCCTGAATCCCAGATTGGAATAGGCCTTGACAGCGGGTCCGTTTTCTTTATTAACGAACAGAATGGCTTTGTCCAGATTGCTGTAGTGATCAAGCATCGAAGATAACAACTTCTGGACATATCCCTTGTTTCTCATCGTCGGGTCAGTAAAAACTGAGGATACGACGAACCAGTCCTTCCAGATCGCTCCAAGAGTTGCAACGCTGACCAGAGCTCCACCTACAAAATAACCAAAGACAGTACTATAGTTCAGGAGATTTCTGTATTCCTCTAGATCCATAGTTTTGAATCTAGTGTTTTCCCACTGCGAAATCAGTTTGGCGTACTGAGTGTACTTGTCCTGCGTCAGCAGTTTTACGTTATCGTCGTGAGTTCCAGCTGGTCTCTCGTTGACCATACAGTATTCCCTGTAAACATTTGGTGCGTCTGAAAATAAGCTAAGATTGTCATGGTACCTTACGTGAATGACCGAATTGCTCCTGTCCACATATTTTAAAAGGGCTTCTTCAGAATCGTTGTCCCCATAGAGCCATATATCTTTTATACCCGTAGAGTGATAATAATTCAATAATACCCCAGTAGTCTCGTTTCCCGCTCTGGAGTAAAGAAAAGAACTGCTCCCAAGGAGGAAATTGAAATTATCTAGGTCAAAGAGCATGTAGAAGTTGTCATAGTCGTTCTTTAGGAACTTCATGAGTTTCTGTTTTTCAAACCATCCTTCAAGTTTTTTGACCTCTACAGCCATTAATTCTTCAAGTACCCAATCAGACAATATTTAACTATTTTGTTGTGATAAAGGAATACCTATGAATATGCTTCACATCAGCGAAAATTCAATGGTTGCCCTTCAAGAGGTCAAGAATGACCTGAGCGGCAAGTTTTACTGGAAGTTCTCCAGCCCCAACCTTGAAGGATCAACCTTCCATCTGCTGAATATAAATGGGAAGCTGCTTCGACCTACTCTAGTTTTCGTAGGTGCCGAATCCGTTGGACTTAACTCACTTAAATTCGTAAATCTGGCAATAGCTATCGAATACCTGCACATCTCGTCCCTGATCCACGACGATATAATAGATAAGGACGACATGAGAAGGGGAATAGAGACTGTCCACAAGAAATACGGAATAGAGAATGCGATTCTCGCGGGGGACGCCCTAATCGCAAGGGCTGTCGCTCTCTCGTCAGTGTACGGGGAAAACGTGGTCAAGCGGATTGCAGAGGCTGCATTCCAGATGTGTGACGGAGAATCTATGGACTTCTGCACGCAGAGAAGGAATGTTGAAATGAACCTAGACAACTACCTGGACATAGCAAGGAAGAAGACTGCATCCCTGATATCAACATCAATCAGCATTGCAGCAATAAGTGAAAAGATGGATGAAAACCTAACCAGCAGGTTAGGAAGGGCGGGTGAGATGTTGGGAATAGCGTTCCAGGTCAGAGATGACGTAATAAACTCCGTTGGTTCTTTCGAACTAGGGAAGAGACCGGGAAATGATGACAAGAAATTCAATCGCCCGAATATCGTTTCTGTTTTCGAGAATGGTGGAGAAAACAAGAAGGACGCAATTGAAAAATCCATTAACCTAATGTCAAGCAACGTAAAGAATGCGATCCAGGAACTTTCGGAATTCGAAAAGATCAATTACATTAAGAAAATAATTGCAGCATACTTCAGCGAAGAAGACCTAAGAAAATATCTATAGTTTCCATGTATAGTCGTCCATGGAATACGTTCTTGCAATAACGGGAGCATCAGGCATTGCATATGGAGTAGACATTTTGAAGAAGCTTCCATCCAGGAAAGTGCTCATTCTGTCGAAGGGTGCACTAGAAGTTGCGAGATATGAATTGAAGGATCAGGTGAAGGAACGCACCCTGAGAAGGTATGCAGACGAGACTTACGGCGAGGAAGATTTTGGAGCTCCAATTGCGTCCGGTTCCCACAAGTACGATGCGTTCATTATAGCTCCAGCTTCAATGAACACGGTCGGTAAGATAGCGGCAGGGATATCGGACAATCTTGTCACGAGGGTTGCTTCCATCTCTCTGAAGGAGAGAAGAAAGTTGGTTATTGTATTCAGGGAGATGCCTCTTAGCACAATACATCTCAAGAACCTCTTGACGCTTTCCGAAGCGGGTGCATACATTCTTCCAGCAAGTCCAGGATTTTATCACGGTCCCAACAAAATGGATGATCTTTTCGGGTTTGTGACGTCAAGAGTTCTGGATATAATTGGGGTGGAAAACAATCTTATCAGGAGATGGGGAGAATAAATCCATCTTCATTCTAAATTTTTTTTTTCAAAGATATTTTCTGACCAATAGACAAAATTTATTAACGCTCAATTCTTTTCTTGTGATGGTTTCTTCTCACTGCCTAATATGCGGCGAAGTAGTTGTCTCCGGTCTTTATTGCCATAACTGTTTATGGGAAATAAAGAGGATAAGACTCAAAAACGAGGAAGACCTGGACACCTGGATGAAGGGCAGCATGCAGTCCTTCAGGAAGATACCATACCACGAGAATCTTAGAACACTTGACTCTTTCAGTAGTCCGTGATGTTGTACTTTTCCTTGAACTCCTGAAACTTCTGCCTGCTGTCTATTCCATATTTCTGTGAGATCTCTTCCATCATTTTTGTTCTAGAGTTGTCCCATTCTTCACTGAGTAGCATCATCCTCTTTCTTTCCGGTGAGAATACTATCTCCTCTCCCTCTCTCTTCAGTTCTCTCAGGATCTCAAAGTCCTCTGTCATCTGTCATTGCACCTCTTCGAATCGAATTTAGGATATGCAACGTCATACCTGTTCATGGAGTAAAGGAACCGAAAGTAGATGGCGAGTTTCTCCCTCTCATCACCATCAATTTCCATTATCTTCTGCTTTATCTTCTCAGGTTCAACGTTGTTCTTCAGTGCATCCAGGAGTACCTGGGAGACCTGAGAATAGAATCCTTTCCCCTTCGATGCCCGTTCCAGGAAGTGCTCCGCCCTCTTTACCTCTCCAGCTATCATCTCCGTTTCATACATCTGGAAGTATGCGTCCTCTAGCATTTACAGGCCTCCCATCAGGAATGGAATTATGTTTGGAAAGATGTTCTGTGCAAAGGCGTATACGAGGAAGTACAATATACCGAATAGCACAGTCAGAAATGCAGATGTGTAGAGAAGGTAGTTGTTTGGAACCTTTTCCTTCTTACCATCTCTCCAGAACATGAACATTATGACTCTCCCGTAATAGTAAAAGGAAACGACCGAATTGATTACGGATATTATCACTACTAGGTACGCCAGCGGAGTGCCCGTTGATAGAACGGAGAGGAATAGGAAGTACTTTCCTATGAATCCAAGAGTGCCCGGGAAACCGGCAAGCGACAGAAGGAGTATTGCGAAGGAAACGGCGAATATTGGGTTCCTCTTCCACATGCCCGAGAAATTGTCTATGTCAAAGTTCCCGAGGCTGTCGAGAGAGAGGAAGGAGCCACCTTTCATGAAGCCGTATGCGAGAGCATACAGGAACAGGCTAATCACAGCAAGATGATATGCGCCCGTACCCGCAGCAAGGAAGACCACAGACAGGTATCCCGCCTGAGCTATCGATGAATATGCCAACATCCTCTTGACGTTGTTCTGGGATATCGCAACCACATTTCCAAAAGTCATCGTAAGGATTGCGATTATTGCAAATATGATCTTGAGGTAGGGGAAGAAGGATGGGGAATTGAAAAAGATGTTGAACAGTACCACGAGGGTCATGATCTTGGAACTCGTGCTCAGGTAGGATGAGATCGGGTTTGATGTACCGGTATAGGTATCTATTGCCCATCCATGCAGAGGGAATACTGCGAGCTTGAAGCCAAACCCAAAGACCAACAGTCCCATGGCCAGGAAATAGACGCTCTGGAATGAAGGACTTGCTCCCAGTGAGAGACTCCCCGTAGCGATGTAATAGAGCGAGATTCCGAAGACTATCAGGCCAGTGGAAAATGCACCGATGATGAAGTACTTCACGGCTGCTTCGAGCTCACTGTCTGACTTCCCATAGGCTGCCAGAACGTAAGTCGGGATGGATACGCCTTCGAAGGCTACAAATATGAAAAGGAGGTTGTACGATGTTATTGCCAACAGCATGAAACCCAGGGAGACCAGGAATATGAAAATCATCAGGCCGGGCTTCTTGCTCAGAGGAGATTTCGCTATTCCTACCATGGACAGAATACCGGGGATCAATATCGCTATGAAGAAAAGCTCGGAGAAACCCGAAAGGAGGATCGTGCCGTTTGCTATCGAAATACTGGTAGAGCCGTTGAGGAATGTAAGGAGCAGTGATGCCGCAGCGAATATTCCCCCTATTGCCACCAGTACTATCCTGTTCTCGGAGACCAGGCTTACAAAAAGTGCAACGAATGCTCCTATGAACAGCACAAACACGTTCCAAAGGTAGTCATAATTTCCAAGTACGATCATGGATGAATCCCTCCCAAAAACTGGATTGCATGGATATTGAAGATGTGGAACACCAAGGCAGGGTATATACCGAGCAAAAATATGAGGGCAAGCGGCAGGATCGCTACGAGTAGTTCTTCTCTTCTGGCACTAACATTCCCCAAAAACTCGTTGTACGGTCCGAAGATGGTCCTCTGTAGTGCAAAGACGTGATACGAAGCTGTAAGCACAACGCCTGCAAGCACGAATATTAGATAGTATTTCAGAACTGCATAACTGCCGAGAAGAATCGATATCTCCCCCACAAAACCGGAGAAGCCCGGGATCGCAACGGAGGCGAGGAACGCAGCCAAGATGAGGAATGAGAGACCCGGCAGCTTCCTCGCAAGCCCGCCAAGTGAAGGGATTTGCCTTGTGCCAGTAGATTTCTCTAGGGTGTCAACGAGCGAGAATATCATCGCGATTATGATTCCGTGTGAAATCAGCTGGAACACGGCACCGTAGTATAAAAGCTGTGATGCTAGAGGATTAGAACCGTTTAGGTAGAGGAAGCCTCCAACAGCAATTGTTATGAATGACATATGCCCGATACTGGTGTAGCTCATCATTCTCTTGAGGTCCTTCTGATAGAGTGCAACCAGTGCCGAGTAAATCAGTGAAAAAATCCCGAGAGTAATCAGGGCAATTGGGACGAGGGCACTGCCAGCTAGTGAGGAAGCCATGAAGATTGGTGAGAATATCACCAGAAGTCCGAATGCACCCATCTTTGAGAGAAGCGAGGATATGAACACAGTTCCCTCGTAAGGCGCTTCCACGTACGCATCAGGCATCCAGGAGTGAAGCGGTATGGTAGGGAGTTTAATCAGGAAAGCAAACAGGAAACCGAATATCACGAATGCTTGATACGGAAAAGCAATTGTGCTCATACCAGAGGTGAGAGCGGTCATGGAGAAGCTTGACGCTCCCTCTGCAAAGAACATTGTGAATATCGCCAGTAGCATGAAGACGGACCCGACGTGAGTATAGATGAAGAACTTCATGGCCGCGTAGTTCTTGTTCTTTCCACCCCATATACCTATGACGAAGAACGAGGGGATGAGGACCATTTCCCAGAATATGTAAAATACGATGAAGTCCCTTGCCGTGAAGATACCGATCAGCGAAAAGAGCAGGAACTGAAGGAGAACAAAGAAACCAGGAGTGCTCTTGTATCTCAACGGTATGAAGATTCCTATGATTGATATGAGTACCAAAAGGACCGAACTTACAAAGTTCAGCTGGAACGTGAGTGAAAGTATTGAAAGAGTGCCGTAGTTGAAGTTTGTAAGAGTCAGATTGTTGAAAAACAGGAATATTAATATCGCTACAGAGAAGAGTATGGTCAGATACCTTGATGCCCTGCCCCTTATGACTGCGGACGCTACTATGATGATGGCAAGAATCAGGAACAGGTCGCTGATCTGGGATGTCAATGTATCACCCCCGAGAGCATGAGAAGTCTTAGCAGAAGAAGTGCAAGTATCAACCCTATTAGAATTATAAGAGCATACTGCCTGGCAAGCCCCGTCTGAATCTTCCTCAGTACCTTTCCAGAGTTTTGGAAGAGTTCTCCTGAAGCATCAACCAGTCCACCGATTGCCTTCCTCTCGAATCTGTCGGAAACAGCCGACAGTCCAATGACCCCTCTCTCGGCTATGACATTAGTGAAAAGCACATCTAGGAAGAACTTGTTCTTGACCAGAAGATAGAAATCCCGTGCTCCGCTCGCGACCTTTGCAGGTATGGTGGAACTTCTTCCCCAGGCATAGTAGGCAATTCCCATTCCGGCAAGCATAATTATTACAGGGACCAAGTCGGTGATGGTGAGTGGGGCTATTCCGAATGCACTTGTCACTGGTTTGTTCTCAACGAAGTCGTAAAATCCCTGCTGGAATATTCCAAATATAACGCTGAATGCAGCCAGAACCACAATCGGTACAAGCATGATCCAGCTCGATTCGTGTGCGTGCTCTGCAGGGTTGCTCCTGGGTTTTCCCAGTGCCACCTTGAAGAACATTCTGAACGCGTAAAGTGTTGTGAGGAATCCGCCTATTGCAAGAAGGGACCATGCAAATATCGACACCCCATAACTCGCAGTGATAATACTATCCTTGCTGAAGAAACCTGCAAAGCCTGGGAATCCGGACAGTGCCAGAGCACCGACGAACATCGATGTCACCGTCACTGGCATCTTCTTCCAGAGCCCACCCATCTTGTTGATGTCCCTGACGTTCATGACTGCGTGTAGGATTGATCCAGCTGCTAGAAATAGAAGTGCCTTGAAGAACGCGTGAGCTTCGAGCTGATAAATGGAAAGACCTATGCTGGTCACTCCAAGACCAAGTCCCAGCGCTGCGACCATGTACCCTATCTGTCCTATTGTCGAATATGCTAGAATTCTTTTTATGTCGTTTACTACGAGACCAATCAGTCCGGACAGGATTATTGTCACGACACCTACGTAAAGTATGACGGTAAGCGCAGTAGGAGTCAGTATGCTCGTATCTATGGAATATACTCTTGCCATGAGATAGACTCCTGCAGTGACCATCGTGGCAGCGTGTATGAGGGCAGAAACTGTGGTAGGTCCCTCCATTGCATCCGGAATCCATACGTGAAGCGGGAACTGAGCGCTCTTACCTATCGCTCCTCCGAACAGCAGAAGTGCGACAATAGTCCTCTGCCACTCGAGGTGAATTGCACCGAGTCCGCTGATCGAAAGGGCGCCGCCGGATGAATACAGTATGGCAGCACCAATTCCAGCTATGAAGAAAACGTCTCCAACCCTGGTCACTATGAATGCCTTTTTTGCTGCAGATGCTGCGTTCGGTTTATAGTGCCAGAATCCGATGAGCAGGTATGAGCAGAGTCCGACCAACTCCCAGAAGATGAACAGCATCAGGAGAGAAGAGGCGAGAACGAGACCAAGCATAGATGAAGTGAAAAGGACCATTTCACCGAAAAAGACGTGTCTGTTGGGGTCTTCCTTCATGTATCCCACAGAAAAGAGGATTATCAGGAATCCTACGAAGGAGACCATTAGGGCCATTATCATGGACAGGTTATCAGCATAGACGCCAAGTGGAATTATTACAGGAAGTGAGGGCAGCCAGTTGAAGCTATACTGGATGATAGTGCCGTTGATAGTATATGTGAAGAAGAGAAAGATCGTGATGAGGAATGAGATGAAAATAAGTGCTGTTCCCAGATACATGGAGTAGTTCTTCTTGATGAATCCGATTCCTATCACGAACGGAAATCCTATCAGAGGAAGTCCAAATATCAGGTAAGTCAGAATAATAGATAGATCCATTTCACCACCTCAACAGTTTCAGTACGTCCAGCCCGGCCGATCTCTTCTTCCTGAAAACTGCAACAAAGAGCGACATTGCAACCACAGTCTCCGCAGCAGCTATGACCAGAACAAAAAGAGTCATATCCGCTCCACCAGCGTTACCGTAGTAACTGGAGGCCCCAATGAGATTTATTAGGCCAGCATTTATCATGATTTCGACGGAAATCAGCGCCTTTACTACTGTCCTAGAACTCAGGAAGGAATAGATTCCAATTGCAAGTATTGCAATAGATAGAAATTCCACGGCTCCAATGTTCATCGGTGCCGCTAATATGCTGGAAAGACTCATTTATTTTCACCCCTCTCACCTAGATACATTGCGCCAAGCATTGCTGCGACGAGAAGGAAAGTGACTACTTCGAACGGGAGGAGATAGGTCGTAAAGAGAGACTGTGTGATCCCGAAGCTGCCGGGGGTACCGGTATTGACGGGAATCGTTCCGTTTGGAAATACTCCAAACTGGATAAACGAAAGCATGATCAGGAAGAGCAGTACTGATAGAACTAGGGCAAATTTATTCCGCATCCTGATACCTCCTGGAAAGCATGACTGAAGTCAATATCAGCGTTATAATCGCACCTGCGTAGACAAGAATCTGGATTGCAGATATGAAGTAATTCTCAAGGTAGAAAAATATTCCTGCAACATCCACCACCAGGAATGTCAGCCAGAGAGTGGAATGCAGCAGGTTCTTGCTAGAAGCAGCCAGAGCTGCAGCGATTATGGCAAGCAGAGAAAGAATGTAAAATATTATCATTGTCTCTCCTCCCCCCATAGTTCTGATTCCTTTTTCCCAAGCTGCTCTGGAGTGTACCTAGTGTTCTTTCTGATGAAATGAACCTCCTCCACCTCTGGTTCCAGAGTAATTGCACCTGTCGGGCATATTTCTTCGCACAGGTTGCAGTGGATGCACGTTGAAACATCAACGCTAGGATAAATCTCCCTCTTGTTTGGATACTTTTTTTCAAATTCCTGTTTCTTATCGTGATGAAAATCAACCATTCTTATGGTACCGTTAGGACATATCTGTTCACACAGAGTGCATCCTATGCAAGTCTCAACGTTGAGGAAGACTCTTCCTGTTGTCCGTGTGGGATATTCGAGTTTCTCCTCCGGCACTTCCCTAGTTACCTTGGGTCTGAAACCTTGCTTGAACACGGTCCACACACCCTTGACTACCCCGGGAATCCCCTGAAGAGGTCCAGGAAATTTTTGATCATCAGACACTAGAAAACACCTCCAAGATAGAGGGCCAGGCCGGCACTTATCAGCAAATTTATGACGCTAAGTGGAAGAAGATATTTCCACCCCATTTGCAGAAGATGATCTATTCTGACTCTGCCCAGCGATATCCAGGTTAAGAGGAATATGAATATGAACACGGCTCCCTTTACTACCAGCCAAATGGTTCCCGGAAATATCGGGCCTTCCCAGCCTCCAAGATAGACGACCGCAACTACGAACGCAGTAAGAGCCATGAATCCAAAATTACCCATATAAAAGATTCCGTACCTCATACCGCTATATTCAGTTGAGAATCCACTCACGAGTTCACTTCCGCTCTCAGGAAGATCGAAGGGAGGGATCGATTGCCTTCCAATCATTGCCAGGAAGAAGACAATGAAACCCAAGATTTCAGGAATGATGAATGGGATGAATCTCTGCGCTGTAACGATGTCGTTCGCACTGTAGCTGCCCGCCAATATAATTACCGAAATTATGGATATCAGCATAGGAACCTCGAATCCCATGTCCTGTGCCGCAGATCTCAGAGCACCGTAAAGTGAAAACTTGTTGTGAGAAGCAAGACCACCGATGATTTCTCCAACCGGAGCAATTGTCATAAAGGCAATAAGAAACAGTATTGTGTAATTGAAATTAACAACCATCAGGTTCAGAATTGAGACACTTCCAAACGGAATGAGTATGAAGCCCAGAATGACAGGAGTGAAGACAAGGTAGGGTGCAACCTTGTAAGCAGTCCTATCGGCTGAGGTGGGTATAATGTCCTGTTTCTGTATTAGCTTGAACACATCCGCTATGAGCTGGAGCGTTCCCCAGATACCGACCCTGTTTGGGCCTATCCTGTTCTGAACATCGGCCATGTATTTTCTGAAAACATAAATTATGATGATGACGGCTACCATGGAGAGGGCGAATACCAGTACGACCTCAACAACGGCAACTATGAAGTAGGCGATCCAGAGCCCCACTGGAATCCCATAGAATGTGAATGGAACAAAGTTGATGTGGAGGAACTTGACGATTCCGTAGAGGATGCTCATGAGGAAGAAGAATAGATTCATCTATCCACCTCCCCAAACACGGGGTCTATAGAGCTTACAGCGGCCGTAAGGTCAGCTATCTTGTATCCCTTCAACATCGTTGGAATCGAAGAAAGGTTTGCAAAACTCGGGCTTCTTATCCTTACTCTATAGGGTATGGACGATCCATCCCCTATAAGATGGATTCCGAACTCCCCCTTGGGCGATTCTGTTGGAACGTACGATTCTCCCGTGGTCTTTAACCTGACTAGCATCGGCTTAGAATACTTCTTGTTGTAGAATTCACCCTGAGGGATTTTTTCCAGGACCTGTTTGACTATCTTCACACTCTGTCTCATCTCCTCTATTCTCACGAGGAATCTTGCATAGACATCTCCCTCGGTTCTGGACGGGACATCAAAGTTTATCTTGTCGTAAAACAGGTACGGCGAATTTTTCCTCACGTCTCTCTTCATCCCCGAGGCCCTCTGCATGGGACCTGTAACACCATATGACAGCACGTCGTCAGCAGTCAGAACACCGACACCCTTTGTCCTGCTGACGTATATGTAGCTCTTTCCAAGAATTGCCTGGATTTCTTCCAGTTTAGATTCGAAATCTTCAGTCCAGGCTCTTATCATCTCCAGCGCCTTGGGAGTGACATCAGAATATACTCCGCCAATGGCGAAATAGTTGTAGAGAAGTCTGCTTCCTGTGATCTCATCGAATATCCTTAGAATCCTTTCCCTCTCTCTGAAACAGTAGAAGAAAGGAGTGAGCATTCCCATATCTAGACCGTGGGTGCCTAACCAGATCAGGTGTGAGGCTTCTCTGTTCAGTTCCACCATGAGCATTCTGATCCACTGCGCCCTCTCAGGAACCTGTACGTCCATGAGGCTTTCCACCGCTAGAACATAACCGAGTTCCATGTTCAGAGCAGCAACGTAGTCGAGCCTGTCGATGTAGATCAGTCCTTTCGGATAAGAACCCATCTCAGCCAGTTTTTCCGCGTTTCTGTGAAGATATCCTATGACGGGTTGAGCATCCACAATAATTTCTCCGTCAAGTTTTACTTTGATTCTGAGGACTCCGTGCGTGGATGGATGCTGAGGACCAAAGTTGACTTCTATTACTTTGTCCTCCATTTCAGTATCCCTCCGTCTTTTCGTAGGAAACCCTATCCTCTCCATCGTCTCCGAGGTTAACATACTGCTTCTTGTCCATCGGATAGTCCTTCCTCAGTGGATGACCAACCCATCCCTCCGCAAGCAGGATTCTCTTCAGGTTCGGGTGATTCTTGAACTTTATCCCAACTAGGTCCCACGTCTCCCTCTCGTGCCAGTCTGCTCCCTTCCAGAGTGATGTCACTGAATCAACTTCATCATTGGTTTTGGTCTTGACTATAAGATGGGCACTGCTGGACGATGAAAGAAGGTGGTACATGACCTCAAGGTGATCCTTGTAATCCACGCCAGAAATCATCAATAGGGTGTCGAATCCCTCGTCCTTCCTCTCTTTCAGGTATTGCAGGATATTTTCCTTTGCTACGTAGACGACCCTAATCCCGTTTTTGGTAGAAGACTCGCTCTCCGTCGGTATCAATGTTTCACCTTTCCCGCAACTATTCTATCCTGAAGCATCTTCAGAGCTTGAATCAGCGCTTCAGGTCTCGGAGGGCAACCATAGACATACACATCGACCGGAACTACCTGATCCACTCCATCCACTACCGAATATCCTCTGACATAAGGACCGCCTGCAGAGGCACAGGCACCCATGGAGATGACGAACTTCGGAAACGCCATCTGATCGTACAGTCTCCTGATTCTCGGCGCCATCTTTTTTGTGACTGTTCCTGAAACTATCATGAGATCTGAATGTCTTGGGGAATCTCTGAAGATGTCTGAGCCAAATCTTGCCCAGTCATAATCTGATCCCATCGCACTCATCATTTCTATGGCGCAGCACGCCAGTCCAAAGGTGAAGGGCCAGAGCGACTTGCCAGTTCCCCATTTTAGTGCCTCATCCAACGAGGTAACGAGAATGTTATCCGACACTGGACCACCTCATATATCCTTTCTTAGACGCGTAGAACAGTCCGGCTAGCATTATGGCGATAAACAGGACGACATCCAGAAAAATTCCAGTTCCTAGAGACTTAACGGAACCAGCCCACGGAAGAAGGAGAATGAAGTCAACGTCAAAAACAACGAATGCCATTATGAAGAAGTAGTATTGAAGAGGAAGCGGCGACTGAAAGTCACCGACAGCTACCTCTCCGCACTCGTAGTTGTCGTGAGTATATCTCCCGTACGCCTTGGGCGAAAAGTGATGTGCCGTTCCCAATAGTATCGCTATAATTATAGGTACAATAATGACTGCCAGAGCAAGGGCAGCCAACTCAGGGGTCATGCTCATCCATCCTCAAGTGATTTATCAAATTTATATGTTTTTAGAATCGTGCTTGACATATTGGGCATCAGGAAACACCAGAAACGGATTTTCTCTCTGGACCTTTTGTTGCTTCCTTTTGTTTGAACTTGACGAAAACGTTGGTTGTGAGAGTTTGACGGAGGAGCTGGATTGCGAGAGCAGGATCCACTCCCTTTGGACACACCTCCGAACATGCTCCGGAAAAGTGGCATCGCCAGACGCCGTGTTTGGAATCGAGTGCATTTAGTCTCTCGTTGAAACCTAGGTCCCTGTTATCAGCGATATACCTGAATCCCTGGGCCAGTGCCTGTGGTCCAAGATAGAGTTCATCGGATGCACTTGTAGGACAGGCAGATAAGCACAAGCCACACAGGATGCAATCAGTAAACATTGCAAATTCTTCGCGTTGTTCAGGAGTCTGAAGGAACTCGCTCTTTGGTTCCTCCTCTTCCCTGATTATGAACGGCTTTACTGTCTCGTGGTTTCTGAACAACTTTGAGATGTCTGGAACAAGGTCCTTTGTTATCTCATAGTTGCCCATTGGGTCGACCTTTATAAGATCCTTTCCAAGTTCCAATACCTGGGTCTGGCAGGCAAGTCTCTCCTTTCCGTTTATGATCATTCCGCAGGATCCACATATTCCCATCCTGCAAGAGTACCTTGCAGCCAGAGAATGATCCAGATGCTCCTTGATGTAGAGTATTGAATCTAGGACAGTCATCCCTTTCTGCACGGGGACTTTGTATTCCATATATTTAGGCAGTTCCTTGTTCTCAGGATCGTACCTTCTGACCCTGAACGTAACAGTCTTAACTACTTCTCCAAACCCCTTCAAAACAAGCTCTTGCATATCAGAACCCTCCGTTCAGTGCTACAATAACAGTTCTGGATCCCCAGATGAAGACTATAAGGGCTACTATTACGAGAGCATATGTTATGATCTTGTCTGCCCGTGCTCCCGGGAATATCTCCGAGAGTATGACCCTGAAGCCATTAAAGACATGAAATACTAGGAACGTCAGCAGTAACTCCAGAACTGACCCCCATATTAAAGAGGAGTACACTGCCCGCACCCAGGAATAGTAAAGTGTTCCACCCACCAGAATGTGGGCACCGCTTGTGCCACCATAAGCATACAGTACCTTGTCTGGACTGGGTGACAGAACGCTTATCAACAGGAAGTGGAAAGACCCAAACACCACGACAAGCAGCCCGGTCAGGTATTGCAAAAACATCACCTGCGACTCTCTCACACTATCGCCCCCGTGAAAATGAAAACTATTCCAATAGCGCATATTACCAACATGAATATAGCAACGGCGACCTTGAGGGCGTTGTTCAATCCTCGAAGCGACTTAGGCTTGTAAGGATATTCAGGTCTGTAGGGCTTCGGAAGCAGCAAACCGTTCTCCACTACGGTAAGCCTGATGCCATTCAGAGCGTGGTACGTTGCGGCAATGAGAATCGCAGACAGTATGTAGGGGCCGTAGTGGACTCCAAAAGGGTAGTCAAGATCTACCATGATCTTGTTCCACGTGACCGGTCCATTCAGTATGTTTGATGTCTCCCAGACGTGAGCCATCAGGTAAAGACCGAGTGCAATACCTGTGAGTCTGTGAAGTGCATACATCCATCTGTCCGTCCCGTACTTGAATGGGTTGAACCAGAAAATCCAGCCTTTCTTGTTTTCTATCGTCATTGAATCACCTCAGTACACCCTCGCTTCCGGCTTCCACTTTGTTAGCGTCACTGGACGATAACTGATGTTCAATGCACCATCGATTCTCTGAGCAATCGTGTGTTTCAGATAGTTTTCATCGTCCCTCTTTGGATAATCGGTTCTGAAATGGGATCCTCTGCTCTCTCTTCTCTCGAGAGCGCTGTGCACGACAACTTCCGCCAGTTCGACGAGGTTCTTCATTTCCAGAGAAGCGATCAGGTTTTGATTGTACACATTTCCCTTCTCAGAAATCGAAATCTTTTGGCTCTTCTCAATGAGTCCTCTGATTATCTTTAAGCCCTCGGTGAGACCCTTCTCATTCCTGAAAACGTAGGCGTCCTTGTCCATAGTCTTCCAGAGTTCTCTCTTAATGTCGTAGGGATCATTGTCTCCCTTGTCCTTGTAGGCATCTGCCAAAAATTCCTCTGCTCGCTTTCCATCCCCATCGGTTAGACTTACGGACCCGCTGTTAGATAGCAGCCATTTCGCCGAATCCTCTCCAGCAATCTTTCCGAAGACGACGCACTCGCTTGTAGAGTTGGCACCAAGCCTGTTCGAGCCATGGACAGATAGACATGCAGTTTCTCCGGCAGCCCAGAGGCCTGTTACTCCGGTGAAGCCCGTGCGCGTGACATCTATCCCACCCATAGTGTAATGGGCAGAAGGTCTGACTGGCAGAGGGGAATCCACCGGATCGATGCCAACATAGTGGATGCCAATCTCCCTCACCTGGGACAATTTTTCCTTGATTTTCTCCGCACCGATAGGCGAAAAATCCAACAATAAGTAGTCCAATCCATCAGGTCCCTTGAATCCTTTTCCTTCCAGGATCTCTGTCATCATGCTTCTGGAAACTATGTCTCTTGGGGCCAAGTCCTTCTTAGTGGGGGCATATTTCTCCATGAATCTTTCCCCCTTCGCATTTCTGAGTATGCCTCCATCTCCTCTGACCCCCTCCGTTATGAGAATTCCTGAAGGTACAAGACCCGTAGGATGGAACTGGACGAATTCTATGTCCTTTAGTTTCATACCCCGTCTGAGGGCAACAGCGAGACCATCTCCAGTGACTAGATGTGAATAGGTTGTATATCCATACAATCTTCCTAGTCCTCCGGTAGCAATTATTCCAGCTCTCGCCTTGAAAATTCTGGTCTGTCCTGTTGGAATGTCAAATGCCATCACTCCCTTGAACTTGTTGTTTTCAATTATGAAATCATAGACAAACTGCTCGTGAAACTTGTCTATGTTCTGATACTTGAGCATTGTATCATAGAGTGTGTGAACCTCATAGAAGCCTGTTCTGTCAGAGGCAAATGTTGCTCTCGGATACGAATGTCCACCGAAAGGTCTCTGAGCAATCCTCCCATCATCCCTCCTTGCCCAAGGTATTCCCCAGTGTTCCAGCTCTAAGATATCCAGTGGTGCCTGCCTGACGAAGAATTCAATTATATCCTGATCTCCAAGATAGTCCGAGCCCTTTATGGTGTCGTAGGCGTGAAGGTCGAAGGAGTCTCCCTCATCCATGTAGAGTACTGCGGCGGATCCGCCTTCTGCTGAGATCGAATGCGGTCTCATCAACTGATTCTTTGCTATTATCGCAATCCGCAATTTATCCTTCCCAACTCTGGCTGCTTCAATCGCAGCCCTAAGACCCGCCAGACCGGAACCAATTATGACTAAATCGTAATCAAAGATTTCGACCAAATAGATCTCCAATAAGAAAGTGCCTGACGATATAAAAATTCTCAGTTTTAGCCACTAAATTAAATTTAGTTTACCTAAATGGAAAATAAATGGATAAAACTCAAAACTCACTCACCTATTCCTCACAGATCAGGTGATCAAAATTGAAGATGCAAAGAGTATGAAACCTACTATCACCATTCCGATCACAGGAGTCATTCCAAGGTCAATCACTTTGTACAGTACCCCCGCTATCTCAATCAGGAATATCCCGAGGAAGAACAATGGGTATCTGTACCTGCTAGGCAGAATTTTCAGCATGCCTCAAAGCCTCCCGTGTACTAGGAGGATGTTAGGAATAATTCCAGAGACCATTCCCCTTATGAACAGGTCAACGAAAACAAACATTATCAGACTCGTCCAAGCTATCGCCTCGTGATGCCCGTTCAACCTAGACTGGAACCTGTAGAGAGAATTTCTCTTGTTCTTGCTCACGGGGCAGTTGACACAATCGTTGTGTCCCCCGATCAAGTGCCTCACCGAGTGGCAGGAGAAGGTATAGAAGGTCACAGCAAGGGCGTTTACGGTGAGGATTATCGTTCCCAGACTCACGGTTAGCAGGCCAGAATATGTTATCGAATGATAAATGTCGTAATAGAAGAAAGGAAGAACTCCCCAAGCGGTGTACATGAAATATCTGTGAACATTCTCCACCCTGAAAAATCCAGTCTCGCCGCTGTACCCCCTTGTTTTCGAATCTTTCCTGGCATCCGTGGCGCAATTATTCGGGTGATTGAAGAGGTGTCTATGGTAATCCTTTCTGTATGCATAGCAGGTGACCCTGAATAGGGCGACCAGAGGCAGGATGAGGATAGTTGGAGTGTAGAATGGATCAGTCAGACCGTCGTAAACTGGAACTCTGTAGATGAAGAGGAGAACCGTGCCCAGAAGCGTTATCAGTACAAATGACCAGAATCTCCAGTTCGGTTCAAGGAATTCCGGGGGGATAAGATGCCTGATGGGAGATTCGCTCGCAGATCTCATTTGCTGCCACTCCTTCTTCTCCTGGATCTTATAAACATCGCAAGCGGATCGTACTGATTGTTAACAGCCCTTTCCTTCTCTGGGATTATTGCATTGTCTGTGATGTGTATCTCTTCGGGGCAGACTTCAGTACAGCACTTGGTTATGTTGCAATACCCCAGTCCGGCGTCCTTGTTCATGAATTCTGACCTGTCAAGCGCATCCAGAGGATGCATGTCGAGTGAAGCAGCCTTGACGACATGCCTAGGCCCGAAATAGTTAGTGCTGTGCTCCCTTATCACGTGGCAGACATTCTGGCAAAGAAAACACTCGATGCACTTCTTGAATTCCTTTGATCTCTCTATGTCAACCTGGGACATCTTCCACGGTTTTTCCAGACCTTCCTTTGGAGTGAATTTAGGAATCCGCTTCAGTAGTTCCCAGTTTTCTGACACGTCAGTAACCATGTCCTTTATGAGAGGGTATGCCGCTATAGGCGATACGGTAATCTTCCCCTCCTTTAGCGAATCAACCCGCGTCTTGCACATGAGGGCTGGCATGTGGTTAATCTCAGCGGAACAAGACCCACACTTACCTGCAGAACAGTTCCATCTCAAGGAGAGATTAGGGTCAATGTGCCTTTCTATGTATTTCATAGCATCCAGAACAACCATTCCTTCTTCTCTCGGTACGTCGTAATCGACATACTTCCCCTCACGTTCCACAGAAGGGTCGTGCCTGTACACACTAACTCTTACGGTATCCATCAGTATACCTCCTCAGGCACCAGTTTCTTAAGCTCGTCCGGTATCTTCGGAACCTCTCTCCACTCTAGTTTCATTCCATTATCCCCCTTGGTGTAAATTATGTTCTTTCTCAATTCTGGGTTCTTCTTCGGGAAATCGCTTCTGGCATGCGCACCCCTGCTCTCCTTTCTTTCAATTGCCCCTCTGACAATGGCCTCGGCTGCAATTAGCATGAAAGGAAGTTCGAGCGCCTGCAGCAGTCCCTTGTTGTACTTTAGACCACCCCTAACGCCGGCCATTGTCGAAGTCCCCTTCAGATCCATCACAGTTTTCAGAGCCTTTCTGAGATTCTCCTCATTTCTTATGATACCTACGTTTTCACTCATGTTTTCCGCAAGTCTCTCGGCAATCTCGTGAGGATTCAATCCCTCCTTCCCAACGAATGACTCCACCCTCTCTATTTCAGCCGAAACTACGGATTCATCGATCTTCCCAATTGAAACTTTCTTTGCATAAGAGGAAGCCCCCTCTCCACTCCTCTTCCCGAAAACGAGTATATCTGCAAGGGAATTACCCCCGAGTCTGTTTGCACCGTGGAGTCCGCTTGCAACCTCTCCCGATGCGAACAGTCCTGGAACGTTGGTTGCGGTCGTCTCTGGATCGACTCTTATCCCTCCCATCTGGTAGTGCACAGTTGGTGCGACTTCCATCTTCTCCTTCGTTATATCCACTCCCGCGAAATCTAAGAACTGTTTGTACATGCTTGGCAGCTTCTTCTTGATGAAGTCAGGTCCCTTGTGGGTTATGTCCAGGTAGACCCCTCCATGCGCAGTACCTCTCCCGGCCATTATCTCTGCATAATTGGCCCTTGCAACAATGTCCCTAGCATCTAGTTCCATCTTCTTGGGTGAATAGCGCTGCATGAATCTTTCACCCTGGGAGTTCAGAAGTATCCCTCCCTCTCCCCTCACGCCTTCGGTGACAAGCAAGCCCTTAACCCCTGGAGGATAAACCATGCCCGTCGGATGAAACTGGATCATCTCCATGTCCATCAATTCCGCTCCGGCGTCGTAAGCAAGTCCAAGCCCATCTCCGGTTGACTCCCACGAATTCGATGTAACCTTATAGATTCTACCGCAACCTCCCGTTGAAATGATCACGGCCCTAGAACTGAAAACGTAAAACTCGCCCGTGTTGAGCTTGAGTCCAACAGCTCCAACGACCCTTTCCCCATCCTTCAGAAGCTTCGTAACGTAGAGCTCGTCGAAGAACTTTATGTCTCTGTGAAGAATCTGATCCTCAAGCGTCCTTATTATCTCAAGACCCGTTCTATCACCAACGTGACAGAGTCTCCTGTATGTGTGAGCCCCAAATGCCCTCTGCATTATGGTTCCCTCCGGCGTCCTGTCAAAGAGGGCACCATACTCTTCGAGCTCTCTTACCCTCTCAGGAGCCTCCTTTGCTAGGAGCTCAGCCATCCTGTAGTTTGAAATGTAAACTCCCTCTTCCATGGTATCCGCGAAGTGGACCTCCCAGCTGTCTTTTGAATCCACGTTTGCAAGGGCTGCGGCAATACCTCCTTCTGCCATGACCGTGTGCGCCTTTCCAAGGAGTGATTTGGAGAGTATGGTCACCCTCGCTCCCGAATCGAAAGCAGAAATCGCCGCTCTCATCCCTGCCCCTCCAGCCCCAATTATAAGAACATCCGTCTCGTGTTTAACATATTTCGAACTCATATAACTCATCAAATGCTGTCAGCTATTCGAAGAGTATTTTACAAGATATAAATTTTTAGAGATAATTGAATTTATTTAGCATTACTCATAACGTCAAGCAGAGCCCCCTCTCACGATCAGATCACAGAGAAGTCAATCTTGTTCATCCTTCTGTCCTTGCTCAGGAGGACTATCCTTGAATCCTCTCTCTCGCCGCCGAAATCATAGTTAAGGTAGCCGTTGAGCCTGTACGAGAAGTCCCTTATCTCGTCGTGCGATGGCATGTTGTTGATAGTCAGCCTGTTCCTAGATCCACCTACATGCACATATCCCTTGTTCTCCACGAAATCTGGGTCGGCTTTCCTGTCCAGTCTATAGTACTCTTCTACGTAACCTAGGTTGACGTTCTTCACCAGAGTGTGCCTTATCACCGTTCGAGTGTCCAGCGAAGGAAGAAGCTCGAGAGTCCTGTTAAGCCTCTCCCACGAGTCCTTGTATATGGGATTTAGCACCTCATTGAACAGTTTCTTGTTCGGCGCTGCAACGGTAACGTAAAGCTGGGTAGGAAGTACCTTCAGTCTTTCTAGAGCATCGGGCTGAGTTCCATTCGTTACGACGAAAGTGGAGATGTGCCTGCTCCTCGCCTCTCGAAGGAGGTCGTCCAGTTTTCCGTACAGGGTAGGTTCTCCAGTTAAAGAAATCGCCATGTGCTTCGGCTGCTGAGCATCTAGCCACTTCTTCATACTGGTTCTAGAATCTCCATTGAAACCCGTTAGCAATAAACGTTGAGCCTGAATGGAGCCCTCAAGAATGTCTTCGGCCTCGTCTTCTTGCGGTATCCTTGCTCCCTCCCACCCCTGAGACCTCCAACAGAATGTGCAGTTTTCAGAGCACCAGTCCACGGACGGAGTCATTTGAATGCATCTGTGACTCTCAATGCCGTAAAAGGTGTTCTTGTAGCACGGCCTGTTGTAGTACAGGTCTTGTCTCACCCAGTGGCATAGTTTCACGCCAGAATGATTGCCCACTATCTTGTAGCCCTGTTTCTCGAGGGCCCTCTTCTTGACTTCATCCATTCAGATTGACACCTACCCCCGAGACTATGAATCCTGTGTGGTACAGAAACGAAGTCTCGGGCCTCATTCCCATGGCACTCAGTTGCATGGGAACGTCTATGAGCTCATGAACATTGACTAAAAAACCCTTTTTTAAGAGGAATCGCGAAAATCTCTCTGCTTGCGAATAGGTAGGGAGAATGGTCGAAACCTTCTTGTCGCCAGTGAGCTTCGTGTCAAGGAAATTCCAGGGCTCCGGATTGTCTATGAATATGCTTTCGAAAGAATTGATGTCCGCCTCCTTTCCGTCCCTGTTGTTTGCATCAATGAATTCTTCCACTTCAAATCTTGCGATGTTCCTCTTCATCAGTCGGAAGTATTCCTCGTCAAGCTCATAGCTCACTATTCTGAGTTTGTACATTAGTGCAGCAAGAATGGAAAAACCACCCGCTCCGCCCCCTATTTCAAGCAGTCTCGAGCTAAACGGCAGATCAAGTTCAAAACATATCTGGGCTACATCTTTCGGGAGGACGATTTGGGGCCCCCTCTCTATTGAAGACGAAACGTCGTTCAGAGTTGATTTCCGAGTCCTGAATGTTCGAGACCCCAGTTCTATTTCCCCGGTGGATAGAGTTATCTTCCTCGTATCCAGGTTTCCTAAATTCCTTATGTAAAGTAGTCCAACCTTGTTGGAAAACGAGTAGATTTCGCTATCATTGTATATTGTTACGAGCACAGATTGAACAGAATAAAGAATTTAAAATAGTTATTCTTCCACTCTTGTGTCAGAACGGGAAGAGGTCATTGGTTATTTTGTACAGAATGGTTATAGGAGGAAAACGTGTGTCCACTGCGGAAAGATATTTTGGACGATTGATCCAAAAAGAAACACCTGCGGTGAGATTCCTTGTGATCCTTACTCGTTCATAGGCAACCCTCCAACCTCAAAGAAATACTCCCTACAGCAGATGAGGGAGGAGTTTCTTTCTTTCTTCGAGGCGCTGGACCACAAGAGGGTAAAGAGATACCCGATAGTGGCCAGGTGGAGGGAGGACGTTTATCTCGTGAATGCAAGCATCTACGATTTCCAGCCTCACGTAACATCTGGCAAGGTTCCGCCTCCCGGAAATCCACTGGTGGTATCGCAGCCGTGTATCAGGACCGTTGACCTAGACAATGTAGGAAAAACGGGAAGACATCTCTCCGTTTTTGAAATGGGAGGTGCCAAGGCGTTCAATTTTCCAGGCAAAGAGATCTACTGGAAGGACAAGGCAATAGAGCTGGCTGTAAAATTCCTTGAACACCTCGGTGTGAATAAAGAGGAAATCGTGTTTAAAGAGAAGCCGTGGGCGGGCGGAGGCAACGCAGGATCTTCCGTCGAAGTGATGGTCAGAGGTCTCGAGGTGGCAACGCTGGTGTTCATGGACATGGTCGAAGTGGCCGATGGAGATGTTGAAATTGACGGTGTGCGTTACAGGAAGATGGAGAACAGGATAGTCGATACCGGCTACGGCATCGAAAGATTTACATGGCTGTCCCAAGGCACTGACACAATCTATGAAGCTCTGTACCCTCAAATGGTCTCGGAATTAATGAAGGAGGCCGGGATCAGGAGACCGGATTTCCTGAGGAACTTCATCGACGCCTACGCAAGCGAAGACGGTTCGGAAGTGAAATTTTTGAAGTCCCTTGAAGATGAGGAGCGAATCAATCTGGACAAACTGTCAAACATATACATCTTGGCTGATCACACTCGTGCAATCACCATCCTTCTGTACGATGGCCTTGTTCCTTCAAACTCCAGGGCAGGCTACGTCCTCAGAATGTTGATCAGGAGAGCACTTCTTGCGAGGAAAAAACTGGGAATAGAAACTGAACTTTGGGACCTCGTAGAGCAGCAGAAGGACAGGTTCCGGAGCATTCTTGACACAAGTCTGGAAAGCTCGGCAAGGGAGATCATCGGACTGGAAGTGGAGAGATTCGAGGAGCTGCTTGGGAAGGGAGACGGGATGATCAAAAAGTACTCCAAGGGTGGAGCAATAAGGGCAGAGGATGTGCTTCTCCTATTCGAATCAAATGGGCTTCCAATAGAATACGTCAAGGAGAGATGCGATGCCCTTGGAATAAAGTTCCCTGCAAGGCTAGACAAGGCAAAGGGATTCTCGAACATCAGAAAGGAACCCAAAGAGAAGGAACTCTCCCTGAAGAACAAGTATCCTCCAACGGAAAAGTCATACTATGACAACGAGAAGATTATGGAATTCAACAGCAAGGTGGTAGGTGTCGAGGGAGGTGGAATCATACTTGAAAGTACGTACTTCTACCCCGAGGGAGGAGGGCAGCCTTCCGACAAGGGTATTATCACTACTGCCGGCACAAAAGTTAGCGTAAATGAGGTCAAGATAGTGGACGGCACAATCGTCCACGGGGTGGATGACATCAGTGGGATTAAGGTGGGGGAGACCATTCACGGAATGGTGGCGTCTGACAGGAGAAAAAGGCTGATGCAGAGCCATACCGGAACTCACATAATTCTTTCCTCGATACGCGATGTTCTGGGACCTCACATCTGGCAGGCAGGGGCACAAAAGGATGAGGCTGTTAACAGACTGGACGTCACGCACTTCAAGGAGGTTTCTCAGGAGGAGATTTCGAAGATTGAGGATAGAGCCAACGAAATAGTCAGGCTGAATCTTCCCATACACAAGGAGTTCGTCAACAGAAACGATGCAGAGCAGAAGTACGGTTTCACTCTCTATCAGGGTGGAATACCAGAAGGGAACAAGCTCAGGCTTGTCGAGATACCAGGAATAGATGCAGAAGGATGTGGTGGGACCCATCTTGACTCAACTGGTGAGGTTGGCTACATCAAGATAGTCAAAGTGGAAAGAATACAAGATGGAATAATCAGATTCAATTTTGCTACTGGCAAATCGGCGGTTGAATACTCAGACAGGCAGAGCAATCAGCTCGCAGGGATCAGAGAGAGGCTGGGGGAAGACCCGGTAAAGGCATTTGAAGACTTGAACCGCACCCTTGAAGAAACCAAGAAGGCAATAGAGTCAGGATTTGAGTATTCCAGTATAAGATATGAGGGCAAAGACCTGAAAATAGTGACGGTAAGCGAGTCAATAGCAGAATCAGTTTCCAAGAGTCTCTCATCATCAACGGGCATAGTCATTTCTAGGGAAAAGATAAGAGTCGCATCTTCGTCCCCGGAGGTCTCAGCACTCGACATCATGCGCGTCCTTGAGAAGGAAGGTCTCGTAAAAGGCGGCGGGAACAAGACTTATGCGCAAGGAAAAGTATTAAAGGAAAATCTTGGTACTAAAGAGGTAGAAGAGGCGATAACGTATCACAGTGGATGAAATCTTAACGATTCGTTCTGCGGTACGCAAGTATTTTGCCGTCACGAACGAAGTTAAGATTCAGGAAGGCGTGTACGAATTTCACACTCTGGTAGATCCCAACCTAGAGGCGGATTTCAAGAAGCTAGTTTCGGAGCTGAAGACTATAGGTTACATTCCCGTGATAGGGAAGGGGAAAGAGGCTGGTTCCGATTACATCATATCTGTTATAAAAAGGAGGAAAGCACGTCCATTCGGAATATGGATAAACGTGGTGCTCCTCGTGGCCACACTGGTCTCTACTATATATGTGGGCTCACTGCTTGCGGCTCCATATTTTGGTCTGGGAAACACCTTGCAGCTCTATCTCTACGGCTTCGTCTACTTCTCGCTCCCTCTCCTCGTGATCCTTGGATCGCACGAGCTAGGTCACTATTTTGTCGCCAAGAAAAACGGCGTTGCCGCATCTCTTCCTTTTTTCATTCCTCTCCCGGTTCCCCCTCTCGGTACAATGGGTGCATTTATCTCCCTTCGGGACCCTCTTCCAGATAGGAAAACGCTTATCAAGATTGGCGCTGCGGGTCCCCTCGTAGGGTTCGTAATGAGTATCGTCGTGGGTATCATTGGGGCAAGTCTCGGCGACATCCAGAAGCCTGTGATCATCACCAACTCGCAGATTACCACACTCATATACCTGCCCGTTATCTACTACATCTTTCCCGCTATTCACATAACTAACAGCATCCATCCAGTTGCGTTTGCTGCGTGGGTGGGTTTTCTTGTCACGGCAATTAATCTATTCCCAATTGGTCAGCTGGATGGTGGGCACGTCGCAAGGGGTCTTCTTGGGAAGAATGCAAAATACCTAAGTTACTCATTCATAGTCATCCTTGTGGTGCTGGGCATTTACTACTTCTCTTGGATACTCTTTGCAATCATAATCATAATCCTCGGACTCAACCACCCTCCTCCGCTGAACGACATTTCTAAACCCGGAAGGAAGGAAATAATGGTCGGTGTTATCGCGATAGCACTCGTTGCAATATGCTTCTCTCCAGTACCGTTTGCAGAACACGTAGCTCAAGACAATTCCATTGCCTACGTGACAGGAGGAAATAATTTTATTATCGTGGGAAACCCCGTTTTCAACGTTGACTACATGTCCCTCAACGTTGACAACACTAACAATTACACAATTCTCAACAGTGTGGTGGTCAATACGCCTGCAGGTCTATCTGCAACCGCCCCGTTTAACAACAGTACGGGACCACTTGAAAAAAAGAGTTACGAGATCGCGGTCTGGCCTTCCTCCAACTCTAGCCTTGGGTACTACAGCTTCTCTATCAGTGTATCTACCGCAACGAAGCACTGGAATTTCGACAGGAATGTTACCGTGGTTGAACTGGATCCAAATCTAACCCTTAACAACAGAAATCCTCTGTATTCAAATAGGACTACAATCAACATGACACTCATCAACAACGGTGGTGCAGCAATTCTTGATATTCACAAGTTCAACAGTTCGTCAGATTTTTACTTGAGCAGTACGACAAATATCGTAACTTTCGGAAACGGTACTTTCCTTACGATACCATCTGAAAAGCAGATAACGATCTCCCTGGTGTTCTTCAATCTGACCCAGGCTGGGGGGGTGGTGATGGTAGATCAGAACAGTCCCTGGCAGGCGGTAGTAGTTTTCTATGTTCCTCCAGACTCGTCGCAGTATCAATTGCTTTCAAACACGCAGGGCTCTCAGTTTGGATAGGGAGGACTACCTACCATTTTAATAGGAAGTGATATTTCACCAGCATGGCAGAATATGACGTTATAGTTGCGGGTGCAGGAGTATCAGGATCCACGGCCGCGGCTATGGCCAGCAAGCTCGGTAAAAGAGTCCTTCTAATAGACAGGAACTCTTCCGAGGAACCCGGAAAAAAAACAGTATGGGGCTGGGTCTGCGGAGATGCAGTTGCAAGGTCTCACATTACTTATGTTCAAAAGAACCTTGGGAACACTTTCAGTGACGCGGCTCTGGGTCTCAAAGTAGACGGGGTCGTCGCACTGTCTCCCGATCTGGGCTACAAGCTACCGTTCGATGGAGAAGGGTACAGTCTCGAAAGACCACTTTTTGGGAAGGCACTTTTCGAAGAGGCGATCAAGAATGGTGCGGAATTCAGGGGGAAGTTTAGCGTAGAGGGACCGATAGTCGAAGACAACGCAGTGAAGGGAGTCTATGGAAAGAATGAGAATGGAGAGGAAGAAAAGATCAGGGGAAAGGTGACGATAGATGCACTGGGAATCGCATCTCTCCTTAGGAGGAAGCTTCCAGACAATCAGTACATTGACAAGGAAATAGATTACGAGGATCTAGAGCTTACGGGGAGGTTCATCTACAAGACGGACGACTCATTTGATGACCCCAAGTACTACGACAAAAAGAACGCCCTGATCCACCTGAACCAACAGATGGCTCCGGGAGGGTATGGATGGGTGTTTCCTAAGACGGATGGAAGGGTCAATGTAGGTTTGGGAGTTCAACACAGGAGCCTCGAGATAAGGAACAAGAAGTTCGGTGCCAATGATAATCTGAAATCTCTCATTGAGAAGTACGTGAAGTGGAACCCTCTGTTCAAGAGCTACAAACTTGACAGCACAAGCAAGAATGGGGAGGGATACTGGAGTGTCAGTGTGCGAAGACAGATGGAGGGAATGGTCTTTCCCGGATACATAGGAGCGGGTGATTCTATGGCTTCTGCCAATCCACTAAGCGCGGGTGGAATAGGTCCAGCCCTCATAGGAGGAATTCTTTCAGGCAAGGCAGCAGCCATGGCAGTCGAGTCTGGAGATACCAGTCTGGAAGGGCTGTGGAATTACAATGTAGACTACGTGAAACAGTATGGAAAAAGCATGGCTGGAATGGAGGTATTCAGAATCTTCCTTCAATCGATGAACAATCAGGATATTGACTACGGAATGAAGAGTTTCATAACGTACGAGGAAGCGGTAGAAATCACGTATGGAAGAATCCCAGAGCTGTCACTCACCAATAAGGTCAGCAAGTTGGTGAAGGGGGTTGGTGCCCTCAGGACGTTCAAGGACTTGGTATGGACGACGCAAAAAATGAAGGAACTCAATAATTTGTACGCAGATTACCCAAGGTCTCCGAAGGAGTTTCCCGAGTTCAAGAAGAGAGTGGTATCAATGATTAATGAAGCAAAGGCAAGGATGCCCTCAGCCCCGGTCTAGGATATTCTACCGGACAGAGTGTTTCAGAACTCTTCCTTCGCTCACTTTTGACCTGCAGTATTCGTACAGTGCATCGTAGAGTGGGAACTGCATTTTCATGTTCTCAAAATCGTCCTTCGATATCTTGCTGAATCCCGTAGCAGCAGCTTCTAGTCCAGGTGATTCTGGAGGAGTATCCGATATCGAGGCATCAGCTCCCCTCACTATCTTTGCGAGTTCTAGGAGCGGCTTATCATCCAGCTTATACTTCCTGATAACTGCGTCAAAAGAGACGAATTCACTTCCTCCTTCGTTGTAATGATATAATTCAGCGCCTGGTACGTCAAATGGTATTGCTCCCGTTCTTTTAGCCTCATCCAAAACCCTTTCCTTTGGAACGAAAATGAAGATTGCTTCCGGGTCAACGAATTTCCTGATCAGCCAAGGACAAGCAATTCTGTCGACTCTTGCCTTTTCACGAGTGATCCATTTCATAAAACTCTAGTTGCTTACTTGTATTAAACAATTTCAATAAACAGGGGGAACCACTCCATTTAGTCAGCCCCATCTAACTTTTGGAGATAACGGAACTGGCTACCAACCATTGTAACGAATTCTTGGCCGGCATCAACTATTCTTTCGCCTCACTACCAGTCATTCCTGAGATATCATGTATCAGGAAGGGTGTTGAGGTAAGAACAAGTAAAAGGGGTCCTCTGTGGAACTATATTTCAGATCCAAGAGATTTGAAAAAGGCGGAATGGTATCAGAGAATTATCACAAAAACAAGGTAAGAAAGAAGGGTGCCAACTATCACTCCCGTGTTAAGAAAAGGAAGACCCGGTGCAGGTTTCTTGACATTTCCCAAAACAAGGTATATCATTCCAACTATTCCGCCTACAAGGGGAAGGATGAAAAAAGGATAGAAGTGTCCAACCTTCATTCCGTATATTGCAGAGGCAACGACCATTATACCAGGAAATGCTACATCCCCAAATCCAAGGGCCATGGCAGTGTGCCCCTCTATTCCGTCTTCTCCGATCTCTATCTTCTCTATCTTCTTTGAGAAATCGGTGGGAAAGACGAACAGCATGGGGAGGTCCCTATCTATGGCAATTTTCGCGAGACCGACCATGTGCTTCGTCTTGTACACTGAAATATAATCATATACCGCAAACAGCGCAAGGAAGATTGCTGCTGCCCATATACCCAGTAAAAGACCAAGAAGAAATGCAATCCCAGAGGTTAGGAAGAAACCGGCTATGTTAACTACGTACCATTTGTTGTTGAAAATCATGGCGAGGACCATGATTACTGGTGCAGCAATTATGATCGCATAGTATTGCTCGTAGTTTCGTGCGATAACTAGTCCAAGATAGTTCCAGACCATGAACACTACCAGGCCTATGACGGCCACGAAAAGCCACTTCAGGAAATTAAGCTTGAACTTCTTTGAAAGGTAGATCAATAGAAACGAGAAAACCAGAGCCGCAACTAGATAGTACACCACGTACCCAAGTCCCGAAGTGGTTGTACTAGCAGATATGGAAGGTGAAATCTGAATAGCGATACTAGCCAAGTAAACAGCAAAAACGGACGACAGTACAAACAGTACTAAACTGGTCAATTGAGCAACCGGTAATTCAGATTCATCAGCCATTTGACTTTCATTTCTCCTTCTGTTGATTGTTGACAGACATCAAGTTCACAATATATGGCTTTCTCTGAAATGATATGATAGAATCCGATATTTCCCAGAGATAAAGAGTCGCCCCACATACATTTATTGTCGTAGCTGTCACGAGAAATTGAAATAGTCCAGTTTCGCTCACGAACATTATGAAAGGTGATAGGGCCATGGAAAATCATACAATTCCTTCAATCAAACATCTCAATGCGCAGGGACCCTTCGAGCCTCTCAAAGACAAACTAATGCTCTTTGGTCAATTCGTCGGTGACTGGGACATCGTTGAGGCAAAGAGTCTCCAAGATGATGGTTCGTGGAAAAGTTCCAAGGGAGAGTTTCACTCCGGATGGATCTTAGGAGGAACTGCGGTTCAGGATATCTGGAGGTCGACAGAAACCGAAACCGGTGACACTGGAGGGACGACAATTCACTTCTATGATTCCAATGGGGATTCCTGGAACAGCGTCTGGATCTCTCCTGCTCAGGGCACGATAAGAGGTTTCGTAGGCAAGAAGAAGGGAGATGAAATCGTCCTAGAGTCAAGGGAAACTAACAAGAGAAAAATGAAGTGGATATTCTACGAATTAAGTAACAATTCGTTCAAGTGGAGATCGGAATATACAAGAAATTCAGGAGAGAACTGGATCATTACAGAGAAGATGACCATCAGGAGACAGAAAAAAAATAAGTGAGGGATAGGAGGACTGTCAAGAAACTGGGGAATTCACTATGCTGGCAAAAGCTGAAGTCAGTGCGGAATATTGTTTCTGCGGGATATTACGGTACACAACCAATCGATGATAACATTATTATAGAAGTGCAAAATTAGGGTAAGTGCCAACTGTCTCCTATTACAGATCTCTGAAACAATCTCTATCAGAGTGTACAGAAAAGCTAAGAGCGCTAGAGGTGAGTAACAACGAGAAGGAGAAGGAAATAAAGGAGCTAAAGGAGCAAAATCTGAGATTCTCCGCAGACCTTGAAAACTTCCAGAAGAAGGTAGGAGAAGAATCACTGAAGATTGTCAGCTACGCTTCAGAGAGGATCATCAAACAACTTCTACCGGTACTCGACAGTTTGGACAACGTGACCGATGAGGGTTCTCTTGCAATCAAAAGGCAGATAGAGGGGATACTTCAGAAAGAAGGACTGACGGCAATAAACGACAGCGTTACGTTTGATCCAAACAAGCACGAAGCTATCGGGGCAGAAGAAGGTGGCGAGGCAAACACAATCAAAAAGGTTGTAAGAAAGGGGTACGCACTCGGAGACAGGGTGATAAGGCCAGAATTAGTAATTATCAACAAAGGTGAGTAGAATGGAGAAAATATTAGGAATAGATCTAGGGACGAGCAATTCACAAGCGGCTGTAATGATAGCCGGTAAACCAGTAGTATTGCCAAGTTCGGAAGGAACTACACTCGGAGGAAAGGCATTTCCGAGCTATGTGGCATTTACAAAGAACGGAGAACTTTTAATAGGAGAGCCAGCAAGGAGGCAGGCGCTCACAAATCCTGAGGGAACAGTCTATGCGTTCAAGAGGAGGATGGGTGAGAGTTTCAAGTTCAAAGTAAGGGACAAGGAGTACACACCGCAGCAGCTGTCTGGATTTCTCCTTCAAAAAATAAAGGACGATGCAGAGAAATATCTTGGAGAGAAGATATCAAAGGCGGTCATAACTGTCCCTGCTTATTTCAACGACAACCAGAGACAGGCAACAAAGGACGCTGGAGCGATAGCAGGACTTGACGTCGTGAGGATAATCAATGAGCCAACTGCCGCAGCACTTGCTTACGGGTTGGACAAGACTGAGGGAGAACACAGGATAATGGTGTTCGACCTTGGAGGGGGTACACTGGATGTGACCATAATGGAATTCAGTTCCGGTGTGTATGAAGTGCTATCCACCTCTGGGGACACGAAACTTGGTGGCACCGATATGGACGAGGCAGTGATCAACTACCTTGCCTCAAAGTTCCAGCAGGAGAACGGCATTGATTTGAGGAAGGACAAGAATGCGTATATCCGCCTCAAGGATGCTGCAGAAAAGGCAAAGATAGAGCTGTCCACATCGCTGTCAACTGAGGTCAATCTTCCATACATCACAAGCGGAGCAGACGGACCAAAACATCTCCTAATATCGATGACAAGGGCAGATCTTGAGAACCTGGTAAGGCCAACCATTGATAGGGCAAGGAGGCCGATTGAGGAGGCACTGAAGGGAGCAAAGCTTTCTGCATCGGACATAAGCAAGGTGATTCTTGTCGGCGGTCCGACCAGGATGCCCATTGTCAAGAAGTTCGTGGAAGACATAATGGGAAAGAAGGTCGAAAGTGGGGTCGACCCGATGGAGTGTGTCGCAATTGGTGCATCCATTCAAGGAGCCGTCCTCGCAGGCGAGGTCAAAGGGATAGTACTCCTCGATGTCACTCCCCTCACCCTGAGCATAGAAACTCTGGGTGGCGTTGCCACTCCGCTTATAGCCGCCAACACGACAATACCGACCAAAAAATCACAGATTTTCTCCACAGCTGCAGACAACCAAACGGCTGTGGAGATAATAATAGTTCAGGGAGAAAGGCCCATGGCTAAGGACAACACTTCTCTTGGTAGGTTCATGTTAGACGGAATCCCCCCTGCACCCAGAGGGATGCCGCAGATAGAAGTGACTTTCGACATAGACTCGAATGGAATACTGAATGTTACCGCCAAAGATCTGGCAACGAATAAACAGCGTGGGATCACCATTACATCCAGCACTAAGCTCAGCAAGGAAGAAATCAACAGAATGAAAGAGGAAGCAAAGAAGTACGAAGAGGAAGATAAGAAAAAGAAGGAGGAGATTGAAACTATAAACGGTGCGGAGGCCCTTGCTTACTCTACGGAAAAGACCATAAGCGATTATGGAGACAAGATTCCTCAGGACATCAAGGACAACATAAACGGGAAGCTTAAAGATCTCAGGGACGAGATTCAGAAAAAGGATCTTGCGGCAATAAAGGAGAAGATGGATGTGTTGACAAAGGAGATCCAGAAGATAGGTGAATACATGTACAAGAACGTCAAGCAGGAAGAGCAACCACAGTCTACTGGCAGTGGAGAGACCCCTCCAGGCACTAATCCCGGAGAGACTGAAATTCACGAAGATAAAGAAAATAAGGGCCAATGAACTTCTGATGTGAATGGGCAAGGACTATTACGCAATTCTCGGAGTGGACAGAAAGGCATCCAAGGAAGAGATAAAGAAATCATACAGAGAACTTGCTAAGAAATATCATCCAGACCTCAACCCCCAGAACAAGAAGGAGGCAGAGGAGAAGTTCAAGGACATCAGCGAAGCGTACGAAGTCCTTATGGACGACCAAAAGAGGGCCAGATTCGACCAGTACGGAGAAGAGGGGGTGAAGTTCCAGGGACAAGGATTCGACTGGAACCAGTTCCACCACTATCAGGATATTCAGGATATATTTGGAGACCTGTTTTCCCAGTTCGGCTTTGGGGGAGGAGGATTTGGCAACCCATTTGGGGGATTCTCGAACCAGCAGAGAGAACTGAGAGGACAGGACGTTTACGTAGAAATTCCAATAGATATAAGGAGAATCGCGAGGGGAGAAAAGATCGAAGTGTTCTACTTCAGGGAAATGAAGTGTGAAGAGTGCAATGGTACTGGATCATCCACAAAAAAGCTCCTGACGTGCCCTACCTGCAGAGGACGAGGATATGTAGAGAGATCCTCGAATCAGGGATTCATAGTTTTTAGGACCACCGAGGTCTGCAGAACGTGCAACGGTAGGGGGAAGGTTCCAGAAAAGGTGTGTCATGTCTGTTCCGGCTCTGGATACACCAGAAAAAAGGACAAGATAGAAATTTCACCGCCTCCAGGAATCCATGAGGAAGAGGTATACATACTGAGGGACAAGGGAAACTATAGGTACGGAGGATCCGGAGACTTGAGAATCAAGTTCGACATTGATTACATGGAATTCAGGAGATCGGGGGACGACCTGGAAAAGGACATTCAGGTTGACTTTATTGACGCCATAATAGGAGGAAAGGAGAAGGTCAACCTGCTTCGAGAAGAGAAGGAGATAGACATACCTGTAGGAACTCAGCCTGAAGAACGGCTCGTGCTGAAGGGAGAGGGGATACAGAAGAAGACAGGCAGAGGGAATGCAGACCTGATACTCAGAGTGAAGGTGGCTCTGCCAAAGAAGATATCGAAGAAACAGCGTGAATTGCTGGAACAGTTCAAAAATGAGAAGGGATTCTTCTCTCAGTTTCACTTGTGAATCGAAAAGTACATCCTCTTGTTATTTTTTCCCTTGTTTTCAATCTTGTAAATTTCAATCTCTCCCACTTCCGAGGTGTTCTTGACGTGAGTACCGCCGTCGGGTTGCATGTCTATATCTCCAATTTTCACCACCCTCAGGGTGTCTGAATCAGGAAGCAACCTGGCATCCACTTTCAGAGCTCCTTCCGTTTTTAGGATATCATCTCTACTCATCGAGAGAACAGAGACGTCCTGATTCCTTTTCAGCTCTTCGTTCACTCTTGCCTGCAGAGAGCGGGAAATTTCGCTGTTCCAGTCTTTGAAATTGAAGTCTATCCTCGAGTATTCCAGATTTATCTGGTTGCCAGTTATCGAGGCACCAAACTCTTTCATGGCTATTGAAGAAACCACGTGAATTGCGGTGTGCATTTTCATGTGTTTGTATCTCCTATCCCAGTCAATAATGAGTTTGACTCTCTCCCCTAAGGATGGAAGAGGCTCGGTCTTATGGACTATCTCCTCCTGTTTTGTAACGTCCTTCACTTCGTATCTGGTTGATCCAATCATAGCTCCAGTATCTGTGGGTTGACCTCCTGATGCCGCATAGAAGATCGTTCTATCCAGGATGACCCCATCCCTCAGCTCGATGACTTCAGCTTCCAATTCCCTGAGATAGGAATCTTCAAGGTACAGCTGGGCCGTTCTCATTTCAGCACACCTACGAAGGGGATCAATATCGAGAACATGGCAACGAACAAGAAGAATATTCCTATGAACACGTTCGTCGAAACGAAGAGCTTCATAATACGCGTTTCAGGTTGCGCAAGTGCAAGGAGGTAAGATACAAATAGATATCCTCCAAGGATCAGATAAACCACAAAGACTGTGATCCCAATATAAAACGGGAAGTACAGTCTGAATTCATATCCGGTCATGACTGTTATAACCACCGCAAGGAGTGCGATAGGAAATAGAATCCTCATTGACTGTTGGGTGGTCCTACCGACTGGAAGCATTGGAACTGAAGCATTAGCATAGTCTTCCCTGTACTTTATGGAGAGCGACCAGATGTGTAGAGGAGTCCAGATGAAGATTGTCCCGAACATCAAGATTGCCAATACGCTGAATGAAGACGTGAAAGCATAAAAACCTGCAAGGAGAGGTGCTGCCCCTGAGTAAGCGCCCAGTATTATGTTCCACGGGGTTCTCTTCTTCGTGAGGTAGGAATATATTATCGTATAGTCAAAGATGCCAGTTGCCATGAAGGTGAGAGACAGGAGCGATCTGAATGCAGCCAATATGAGGGTAATCGCTATCAGGATTAGACCGCCATATAGCGCCACATATGGTTTCATTCTCCCTGAAGGAAGTGCCCTGTCCTTCGTTCTCTTCATCTTCTTGTCAATGGAAATGTCAAAATAATTAGACAGAGACTCAGCACCCATCAATCCTAACGCGATATAAAGAGCGACATAAAGGAACCCCCCTACGTCCAAACTTCTCATGATGCTAAGTGCAAATACTTCGCCTGCAATTCCAGTTATCAGGAGAAAAACCCATACCCTAGGCTTTGTCATGAAGAAGAAATCGCTAACGAAGTTTCCCATTGAAAGGACAATAAGGGACTCTATAAATTAATATGGTCGCAGGAAGGTAGATGCATCCATTTGTTTTCTGAAATAATGGAGGGAAATAGGTCCCACCCTCATCACTTTGACATCGAGTCCGTTCAACCTAAAGGCTAAATAATGACATCGGATGCAGATTAACTCGTCAGCAACTTTACTTAAGAAGAGTTAAATCTGATATCATAAAACCATGTCATCCAAAATAGTGAGGTTGTTGCTTGAGTTTCAGAGTTGGGCTGGTAGATCAGCGGAAGATCGCCTCCTTGGCATGGAGGAGGCCCGGGGTTCAAATCCCCGCCAGTCCATTACAACTGGTTCAGGGTTGGGGGGATTTGAACCTTCTAACTCCATTAAAAAACCTGATTTCACTTTAGTTGCTTTCTCAATTGTTACTAGCTGATCCTTCAACTCATATATTTGTTGCGTGTCTACCCGTTCATGACCCAGGATAAGTCTCACGATTTTGGCAATTTCATTCCAATCTACAGATAATCTCCTGTCTCCTCACGTCCATATTCATAATACAGGGAGATTAATGATACCTAGAAACATCAGTCATTTCTTAGCAAGAAATTACTAATCGACCTTAAAGTGTTGGAGAGGATACAGTGATTGGTAAGCGATCGGCAGCAGTTCAAACGATCTCCTTTTTCAGTTCTTACCCGGTAGTTCCAATCACATGAATATTGGACATTGCTCTGATAGCGTTCAGAAAACTCTGCTTGGGCAATTTGAGCACTAATTATAATTACGAACGGTGATTTCTAGGGAATCATATCTGATTAGCTTTTGTTAGGGATGGGATAATAAAGATGTCAGATTGAGGATGGTCGAAGAATTTTAAGAACATCAATGAAGATACTATTTTCCAATAAAACTTACGCTAAGACAGAAATATCAAAAGGTACAGAACAAATTTATTAGGTTCGGGGAAATAAATAGAGGATGTGGGAGAAAATTCTCAAGAAAAATTTTGACAAGACAGACATCGAAATAATGACATCACTCAATCAGGACGGTAGGATCACAGACCAAAAGATAGCAAATAGACTTGGGATTTCGAAAACTTCTGTCAGGACTAGAAGACTAAGGCTACAGAAGACAGGAGCAATAAAGATAATAGCACTTCTTGTTCTTCAAAATATGTCTCTTTCTTATGCAGACGTTTTAATTCAATTCAAGCCGGACTCCGACATTGGTACCATAAAAAGATTCGTGAATGCGTGTGCAAGCGATGAGTATATCTACGAAATTTCTGAATACGTCGGAGCGTATGACCTTCTTCTTAGATTTTTCGACAGGGATCTAAATGACCTAAAGGAGCATATAATTTCCACGGTCTTAGGTAATAAGATAATTTCCAACTACACCGTTTTCCCAGTAGTAAGGAGCTACAAAGCATGGGGAAATACTCTCAGTTCTGACGATTAAAGTGAAAGGGACTGTGCCTTACTGAAACCGTTAAACTGAGATCTCCACTATTTACCTCATTTGCTTTTTCAGAGAGATACTTCATTTGGCTCACCAACGGACCTCTAATGTCTCTTAATCCGTTCCCTAAGTTTTCTTGTCTCCTCGAGATTTACTCCTGAGATATCTTCATGAAGAACTACCCCATAAATCTCCTTTGCGACTTGAATCGATACCAGCTCATTCCTCACATCTGCCAGAACTTTCTGCGGGTCCCTGTCTAGAGGGTCTCCATATCCGCCACCTGAAGACGTCATTATGCTTATGAGGTCCCCATCAAGAAGGCGTTCCGCTGATAGTCTCCTAATCTCTTTCCGTCTTCCACTCTCGAAAGTTATGACCTTATTGCCAGATCCATCTTGACCATCGTTAATACCCCATGGTTTAAAGTCGTGTCTTCCGACCTGCAAAGTAACCAGTGCCTCGCTGTTTCTGATCCGGTAGTTTCTGATTACACCAAAACCGCCCCTAAATTTGCCGTGACCCCCGCCACTTTCGAGGTTTAGCGAATATCTTTCGACCACGATCGGAAAGTTCTTTTCGTACACTTCGGATGAAGCTATGTATGTTTCTCCATCACCGCACGCAACGAGGCCACTCGTTCCATCATAGAGTGCAGTTGCGCCCCATCCTCCAGGTTGTGGTTCTACAATCGCAAAAGGTTCCTTGGTCTTGTCATTTATCCCACCAACTATGGTAGCTACTATAGATAGGAAATGGCCTGCAGGCAGCCTGTCTGGGAAATTAGGAGCAAGCGCCTTCCAGACAAGTTCAGTAGCAAAGGCTATTGCCTCCCAATCAGTTGATGTCGGTGCTGGTCTTACTGGATAGAATACCGATCCAGGTTCAGCTACAACCTTTAGTGGTTTGAAGTAACCGCCGGTTGGATACGCGTGTGGATCCGTAACTGCAAGGAAAACTTCTCTTACCCCAGAAACTGTCGCAGGAAAAGGAGAATTTATTGGACTCATCACCTGCCTGTCGCTTCCCCTGAAATCCACAGAAAATTCGTCATCAGTAATCTTTACCTTCGTCCTTACGTAAACTGGATCTTTCTTGTTGGCGATTGCTGCATCAATATAATCTTCAGCTTCGAATTCCCCCTTGGGGAGTTCCTTCAGTTTGAGTTTTGCGTACTTTTCGCCATCTTCGGACAATTTCTTCATTGCTGTAAGAACGTTTTCAATTCCATACTTTTCAATAAGTTTCTTGACCCTCATTTCTGCAACTCTCATCGAAGCAGCCTGTGATTCCATGTCGCCCAAGGTGTAGGATGGAAGTCTGGAATTCTCTAGTATAACCTCAATCAAGTCTTTATTTCTTTTACCCTTGTCAAAGAGCTTGACGCATGGCATCTGCAAGCCTTCTTGAAATATCTCTGTTGAGTTCGGGTTCCAACTCCCGAAAGCCATACCCCCGATTTCGCTCCAGTGTCCTTTGTTAACTACAAGCCCTATCAATTCATCTCTGTGGAACATTGGCAGTACTAACGTCACATCGTTGAGGTGAGTTCCAGAATTGTATGGAACATTGCTCACTATGATGTCTCCAGGATGCAGCTCTTCTTTCCACTTGTCGAGTACTTCCCTTGCAGCGAAGTCAAGAACTCCTGAGAATGCAGGTACTCCTGGTGCCTGTGCCACCAGTTCACCCTTAGCATCAGTCATTCCAACTGCGAAATCATAGACCTCGTATATGACGGGGCTCTTTGCAGTTCTAGCGAATGATATGAACATTTCCTCATTTGCGACTATCAGCCCATTTTTTACGATTTCGATTGTAAATCGGTCTGTCACTCTTACTTCACCCCCTTTATTATTATATTTCTGTATTTGTCTGGCCAAAATTCCTGTCCTTTTAGCACAATGACTGTTGATGTTGGGTCTTCAATTACTGCTGGTCCCTTAATTCTTCTATCGACCTTGAGGTTGTTCTTATCGTACACTGTCGCATCAATAGCGCTCCCCTCGATGAAAAGAAGACGCTGACCGATCTCTTCGTAGCCATTCCCGAAGGTCGTATTTTCAGTTATTCTTGGCTTCTCTATTGTGGTGGTGCCGACAGCGTGATAATTGATCATCTCGACAGGACTCTCTTCCAATCTAAAATTATACTCCCTTTCGTGCGTTGAGTGAAACTTTCGAATCAGACTGGAGATGTCCTTTATCGACAGGGAAATCTTGTCCATCTGGACTTTGACAGTGTGTTCCTGTCCTCTATATCTCATATCCGAGAAATGTGAAATTTTCACTTTTTCATTTGAGATTCCTTCGTCCTCTTGAAATACATCAAGTATGTTCTCATCCAGTGTCTTGAATGTCTTATTGATTGTCGGAAGATTTTCCTCCCCCAACTTTAGGACATTCGTTGCTATCAAGTCGTGCCTAATGTCCGTGAGCAACATTCCCCATGCTGAAAAGACTCCTGGAGGTATAGAAGGAACGATTATCTTGTTCATCTCAAGTTCCTTGGCGATAAACGGGGCGAACATTGGGCCCGATCCTCCATGTGCAATCAGAGTAAAGTCCCTAGGATCGTATCCCTTCTGTATTGAAACTATCCTGATTGCGTCTGCCGCGTTTTCATTTGCGATTTTTATTATGCCGTCTGCCGCTTCTTCCGTGGAAATCTCGAACCTACTTGCTATCTTGTCCTTTATCAGGTCAACTGCCCTGTCCTTGAAAATTTTCATTTCGCCGCCAAGGAGATAGTTGGGATTGATCAGTCCGTTTACCACGTAAGCGTCAGTTACTGTGACTTCTGTTCCCCCCTTCCCATAGCAGGCGGGACCAGGAACGGCTCCAGTGGCAATAGGTCCGACTCTCAAGTTTCCAACTTCGTCTATCCACGCAATGCTCGTCCCTCCATTGCCCACTTCTTCAATTTCTGTAACTGGAACTTTAAGCGGGTAACCAGGATTGAATTTGCTTTTATTAATCTGATATTCGCTGTTCACTTTTTGGGTCAAATTTTCAATGAGACCGGCTTTTGTGGTTGTACTCCCTCCATCCAGAACCACTATGTTTTTTTCTCCTATTAGCCTAGCCAGCTCTATCCCACCCATTATTCCAGCAATGGGACCAGACTCTACCGCAAAGATAGGGAAGTCTTTTACGAAACTAAACGAAGCGACTCCGCCATTGGACAAAATAGAAAAGAACTTCCCCTTGAAACCCATGTTTCCGATCTCCCTCTCGAGTTTTGAAAGATAGCTCCTCATCTTAGGCTTCACGAATGAGTTGAGTACTGCCGTGTTGGTTCTTTCGTATTCCCCCCACTGCATTGTTACCTTGTGGGAAAGGGTTATAGGGATGTTGTCAACTTTCATGGATTTGAGAACATCCGAAACGATTTCTCCTGCTTCTATCTCGTGTGAAGGATTTACATAGGAATTGATAAAACTGATGCATATTGACTCTACTTTTTCATTGAGTAGTTTAATAGTTGCATCTCTAACCTGTTCTCTGTTAAGAGGTAACGTTTCTGTGCCGTCACTTAACATTCTTTCCGAGACTTCGTGAGTAAGATATCTTGCGACAAACGGTTCAGGTTTCCTATATGCGAAATTGTAAACATCTCTTCTATTGGCTCGCTGTAGTATTAAGACATCCCTGTAGCCTTCTGTCGTCAGAAGTCCTACTTTTGCACCACTTCTAGTAATGATAGAGTTTATCACCACGGTCTGCCCGTGACCGACTATGGTGACGACGTCAGCCATATTCACTTTACTTTTCCTTATAGCATTTAACACTCCCGCAGATGGGTCTTCCGGGGTTGTCTCGACCTTGACCCATATTATCTTGCCTTTCTGTTCATCGTATGCGACGAGATCTGTGAAAGCGCCGCCAATATCCACACCAATCCTCATTTTGTAACCTCCTTGATCGATTTCCATCTAAAGCCGTATTGTTTTTCCAAGCCCCATTCCTTAATTTCTTCATATGGGGGTGCTTCGTACCTTCCAATCTTACTGTGCCCTAGTCCAGTTATCTTCTTTATGTCAATGAGGAAGGATGCCATGAGAAGCGGAGCAAGAGATGCGTCTATCACAGGTACTCCTAGTTTGTCTTGCATCTTCTGGTAGAAACCAAATTCTGCTGTGCAACCCAGGATTATAACTTCTGCCATATCCTCTTCGACTGCCTCTTTACCCGCCTTTAACAATCTTTTTTCCGTCTCCTTTTGATTTGACTGAAAATCTAGCACTCCCATATCAATCGATTTGAAAGAAGCAAGTCTATCCTTGAAGCCATATTTCAAAACATTTTCTTCCATCTGTGGTATCCATTTTCTTCTTCCCACTATTATGGAGAATTTGTGGCCAAGAGATATCGCGATTGACATCGAAGACTCCGAAGGTGCGGTCACTATAATATTCGAAATTTCCCTAGCTTCAGACAGAAAGGGGTCATAGAAACATCCGATTACTGCAGCATCATAACCTTCAAGCTCAGCCTTCTTTACAGACCTTAGAATGTCTTGCCCAACCAAGGCCTCGTAAAACTGATATTCTAAGTGTTTGGGGCCCATTTTGAACGAAACGGTATCCACATTTACGTCACTCTTTACATATTTACTGAAATATTCTGCCATCGGTTGATCAAAAATGTTCCAACCGACGGGATTTATCCACAGAACCTTTTTATTCATTCACACACCTCTTTCTTTAGAACTAAAAAATATGGCTTAGAAAAAATACAAAAATTTCCACACGACATACTGTCTACCCTACCTCCTTCTGTTTGGTGTTCTCCTTGGTTGAGTAAAGATGGCAGCTAACCAGGTGGTTCTTGGTGTATTCTATGAGTGGGGGATCTATAGTACTGCATATCTCCATGGCAAATGGGCACCTAGGATGAAAACTGCACCCACTTGGAAGGTGTAAGGCACCTGCTATCTCACCAATGTTTGGAACCTTCTGAGGTTTTAGTTTTTCTTCCTCTTCAGTTATCACGGGTATCGAAGAAAGGAGGAGTTTTGTATACGGATGGAGGGGATTTCTGAAAAATTCTCCTGTATCCGACACCTCCTTTAATTTACCTAGGTAGGTGATTGCAACTCTGTCGGAGACATTCGACATGAGGCTGAGATTGTGGGTTATAAAAAGGTAGGACAGGTTGAGTTCTTCTTTAAGTTTCATGAGAATGTTTATTATCTTCCCTTGAACAGAAACATCCAGTGCTGACGTTGGTTCGTCCAGTACCATGAAAGATGGTTCAGTAGCAAGTGCCCTAGCTATAGCGACAAGCTGTTTCTCTCCTCCTCCAAGTTCATCCGGGTATCTATTTACGAACTCAGCCGGAAGGTCCACTGTTTGCATGAGCTTCAATATCTCGCTGTCGATATCTACCCCCTGACGATGAACTTCGAGCGGTAGTCTCAGCGTCTGCTTTACGGTCTTTCGAGGGTTAAGGGACGATGCTGGATTCTGAAATACTATCTGGATATCCTTCTTAAGCCATTTAGGCCGTCTATTTCCGTACTTGGCAATATCTTCGCCTTTGTACAACATTTTTCCTGAAGTAGGAGGATATATACCTACAATCATGTTTCCAATTGTAGTTTTACCTGACCCAGATTCTCCGACAAGTCCCAGTATTTCTCCATCCTGTATCTTAAATTCCACATCGTCCACTGCCTTTATCACCCCCTTCTTTGTCGTAAAATATTTCTTCAAGTTGCTGACTTCCAGTATAGTTGCCGTATCATCTACCTCCTCTTTCGAAAAGATGACAGGCAACGTAATGCTCTTTTTCAACTTCATATATAGGGGGGGAATCTGTTTCGCACTTGTCGATTTTAAAGGGGCATCTTGTCACGAACCTGCAACCCTTAGGGGGGTTTAGGTAGCTTGGAACAACTCCCGGGATACCCTTTGGTACCCCCCCTCCGCTGAGCGTAGGGACACTGTGAAGAAGCATCTCGGTGTACGGATGTTTCGGATTTGAAAAGATTACTCCTGTCGGTCCTGATTCTACGATTGTTCCAGCGTACATCACATATATTCTGTCCACGAATCCCTTGACCGTTCCTAGGGAGTGTGTAATGAGTATGACCGAGATCTTTTCCCTTTCAACTATCGACTTTAGAAGGCGCATTATCTGGTCCTCTATCGTGACATCTAGTGCTGTTCCAGGTTCATCAGCTATGAGGAGATCACGGGCTGAAACCAGAGCCATTGCTATGTTCACTCTCTGCTTCATTCCACCAGAGAGCTCGAATGGGTAACTGTCCATGATTCGATCAGGTTCTGGGAGTGCTGCCTCTTGGAAGTAACGCACAGCACGATCGTGCAGTTCGTCCTTAGTCAACCTCTCATCGGATGAGTACTTCAAAGTATCGTACATCTGTTGTCTGATTTTGAAAACTGGATTCAAAGCGGTTGTGGGGTCTTGAAATATCATTGCAAGGTTGTGTTTTCTCAATAAAGAGAAATCTGAATTGGGCATCGTCAGTATATTGTTGCCGTTAAGGGATATTTCTCCGTTCATTAGAACGGCGTTGCTCGAGAGAATTCTCATCACAGACTTCATCGTGGTCGTTTTTCCACACGCCGATTCCCCTATTATCCCGATTTTCTCTCCTCTTAACAGATAGAAGGAAATATCGTTTAACACGCTTAACAAACCTTCGTATACCCGATATCCCACCGATAGCTTTTTGACTTCAAGGAGCACGTTAGAGTTTTTCAACATTGGCTTCACCTAATTGATGATGAAAACATATCCCTGATTCCATCTCCCAAAAGATTAAACGCGAGAATCACAAGTACTACTGCAATTGCAGGGAATATGGAGATCCACCATATGTTTGGCAAATACGAGGATCCCTCCGCTATCATAGTTCCCAGGTCTGGAGTTGGTGGTGGTGCTCCAAGGCCGACATAGCTCAGTGCAGCTCCAATCAGTATTACCCAGCCAGCATCTAGAGAAATCTTGGTTAATATGGATCCCAGTTCGTTGGGCAGTATTTCAGAAAACATAATGTGGAATGATGAAGCACCGGTCAATTTAGCTGCCCTCACATAATCTTCATTCCTTAGCGAAGATGTTTGCGAATAGACAAGCCTGGTATACCATGGCCACCATACAAGGGAAATGGCCATCAAAACGTGTAACTCAGTAGGTCTCATAACAGATGCAACTGAGAGCGCGAGCAGGAGAGGTGGAACTGCTACGAATATATCAGCTACACGCATGATCAGTACGCTGAACCATCTTCGAATGTAGTAACCTGCGACCAGTCCCATCACTACACCCGGTACCACTGTAATACCTAGAACCACACCCACAAGGGTGAACGAATATCGAAACGCAAACATCACTCTAGTTAGAACATCTCTACCGTCTTCATCAGTACCAAATAAATGTGATAGATTTGGAGACTTCAAAGAATCACTGAAGTTGACATACAATCCAGCATTGGAAGGGTATGGGGAAATATGTGGTGCAAAAATTGCAATTATCAGAAGGAATATCAGTATTCCAAGTCCGACCAGTGATAATTTATTGTTTTTGAACTTGTACCAATACTTTCCATAGTGATGTAACCTCTTGGATAAATTAACAACGCTTGTTTCAGCGGTCAAGTCAATCACCAGTCTCCCCACTTATTCTTGGATCCAGTCGACTCACCGTCAAGTCGACTAGCGTATTGGCAATAACGAACAAGATTCCAGCGACCATTACAACCGCAATGATCGCATTAAGGTCCTTACCAAGCATGGCGTTAAGTCCATATCTTGAAAGTCCGGGCCAGTTGAAGATTAGCTCTATAAGGAAGGCATTTGCAATCATAGATGATACATCCAGCGCATAGACCGTTATCATTGGGATTATTGATGGTTTCAGCAAATACCTCGTTGTTATAACACGCTCAGGGAGACCCCTTGACGTTTCTGATAACGTGAAATCCATGTTTTGATTTTCAACTACTGATGACCTCAGTATTCTTGCTTCTTGAGCAATTGGTCCAAGTGCTAGTGAAAATGCAGGCAATATTAAATGCCATATGGCGTTGATCCAAGTCCCGAAGTCGCCTGTTATGAGCCCGTCAATCAGATAAAGTCCAGTGATGTGTGGAGGAGGGCTAATACCAGGGCTCAACTCTCCAATTACAGGGAAAAGGTGAAGGCCATACCCCAGCGACAGCTGAAGCAGTATAGCGACCACAAATGAGGGGACTGCAATACCAATGTATGAAATCACTCTCACGATATTGTCTACGTAAGAATTCTCCCTCCTTCCAGCAATTAGACCCAGAGGAATTGATATCAACAGATCCATTATTGCTGCAGTGACTAGAAGATCAAGCGTCGCAGGAAGAAACTCCTCAACATCCGTGAGTACGTTTCTATGAGTAGTCAAGGAAATACCCCAGTTGCCGGTAAATAACCCCTCTATCCAGTACCAGTACTGTACAGGTAGAGGTTCTCTCAGATGAAGTTCCGATATAAGCGTATTAATGGCCGACAGGGAGGCGTTTGGACCCAAAGCAAGTCTTGCCAGATCTACAGGGGTCCCAGGGAGCACTCTAGCTAAAACAAATACCAGAACGGACAGGCCAAATAGAGATATGATACCGTAGGCGAGCCTATTGATTACAAAACTGCTCCCTTTTTTCATTCTATCACCTTGTTTCCTCCGAGACTAAATTAAATAAGGTAAATAAAAGGAAAAAACTACTTGTCACTAAGGCATCGCTGTAGCATTGAAACCGATGTTCCTGTAGTAAAAGACGTAACCTAGTATTGGAATTGTGGATGCCTTATTGAAGTCAACTATACCTGGATAGTACGCCCTGATCTCCATTGTATTGAATGCATATACACTCGTGTACATGTTGTATATCTGCTGTTGAATTTGACCGTATGCAGAGAACCTACTAGACTGATTTACAATCGCTGTGGCATTGGCAATTTCATTATCCAGCATGGTCTGTGTGCTGTTGTTAAACCAGAAATTCTGGGTGTAGGTGCCTCTCGCTGGAGTTGTGTACATTTCCGACAGCAAAGAACCAGCCTCATCATAAGTTGCAGCGACCTCAACCGAAGCTATATTTGGTGCACTCGAAAAAGAACCCATATCTGCTTCCATAGTGAGCCACGGAACGCCAACGATGTTTACAGTTATTCCTATCTGCGCTGCGTTGGAGGCAAATAAGGTAGCCAATTGCTCTTCTGCTGGAACTGCAGTGGTATATACGTAGGTTACGGGATACTTGCTTATGTTATTGGCATATACAGATTGCTGTACTAACTGTTTGGCGTATGTCAGATTCTGGTGCTCAGGAGAGAATGATTGAACCGCTCCTGGAATAGCTGCGGGAACTGGCCCTGTTGCGATAGACATTCCTTCGAAAGGCCCTCCTGTTCCAATAATTGCACTGTAATTTAGAGCGTATGACAACGCTTCTCTTATTTGGAGACTGTCAGTGGGGGCTTTCTGAGTGTTCATCATCAGGTACATTTCTTCAGGAATTGGGATTTGTAACATGGCGGCGCCAGCTTGTCCAGAGAGAGTGTTGATCGTGGTATATGTCTGCCACATATCCGTTACTTGTATCTGTTTAGAACTGAATGACGCTTGAACAGTTGACGCCTGGCTCGTACCGATCATGTTGACGTATTTGGGTTGGGTCTGCTTGGTTCCCTGCCAGTAATTCGAAAACTCTTCAAGAGTAACGTTGGCCTCCAAATTAGCTGCTATCACTTCGTATGGTCCCGATCCTGCATCGTGAGTTAAAAGCCACTTATCGCCATAGTCTCCATTTGTGCCGTAAGGTCCCGTAGTTTCGTTAGCGACCACCGCCTTTTTATCCAATACGTAAAGAAATACCAACGACCCCAGGAAAGGTCCGTATTGCGAAGTCAGTGTGAATACCACCGTTGAGTTGTTTGGTGCCGTCACATTTGCGATATAGGGTGCAAAGAGATAAGAGAGGCCTTGACCCATTGCGAGCAGTCTGTCCATCGAAAATACGACATCCTGTGCATTTAAGGTGCTGCCATCATGGAATAGTACATTGGACCTCAGAGTAAATGTGTAGGTAAGACCATTCGGAGATATGGTCCAGCTTGTTGCTAAGTCCGGTACAACGTTCCCGCTTACCGTTGGAAACACTAGGCTGTCATAGATGTTAGCGAGGGCTGTCAGACTTGCCTCATCCTCACCTACCGCGGGATCAAGATTTGGAACGTTAGCCCAAGTCATGCTCAAAGTTTGCTGAGCCTGCGTTAGCGTATGCGTCTGCTTGGAAGGTCTTGTTGCAACATATGAGACCGAAGCGGCAATAATGATCACCACTAGCACCACAATCACAACTATCCAAAGGTTTCTTCTAGAATTTTGCCTTGGCTTATTTTCGGCACTCATAAAATTCAAAGCGTCAATTGAAATAGAGTTATTTAAGATTTTTCATTAAAAACATAAACCTTATCAATCGCAATAAAAGCTGCCAAATACCATTCCAATAGACAGAAATTCGTATTATTCTGGAAAATAATAATCAATAAGTGAGAGAAATAGACGGAATTTAAGAAGGCTAAATTTTATTAAAGCCAATTACAATTAGGTCCACAACTGATCTTCAGGTATCGCCTTGTTGATAAATGCAGCTCTCTTGTTAAAGATTCTTTTAAGACATTTTGTTAGTTGAAGTAGAAATGGAAGTAATGTCATGCTGGGGTAATGGGTTTGATTTTTGCAAAATACTGCCTATTTATGAACCTTAGTTTAGGGTACCTCATGTTCGCAGAATGATGACACCACTCTATGAATTGTCTAATATCTCCTTTCGCCTAGATAGTAATTGAAATTCAAAGACGTTCGTGTCAGGCATTCAAAAGAGACGAGATATAGATTTTCAGCGCACCGATGATGCAAATCCAGTAGTACAGATCATTTAGGAACGCTTAAATATCCAGATAATCTAAATGTGACATCGGCATATAATAAAAATGATCTCTGGAGACCAGATGGATGTCTACAAAGTCGCCCAGGAATTTTCGCTTGGAGACGACTTTACCTTTGGTAGCAATGTAGTGATTAGAGGTAAATCTGGTCTTGTACACAAATTTGATCTGGTCCTCACTTCCAAGGGAGACGAAAGAACCAAGATTGCGGTTCTTCAGGGGATTTCAGAAGACATGGTCAGTGACATTATGGAGTTCAACGCGATCGCACGGGACTGTGGGTTTCAGCTAAAAGCAATCTCGACGGAAAGAGATCTGAACAAGTTAGAACTTGGGTTAGCTCGAGCCTGCAATATTTCCGTCATCGTGCGAGATCAAGGGAAAGTAGATTACGATATATTTGGAGTTAAGAATCTGGACGATAACATAGGTAAACTCGTGAGAAGAGGTAGTATATACATGATATCTGGTTCTCCCGGTACTGGAAAGACGGCAGTTTGCACTCAATTTCTTGTGGAGGGAGCAAAAAAGGGAGAACGAGGGATGATGGTCTTAACGGACACTCAGGGTAGGAATTTCATATCCAACACTCAATCATTCTCGTACAAATTTAGCGACTATTACAAGTCTGGTGGGATAGAGGTAATGGAGATTTCAGACAGAATAATGAAACTCAAGGCAAATGTCACATCCAGTTATAACTCGATGAAAAACTATATTCGCATGCTCACTGCCCAGCTGAAGACTCTGGTCGTTCAGTACGACATCTCTAGACTGGTAATAGATCCGATCACTCCGCTGATAATCGAGGACAATGATTTTCTCGGGCAATTCTTCAAATCGCTGTCCATTCCTGAAACGTATACATTGGTTACAAGTGGGATAGGCAAGAGCGACGTGAGTGTCTACGGTCTAGAGCAATCTTTCGTTGCTGGCATCATCAAATTGAGTCAAGACGCACCAGACTCGGACGTAAAGAGGGCCTCCGTGGTAAAGATTAATGGCGGAGGGTATGACACAAAACCCATTTCCTTCAGAATTACCAGCAGGGGTATAGTACCTTATGAAGAAGATGAGTCTAGCGTAGCAAGTCCGCTTTTTAACCAGGTAATAGTCTAAAGAAATAATTGTCTCATACAATCTTCTTGCGAGTGAACCTCCTAAATGAAGTTAAGTCATCAGATAAGTCTGCTTTGACCTGTTTTGATTGTCCAGTCAACCGGTTCTAATCCTGACAGTTTCCTGAACAGATTGACTGTTCCAGGGCCAAATCCCTGAAAATGGTTGTTGCTCAGGACGTAGGCGTGCCTAATCATATCCTTCTTTTCCATAATTTCCTTTGTCCAGAATTCAATCTCGTGAGAACGATCTATCTTTATCCTCCCGAACTCTTTTTCGCTAATCGAACGGTCTCCCACAAATCTGAGGTAGACAAAGTCGGAAGTTATATCTGGAGGAACAGTCGATTGGGGTATCTCTGACCAAGTCAATGCTACGCTATTTTCTCTGAGGATGGAGAACGTTTCATCGACAAACCACGAATCATTCCTGAACTCGACAGAGTATCGGAATTCAGTCGGTAAATCTGCAAGAAGCTTGCTTAGTCTCCCAAACCCTTCGTTAAATGTGAGCGAGGGAGGAAGTTGAATCAGAACCGAAGCGAGTTTCTCCCCAAGAATTCTAATAACATCCAGGAACCTCTTCGCCTCGTCCATCGAATTTCTCAACCTCAATTCGTGTGTTACTGTTTGAGGCATCTTTGCTGTAAAGAGGAAATGGTCTGGTACTGACTTATTCCAGTTTTCCACTGTACGAATATCAGGGATCCCGTAGAAGCTGGAGTCTATTTCAACCAAGTCAAAAATCCTTGAATATATTCTAAGATAATCCGACGGCTTAGTCCCGAGTGGATAGAAGGGTCCAACCCACTGATCGTAGCTCCAACCTGAACAACCTGTTCTAATATCCAATATGGAAATTAAAAAGAAGAGGGTTTATAAGATTATCTTAGACTTTGCACGTTTTGTGTTTAGGGCAAAGGAATTCCGTAAATGATTCTTGATACAATCTTTAAATTGAGTCCGTATCAAAACAGTAGAAATACTCACCACAAACGGGAATAAATGGACAACATCAGACAGAAATTAGTGCATAGGTCAGAAGAATGAACTTTAGTACTTGGCGTTAGTCGGTCCTACTTATGGATGGGGGTTTCGGCTTCAAGGTGGTCAGTCCAACTGCGATGAGCATGGTCACTCCACCCATGATTGTAAAATCAGTGACTGACTCTCCGAGGATTACGACTCCACCAGCTATTCCAAAAACAGGGACCAGGTACAGCTGGATCGAGACCTTTGCGACACCTCCTTTTTCTATCATTGAATAGAATAGCAAGTAGCCAAATACAGTACTTAGGAGGGATAAGTACAATATAGCAACCCAACCAGAGATAGGAAGTCGCACCACCTGAGAAACAAAGCTTCCAGACAATAGTGGAAGTAGCATCGCGGTACCTATCAACCCTACCCAGATCGTAACAGTCCTGGCTCCAAATTTCCGTAGAAGTGGTTTTGCGAATACCGCGAACGTTGCATAGGAAATAGCAGTCCCGATACCTTCTAATATGCCAGGTACAGTGCTAGGGCCATTGGTCTCTACTGTACCGAAGAACAAGATGAGTGAACCGGTAAAAGCAAGAAGAATTGCAAGGTAAATGACTTTACCATGCTTCTCTCTGAGAAAGATAGCCGAAAGGACTACCATGAATATAGGCCCAAGCGCGACCAACAGAGTTTCCAATCCAGCTCCGACAACTCCCTCTGAGTAGTTGATCGTAAGGTGGTATGCAACCACATTGGCAAACGAGACGAGAAGTAAGCGAGGGATGTCCCGTCTCTCTATCGGGGCTCTGGGTTTTCCAAAGAACGGCAAAAGAATAAGAAATGCGCCTCCCGCTATGAACCATCTTAGAAGAGTCAGATTAACGGGTGTAACCATGGGTTCCATGATCTTGATAGCAACAAAGGCCAGACCCCAGATCAAACTTAGTGTGACTAGGGCACCGTATGCCTCCGTCAACTTTGCAAGTGACGTTTTTTTGGTAGCTTGTCCTGCCGACTTATCCAGATTCTCCACATCTCCGTTGAAACTATTTGACCTCAGAGTTCGTTCTCTCCATTGCAAGAAGATATTCCTTTTTGTCTATTCCCAGTCCATATCCTCCTATCCCTCCATCCTTTCTTACTACCCTGTGGCATGGTATAATCAGCGGGACTGGATTTGAGGCACACGCGTTCGCCACGGCGCGAACTGCCTTAGGGTTTCCGATTTCCTGAGCAATGTCCTGATATGATCTCGTCTCGCCATAGGGGATGTTTTGAAGTGCAGTCCAGACCCTCTTCTGGAAATCAGTTCCAGTGACATCAACAGGGAGGTTCAACGACTGGCCTTCGAAATAGCTTAGCACGGAATCTAAACTATTCCTGACGCTCTCGGATCTATCTATCTTTGCCTTTGGATATTCCTTCAGTAGCGAAGCAACAAGAGATTCCTCTGTATCTGCCAAACTCAAAGAACATATTCCAAACTTCGTTTCAGCAACGAGCAGATAACCGAGTTTGCATTTGGATGTTAGATATTTGATGGACGTCCCTGTTCCTCCCTTCCTATAGCTAGACGGAGTCATCCCGAGTTTTGAGGTTGACTGATCGTAGAGCCAGCTGTGAGAACTGTATCCCGCCCGATATATGGCTTTTGGAATGGGTTGATTGTCCTTCAGATTCTTCTTGAGCAGCAGTATCCTGCACTCTTCAGCGTATTTTCTTGGAGATATTCCCATAATTTCCTTGAATGTTCTCTGGATGTTGAACCGGTTCACTCCAAAACGCTTTTCAAGAATGGGAAGGGATACATCTTGCGAAGAATTGGAACGAATGTAGTTGCAGATTCTTTCTACTAGGTCAGATTTGGAGATATTCGACGATTTTGCCTTGTTGTTCCTTTTCTCTCTTCCTGGTTTTTTCACATCCGCCATTGGGTGTGAATGAAGAGAGAATAAAAGACATTATGTCGATTTCTTGAACTCACGGATCAACATATCATTCCGTCTATATTTGAGACAAAGCGGTCCAAAAGGAAGAAGTAGAAAAATTATTTGCTCGAATATCAAATCAGCACATATGTTTCAGAACGTGCAAGGTCTGATAAAGAGAGAGAAGAGTGCTCTCGTGGTATGGGATGTTCAGGAAGCCCTTGTCTCAAGTATTTTTAACAAAGAAGAGTTTATTACAAATCTCGTCAGGATTATAGAGAAATCCAGAAGCTCAAACATTCCAATCTTCTATTCAAAGATAACACCGCTACCGGAAAAGTATGAATCCCCATTGAGAAAGGTCTCAGGATTTGGAAGATTCGAACCAGGTGACGTCGTAAAGGAAGTTTATCCAGAAAAGAATGATACGGTGATCAACAAGAACACTGCGAGTTTCTTCATCGGAACGAATTTCGAGTTGATGTTGAGGAATGCAGGGATTAACACCATTTTCTTCACAGGGATAGCAACGGAGATGGGAGTTGAAACCTCTGCCAGGCACGCGCAGAATCTGGGCTTTATTCCCGTCATTATTCAGGATGCAGTATCGTCCAGAGATAAGGAAGCTCACGAGAGAAGCTTGAAAAATCTCGCAAGAATGATGCCTATTATGAGCACTAACGACTTTCTTAGGTTCTTTTGAATCTATAACAGAATGCAAGCACTCTGGTGCGCTAAAAGTTACTATTGGAACTATGGGGCAGTATCTGATGTGAGGAAGGAAGCAAAGAAGTAAGAATTGAGGAAGAAAATTGTTAGGTAGTTTATAGAATCGCTGTATGGTAAATTGCAGGGATCAAAAGTAGTGTGCTTACGCACTATTACACTGCACTAATCTCTCAAAAAATTGTAGTAGATATCATGCAAATGCCATTAAGCGAGCGACAGTCGATTTGGCCCAATATACGCGCTACTACAGCTCAATTCAAACGCATTTTACCTCAAGATGAGATTGAAATGCCCCAAAGAGTTAAGTGAGAAATTAAGTTCTACTTTGTGAATCACATGGTGATCACGAGCGGATCGCTACCTCCAGTATCGGGACAGTACGAACTGGGAATAGGCAGTGACGTTGAAAGTATATCTACAAGCATTACTGCTAACTGGAATTGGTACAACAAGACTCAGGGGGTAGTGTCTTGGAATCTAAAGAACAATTCGGCGTACCAAGAAACCGCAGTTCTGTACCGGTCCGGATACATGTTTGGCAATGCATACTTTCCGATCTATATTGGAACGGGTCTGACTTCTTGGGCGACTCAACTGGCCCCTCTCATGAACAGGGGCACTGAAAGTAACATAATGCCTCTAGGAATAGTCGATTTTGGGCAGGGACAGCGAATTATTGCATTCCTGTTTACTCTCGATCCCGGAGAGACCTGGAGCGTTCTTGAGGGAGGTTTCACAACTAAGACGCCTCCGTTCAACGCGGTGCTGTTTGGTGCGTCGCTTGAAAAGATAGGGTCGTTTTGCATTGGTTACGATCCAAAACAGGTCGAAGATTATGACAAACAGACTTCGACCGACTTGAAGGGGTATACTCCGAATCCTAATTACGTTAAAACGGTCGAAGTTTCAATATCTTCCTTTGCACAGTACGTTCAACTATTTCCTGGAGACTCCATAAGCGATGCTCCGTGTTCAAATAGAAAAGAGACAGTCATTGAGAGCAAGGATAACGTTGCACCCGGGGACTTTGAAGAAATCATCGCTAACGTTGTCGATAAGATCCGCTCATTTTAGCCCGCTACTTTAGGAATCTTGACAGATGAGTTCAACTCGATTTTCTGATCCCCTTTGAGACATAATCGAAAAATCTCTCGGTCAAACCATTTGAAGTCCACTCCGCCCTGAGCGTAGTTTTTTTCTCAACTCTTCTCATCTCTGAAAGCAGGATCCTGTTGAGGTCTCTGGCGCTCTCCCCTTCTAGCTCTGCACTTATTTCAATGATTCCACCATGTACGGCTGCCTTCCCGCTACTACCAATGAATTTCTTCACAGTCTCTAGAATTAGCTGGGGGCTACTGCTACTAACCTGAGCTTTGAGTCTAAAGGTGCTCTCTATCATTCTTGACACCTCCTATCTCAATTTGACACATTGCCTTTATCTTTTGGAAAGATGTTCCTTTGAATGAGTACTTTTGTACTTGAGTGTTAGAAAGTATCAAAGGAAATTGAACCTGTTGATGACTTCCATTACTTCGTCAAAGTTGTGGACAGTTCTATCCGCTATAGTTTGGGTAGAATCATCGTCCATTTTCAGAGTTAGGAATTTCATTTTCTTTGCCCCTTCTATGTCTCTTCTCTCAGAGTCACCAATGAAGACCACTCTGGAAGGACTGTGAGACTCTTTGAGAGCGAAATTAAAGATCCTTGGATCTGGCTTCGGAGCTCCGACCATCTCGGCGGTCACTATAAGATCAAAATATCCAGTTATTTCAAGGGCATTCAAGGTCCTTTCTGTATAGACATTGTCTGCATCTGTGACCATTACTACCTGGAACCTGTCTCTTGCTTTTTTAATAAAATCAATGAAGTCTGGTCTAAGTCTTAGGTTTTTTTCGTGAGATCTGTAATACTCCTCTTCTAGAATATTGGTCAGGCCGTACAGTTCGAAGAGCACCTCTCTGTTTATCTCCATAAATGTTCTGAATTTTTTCTCCCTATCAATGAGTTTCGCTAACCTCATTTTCCCAAACTTAGCATGGAAATCATCGTTTATGCTGTATTTCTTTGCGACCAAATCGAGCCAACCAGATATATAAGCATTCTCGGACTCTACAGTAGTTATAGTGTTGGAATAGTCTAGGAAGATCGCTTGATCTGATAGCACTTTTCCAAATCGTAACCTCTGGTAAATATTTTAGGAAGGAATCGTTTGAGGAAACATGGCCGGGATGGGGTAGCGGTGCATCCTTGGGGACTGTGGATCCCCGGACCCGGGTTCAAATCCCGGTCCCGGCCCTTCTAGTACTTTGCTTCATAGCCGTACAATTTAGGATATCTATGGAAAATTCTGCCTTCATTTCAAGGCATATACTTATGGATTGCTCTTAATCCAAGCTTCATTGGCAGGGACCTTCTTTATTCTATAGATATAAGACATTGCGTTACAGTTTAGTACTATCAGTTCTATAGACAACGAATGCATATCCGGCATTCTGCAGGACGGCAAAACACGACCGAAATCGTCGATTTGAAAGATGGTAAGGAATATGCAGCTGTCGCCATCGTACTTCTAAGAAACAAAATAATCATAGAAAAGAGGACCTCGGCTAAAAACGATCCATGGGCTGGTCAGTTTTCCCTCCCCGGAGGGCACTATTCTAAAGGGGATAAAACGCTCAGAGACACAGCGATTAGAGAGACCCTCGAGGAAACGGGTATAGACCTAAAAGAGGGTTCCGATTATCTCGGTCACTTCGGACCTTTTGTTCCAGGAAATAGACATAATCTCGAAGTATATGCTTATGTGTTCGAATTACACGAACCTCGGCCGCTAGTACCTTCCGAGGAATCTGAGTATCTCTTATGGGTTGGTTTGTCTGAACTACTTCCGTTTAATGGAGATTACGGAAAATCATTCAAGATAGAAGCTGGTGTCGTATGGGGACTTACAGAGAGAATAATTGAAAATTTTCTTGAGCTATACGACTTAGACACAAATAAAGCAGGAAATAGTTTTTGAATACTCCTAAAAGGATAATTAAAGTCCAATTCATCCCGAGCCTCAATTAGGATTTGACTGTTTTATAGAAAATTATTAAATTTCGCAGCGGTTCTCAAACAGTGAAAGGAAAGAGGATTTTGGTCACTGGGGCGGCTGGGTTTATTGGTTCTAATCTCGTGGAGTCTCTGGTAAGGGACAATTTTGTTATCGGGGTAGACAATTTTTCCTCAGGCCGAGAGGAGAATATTGCAGAATTTACCAAATCCCCGAATTTCGCATTCAAAAAGATGGACGTAAAGGACAATGATATGTTGAAGAGAGAAATGGAAGATGTCGATATTGTGTTTCATTTGAGCGCAAACGCTGACGTCAGAAGAGGGTATGAAGACTCAAGCGTTGACTTCAGGGAAAATGTTCAGGCAACCTATTCTGTTCTGGAGGCAATGAGATCAAAGGACGTAAAGGAAATAGTCTTTTCCTCTACCAGCGCGGTGTATGGAAATGCAGAAATCATTCCAACTCCAGAACTGTACGGACCCCTAAAACCAATATCGCACTATGGAGCATCTAAGCTTTCAGCAGAGGCATTCATCTTCAGTTTTTCAAGTAACTATGGTTTCAAGTCATCGATATTTAGGTTTGCGAATGTCGTTGGCCGGAAGGGGACTCATGGAGCCATTTCTGATTTCATTAAGAAGCTGGCAAAGGACAGAACCACTCTTGAAGTGCTTGGAGATGGGACTCAAAAGAAATCTTATATTTACGTCGATGACTGCGTGAGGGGTATCACAGAACTTCACGGAAAGGAAGATGGATTATTCAACCTCGGAACGAGAGGTAGGACCACAGTGGCGGAAATAGCAGAAATGACGATCGCAAAGTTTGCACCAGGGGCTAAGATAAAGTACGCAGGAGGGCCGGGTGGAGCGGGATGGGTGGGAGACATTAAATATGCCGGACTTGACATAACCAAGGCACTAAGAAACGGATGGAAGTATGAGATAGAGAGCAAAGAAGCAGTCAGAAAGGCAATCGAAGATGCAGGTGCTTCCAAATGAAGGTACCAACGTTTGTCTCATCTCTTGATAGCATAATGAAGGGCGGTATTCCTGAGGGGAGTTCGGTTCTTCTTCTCGGAGAACCAGGAGCTGGGAATTTCGAATTTGCCCTAACATCTGCAGTAAATCTGGCCAGAGCTTTAGATGGCAGGATTCCGAGGGACCTAGAGAATTATGAAGTTGAATTTCCGGAAGGAATTCTGTATGTATCGTTTTCGAAACCAGCAAATGAAATTCTGAGAATACTCTCCCTTTCGCTGGAAGAAGAGATGTCTTCAAGTCTCAGGAACAGGGTCTCAATCCTCGATTTCTCGAAACTCTACTACGCACAGACACAGATACCGACTTCGTGGATAGGGGGAGGAAGCATAAGGGACAAGGAAAGTCTGGTCACTTCGTTCATCAAGGAGATGGAAAAAGCTGGAAAAAACAAGCTGATCATAATAGATTCCTTCACAGACCTTATAACTAGCAGATATTTGGAAGAAAAGACTATGTTCGACATATCGAGAGGTATATCAAGAGCGAGCAAGCTGTGGCACTCAACAGTTTACGTTTTGATGACTTTGGATATCATAGATAAGAGGGCAGAAAACATAATGATGGAAATTTTTGATGGTACGTTGCTATTCGAGTGGAACAAGGCTGAAAAGTCAAGCAAGAGGAAGAGATACATGACAATTCCGAGGTTCACGGGAGTCCTTCCGATAATAGAGAAAGAAAAGATAGAGAGATTCGATACGGAGTTTGACTACAATACGGGAATGATCGTGCTCAACACGACGAAGGTGAGATGATGGAAAACGTTGATACAGGAGTGGAAGGACTAAATGCGATGCTAGGCGGAGGAATTCCGGAAGGGAGCTCAACCTTGGTGCTGGGGAGCTACGGTGCGGGCAAGACCACAATGGGAATACATTTTGCCCATCGCGGTGCAGCAAGGGGTGAAAATGTAGTATACTTCACACTAGAAGAAAGGAAGGATAGCATAATCCTTGCCTCCAAATCATACAACAGAGATTTCACACCCTATCTTGACAAGAATCTGTTCCTGCTGAACCCAGATACAGTAGAATTTGTGGAAATGCTGAAGACAGAGGGGAATTTCAAGGCAAATCTCGAATCGCTTCGGCCAAAGAGAATAGTCATAGACAGCATTTCACTGATCCTCATGGTTGCGGAGAATGACATTTTAAAGAGGAATGTAATAATAAATCTCTCTAACGCGCTAAGAGACCTTAAAGTCACGTCCCTCCTTCTAGCTGAATCCAACATCTCTTTCCCTTATTCCAGCAGGGACGGGCTTGCGGAATTTGTTTCAGACGGAGTTATCTCGCTTCAGAACAAGTACGACGACAACATGGGCTCAACTACCAGCATAATTAGAGTCCTGAAGATGCGACTGACAAATCACGACAGAAAAGCCAGACCATATACGATAGGATCAAACGGAATAGAAATACTCGCTAAATCAGAACTGTTCCGATGAACAATCGTTAAAACAGCCCGAATTCTATCCTCTTTCCGGGGGTTCTAATCCAGTAGGCTCCTATTTCTGAAGTGTTCTTTACGTGAGTTCCTGCGCAGGCACAGACGTCAAGTCCTTCTATTTCCACTACAGAAACTTCGTTTATTGACTTTGGAAGCTTGTCCAGATCGCATCTCGCCATCAATTTTGGATCCAGTTCTTCTCTCTTGACGTTATATCTTTTAACGTTCCTTGGAATCCTGCTGATCTCGTAGACATCATCGCTCATCTTGATGACGCTGGAGTTGCTTTCGATGTACCCATATGCCGGAAAGACTTCCGTAACTAGCGACTTGTACCCATCAGAAAATATTACTGCAGATATGGCGTGTTGGAGAGTGTGCATCTTCATTATCTTGTATCTTCTCTCCCATTCAACAATAAGTTTTCCTCTGTCGATGGATGCCTCCGCTGTTGAGAGATGGAGAACGTTCTTCCCCTTCTTTTTGACGTTGTAGATTGGGATAATCAAGTTCCCAGATACCAGTACCCCCCTGTCCCCCGGTTGTCCTCCTCCCTGGTAATGCATTATTGTCCTGTCTAGGATGTAACCGCCATTTTCGTGACCTAAAACACTTACGTCTATTTCTTTCAGGTAGGAGCCTTCTATCCCTTGGAGGTAGAGTAGATTACCTCCATCACTCAATAAATGTTTCACCCTTCTTGTAGCTGCCCTTTATCTCCTCAATTATTAGATCTCTATTTCTCTTCAACTGGCTCTCGTACCATTTTGCAATGACATTCAGCAATACCTCTTCCAGCTCCTCGATCTTAGCAACCTTCATCGGTGACTCGTACAGGACGTGCTGAGTTATGTATCTGTGCCAACCAGTATACCTATCGTACTTCTCACCTTCCGAGAACTCAAAAAGTGCAGATATGATTTCGTTCTCTTCTTTCTTATAGATGATCTTGATGCTATCTCCTACTCTTTCCACTTCTCCTGCAGTGTCCTTGAAAGATATGTTGCTGACGTTCTCAAAGGTGAAATCGTTACTCAGCTGGAATTTTTCCGGATAGCTAGTGAATTCGAGCCACTTGCTGGGGGGTGGATCGATGGTGAAGTGAATGTTTTGTTTATTGAACCTTACCCAAGTTTGCCACAAATCAGTGAGGAGCCTTTTGTTGAATTCAGATTTTTTTCCAGTGGTAAGTGAACTCTCCTTCATGACTTCCTTTTCCTTCTTAGTGAGTTGCTCGTCAAGTTTCGTAAACCAGTCCTTCGGTTGCTCAGTTGCTGGCATTTATATCGGAAGAGTATTAATTATGAAATATTAAACCTTTAAGATAAGAAATCTATCGCACTTGATTTTAGGAAATTCAATTTTTGTGGTTTTAGGGTGATCTGAATATTGCCCTCGATATAATTCCGTATCCCCTTAACCAACACGGGGAGTTGATCCATTTATAGAACAATAAAGAATAGCTTCAGTACAATTCACTCAGAGGAAGGATTTGACGCCGTAGAACAACATGATCAATGCGAACAGGATGAGCACGATGAAAGAAAATGCCTTTATCAATGGAGAATACCTTCTACCAACTTTGTTCATCGCGTAAGGAAACAATGTAATCCAGCTCAGTAGGCCGAGGAAGAATCCCACGACGGATAGGAGTGAAAGTCTTTCTATCAAAAAGAGTCCTACCGTTATCCACCAAATTATCTGGAAAGGATTGGTAATGCCCATACTCAATCCTACAAAATAGTTCCCCGTGGGAGTCTTTGTCGGCATCTTGGACCGGATAACGGATAAGGCAAGGTAAATCATTATAAATGCTCCAAGGATGTAAAGATACTTAAATGCCCAGACAGGTATAACCAGCCTGCCGAAATATAAAATTACCAGGAAGATAAAATCTGCCGTCATTGCACCAGCCCCCACACTAGTCCCATGGAGTTTAGATTTCGAGGATTCGTTCATGATTACTGCATTCACTGGTCCAGGAGGCGCGGCCAAAGAGAGTCCAAGTGTGTAACCAACCAGAGCCAAGTACAGCTCGCTCAAAATCACGTTCTTCTCAATTGCCGAATGTATAAAACTCTTGTCTCCGAAACCTTGAAAGACTTTGAGTACCCCGGCCAACCATGGCTGTGAAATATGGTCTTAAAATGTTGATTGAACTTAATTTTCCAGAAGCTCGACTGGTAAAGAAATTGGAGACTCTTTCAATCATCAGTGGTCGAGATGCACGCAACATCGAAATTTCTTGGGGAAATTGCAGTTAGCAAAGTTTTCTCAAAGGCTACAAAGGAGGTGATGATTTCTAATTGGCCTATTACAAATGACAAATTTGATTGAGTTATGCTCCGGCCGGGATTTGGACCCGGGTCGTCGGCTCGAAAGGCCGATATGCTTGGCCGGACTACACTACCGGAGCGTGAACGAACGATAACATTGCTTCTTATATATTATTAGCGCTATGCTGATTAATTAATAAACCAGCACTCCAATCAAGCCTTTCAACAGACTGCCTAAACGAGGATTTAGTAAAAATGAATGAAAGGGGTATGCTGAACTTCTTTCTCTCGGTAGGGTTGGAATAAGAAAAAATCACGATGGAGATACAAGAAACAATAAAATTAAAGTAATCAATATCTCTTACTTACGAAACTCCTGAGGGAATTTGAATGAATTTGAACGTCGAAACATACATGACAAAGAAGCCGTTCACGCTGAAACTGCCAGCGTCAGTATCCGACGCGATGCAGATCATGGCAAGCAAAGATGTTGCCGCAGTACCAGTTGTAGACCCAAAGATGAATTACGCTGGAATCGTGTCAAGGAGGGACATATTAGAGCATCCAAAAGAGGATGAGCTTTCACTCCTGATGCGGACAGACGTCCCAACGCTGACTTCCAAGGACCCTCTTGAAAAGGCTGTTACAACATTCACGAAGATCCTGAGGAGACACTTGCCAGTAGTGGACGGCAAGAAGGTTACTGGAATCATCACTCCATACGATATACTAGACGCAGTCATCGTAAAGAAGATGGATATTCCAATATCCAAGCTGATAACTAGGACTGCTATACCTCTGCACATTAAGTCTACAGCAAAAATGGTCGAGAGAGTCATAAAATTGACCAAAGTCACTGCATTCCCTGTCTTGGACAACAACGGGAACCTGAAGGGCTTGGTCACCGAAAGGGACTTACTGAACGGGGCCAATCTCGATTCAAAGACAGTCTCCACGCAGCTGGGCATAGGAGAAGATGATGATGCGTGGAGCTGGGAGAGCTTGAGGGACGTTTACACATTCTATTACACGATAAGGGACCTAGAGATCCCAAACGTGGAGGTTGAAAAGATTATGGTAAAGAGCCCTATATCGATATACGAAGGGGCATCTGCATACGACGCGGCGAAGATAATGAAGAAGAACAAATTCACCCAATTGCCAGTTAGGGACGTGGACGATGAACTCAGCGGAATGGTTTATGACTTTGACGTTATCTCATCATTGATACAATGAAGAGTGTGGACCAAGAGGAAATATCGAGAAGAAGAGGAATCTATTTCCAGGGATTTGGAATTTACGGGGGGTTATCTGGGCTCTATGATTATGGTCCCTATGGCTCCAGAATTAAAGACAAAGTCATTGCCCTATGGAAAGAGACGTTGCTGTCTGAGGGGAATGTAGCAGAGTTCGATGGGACAACCATAACTCACACGGACGTACTCAAGGCATCTGGCCACTATGACAGATTTTTTGATTATTTCGTAGAATGCGAGAAGTGTCATTCCAGGTATCGTGCAGACGACCTTGTGGAAAAGAGAGGAGTCTCCGCAATCTTGGATAGATTCTGGCTCCAGGAAAAGATAAGGGAGATGGGGATTAAGTGCGAAAAGTGTGGAGGGGACTTAGGAGAAGTCAAGATCCAGAAACTCATGTTCCCAGTCGAGCAAGGGGAGAATATGGAGCCATTGTTCCTGAGACCTGAAACCGCTCAGGGAATGTTTGTCAACTTCAAGGAATACTACAGGTTCTTCAGGGAAAAACTTCCATTTGCTATGATAACAGTTGGGAGAGGATATAGGAACGAAATATCACCGAGAAGGGCTCTGTACAGGCTGAGAGAATTCAATATGATGGAGTGTGAATCCTTCTTTGATCCACAGAACGAAAGGTGGATTCATGAACCTGCCGATGATGTAATGGTGACATTCTTATCAACGGACGGAACGGAAATCAAGGTCTCCCCCAAAGAAGCATACGAAAGAGGTTTAGTCAGGAGCCAGCCAATGGCGTACTTCATGGGACTTGCCCTCCAGTTCTATAATAGGGTGGGAATTGACCTTGGAAGGATCAGGTTCAGAAAACATAGAAAAGAGGAACTTAGTCATTACTCGTCAGAAACCTGGGATGCAGAAGCACTGACGGATTTAGGATGGATTGAAATCACTGGAATTGCCCACAGAGGGACATATGACCTTGCCAATCATATAAAGTACTCAGGAAAGGACCTGTATGCACAGAGAGTTATCCCAAAGAAAGAGGTAAATAAGCTGGTCAGGGAAATAGACTATCAGAAAGTGAAATCCGAATCTCCGGAGAATTCCGCGAAGATAATAGCTGCCCTGAGGGAAGGAAAGACTGAGATAAAAATCGGAGGGAAATCTGTCGATTTAAGCAGGTTTGTCATAGAGAAAGAGGAGAAAGTAACAGTCGACAGGGAGGACTTCGTACCGGTTGTTGTGGAACCAGCCTTTGGTTTTGACCGGATATTTTACACAATTCTGGATCACAACTTTTTGTCTAGGGAAGAATCAGGATATGTGGTGCTAAAAATACCGTACGCGGTATCTCCCTACAACGCTGCCATTTTACCGCTTATGAACAAAGATGACCTCGACACCAAGGCTAAATCGATCTTCGAAGACCTCCTAAAAAAGAAATTTTCGGTTCTTTACGATGATTCTGGGTCTATAGGGAAGAGATACTCCAGATATGATGAGGTAGGCATGATGTACTGCATAACTGTAGACTATGACACATTAAAAAACGGAGACGTCACGATAAGGCATAGAGATACCAGGGAACAAGTCAGGATCAAGATTGAAGAAATCCCGACATACTTAGGAACTAACCCATGGGATGGGAAGAAGAACTAGAGAACGCGCTGATTCAGTCTGTCAGCGGTACTCCAAGCAGATTTGGCATTCTATTCTCTGGAGGATTAGATAGCTCATTACTTGCTCACCTCTCCCACGCAGCCAAAAAAGACTTCCGGCTGTATTCCTCCTGTACTAAAGGGTCTCACGATGAGACGTGGACTAGGAGGGCCGCAAACATCTTGGGGCTACAGGTAGAGGTTCTGCCAAGGAGTGATGATGAGATCCTTGAAGGTATTAGTTCCATAAAGGAGATAACGCACGAAACATCGCCGCTAGTGATCCTGATAGAACTTCCCCTTTACTTCATAACAAAATCGCTGAAGGAATCCACGTTTGTCACTGGTCAAGGAGCGGACGAACTTTTTCTCGGTTACAAGAAATACGAAAGTGAGGACACATCAAAGGAAGATTTAAGGAGGGTAATAGATTACGTGGTTCCACTTGAGAGGAAGATTGCAGACTTCAATAGAAAGAAGTTAGTTTATCCCTATCTTGACGGGAGGGTGGTCAAAGTAGCATCTATGATCTCATACGATCAGAACATCGGAGACGGGATCAGGAAGAGAACACTGCGTTCTGTGGCTTTAATGCTGGGGCTCAAGGAGGAGATAGCGATGAAGCAGAAAAAGGCATCACAGTACTCTTCCGGTTTTAGGGACGCAGTTTCAAGGATTGCCAAGGAGAGACATAGTTCAGTTCACGAACTGATTAGCGAACTGTAGCGATCGAAAATCTCTTCATTTTTTCTTCTTATCTCCTCGACGTCTAATCCAAAATACTGGCCCTGTGAGTAGAGAAGTCTGCCGTTGACGATGGTCTGTTCGACGTCGTTGCCGTTAGAGGAATATAGCAAGATGTTCTCCGCATTATCCTTCCTAAGTGGGATCTGGCTTACTCCTCCACCCACGACTGTAACATCGGCGAGAGCTCCTTCCCTTAATGCACCAGAATTCTTTCCGAAGACTTTCCAGGGATTTCTTGTCATAAAATCAATCACCTGTGAGGGTGGCAGAATCTGGCCCTCCTCTCTGTAGTTTTTCTGAAGCAGCGACGCGAGTTTTGCATTTTCAAGCATATCCAGTGAGTTGCTGGTTGCTGCTGAATCCGTCCCAAGAGTGAGGTTGACCCCGTGCTGGACCATTTCCAGCACCGGAACGAAGTTTCCATTCGCGAGTTTCATGTTACTGACTGGATTGTTGACTGCAGTCACTTGGTTCTTGCCCATGATCTTGATTTCGTTGAGAGTGACATAGATTGTATGCGCCGCAATCAGCCTGTTGCTCAAGAAACCAAGACCGTCTAGGTATTCCACAGGCCTCTTCTTTTCCTTCTTGACTATGTCGTAGACCTCTCTCCTGTTCTCGCTAAGGTGAATCGTGTAAGGGAGGTCGTACCTGTCTGCCAGTTCCTTGGATGCTACAAGATCGTCCCTATCGCACGAATATATGCCGTGCGGAGCAGGGAGTGGCGTGATGAGATCGTTTTTTCGGAATGCAGATATGAACCGTTCTGCATTTTTGAGAGGTTCCCCCTTTTGGGTAGTCTGGTTCTTGTTCACTATACTCCACCCTAGGTAAGCACGTATCCCGGCTTCCTGGGCAGCCTTCGCCACCATGTCCTCCCCGTAGTACATATCTAAAAAAGTAGTGGTACCCTTTCGGAGCATCTCTGCAATTCCCAGTTTAGCTCCAAAGTACACCTCTTCGTCAGTTCTAACTGCATCCATCTTGAATCCAGTCTCGAGAAATTTTGAAAATTGCATGTCGTCGAGGAGGGTCCTCATATTGGACATGGAAACGTGGGTGTGCATGTTCACAAATCCCGGTGAGATAATCTTGTTTTCACAGTTGATTACGTATTCTGCCTCCACTCTAATCTTTCCAGAAATCTGTGAGATCAGGTTATCGTCTATGAATAGGTCCATTCTCTTTGGTGAATGGTCCTCTGTAAGTAGAATGCCATCCTTCAGGAGGATTTGCATGATTTGCTATTACGTGTTCGTATATATTTTATCGGAAGAGTATCAGGAAACCGGCAACAACCGTGACAACAAGGAAGATGAAAGAGTACTTGTTGAACTTCAGGAAATTCTTTCCAGAGAGATTTCTCAACGCAATTATGTTCGCAAGGGAAGCAACTACGGTCCCATTTCCCCCTATGTTCACGCCGTAGGATAGGACTGCAAATGATGATATCTTCCCGAAGAGCACAGTTGTTGGAACATTCGAAATGAACTGTGAAAGTATCACTGAAGTGAAGAAGGTCTGCACTTCTCCACCTGCCAAAGGAAGGGCGATCAGCGACCTTATGGAGTTCATAACTAGAAATATCAGTATGAAAACTAAGATAAGCACGTAATCTACTCTCATTATCGTATGAGGTTCAGAAAACATGAAACTGGTCAGCGTGATGACAATTACGCCAATGAAGAGGTAAATTGTCGCATTGAGAAGCATGCCAACAATCGTTGCGACTAGCAAAGATACGTACAACGCGAATAGGTAAATGTTGGGTTTAGGGCCGATATCTTTAGTGGTGAATTTCTCGTCCCTGAAGACTAGTGAGAAAATAATCAGTATCGCTAGGGACACCACAAATATGGGTGCCATGGTCCTGACAAATTCCACGAAGTTGAGAGAGTAAAGCCTGTACATTATGATGTTCTGAGGATTTCCGAATGGCATCAGCATTGAACCAACGTTTGCAGCGATGGCTTGGAAAATAATGACGTCATCCAGATTCTTGCCTGCAAACTTCCCTATCGCCAATGTTATTGGTATGAGCACAAGAAGAGACACGTCATTCGTGAGAAACATGGCCATGAAAGTGGTCAGGAGTATTGCTATTATCATCAGCCTTCTCTGCCCATTTGTAACCTTCATAATCCTGTATGCTACGTAATTTAACCCTCCGGAGTACATTAGACCCGTGTTCACTATTATCAAGGCGGAGAGTATTGCGATAGTGTTCCAGTCAACCAGGCCGGCGGAATAGATGCTCTTCTTCAAAAAAACGATGACTATGTATGCCAATCCCAATACGAGTAGAAGAATTCTGTTTACTGTTAACTTCATTTAAAGCGTATTCTTCATCAGTGTGTCAAGTTCGGGTCCAATAGCTTTCAGTATGGACTTTACCATTTCATCTCTGAAAGATTCCGGAAGGGAAATCAGGCCCAGTTCTGCGACAACCTTGAGCATTTTTCCCTGGGCTCCCGCTTCTAGAAGTTTACCTCTCAAGTAGTCCTTTATTGCTTCTTTGAGTTCGCTCTCCAGTCTCGGGTTGGCCTTCAGCTTCTCTTTTATGCTCTCTCTGATCTCGTCCCTGTATAGGTCCTGGATAGCCTGGATAATTATCTCGTCAGAAATCATCAGTTTCTTCGAATCTTCTAAGATGAAATTATCGTCTTTGGCCATGGGATGTTATATCAACAAGATATAATAGTTATTCTTGTGGCAATCGCCTGTTCATATGTCCAGTGTTATTTCTATCAGAGGTGGGTTTCTCCTGACGACAATCCTGTCGTAGGTTGCGGCCTTTACCAGAACTGAACCCCTCTCCTTCTTGCTGGCAATTTCGCCATCTCCCTCCCAGAGGACTGTTCGTTCGCAGAGTGTTATCTTCCTGACCCTGATCGCAAGTTCTGCCGATTCAGACTGGTAAATGAGGTCGTTTAGAAGCCTCGCGACACATTCCTCGTCAGATTCGAATTCCACTTTTGATGCAATATGAAGATCTGGTTGGATGGATTCGCCATAGACCATCTTCAGCATATGGTTTGACAGTTCGAGAAGAGTACCTTGAAATGACCTTCCCCAGGCCCTGAGCCTCACATCAGCAGTGTGCTCCAGAGTTTCTACCGGCACCGGTTTGGATAGAATTGAAAGATAAAACATTATTGAGATGGTTTTCTAGCCTCGCTTACCGCGTATTCTCCCAATTTTTTGATGTTCAACATGTTCAGGATTTCCATAAATTCTTGCTTGCTGAGTACCCTGGTGACGACCAGTAACCCTACGTATAGAAGGGCATAGGCAATGAACAAACCCACGACAACTATGGCCGGAAGTGCGTGGAAATTGTGGAATGTGTGGAAGAAGTAAAAGAACAAAGCTCCCAGTAGCAGTGAAATTGCCGCACCAACGATCGACTGGAATGTCACCGGAATCCTTACCTCCCTGTACAACACGATGACGGACGCAATCAATATAGCTATGCCGGAAATCATATAGGCGTATGCAGCTCCGTTTACTCCCAACCCTACGAAGCGGATGTCGGCTAGGTAATTTGGTATGAGAACCACATCTAGCGCTATCAGTAGGAGATATCCAAAGATGTTCAGACTTCCAGAAACTCCAGTCTTCGCGGTTGCATTGAAGTGCGTCCAGAATGGTATTGACATCGTCCAAAACCAAGAGCCAATCAGCATTATCCTAAGGGGTAGACTGAATGGAATAAGGTATGAGCTCCAGAGATTGAGGATAGGGGGTGCGAATACAAGGGCAAATACCGTCAGCGGAGTGACAAATATCGTTAGGTACTTTACGGTCCTTCCCATGGTCTTTCCATAGTCTCCATTTGAGGCCAGCTGAGACGTCAAGAGCGGTAGAATCAAAATAGTAACAGATGTTGCGAACCCAGTCATCATAAGTATGAATCTATAAACACCCTGATAACCACCGGAATCGTAAGCTCCCACCGAAAAGAAGACCAGTACTTGCCCCAGATTGGCTGAAATTGTGGAGGTTATGGCTACACCCATAAGCGGATAAGAATACCGAAGATAGTTCCTGATGGTCTCAACGTGAGGCCATTTGAATCTCCAGGGCATTCCAACCACAAAGCTCAGAATTGCGTAGACCACATAGGAAATGGAATACGAGACTGCAATAAGCAGAGCCATTTGAGTCAGTCCAGATCCCGAAGTCGGAAAATGGAACACGTTGAAGTGGATCAGCAAAAGGACTGCAATGAATCTGGTCGTTGATTCCATTATCGGCGGAAAAGACATCTTAAAGGCTTCCTGCGTTCCGGTAAAGAAGGCCCGATTCGCCTGAATGTACGGAAGTCCCAAGAAGTAAGGGATTAGCAGAAGGATGCTGACATATACCAGCGGTGACTGGAACCTTTGGTGCAGGACAACTGTCCATAAGAAGATTGCAAGGAAGATGATCCCGACATAGATCAATGTGAGAATGATCTTCATTACTACCAGAGCATTGTTGTACTCATTCCTGTCCCTTCCAGCCGCTATCATCCTGGTGTGAGCAGTGTTGATTCCCAGGTCTGATACAAATGAAAAAACCAAACCAAAAGACAGAGCTGTTCCAAAGATTCCCCACGCATTTAGGCCCGCATCTCTAGCAATCAAGAGATAGGTGAGAAATCCGATTATCAATCCATAGCCGTTCTGCAACAGAATCCACGCCGGTTTGGAAGTCTCCATCTCTCAAGGATGAGTAGAAAAGTGTAGAAAAACCTATGTTTTTTAGAAATGGTTATATTTTCGCAGACTCTGGCCGAACGTGATCCCTTCCTTCATATCTTCACTTGTCCTCTTCATACCCGCATTCATCGCCAACCCAAGTGCGGTGATTACAGGGGGGCATGGAATAATTGACGGAGGAAGGACGTGGAACGGGAAGAGAATCCTTGGGGATCACAAGACCTGGTCAGGGCTCTTTGGGGGAATTCTTGCGGGTTTATTAGTGGGGTTGTTGATCAACTATGCTTCCCTGATTTTCGGAGTGAAGGAATTAACATTTTCCAGCCAGTTCACGATCGTTCTTTCCATGGTCATTACTCTCTCCACATTCTCCATGATCGGCGATCTGGTAGGGTCATTCATAAAGAGGCGGCTGGGAAGGGCGCCAGGGGCGGAGTCTATCTTCCTTGACCAGTATCCATTTGCGCTTTTCGCCCTTGTCTTCTTTTACGTCTTTTTTTGGAAAGAAGCGGCATCTTTGTTCCCATGGGAGGGCATCGTCGCGATACTTATCATAACTCCGCTCATTCATAGGGCGGTGAACATAATAGGCTACAAGTTGAAGATGAAGAGTGTGCCCTATTGATCAAGGAACTTGGTAACGTCAGAAATGACGTCTCTGCTAAGGTACAGATTTGGAAGATCCGCTCTGAACTTTCGTGCCCTCGAGTCCAGTATTATTGCCACACCCCTTTCTTCAGGGCTCCTGATAAGCCTTCCTATTGCCTGACGCATTTTGGTGGAAGCAACTGCGTCGTAAGCATACTCCCACCCTCTCCTGAATTTCATCTCATAGAATAACTCCAGAGCCGATGATTCAGGAGACGGAGGAGGGTACGGAATCCCTGTAAGCACCGCAACCTCGACAAGTTTTCCCGGTAGATCAATCCCCTCCGAGATTCGCCCGTTGATGACCGCAAAGAGATTCCCTCCTTTTTCCCTGAAATGGGAGATAAGGGACACAAACTCCTCATTGCTCATTCCCTTTCTCTCGAAGTAGATTTTTCCTCTCATGTCTACTTCCAGGAAGGAGGACAGCTGTTCGTAAGAAGTGCAAAATATGATCTTGTTTTTATCGACTCTTTCGACTATGTCTTTGACGTAGGCGTTCATCCTCTGCCTGGATTCATCTTTCATTGTGTACTTTGAAGTGACGTCGTCCACGAAAAGTACCCTTAGGTTCCTTTCTAAGTAATCTGCTTTTATCATTATTTTCTCAGGGTCCAGAAGTCCCATCTCATCGACGAACTTGCTGAAAGGAGAAATGGTCCCGGACATGAAGAATGATCTAAATGCATTGTTGAAAAATTTGAGTACATCGTAAGTTTCGAGGTTCATCAGGCTGATCCCTGACGGTTCTTCATTGTGAGATATCGTCACCCGATAACTCTCATCATCTTCCATCATTTTCAGCGCGAGAATTGCAACGTTGAGTATGTGACTTCTTGGGAGCCTTCCTTCGTTGCTTTTGGATTCCCTTATGGAAAGACCAAAATTTGCAAGCAGAGAAAGAACATTCTTGATTTCCAAGGAATTCATCTGGAATGCTTCCATGTATGCTTCCGTAACTTCTTGGGTGGTGATTATCCTGTCTCCCTCTTTCATTAGGGAGGTGAGAGCCTCCCCCAGGGAATCTATCACATAGGATGTGTTAATCTTGTTCAGCTGAAGGTCCCCATACTGGTCAATCTCCTTTGAGCATCCATTGAGGCTGTTATGAGTCAACCTTGATGAAAGAAGGTTCCTCGTTATGTCAGGAATGTTGTGTGCCTCGTCTGCTATCAGCACTATATCTCTCAGGTCTGCTTCCATCCATCCAAGGAATCTCTCCCGTATGAACGGATTCAGGAAAAAGGAGTATGATGTCACCAAAATATTCGCATCCCTGGCAAGCATCTTCTGTGCGAAGTACGGGCAGTAGTCACTATTTCCCATTTCTATAAAATCCTCCTGTGACATGATCGACTTCTTCCACCCGAGGTCGTAGTTTGTTTCGTAGGGACACCCTCCCTTTCCTGTACGATGCTTCTCTACCAGTGCTCTGCAAAAGTTGCTCTGTTCTTCCGGCGTCCCCTGGGACATCTCAGAAACCTGTTTCTTAAAGAGGCACATCTCGCCCCTTCCAAAGAATGTCATGACCTTCCCAAGACCCAGTCTATTCGCTTCTCTTAGCAGATTCTCTCCCTGAGAATTGGTACGAGTGAGGAAGACTATCCTCCTGTCTGGATATTTCGATACGACGTGAAAGAGCATTGCGATCGTCTTACCGGACCCGGTTGGACTCTCTAGAATGGTGGAAGTCTTTTCACTCCTCTCGAGCTTCTGGAAGATCATCTCCTGCCAGGGATATATTTCATACGGAAACTTTGGGGCATTTTTCAAGAAATCTCTCCACTCCCTTAACGACTGGAAGCCCGAAGCTCGTTATCTGGTCTTCCAGATCCTCTTCGCTAACAAGCGTTGTGAAGAGGTATGACCCTATGCTATTGAAGATGTCATTGTCACGAACTCCGAGGAAATTACTCATGAGCCTGGACACTTCACTCTTCCTTTCATTCGTGAATCCTCTCCCCACGCTCTCTGTATATTTCTCGAGGAACTGACCCAGTGATTTTGTGCGCTTGCCAGTGCTGAAAAGGCAGCAGCACATACCCCTAGTAGGGCTCTTGATCCCGTTGTTCATGGACAGAAAAGGCTCCCAGATTTGCGCTGCATCTATCTCCCCTTTTTTGTAAGCGCGCAGTATGTCTTCAATGCTCTTGAAGTAGACCTGACCATAACCAGCAAACTCTCTCGAATCTTTGTCCATTCTTGATAGAGGAGTCGTTCCTATCTTCCCATGATTTTTCCTCTTTATGAGCCCCGCACCTCCCTTTGCAATTCCCGCGACAGGTCTGATGTTCTTGTCAATGAGAAAGAAGAAGTACCCTGAAATGAGGGGACTTGCAATTATGTCTTCGGTGCCAGTCATGAGCTCCTTCAGCGCCTCCAAACTATTGTCATATACCCTCAGCCTGAAAGGTATCTTCTTTCCAAGTTCGTGCAAAGCAGAAACGACGTGGACGTATTCTGTGCTCCTGAGTATCCCAACTCTCAACGTTTTTTCGTGATTCAGGGAAACGACAACGGTTCTCTCGCTGATCCTCCTTCTGACAATGAATCCCTGTTTCTCCAGCCTGGATAGAACTTCTGATATCCTAGATCGGGACGAATTGAGCCTGGAAGTCAGTTCCTTTTGGGTAAGTTCCTCTTCGAAAAGCAGATCAAGTACCTTGTCCCTCAGCATATGAGTCAGATTTCAAATTCCTCCCCGTTCTTCGGGAGTACGACCTTTGCAGAAGTGAGGTCCTTAGCCAGTTCTTCCCTCTTCTCTCCGTGCATTAGCACGACCTTGTCGGGTCTTGAACCTTCAATAAATTCAACGAGCTCCTTGTGCCCCGAGTGTGCCGAGAAATCGAAGAATTTCACATCCATGTTCACCTTGGTTGCAACGCCAGCTAGATCTATGCTACCGGTTTCAAGGAGCATCCTTCCATTTGTATCTTCGACCTGGTATCCAGTGAGGAAGAGTCCGTTCTTTGGATCGTTGAGCTGAGATATGTAGTTTAGCACGGGACCCCCGTCTAGCATTCCGCTAGTCGTTAGGATAACGTCGCCGTTCAGTGCTTTCTCACGATCCGACTTGCTCCTGACCATTCTCACTCTCCTGAGCATCTTCTTGTATCTCTGGTAGTTCTTTATGTACTTGGGGAAGCTTAGCAGGACGTTGCAGACGGTTCTCGCCATCCCATCTATCCATATCTCATAATCTGTATTTTCCAATACCATCAGCAGTTCCTGGGCCCTTCCGGTTGCGAATGCAGGGATAACGGCCACTCCGTCGTTCTCCACGACCCTTTGGATGGAAGCCAAGAAATTTTCTTCAACATTTGGTCTAGGCGGATGTTCCTTGCCTGCATACGTACTTTCAACGACAAGAATCTCAGTGCTTATCGGTTTAATTCCGAAAAGGAGGTGCGTATCTATGCTCTGTATGTCCCCAGTGAACACGATCTTGCGATCGTTCTGGATATGGTACATAGAACTTCCAATGAGGTGACCTGTCGGGTGGGAAGTTATTTCCTGATCTTTGAATTCCATGGTTTCGCCGTAATTAAGCGGCGTGAAAGACTCTATGATGCTATCAACATCAAACTCCTCATATGGAAGGTTCGTTCCTTCCAGGTTTGCGATCTTTACTGAATCGTACAGGAGTATCGGTATTACCGACAGGGTAGGCGGAGTGGCATACACATTTGCCCCTCCATTCTTGTTCAACCACGGAAGCATCCCAACGTGATCAAGGTGCGAGTGCGTTATGAACACCCCATCCACCTTAGGAGCAAGCATTGGAAATGTGGGCGGCTTTGTGGGGTTCATTCCATAGTCGAAGAGAAATTTGTACCTGTCTGTGGAGAGGACCATGCCAAGTCTTCCGACTTCATCTCCCCCTCCGAGGAACTTCGCCTTCAAAGTCCCGCCTCCTTGAGATAGAGGTTGCATTTGCACGACCTATTATCGGAGATTCTTGGGATCGCATTTGCCAGGACTTTCCTTATATTTTCTTCACTTTCTTTCATTACTCTAATCACTTCTTTTGAATTCACCGGAACATCAGCCCAAACATCATAATCTGTCACCGTTGCAAGAGTCAGATAGCACATTTCCTTTTCCCTAGCCAGGTTGATTTCTGGAACAAGCGTCATTCCTATCACGTCTCCGACCCCTCTGAAGAATTTGCTCTCAGCTCTCGTCGAGAATCTGGGCCCTTCTATGCACACGTAAGTGCCCCCAATCTTTGATTTCATCCTGAGATCTAGGAGCGTTTTGTGGAATACGTCTAGCAGTTCAGGGCAGAATGGATCGGCCATAGATATGTGGATTACCTGTGGTCCATCAAAGAAAGTGTACTCTCTCCCCTTTGTATAATCAAAGAATTGGTCGGGAAGCGCTATCGTGCCCGGCTCAATATCTTTCTGGAGGGATCCGACGGCCGAAACTCCTATTACTCTTTCCACTCCCATTTCTTTCAGTCCGTATATATTTGCCCTGAAGTTGATCTTGTGCGGAGGTATCTTGTGTTCCTTTCCGTGCCTATACAGGACAACGACCTCCTTCCCCCCAATCTTCCCTACCTCAAGTGGAGAAGACATATCACCATAGGGGGTGCTTAGTTTCACTATTTCGGGATCTTCAATCAGTTTTCCAGTGACTGAACCCCCAATTAGACCTATTGTCATTTAGAGTGTATGTTCTGTTGGCTAAATAAATTTCCTGAGTTTCTTCAAGACAATTTTGATGATAATGGAGTTTTGTTTACAAGTGAAGTCACATCCTCTACGGCTCTGCCTTCGAAGACAATCATCTGGGTGTGTAGAAATCCTGCTGTCAGGCTGAGCAGATAGTCTGTGGACATTGCTATCTTTGATATTTTAACGCGTCTGATGTCCCCGTACGAAAGTTTGAACTTTGCTTCCTCTTCTATATCTGGCGGAATAGGCGCTCCTATGAACTTCACAGGTTGCTGGTTTGCGACCTTCTTCTTCAGATCAGACCACATTTTAATTCCCACCAGACCTCCTAGGCCAGAAAAAACAGCAGGGTTAACAGCCTCCAGAAGCCACGCAGCAACGACAGGGAGACCGCTCATTCTTTGAGCTAGCTCACCTATCCTCGAGATCGGAACCTGGAGCACTTCCTTGTCAGTAAATATTATTGATCTTATGACGTAATCTGGAGAGATTGCTGCATAGAGAATTATCCCGATGATCTGACCGGTTGGTTCATCTGACATTATTCAAATGGAGATTATCGTACACTTTAATCTTATGTCTCGAATTTATTAAAAATTAAACCGTACTGGGAAAGCAAGGAAAGTCACACTTTACGGCCATTCTCCCAGTTGCCAGATGATATTCTGAGGCGCAGCCCATCTGGACATCATTAAATATGAGGTATCAATCTGGATTTATGGAAGGTAAGCTGCGTCCTCTTAACGTTCTAGGAAACAGCCTTAACCAATACGTGCTGGTTAAGGTAAAGTGGAACAGGGAGTACAGGGGACTGCTGGATGGTTACGACCAACACCTCAACCTAGTAATCAAGAACGCGGAAGAGGTAATAGAAAACAAGAGCAAAGGAACTTTCCCCATAATGGTAGTAAGAGGGGACGTGGTAGTGTACATTTCACCTTCGGAGGCGATATAGAATGAGAGGAACCCCATCGATGGGGAAGAGAAACAGGATAAAAGTCCATATAAAGTGCAGGAGATGTGGTCATCATTCTTACAATGTGACCGATAAAAGGTGCTCCCACTGTGGATATCCGGATACAAGGATCAGAAGTTATAACTGGGCGAAGTCTAGGTGAATCCTGCGGGATAGTAGCTCTAGCTGAGAGCGTCCCTGTGGGTTATAGACTCGTACAATCGCTGAGGATAATTCAGCACCGTGGACAGGAATCAGCGGGTATTTCTATAAACACTGGCAAGGGGCTGAAGAATTATAAAGGGATGGGTTTAGTCAACGAGGTATTTTCCGGGATAAGGCTGGAGAAGGACTCAGGTATGGGCATAGGTCATATAAGGTACAGCACTGCTGGGTCCTCGGTCCTTGAGAATGCTCAACCCCTATATGCAAACATTGGAAAATACGAAATAGCAATTGGGCACAACGGAGAAATAGTCAATGCCCAGCAGCTGAAGAAATCCCTTGAGAGCAAAGGATACTCGTTCGCGACCAATTCTGACACGGAAGTGATAATGAAGCTTCTTTCCATAGAACTGTCAAGAACGGCCGACCCCATCCTTTCCATGAAGAATACATTCAGGAAGCTAGTGGGGGCGTATTCGTTGAACATAATGATAAACCAGCGGATTTTCGTTGCCCGTGACCCCAATGGAATAAGACCATTGGTGGTCGGAACAACCGAATTCGGCTATTGTGCAGCTTCTGAAAGCGTTGTTTTTGACCAGCTAAACGGAAAGATGATAAGGGACGTGAAACCTGGGGAGATTGTCGAGATCAGGAAGGACGAGATCGATTCATTCATGTACAACCAAGATGCAAGGACAGCACACTGCATGTTTGAGTATGTCTACTTCGCAAGACCGGATAGCATACTGGATGGTAGGAGTGTTTTCGAAACCAGAATGGAGCTTGGAAGGATCCTTGCAAGGGAAAATCCGGTCAAAGGAGCAGACTGCGTGGTGGCAGTTCCAGATTCAGCGAGAACGCACGCTCAGGGATATGCGGAGGAATCCGGAATCCCGCTGACTGAGGCACTGATCAAGAACAGGTATGTGGACAGGACGTTTATAATGCCGGAGCAGGCAGGAAGGGAGAGCGAGCTGGACATAAAGCTCAATCCGATTAAGCAGTTAATAGAAGGAAAGAAGGTGGTTCTCGTAGACGATAGTATCATCAGGGGAAACACGACGAGAAAGATAGTCAGGTTGTTGAAAAAATACGGGGCCAAGGAAGTCCACCTGCGGATTGCCTGTCCTCCAGTGCGCTTCCCCTGTTACCTAGGAATCGATATGAAGACCAAGGATCAATTCATCGCGTCCAACAGGAGCCTGAATGAGATAAATGCAAAACTGGGAGCAGACAGTCTACGCTACATATCTCTTGAGGGTCTCATAGAGGCCACGTCCCTAGCTAGGGACAAACTTTGCCTTGGCTGCCTCACTGGAAAGTACCCAGTCAGGATAGGAAATCAGTCAAGCGAAAAGGTGAGTTGAAGGGATCATCGGAGAGACGGTCGGTGTGATTCCAGGGACCTGACTGAGTCGTAAAGGAATCTGTTGACCTTCATTTCCAACCCATGCTCCTTTCCCAGAGAAATGATCTCTCCGGTTATTGCATCGATCTCAGATTTTCTCCCACGCTGGATGTCCTGGAGCATGCTACTGGTATTATCGCTTGTGACCCTACAAGTCTCGATGACATTCTTCTCTATCTCCAGATGGTATCCCAGCTCTGAGAACAGTTCTTCCAACTCCTTGATAGCATCCGATGCGATCACCCAAAGGTTCCTGTTGTTAGTAATTTCCCCATTCTTTACGTTGTAGATGGCAGTTATCGGGTTGATGACAGCATTTATTGCCGCTTTCCTGTATAGCTCCTCGTTGATATCCTCCACCCACTCCGCATTTATGCCGCAGTCCCTGAGGAAATTGACATCAATCTTTCCTGAATGACTTCCCAACCTGAAGTACCCTCTGCCAGTCAGTTCCACAACTCCCTTTGACAGCTTCCTTGCTCCCCAGGTTGTGACCGCATAAATCTTGGTTATCCCCTTCCGTTCTACCCTCATGTGAGACAAGCCATTTTGCACCAGAATCACTTTTCCCTTCAATCCGTCCTTCTCAAACACACCGGCCAGATCGTATGACTTGACTGCTATCACGGTTATATCAGAATCCTCTACGTTTTCCGATATTTTCAAATAAAACTTCTCTTCCTTTTCCTTATCTATAAGAGTAAGGCCCTTTCTGTAGAATTCTGTTTCTCCGTGTTTGACCGTCAACACCACTTCGTGTTTCTTGTGAAGGAAGTATGAAAGAACTATTCCCATTGAACCTGCGCCAATAATATCGATCTTCATACAGCCTTGGCGACATTCAGGCCTGTCAGCTTCTTTCCTTCCTCGAATGCCTGCAGGTTAACCGCCCAGTGCTTCTCAGGCAGCGACTCCTCTATGGCGGTAAATATGCTCTCCTCGCTGATACCAAGGAGGCCAGTGGAATAAACAGCGCCGACCATGACCGTATTTGCAACTCTTTTGTTCCCGAGATCCAGGGCAATCTGGTCTGCATCAACGTCTATTTTGTTAACGTTCTTCAGCTGGTTTTCAATCATCTCTTGCGGATAATTTTGTTGCCTGATCGTCAGAGAGACGGGGTGTATTTTGCGTTTGTTCAATAGAACGATCCCTCCCTCCTTTAGCTTCGATATGTTTCTGACAGCCTCTAGCTCCTCGAATGCGACAAGAGCATCAGCGGACTTCAGGGGGATTATGGCACTCTTGTAGTTCCCTATTCTTACCTCTACGGAGATTTTTCCTCCTCTCTGTGCCATTCCGTGGAGTTCTGTCATAAGGGCATTTTTTCCTTCAATGACGGCAGCCCTTCCCAGGATGATCGCCACGGTGATGACTCCCTGTCCCCCCACTCCAGCAAAAACGATTGAGGCCACTACTCCTTCACCTCTATAGCATTAAAAGGACACACCAGAGGTTCAGAACAGACGGAACAGCCGTCGCATAGTTCCCCGTCAATGAATACCTTGCCATCCTCCGTGTAGAATGCCGCACACGAAAAATTCCTCACACAGTTGTAGCACTGATTGCACTTGTCTTGGTTGATCGTAAAAACCTTTGTTTCTGATGGAGACTTCTTCCTGTCAGCTTCCAGGGCACACTCCCTCTTGCTGATTACCACAGATAGTTCGTCCGATTTGAGAGCCTTCTTGAAGGTTTCAAGAGAATTCTTGAGATCATATGGATCCATTGTAAAGACATTTTTAATTCCTATTCCCCTCACGACGCTCTCGATATCCACCTTCTTGAAAGGTGGACTCGTCTCAGGGGTGGGTTGGCCGCCCGTCATGGCGGTTATGGAGTTGTCCATGATCACCAGAACGAAGTTGTGGTTGTTGTGGTAGGCATTCACGAGTGCAGGGATACCCGCATGGAAGAATGTACTGTCTCCGATGAAGCTAACCACCTTTTCCTTGGAAGTCATCGCGAAACCGTTTGACGATCCCACTGATGAACCCATCGACAGGCAAAAATCACCTAGCTGATATGGATCGTAATACCCTAGAGTATAGCACCCTATGTCAGTTGGTGCGATCGGATTCTTCATTCCGGTCTGTTTCATTGCCATCCTTGCGACGTAGTAAGTTGCCCTGTGAGGGCACCCTGGGCACAGGACAGGTTCCCTGTTGATTACCTTCAGTGTGTCCTTCTTCTCTTCGATAGGTATCCCGAAGACCTTCGAGAGGAAGCCGACAGTTCTGTCGACGTCCATTTCGTAAGGGATCGGAACGTATCCGTTCATCTTTCCATAAAAGTCCTTATTGACAGAATGGAGGGCGCAGAGAGCCAGAACTTGCTCTTCTATGAATGGTCCTCCCTCTTCGACAAAGACTACCTTTTGTGCTTTATCAATCTCAGCCAGCAGTCCATCCTGGTCCAGAGGATAGCTCATTCCAATCTTCAGTATCCTTGCTCTCACATTCAGCATTTCCAAGGCTTCATCTATGTAATTATAAGCGGCTCCTGATGTGATTATGAGTGTTGACGATTCACCGTATGCAGAGTTGAACGTTTTATTGTATCCAGAGGACGCAGCCTTTTCAAGTCTCTTTGAGATTGATATCTGTGCACTGTATGCATTCTCTGGCATGAGAACATAGGAGACATCCTTCCTGTAGCCCCACTTGTTCTTTTCACGCGCTTCTCCCAGCTTGACGGGTGCCCTTATATGCGATATCCTCGTCACGCTCCTGACAAGTACGGGGTGGCCCACTTCCTCTGAGAGTTCGAATGAATAACGAATGAAATCTTTCAGTTCTTGAGGACTCGAAGGCTCAACCACTATGGTTTTCGCGAACTTGCCAAGGAACCTGTTGTCCTGCTCGTTCTGAGATGAGTGCATGGACGGATCATCAGCAGAGAAGACTACCATTCCACCTCTGACGCCTGAACCAGAAAGAGAGACGAAGGAATCCATGGCAACGTTGAGTCCGACGTGCTTCATGAAGACGAAGGATCTGAGTCCTCCTGCAGATGCCGCTGCAGCTATTTCGAGAGCGACCTTCTCGTTTGTCGCATACTCAAACTTGATTCCCATCTGGTCTGATATCCTGTACAGGACATCACCAATCTCGGAGCTTGGAGTCCCAGGGTACGTGGCTGCTACAGATACGCCGGCTTCGTATATTCCCCTTGCTACTGCCTCATTCCCCAGCAGAAATTCAGTCCGCCCCTTCTCGCCCAGAAGCGGCTCAATTTCCATATCACATTTGCTCCTTCTTGAGCAGATACTGCCATCTTTCCTCTACGGCGTTCTCGATTATTTTCACTTCTGAATCGTACAGATGGCTGAACCTTCCCTGAAGGTAAAGATATTGAGAAATGGGCACGGTCTTTGGAGGCTTGAAGAGCGTCAACTTTCCGTTTCTGAATTCGTAGAGAGGAAATATCTTGGATTCTACGGCCAACCTCGATATCTTGACCGTATCTGCTGAATTGTATTCCCAGCCAGGGGGACACGGCGATAGAATCTGGATGAACTTTGGTCCCTTGATAGACTTGGCCACCGACAGCTTTCTCTCCAGATCCTCTGGGTAACCAATGCTAACCGTCGCAACGTAAGGAGCATTTTGGGCCATTATTATGTCTGCGACAACCTTTTTGCTCTCCCTCTTGTAATCTCTCTTCGAACCAACTGGCGTGGTCGTGGTCCATGCGCCATAGGGGGTACTTCCACTCCTTTGGATGCCAGTATTCATGTATGCCTCATTATCGTACATCACATACAGCACGTTGTGGCCTCGTTCCACTGCAGCGCTCAGTCCCTGGAGGCCTATATCAGCAGTTCCTCCGTCTCCCGCAAAAGCTATGACGTTGTAATCTTCCTTGCCCTGAGAATCGAGACCCTCCCTCAGTCCAGATATGGCTGCGCCTGCCGAAGCAAACGGCGTATAGAGGAGTGGTACCTTGAGCGAAGTATAGGGCAGCTCTCCGGGGATGACTGACCAGCAGCTGGCTGGAATGGCTACCACGCTCTTCGGTCCCATTCCCTTGAGGACGTATCTCATTGAAAGAGTTGCACCGCATCCAGCGCACGCGGAATGACCCTGCTGCATGTATTCCTCTCTAGGTATGGTGAGCGGCATCTATTTCACCCCCACGTTTACCCACTCGATATCGTTGTCTCCTTCCACGAGATCTTCAAACATCTTCTCGTAATCCTTTACCCTGATGTCTCTGCCTCCTAGACCAACCACGTAGTTCCTAATCGGGATATCTACCCTGCCGTAGAGCGAAGCGACGACGTCTTCGTACGTCGGCCCTCTCTGGCCAAATGAAAGGTTCCTTTCAACAACTCCAAGTCCCTTCAGTCCCTTTACTGCCCGCAGGATTTCCTCTCCAGGGAAAGGTCTGTAAAAATAAAGCCTGATGAGGCCAACCTTATGTCCCTTTTCACGCAGTTTCCTGACCGTATATTTTGCCGTAGATGAAATTGCACCAGCGGTGATCAGTGCATAATCTGCATCTTCCATCATAAAGTTCTCTGTGAGTCCTGGAAGTTCGGCGTTGAATAGCTCATTGAAGTTGGATATTTCGTTCTTTATCGTGCCTATGGCATCGTACATGCTGTCCCTCATGTCCTTCTTCATTTCCATGAATGGTCCATCGGGTCCAAGAAGTGAACCGTATCCAACAGGATTCTTGAAATCTAATCGGGCGTCCAGATCGAGGTCGCCTACAAATTCTGCCGCCTTTTTTTGACTTCTTACCTCAACCGGTTCTGAAGTATGGGAGAGCGTGAAGGCATCCAGCATATTCATCACGGGCAGCAGAACCTTCCTGTTCTCTGCTATCTTGTAACCTAGAAGAATGCTGTCCATCGCTTCCTGGTTAGATTCGCAGTATATCTGCAGCCATCCTGTATCCTTCTGATTGAAAGTATCGGTCTGTTCCCCCCATATATTCCAGGGTGGTCCGATAGCTCTGTTGACGACTGACATAACCAGGGGCAGCCGCATTCCGGCAGCCCAGTGAAGGGGTTCGTGCATGTAGAGAATGCCGTGAGATGAAGATGCAGTATAGGATCTCACTCCTGTTGCCTCGCTGGCAGTAATGGCAGACATAGCACTGTGCTCGCTCTCAACTTCGATGAACCTGGAATCCAATTCACCATCAGCCACCATATCCGCAAGCTTCTCAACTATCGTCGTCTGTGGCGTGATCGGGTATGCTGCTATCACCTTGACTCTCGAAAGCAATACCCCAACCGCAACCGCTTCGTTTCCAGTCATGATCTTTCTGTTTGACTGGACCGATTCCATTCAGATCTCCTCCCTGATCATCTCTATCGCTCCGAACGGGCACTCAGTAGCGCATATTCCACACCCCTTGCAGTAGTTGTAGTTTATGGATGGAGCTTCAAGTGAATTGAACCTCTCGTTAGGGGACTTTAGGCTGGGATCGCTGACCAAATCTATTGCAACGTCAGGACAGAATTTCCAGCAGATGGCACACCTGGTGCATTTCGAATAGTCTAAGACCGGCTTTGACGTTCTCCAGGATGACATCTCCCTCGTAGTCGTTGAAACGGAAGTGACAGGAACTATAGGCATCTCTAGTTCAACTCCGTCTCTTCATATGCCTCTTGTATGGCATTCACGTTCTCTTTCTTTTTAGACGGTACCATATCGGATGTCGCACTCTTGATAGACTGCAGAGAGACTAGGTTGCTTATCTTGGAAAAAGCTCCGAGAATTGCTGTGTTCACGATAGGGTGAGAAGGATCCCCAAGTCCATTTCTCAGCGCTATGCTGGTGGCATCGACGTACCCTACCCTAAATTTTCCAGCTTCCTTAAGGTTCCCACTATTCCCGTTAACGATTATGACTCCCTCATTCTTCAGTCCCTCAGTCACATTGACTAGGTCCATTAGAGACCTGTCGAGGACAATGACCGCATCCGGTTCGTATATCTGACTCCTGAGTTCGATCCTCCTATCGTCAACTCTTGTGAATGCTGTCACGGGTGCACCTCTTCTTTCTGTGCCAAAGAAGGGAAAGGACGTCACCCACTTGCCCTCAATAAAAGCAGCTGTGGCAAGTATTTTTGATGCGGTGACTGCACCTTGTCCACCTCTTCCGTGGAACCTTATTTCATACATAATTCACACTATTCCAATATTGCCGGATGATATAAAAAGATAATTAGATTATTTTGGCTAAATTACTCTGGAAGAGCCCAATAATTCAGCCTCTGGCATCTGCCTAAGTCTCGAAAATTACGAGAAAACTACGACCTCAAGGGCAATAATCATATTATCTGCAAAATTATACCAATCACAAATGGACATAAGGGTACTCATCGATGAAATGGTCAGGAACATGGGATACAGGACTTATCCCGGGTATCCAGAGGAGTATATTTGGGTTGATCACGGAGACGGCTCAGGAGAAGTGATAATGCTCCTTGAGAACCAGGGCATTGAGAAGGTAAGGGAATTTCACTCCTCGACAGTTTCCTTCCCTGGAGAGCGTTTCCTTTTCCTGCTGACGGATGCAACCGACAAGGAAATAATCTCGTACTGCAAAGCGCACAAGATCACGCCAGTGACCAGAGAGGAAGTGTCCAAGATGCTCGGGAAAGCACTCATCGATATGCACCTATCCACGAAGATCAAGAAGAAAACGGTTGTAAGGCAACCAACAGAGAACAAGGATTTCATCATGGTCTACTTGGAGGAAGGAAACAACCCGAAGTACATACGACCGGTTATCACGGGTGACGTTGTGACGAATTCCATCGGACTCAGGGCTGATCTGATATTCATCCCCTATCACTTCTTTACCTATACCATGAAGATAATGGAGGGCGATAACCTCATAACTAAGGAGGGAACCGCAATGGTAAACGCAGTCAACGGAAGAGCGTCGAGATCAATAAATGGTTATGAGATACTCGATTCCTGGCCTACAAATCATAGGGAGATGGAGCTAAAGTGGGAGCCACTCTCCTCCATGGAAAGGGCGAAACGCTGGATCAGCGACAGTCTGGAGACGGAGGTTGTCGAGAAGAGCGAGACAGAGGCATTCATCATCTACTCAAGAAGCAGGGTGAGACCTCTTGAAGACACAATAAAGGTGACTTTTGTCAACACCTGCCTCTATCCGATATATTCTTCTTCAGCACTGGTTATGGATGGGTTCACAGGAGAGATCAAATCCATCACCGACTATGTTTAAAATGAACTCATCACCGCTTTCGCTTTTTTAGGCGTACAGTCCGAAAATCACGAAATAATCGAAAGCCCTGAACAGAAAAGTAAATAATCAGTAATTTATATTGATTGGGATATTAATGCAAGAGGCTACTGGCTCTGACTTGAAATTCATAATAGAATACGTGAAGCAAAGGAGAGGGATGAGCGGAGTACGCATGATGATGAACGAATTGAACAAACCGTCCATACTCTTTACAGGACTCGGAGACATCGGAAGAACCCAAATATTTTCAGAGGACATATACAAGAAAGTAATAGAATCCGCTGCTGCCACTCTTGGGGGGGACATAAAGACCAGGCTAAATCAACTAGGATATGCACTGGGGGACAGAGCAAAGATGACCAAGTTCATCGCCAAGTTCTCGACATCCAAACAGCTCATTCGACTTCTGGAGGACGGAATCATCGAAGACATTCCATTCGTCAAATCGTCTGTGAACGAGGTATCCAAGCACATCTCCATCCTCAGAGTAACTGCTCGTAAGAATGGGGAGCGCTTCCTGGATGTCGCTGATGGGTACATCACTGCAGTTCTGGACCAGTCAAGCAGATCCCTTACCGTGTCTGAAAAGAAGATGAGCAGCACAGACCTATCCTATAAATTCGTAGTCGGTTAGTGCCATTACATGGGACTAGTAAGGATAGAAAGGAAGGACAAGGTAGCGCACATCATTCTGAACAGGCCGGAGAAGAAGAACGCACTTTCCCCGGATGTTTTGAAGGAAATGGAGGGAGCGCTCAAGTCACTTGTAAACGTATCCGTGGTCATAATCAGAGGAGAGGGTGGGTTCTTTTCTGCCGGAGGGGACCTTTCAGTCATGTTCACCGCATCTGAAGAGGAAGGGAGAAAGTTCTCCGAGAAAGGAAACGAGTTCATGGATTTCCTCCAGAATTTTGGGGCGATAACTATCGCTGCGATCGAGGGAGGTGCGTACGGTGGAGGACTGGAACTTGCCCTGAGTTGCGATCTTAGGGTAGCGTCACCTCAGACAAAGATGGGGTTGACTGAAGTGAATCTCGGACTGATTCCAGGGTGGGGAGGACTGAAGAGGATAGCGAGAATTGCTGGAAACGGAATCGCAAGGCAGGTTGCTCTAACCGGAAAGGTCATGGACGGAAATGAGGCCCACTCACTCGGTCTGGTCAATTATCTTGCAAACGATCCCGTACAATATGCCGAGGAACTAGCAATCTCTCTATCCCAGAAATCTGGAGAAAGCATCAGGAGAATCAAGACACTGCTGGGGAAAGCCGAATATTCAACAGAACTGGAAGCGAAGCTCTTCGGGGAGGTACTAGAAACTCCTGTAGCACGGGCGACTTTGGAAAAATTCCTGAAAAAGTGAAATCACTCTAGCCTTATAGATGGGCGTCCTGGAAGAGATTTCTTCGTAAACTCAGGATCCTTGCTCACAACTATTTCGACTCCCAGGTATTTACCAAGATCCTCACTGTACTTCTTCAGTACTTCCTCTTCGTCCCTAATGCTCTGCTTGAGATCCTTTTTCTTTATAAGAGCTATGAGAAATTCCCTTTGTTCCGGACTTGCTTCCTTTATCATTTCCTTGATGTCCTTTGATCTTGTTTCATCCAGCAGCTTCCATTTCCAGTCTTCTGCAGTACCGATGACCATCCTCTTTGGTCTCAGGTTGGATACCTTTGTTATTCCCCTGAAATCCTCGATCACCGACTCGACAAAACTCCATTCCATCTCGCGTTCCTTGTAAGAGTTCTCCATGGCTGGGTACCCCTGCAGCGAGGCAAATCCTTCTCCCCCGTACATTGAGAAGACCTCTTCTGCGAGGAAAGGGATGATGGGCGAAAGGCTGAGCGCCCACTGAACGCCGAACATTTTCACCGCCCTGAGTGCCCTGTCCTTGCCTGCAAAGTTCTCAAGGTCCCTGATGTCGTTAAGTGCGTTGAAGAACAATTCCACCGCCGCCTCCCTTATCTTCATCTGGTCGTAGCTCTTTGAACTCCTATCTATCCTTTCCGCCATTCTGGACACTATCCAGAGGTCCCTTTCTTCCGGTAAGCCCTGCACATCTCTTGCCTCTTTGAGAAGAGAATAGAACCTCTCCAATTTCTTGGAGTAGTTCTCGACCTCGCTGGTTCTCCAGTCAACGTCATACCAGACGTCTGCATTGGACGCTAGATACATACGGAACAAGTCCGCCCCGTATTCTTTCTTGATGGTGAGTAAAGGATAAACGTTCCCCTTGCTCTTGCTCATCTTCTGTCCTTCAGATATCACCATTCCGCCAGTTGATATACCCACGGGCCATTCCTCGGGCGGAAATATTGCTACGTGGTTGAACAGATAGAATGTGAGGTGATTGGAAATGTGTGGATAACTCGTGTGCCTCAAATCCACGGGGTACCAGAACAGGAATTCTCTTCTCGCTTCGCTTATTGCTCTCTTTGTGCTTTCGCTCTTCTTAGAGATTTCGCCTTTACCGAAGAATATCTCGTTGAAAACTTCGTCGTCTATCTCTTCAAACTTCATCCTTCTGAGAAATGGGATGATCGTATAAACTACGGTGTAAATGGTCGAGTCGCTGAGACTCTCTATTATCCATTCGTTGTCCATGGGAAGCCTAGTCCCCAGCCCCCTTTTTCTAGCACACGGCCTCTCCTTTATCCAATCGACTGTTTGAATGAACTGGTTCTTGAGATTTTCAGGTCTGAGGTCCATTCTTTCAATTAACCCTCTCACCCTCTCCTTCCACTCTTCTATTGAGTAGTCTATGAACCACTGATTCTTGATGACAGCAACTATAACTGGATTCCCTTCCCTGGTCTCCGCCTTTCTGGACGTTTCATAGATTGGCAAGGCGACACCCATGCGAGTGAGGTCTTCAACTATTTCGTCCTTGACATCCTTGACGATCCGTCCTGCGTACTTTCCTCTCAGAATCTTTCCGTGATAGTATTCCTGTTCATACACATACTTTGTTGCCTCTGCCAGTTTTTCCCTGTCTTCTAGGCTAGAGATTCCGAATTTCTTTCTTACCGCTTCCATATCAAGCGGATGACCTGAAGTCTCTATGACTTGAATGTAGTCTAGTCCCTCGTTAATTTCCATCAATCCGACGTGATCCCAGATGGAGTGAGCGGGTACTGAATAATCGACTCCCGTGCCTATCTCCGGATCCACAAATCTCCCCGGAAGTATGGGTATCTCCCTTGAGTAGAGCGGTTCCTTCGCCATCCTGTGGATGAAATCAGCAGCATTAACGTCCGATACGAATTCCGCATCCCTCTGGTACTTGAGTTTCTCAAAAGCTTTCCTACTGACGATGAAGTTATGTCCCTGCATCCTTATCCTGCAGTAATTTGCATTTGGGTTCAGGAAAATATTAGTGACTCCGTCCAGGGTCTCTGGCCTGACTGTGGAAGCAAGGAGAATATCGTTACCACAGTAGAAGAATACTCCCGTGAACTGAGTGATGGAGACCTTGTCTGTGTCACCCTCCAGAATATCGTCTTCTCCAACAGGATTACCCTCCTCAGGTGAGTAAAGGATTGGATAGTCTCCCCTCTTTATCAGATTTTTTTCTTGCAGGAGTCTGAACTGCCACTCTATGAATTTATTGTATATAGGTTCCCCGGAGGTGAACTTTCTAGTCCAATCGATTGAAAAGCCCATGTTGGTGAAGTCGTTTATGATTTTCTCAGAAAAGTACGACGCAATATTGGACGGAATTGAGAATTCAGACACTTTTGAAGGATCGTCGCCGTACAGCTCAAGATAGCTCCTGTAGAGGTTTATCGTCGCCTGATCTCCGTGCTCAATCTTCTTGCTGAAAGCCAGGATTGGTGTCCCGGAAATATGAAATCCCATCGGATAAAGAACGTTTAACCCTCTCATCCTCTTGTATCTCGAAACGATGTCTCCGACAGTATACGTTCTTCCGTGACCAATGTGGAGAGCCCCATTACAGTAAGGCCAAGGAACGGTTAACAGGAACTTCTTTCCCGTCGGTCTAGGTTCAAAGACCCTTTCTTCCTTCCATCTTCTTAGCCATTTCTCCTCTATTGCATTGAAATCGTATGCCACAAAAACACCTCAGCCCGTTATCATTACGGCAGCCGCAACAACCGTCGTCCACTCATCCACCCGCTTAACTGTGGATGATGCAGTAGAATTTCCCGTCAGAAGAATTGCATCGTTCAGCCTGAACTTGCCATTCTCATCCATCTGGTAAGAATCAAGACCCATCGTGCTTGCGAGCATCTCGGCTGCCAGTTCTTCTGCGAACTTGCCGGATGCTTCTGGAGTTTCCCCGAAACTATGATGCTCGCTAATGTACCCGTACATCGTCCTGTTTCTCGGTATGGCAAATCCGACAGAAGCTGTAATCAATCGGTTGAGCTCGTTCGAACTGTTTCTGGCCAGGACCAGAAACAAAATTTGTCCTGGTTTCAACTCTCTCAGGCCCTCTTCCCTGTCTATGAGTTCAGCGTACGGAGGAAATATAGAACTCACTTCCACGAGATTGTACTTCGCGATATCTGCATCCCTGAGTGCGTTCTCAAATGATCCTAGTTGACTCCGGTGCGTACCGACCCCTTTTACAAAGAATATCTTCCGAGGAATCATTGAAGGCATTTCAGTGGTAAATCGCATCGTGGTTTAATCCTTTTCGAATATGGTGAAATAATTCATCCTTCCTCAGGTTGGGAACTCTAAACCATTCAAATTGGCTCCGATTTACATTCGTGGAATTTCGGCAGCCGTCTATTTCTAATCATTCTCGGGTTTTACGAAAGCTTTAATAGCGTTAGTATAATACTAATAAATGGAATATAAGACTAATACTATTAGTAGACGTGAAAGAGACTGTCTCGTGACCCTTGAAGAGGACTCAACCGATAGTTTTCCAATGCGTCTGCACCAGATCGCTACATCCCTTGGGGTCAAACCTCCCACCGCACTGAACGTAGTCAAGAGACTGGAGCAGAAAGGGTTAGCCAAGTCCAAGGACGGTATGGTCGTTTTGACAGAGTCAGGCAATAGGACGGCGAAGAGCATCCTACTAGTGCATAGGACCTATGAATCACTTCTATGCCAGAGTGGAGTATCAGAAAACTCAGCATGCCACGAAGCAGCGGAAGTGGACTTCATAATCCCTGAGGCGAACGCGAGACTAATTCTCAAAAAGATTGGAAATCCGAAGGTTTGTCCACACGGCAAGCCAATTTCGTTGCGTGAACAGGAATGATCGATCTCAATACCATTCTTAATCCACCAGCTGGTCTTTCAGTCTATTTCATCTTGCTGATCGCCATAATACTCGGAATAATGCATGGGGCTACTCCAGATGAACATACGTGGCCAATAACGTTCAGTTACTCGATAGGAAGTTACAGCACCAGGGGGGGAATGAAATCGGGGTTCGTCTTCTCCGCCGGATTTACCATCCAGAGGGCAATACTAACGACTCTTGGTTTTCTAGGTCTTGCTCTTATCTACCAGAAATACAACCTTGATGGATACATCTACGTACTGGTTGGGTTTGTGATGTTTATCGTGGGTTACTATCTGATCAGGGGCACCGATTTGCACGTTCCTCTAGACAAACTGTTCGGTGGTCACGTCCATCACTCGTCTAAAGCAGAAAGGATTCCGATGCAGGAAGTGGAAGAGTCTGTAAAACCAGTGCCAGTAGGTATGGCTTTCGTTCATGGTTTCGTAGCCGGATGGGGGTTTGGAGGATTCTCGACGATAATCACATTCATCTTGGCACCGCAGATGCCGAACGTATTTTACGCATCACTAGTGGGAGCTTTGTTCGGGCTCGGCACGATGTTAATGCAGATCATAATAGGAGCAATTTTCGCGAACGTTATGCGAGTCAAGAAACTCACAGCCAACCAGATAAAATACATAGGAAGATCAACTGCTGCCAGGACCCTTTATCTGGGGGGAATTGCATTTGGTCTGATTGGTCTCGGTGTCATTGCATTCCCATTCCTGGATACGATTGCTGTGAAGACCGGAAACCCGATACCGAACCTAAATTCTGTAGGTCTAGAAACTGTGCTGGTGATACTCGTGGTGGGCGTCATAGGGCTTGGAAGCTTCTACAAGGGATATAAGGAAATAATCAAAGTTCATCGAGATCCTGCGCTAGAGGGCAAATGAAAGGTTCAAAAGAGTTGATAGTTTCCAATACCCATGTCAAAGTTTGATTTTTTCTAAATTTATCTTTCCTTTTTAACCACAATTTCTCCGAAAGTGTCATTTGAAACAACCTTTTTGAGTGCCAGAAAATTATTTGATGTTCCTTTGCAAATTGCAATATCAACAAGTATTTTATAATAGGTTAGATTCGAACCTAAATGCAGGCAAGTCCCAGCATTTCGAAAGTACTCGTAGTTGGTCCGAAGGGATCAGGGAAGACTAGTCTACTGTGTAGAATGATCTTTGATTCTGTGGACAAATGCGATCAAATGCCCGGGCAATTCCTGAAGTACAATTTTTCCCGTGGGAACGGAGACAGCGTATCCTTCCTGTTCAAGGAAGTGAACAATCTACCCACTTCCGAAAAGAAATCTGCATACATCCTCACGCTTAATTCTAACAACAGGGCTGATTTGGATGGCCTTCCCAACATTCTTTCCATGATCTCCGATAAGAAAGTGATAATCGCGCTCTGTATGTCTGATCTCCATTATTCTGCTGCATTCTGGGTTGAAGACGTGAAAAAGACTGTTGGAAAGAAGAATATCAAGGTGATCCCCGTTTCATCCAAAACGGGGGAAAACATGAAACAGTTCATGCTAGAACTGTCCGATATGGTGCTCAGCTAGGATGATCAAAGGCATATTGAGAAACAGGAGAGTTTTGATTGAGAACGAAGCCGATGCCTCGACACTCCGGAACAAGGGGTATAAGGGCAAGAATTTGGGTCAGATGCTATCCCTAGACCTTGTTTCTTCCATTGATCTGCTCCTTAGGAAGAAGATGACGGTGACGAGAGGTAAAACTTGTGTCACGACTGAACAGGTGCAGGAAATGTTGTCGGCGGACGAGAGAAAGACTGCGATTGCATTTCATTTCCTGAAGGTCAAGGGAATGAGACCGATTACCAAGAGACTAAGACTGTACTCAGCCGACAAGCCGGTCACCGTTTTCTGGGACAGTGACTTTGTTGAATTCGCCGTGATGAAACGGAAGAACAACACGATGGCAGTGGTTGATCACGAGGGAAGTTGTCTACTGTACTCCGTTAACGAGATCGGGAGAGTAGATCGGGCCAGGAAAGTAGTTGGTCCTGGCAATGTTGTATCTAAGGAGGAAGACATTCTCGTGCACTTCCGGGCGAAGGGATTGAGAATAGAGAGTGGCCTCAAGTTCGGATCGGAATTCAGGGTGTACGAGGGGAACTCATCTCATGCGAAATATCTTATGACGATTGGAGAAAAATCAATAGCAAGAGACTTGGTCGCAAGAGTCAGAGTATCACAGTCCGTCCGGAAAACCTACCTGCAAGTTGCACCGGATCCAAAGCTGAAAAAATACAGACTGTTCGAGATCAAGTGGATCAGGCGATAGGTTTTCTTTTCTTCGGATACTTCTTCAGTTCGTTTCCGCAGTAAGGGCATGCATCGAATAGTTTGTCGAACCTCCTGTGGCATCCTATGCACCTGTACCCCCACTCGATTTCAGTGTCTATAGACTTTCCACCGAACGCTTGATATTTTACATCCATTCTCTTGCAAACATTCTGAATTGCGAGATCGTTTGTGAGCAGTAGAGCATCCTGCTCCTTTGCAAGTGCAACGATTTCGATATCTGTCGAACTGAGCTGATCAAGATCTCCAGTCCGTTTTGCTAATTGCTTCACCATTTCGATGTAGGAGGATGAAGGTTCAAGGATTCTCACCAGTTCAAGTCTCATGGAAATGCTCTTCTTCATCTGTCGATTTCTCACTTCTTCCATCGCTTTGCTAGTCGTGATATACTCGTTCATTCCATCGAACTGGAATCCGTAGAAGAGTGACGAAGTATCAACCACTATTTTCATGAGCTCTCCAGTAATTGCAAACATTCCTCAAGTCGCACAGGTCGCAGCGTGGATTCACAGGTCTGCATATCTGTTTCCCGAACTCCACGAAATACGAATTCACTTCGTTCCATCTTTCTCGGGGAATTTTCCTCTTGAGTTGCAACTCCGTCTTCTCTGGTTTATCCGATGTGGACAACCCCAGCCTTGTCGAAATTCTCTGAACGTGGGTGTCGACAGCGAGGCCATATTTCCCTACACCCTCTGATAGAACGATGTTGGCCACCTTCCTTCCGACACCGGGTAATTCAAGTAAATATTCCATCACATCCGGTACCTTTCCCTTATGCTTTCTCATAATTATCCTGGTTGTTTGTATTACATCACTTGCCTTTCTCTTGTAGAACCCGACAGGCATTATCAATCTCTCCACAGCGGTCCTGGGGGCCCTGGACAACTCATCCATGGTGGGATAGCGACAGAAAAGTCTCAGACTTGCCCTGTCTGTCACTTCGTCCTTGGTTCGGGTGGAAAGTATCCCAGTAATCAGTATCCTGAAGGGATCGTCCCAGATTGCAATGTGTTGCTCCACCATCCTCTCGATTTTGTCTAGGATGATATTGACTTTCATCTTCAAGTCTAATCCCACTTACATAATAATGATTGCAGCAAATTAAACAATTTTTTATATTAACTTGAGTTATCATTTCATATGGAGGAAAAGGCGAGGGGAATTTTGCCTCTGTCAAAGATAATGGTTGCAATAGACGGTACAAAGCCCTCTATGCGAGCTCTTGACATGGGTATCAGCCTAGCAAAAGTTCAGTCGAATCTTGAAATGGATATCGTTATGGTCGTGCCATATCCAGTGCAGTATGTGACTGGCGAGAATCCCACTGGAGATCTGACGATAGTTGAGAGACTGGCAACCCTAAAGGAAAGAGCTGAGACAATACTGAACCACGCCAGGGACTACTCAATATCCAATGGCGTGAAGAATCCGAAAACCTATCTAAAGCAGGGGGATCCTGCCAGAGAGATACTGGACCTGGCCAGCTCCACCAAGCCAGACCTGATTGTAATAGGCAACAGGAAGAGAGGATTCATCAGGGGTGTTTTCCTTGGTTCAGTCAGCCAGAGGGTAGCAGCCAATTCAGAGTGTGCGGTCCTAGTCGTGAAATAGATTTTTATCGGATCATTTATTTGGAATCTATGAAAGAATTTCCGAATTTTAGCTTGAAGGAGGGCTCAAAGGTAAGGGTGTATCTCAGGTCCGGCAACGAAACGAAGCTTCTGGAGGGAGAGTTCAAGGGTCTGTCAGATACATTCCAGCCTCTCCTATATCTTGCAGACAAGGATAAGAACTACCTCATCAACATGCTTGACATAATCTACATAGAAACGAACGACAGGCTGGAGTCTATTGAGAAGGAAAAGAAAGCGGACTATGTCTTCTGACCCTCTTTCGGGTTGCCGGAGGACTGGTTACCGAAAATATTTTTATCAATTTGTCATGCATATGTGTTGAAATTAGGAGTCATGACAAGGGACTTTAGGGTCTACAATAGACTTCTATATCTCCTGAAGGAAATGAATGAGCCGTTTACTTCGCTGCGCCCCGAAGACAACTTTATCGGATTTGACATTGTCTTCACCGATATGGATCTTAAGGGAAACAACGTCTTCAGGACAGACGGTTCAGAGGAGTTCAGGCTTAAACAACTCGTAAGGTCCAAGAATTCGGAGAAGATAGTAGTAGGAATTGACCCGGGTCCAACTCCGGGAATTGCGACCCTGGCAAACAACGTCGTGATTGACAAGAGGAGCATCTACGACGTTGGTGAGATCAGGAATTACGTTTCTAGGGTAAGCGAGGAGTGCAGGTACAACAGCTTCCTGATAAAGGTGGGCAATGGGGACAGAGGTTACAGAAACCAGATAATAAAAAGCCTCAAGGATTTCAGACTTCAGATAGTTGACGAGAGGGGAAGCTCAAGGACAATAAAAAGAGGAGAAGATTCCGGGTCTGCCATCAACATTGCGCTAAGCAACGATATACTCTGATCACTTCTTCCACTTTGGTCTTCTCTTCCTGGCGTAATAGCTGGCTATGAACAGTACTGCTATTATTATTCCGAAGAATGCAATGATTCCGAGGTAGATGTATACTGCAAAGGGGTTCCCAGACTGTATCTGGAAGGTGTAGGAGTTCCCGTTCGCCAGCTTGGCAAGTGTGTTGTTCGTCAGAACGGTAACGGTGTATACTCCAGAAGGAAGGACCCCTGAAACCCATTGGTAAGTGACGTTCTGAGTCGAATTCTTCGAAATGTTGACAGTTTTGCTCCCGACATACTTTCCGTTAACCTTGAAGGTGACGTTGATGTATTTCAGGGCGAATTGTGACGGATTTTTGATCACGGTCTTGAGGGTTGTGTACTCCTTCACCTGCACCACCGATGTGACGTTGTAGTAGTACTTCGCACCGTTGAGGTTTCCAGTCACCTGGAACAGCAGAAACATAGTTGTAGCGACCTTTGGGGCAGTGATGTTGAAATTAGTAGGCACAAGGGCTCTGAGGTCAGTCAGGTAGGTTGGATTTATGGGCGATGCCCCAGTCAGGTTGTATCCCGATATGACCATGGATATAGAGTAGTTGTTGAAAATGTTCTGGACGCTGACCGAGTACACGAAAGTCGAATTTATGGCCACGGAAGACGGTCCGCTCACGCTTATGGGACCGTTAGAGTTGGTGGCAGCGTACGCTCCTACGGTAAGTGTGGATCCGATTACCAGAGCTATCAGTACGATAGCAAACAGCGCCTTCATGATCTGAACCTCCTTCTAAATATCAGCATCACCATAATCATTGCAAGGACTATGAAGGCAGAGAAGGCATAGATGTAGTAATCCTGTGTCAGGTGAGAGTATTGAGACACGCCGTGACCTATTCCAGAGGCACTGCTCACTGACAGTACAGGAGCGTTCAGCGTTGTTGAGACAATCTTTGTAGTGTTGTCATAATAGATGATAATGGAAACCTGCTGGCCCACTATCGACTTTCCTGTCGTGGACTTGATTATCAGGTAGGAGGTGTTGTTCGAGTTGGAGAAGAGCTTCTCGTTGAGTGTTGTGCTGTTGTTGAAAGTTACCGTGATTCCTTCAGAACTCAGCTGGGCAGCGTTCAAGACGCTAGCGTTCACCTCTGTTTGATTGTTCCCCTTGTTGAAGATCGTGAGCGGGATTTCGAGAAGGTTTCCCACTATTTTTCCAGTTTTGTTGTTGATCGACGCCGAGACATTCTCGATTAGGGCAACGGTGACGTTAATTCCTACGTTGCTGTTTGTACCTCCGTAATACACCCTTATGGAAGCGGCCGTGATACCCGACACACTACCCGGAGGAACTCTGATGGTTATGTTGGTTTCGCCAGAGGAGTAGGGCGCCAGGGTTATGGTCGAACCGGTCATCCATATGGACGAGGAGTTGCCAATTGTGAATGTGAGGGGAATGTTGGACTGGCTGGTTATCAATAGCGGGAAAGAGTAAGGTTCCCTGGCCCTGAGGGTCGGAGTCCCCGACTCGGCAAGGAACGTGACTTTGACTATCGCATTTATCTTTAGTGGAAGGGTTGCAGAGCTTATTCCAGAGACCCTGACCTTTTGGTCTACGGAATAGTTGTCCACAAAACCGTAATAGGAGTAGGTGGTAGAGGCCTTGAAGACGTAAGTGCCATTTGGCAGGATGATTATTCCAGATGGAGGAAGGTAGTAGTTGGCAAAGCCCGCGATGCGCACCATACCCCCGTAGGAAGTATTGTTCAGGTAAGTTCCGTAGTTGAGTGGATACGCCCTCTGGAGGGAAAAGCTGAGAGCCTCGCTGGAACCCGTAACGTTAAACCCGCCGAAGAATGCGACGTCTCCCGAAACAGCATATATGGAATAGGATCCGTATGGGAGCGGTACGGGACCAGATCCAAAGCTACCAGAAGCGTTCTCAGGACCCTGGATGTAATACCTGCCTGATGAAACTGGTGAACCAGCATAAGTGAAGGACAAGGAGATATTGGAAAGAACCTGCTTTAGTATCCCATTAAGTGTGATCGTTTTGGACGACGAGATGTATGCAGACGATGATGCATAGTAGATGTAAGTGGAATTGTAGTACTTCTCCAGGGTGAAGGTGTACGATCCCTTTGGAAGCAGGACTTGGCCAGCCCAGGAGATGCTGCCGTACGGTGTCGATATTGTAACATTGGCAGCAGGCGAAGTCACAAGAGACACGTTGTAGGCTGTAACGAAGTTCAATTTAACGGTCGAGTTTGCGGTCAGGTTTACCGTCTGAAGGGCTGCAGTGCTTCCGGTGTAGGAATAAATTGTATAAGTACCGATTGGAAGTGTCGCACCAACGGAGGTCGCAACGAGGGTTCCGTTCTTGAATACATATACCCCTTTTATCTGATCGATGAACAACCTAGCCTTAATGCTGAGAGATGCGTAGAAGTTCTGGCTGGACATACCTGGCAAAACTTCGATAGTAGTGACGTTAGATGTAGTGACGGTTCCAGGGGCAGAGAATGCAATAGAATAGTTTCCTGGAATTACCGTCAGGTTGAAGAAGTGAGTTCCGGTTGTTACATAGTCTCTGGTTCCATTGAAATAAACCTTTAGCGTGGTGCTTCCAGAGTACGTGGCTTTAACGGAAACGCTGACTGAAAGGACCTTAAGAGAAATTGCGGAGCTAGATGAAGATTGCACTGCATAACCCGGAGATATGAAACTTACTCCCTGAATCGATACTCCATTCTGCACGTAAATTTCGTAAGATCCGTTTCCAGTATCGAAAGTATAGAAATAAGGAGCGTTGTTGACTCTGGATGTTACGATTCCACTGATCGGGGTTCCGTCGTAGGAGACTGTCCCGGATAAAGCCTGACCGGGGTAGCCATTCAGTGCCAGTGGAACGCTCTGGTCGGTCAGGGTGAACTGCATGAAAGCAACGTATGGAGAACTGCCCGTGCTGGAATAGGCGACTGCGCTGTATTCTCCACTTGGAAGATACACTGAGAAATATCCGGTGCTGTTGGTCGTAAGATCGACTAACGAATTGCTTCCAGATATTGCGACCTTTGCCCCATTCTGCCCTGCGTTGTTTACTTTATAGTATCCATAAACCAAGTAAGAAGGCTGAAGATCGAGGTAGACGGTCATCGGGCCTGAGACATTGAGAATCTGCGAGGCAGAGTAGTAACTACCGTCGTAGAAGATGCTTGTATAAACGGCATACGAAGAAATCTTAAGACCATAATAACCGATACCATCAGAATCAGTCTGAGTCATTTTTGTTGCAAAAGTACCATTGCTTATCACCACAGGTGCACTGACAGGTTGCCCGTTTATCTGTGTGATGAATGTAATCCTGGATGTAGTGATGAAAGATAAGGTCAGGTGGGTGGTAGTGTTGTTAGTTGAGACTGTCGTGAAATTGTCCCATCTCCCGCCGTTGAAAGCGCTGACATTGTATGTCCCCGTCGGGAGATAAAATTTCTGATTAGATTTGGTCAGATTGTACGTCACAGAAGTGCTTCCTTTGCTAAACGTTATCTCGCTACCAGAGTAAAGCGAAGTTCCCGATTTCAAAGTGACGTTCATGATCCCAAAGTTAACGTGGATGTCCTTGGATATTGAAGATGTATTGACCGCAACAGTTGCCAAGTTGTTGTACCAGGTACCGTAAACGTTAGCAGAGACGCTGTATATGTAGGGTGCAACGTACGGAATACTGTAGGTACCATTCTGCGTTGTATTTGCGTAGTATGTGGCATTAAAAGATGAGTTGTAGTATTTCACTTCTGCAGGTACAGTCACGTCCGTTTGGCTGTTGTATATACCGATGTGTGACACGTCCAGGTAAACCACTCCATTCGCCTGTGTTGAGTTGATCACAAGGTTGTGGGTGATGTTCCAGGTCGGCATGCCGTACAGAGTGTAGCTATCCCTGTTTGCCTGAGCCTCCGATATGCTGACGTTGTAGTAACCCAGGGCCTTGTTGCCTATCATGTATAGAGAATTGTATGATCCAGTCGTGTAGGTTACCGTATCATTCCCGGCTACTGCATATATCGAATAGTAACCTGTAGAATTGGTCAGTACGGTCTGATGCGGGATCCCATACTGATCGGTCAGAGTGACCCTGACGCCAGGTACTGGTTGTCCGTTGCTGTTTTTGACCTGTCCGCTGATTATTGCTCCTGGATAATACTGCAGGAAGACGACATCGTTCGATAGGACGTACGAAGGCGGGAACAGATCGACAGTTCCGTCATGGTTTTTCTGATAGTAATATCCCTGTTCTAGGGAAACCGTCTTCCATGCCGAACTGTGATTTTGATAATCGGTGTAAGGGTTCCAGAGAACGGTTTTGTAAACGACTTCAAAGTTCGACATTCCCCAACCCTGCATCGCTGGATATGAGGTCAGATTGGACGTGAATCCGGGGATTCCTCCAGATGCCCCTACTGAGCTGGGAGGATAACCTATGAACCCTCTGTATATAGTCGTGTTATAAAATGCGGAGGAGTACGTTATGCTGTAGCTGGAAGCCGTATCTCCCGAAGGGAAACTCTGGATTGAATAGGTGTTTCCCGAAGTGTCTGTGACGTTTATGTTGTAGAATGATGTAGGAACTATCTCACCTGAAGCATTGGCATAAGGGAAATCCCCAAGATATGCTGGCGCGTAGAATATGCCAGTGCTTGTTGCATTAAAGGGAAAGAGTCCAGAATCTATTGCTATGTAGCTCATGTATTTGCTAGTGAACTGCTCAATCGCAGAATATAGGTTTATTAACGTGTTGAGAGAATAGGTGTTGGTCAAAAAGTGCTCCATTAGAATGTACTTCGCATCCCCCGTTTGGATTGTGGAAGATGTTTTTCCATAGTAGGATGGATTGGCCAATATCTGCGGGATAAATGCATCTGGATTTGTTTCAAAACTCATAACTCTATGGGTTGCATTCTGTCCTAGATATTGTTCCAGGACTGGTATTATCGCTGAATTGTTAAAGTTCCCTCCAAGCGTATAATTGTCCAGCATTCTGGTGATCATAACTGAGACAATTTCGCTCTCATTCTGAGCTAACAGGATTTGCGCTGCCGGGTATATTCCATCTTGGAAGTTATCAGCCATGACAGGATGATTTCCTTGTTCAAGAGTCTGGAATCCGTAGTCCCACCAGGATACGAACGCAGGTCGCTGGTTCAGAGACTGCTGGGCATCCTGATTCTGGAACCAAGACAACGCCGTATTAAGCGGCTGGTTAGGGGTCGCGAGGGCGGCACCGAATGCTCCGAGATAGTAGGGGGAGGTATAGTTCTGTGGTTTTAGGAAAGATGGAGTGTCGTTGTAGAGTTGTTTGTCGTAGGCCGTTTTGTTGTTGTAGGGAATGGCGGAATCGACTGCATAGAAAGTAGTAGGCACCACCAGGAGGAAAACGACTATTAGTATAGTTGCGTAGTGGGCAAACTTGAACTCCCTTCTGAGAGCTGTCCTTATGGACCTTCCCTTGGACTTCTCAACCGCTTCCCTGAAAGATAGAAGCTCGAATGCCCTTACCACAATGTAGCCCGTCAGGATGGAGGCGGCTGAAGCTCCAAAGTAAAGGAACTTTGATGCTATCATGCTTATTACTATTATGCCTCCGAAGTAAAGGACAGCCAAAGTCGTATTGAATGTGGCCGTCCTTACCCACTTGTATACCAGGTAGGCCAGTCCCACGATGGAAGCGAAGAATGGAAAGGCACCGAATTCCATCAGGTCCTCTCCAAGTGGAAGTGCCTGTGCCTCCGCTATGGTGTCGTATATCTTGTTCTTTATGAAGTAGTGTTGACCGGAGAGTATGGAGAGGATCAGGTTTCTATCTAACTTGTACAGAAGCGCTATTCCAGCAGCAGCTACCACTATAAACAGTCCAAGGGACACAAGCCATGGACGCTTCTGGAGAATAAGGAAGTAAATGGACGCGAGAAACAGTACCGCCCACATTATGAGGGGATATTCGAATCTGATTGCCACGAACCCTGCAACCTTGTACCACGGATAGGAAATAATGAAACCTGAACCAAAAAAGAGGTTAGAAACGAATATGGAAAGAGCGTTCTTCCTCTTTATTGCGAAGATCGCAAGCTGAACGACAGCAGCCCCTGCAAGTATCAGAATCAGAGAAATTGTACCCACCCAGGTGAGCATTGATGCAGCCAGAGATACTCCGGCCAGAAGGGAATACGTAATTGAGATGGGATTTTTCTTGATCGACTGAATCAGGTTTTTAAAGAAAGGAGAGTCCTGCTCTTCAAATTTGAATGTGTTAATAGCCCTTAGGAAGTAGTATATGAACATCAGTCCGAAGAGAGCAGTATAGATATCGAAAAGACCAATTGAACCTATGCTCTTCATGAGTGTCAGTGGCGACATGGCCACCAACATGGCTGCTATAAGGCCTACCTTGTACCCAAAAAGTTCCTTCCCGAGGTAGTATGTTGGAAAGACTATGAAAGCCCCTCCTATGGCCGTGCTCGCAAGGAACATGGTCATAGTGGAGTTGTAGACTCCTCCCAGAAACGGGGAGAAGGCATAGCCCAGTAAGACTATTAGCCAGTGGAAGAACGGCGGTCTAGGGTTCTCTAGTCCGATGGGGTAATTCAAATTTGGATCGAATAGAAGTTGATGGTGGGTGGAGAGTATGTATTGAACAATGTGCATATTGTAGTAGGCATCAGAACCTCCGGAAACGGCCCAGTCTCCCTTTACTGCAGGGCCGATAACGAAGTACAAACTGAGAAACAGGGAGAGGAAGAAGGTCAGCGCGAGGATGACCCCGGTCTTCGACTCTGTGCTCAGATTCTTCAAAGAGTCAGTAAAAGTCTTTACTCTGCTCGTTCCATCATCCATCAAGTCCACCAATTATTCGGGCTAATCAGAAACCACCATTAAAATGTTTGCAGCGAATAATCGAGTCGTGTTCAAATTGGGCCGTTCATGCGAGGCACATTAAATTTGGAAAAATTCAAGAATCGTTATTGGTATGATTCCAGTCAATAAAAAAGACGTGAAGATCTTCCCACAGAATTATTGGACATTGGAATCTCAATTTTGTCTAAATTAAGAAATTTAGTGGAAACAAGAAATTTAAATACATAAAGGAAGTGATTAAGCGTGTTCTGCTCAAGATGCGGATACGAAAACCGCGCCGAAGCAAGATATTGCGCAAGATGTGGGAATTCACTTTTTCCTTCAGAAGCCACTCAATCAACTGGTGTGGGAACGGGTGAAATACCACAGTCAATATCAAATGTAAATACGGCAAATCAAACGAAATTCATAGGAGAGAAACCTAAAAGGCACTGGACTGTTACTGTGGCGTTCGTGATCTGGATACTTGCGACCCTGTCAAATTTGTATACAACCGCATTTGGATTTTTTATAAGATACAATCCAGAAATTGGTGTAGGTCTTATATTGACCCTCTTGAGTCTCTTCACAGCGGTGAACATGTATGATGCTGACCGGGAGGGTCTGTACACAGGTATAATAGCAATCGTAATTGCACTGGTATGGGATTTTTACTTGGTTAACGTAGTGTCTATAGTTGTAGTGATTATCATAGCAGGATTCACTTTCGCAGCCTCTTCCCATCTTTTAAAAGGGGGAATTAAAAAAGCAGGAACCAGGTGAGAAGGTTAAAATATGCCTTTTTGGAAGAAAATTAACAAATCGGATGTTCAAACCAACGATTCTGGGAGCCAGTGGCGAGCTGAAAACTCAGATATTTACCAAAGAGACGCAACCAATATCTATAGGGAGTTAAACCCAGATTTTGGAGGGGATGGCGGGAAGAGATGGGGTGCCGACATCTATATAAGAACTATTTGTCACGTATGCAGACTTCAACTCTTTCCAAAGGAAGAGAATCCGTACTTTTGTGCCGCAAAGTTTCCAGATCAAATACAGTACATGACTCCTGGTGGCCTATCCCTGTGCAAGAGACACTACGATCTCGTAGACGGCCTTATAAAAAGAGGTGTATCAGTTGACCAGTGGCCATCGCAACTCATCAGGGGCATAGTGACTTTTTCAAAAGCGTGGCTTCAATCTGGAAATGACGGAGTAACTGTAATGCAGAGGAGTATGGGTACCATTCAAACTACTAAGACGGTAATAACACCAGCGCCAATTTTTGGGAACACATATAGCCCCGTTAGTACACTTGGTGGGACTGGTACATATTCTTACGATTTCTTGGTTTTTCCGATGCAAAGGCAAGTAACCGATCAGAAAGCAGTCCAGGAACTCAACTGGGACCAGAATTACTTGCAGTTAAGCCACCAAAGGGTTCAGGTTTTTGGGGCGCAGGTAGCAAAATATTCGGAACTTCTGGAAAGAGTAAGAAGAGAAAATCCTCCAAAATTTGTTACTTGTCTGAGGTGCGGGCAATCTGAGATGCCTCTCGGTACGAAGAAGTGTACTTGGTGTGGTCAGAGCCAGGGGTACACCGGCGAGGCTTTTCCGGTACCGTGCCTTGTTGAAGATGTGGACCCACTTGATGTAGTCCCCCTATACAAGGATAGAACTGGTACCGCAGTTTTATTCAAAGAGAACGTTAATGACGAACCCCAAGCCGAAGCAAAGAAAAATCAGTATAATGATCAGCATTCAGAAGAAGATACAGACGCAGATGATGAAGAGGCAACCGTATTTTGCACAAATTGCGGCACGAAGGTTCAGGACCAATCCTCCAACTTCTGCGACAATTGCGGTTCTCGAATTGAAAAGAAAGGGATTCCAGTCAGTTTAAAGAATCAGGAAAGGAAGGTAAGCCCTAAATCGTCTGATCAAGTGAACTCTCCACTTCAAGAAGTCCAACAGCAAGCAGCGAATACTCAATCCAAAGTGACTGACAATCCAGGTGTCAAAAAAGGTGGGAATGATTGTACAATAGCTACCCCACCTCCCGTTCTGAAGGAGTCCAAACAAAATTCATCTCCTGAAGACGTAATGAAGTTCTGTCCAGAATGCGGTAAGAATCTGCCATTTGAGGGTACAAAGTACTGTCCGTACTGTGGGTCAAAGATTCCTTCGGTAAATTGAGGACGGGACCTTTTCTCTCTTGACAGTGCAGTAATTAGTTATTTGAAAGGAACTCGAACGCATCGCTTATTTTTGTACCTGTAAATTGGCAGGATTTGTCATCGCATACCTGTATTGCGTTTTTTCCGGGTACAGACACAAGGTCAGGAATGTATCTCTTTCCCATCTCTTTCAGATATTCCTCCCTAAGTTCTTCCGGAACCTCCATCTTTTTAGTCTTCCCTTTGAACAACAGAGTAGAGAGCAAATAGACTGACGATAGAGGATTTCTCAGAATTTCATTTCTTCTGGAGTGCAGTATCGATTCGTTGAAGTCTCTAAACTCCTCTGCGCCGGTTATTAGGTACAGTCTTTCAAGGACTGAATAAAGTACCGATTCTCCAGATGGGTATATGATGTCTAACCTGTCCTTGTTCCTCAGCACCGTCTTGGAATCTTTTTCAGAACTGTTGAAGAATCCGCCATCCCTGGCATCAAAGAACCTGTCCTTCGCAGCTCCAATTTTCTCGATTGCTTCGGTCAGATACTTCTTATTTCCGGTGACTTCGTAGAGGTCAAGCATAAGGGATGTAAAGTAAGCATAGTCTTCAAGGAGTCCCTCTACTCCCCTGACTCCTTTTCTAATGGTCCTGTACAGTCGTTCCCCGGACGAGAATGAAGATATGAGCCTCTCTGATACCCTGATGATTTCGTTTAGATCCTTCTTACCACTGGAAACGGAATAGGAGAGAAGGGAGGAAAGGAGCATGGAGTTCCATGATAGAATCGCCTTGTCGTCCATCTTTGGACTGCCTCTCTTGTTTCTCTCTTCTAACAAAATGCCGTTCAACTCCCTTAGCGACTTTATCTTGTCCTTGGAAACGTTGAAAAGTTCCCTCCTTCTGAGGACTATTCTATTCTCCTGGTCTCTGTCGAAGTAGTAGGCATCCTCAATTCTTCTTCTAGTCTCATCGCCAAATTTCTCTCCAAGTTCAGCATCGGTCCACATATAGTATTCTCCCTCTTTTCCATTGAAGTCAGCGTCCAACCCACTGGCATAGAAACCATCTGAATTTTTCATGCCTTTGTTCACGAATTCCACAACTTCACCTGCCACATCGAGGTAAGATTCGTCCCCGGTAAACCTGTAGAACTGTGTGTAGGTCTGGATCATCATGGCCTGGTCATAGAGCATCTTCTCGAAGTGCGGTATCTTCCATTCAGAATCTGTGGAATATCTGTGCAGTCCGTATCCAACCTGGTCATATATCCCTCCGTTCCTCATATTCTTAAGCGTCTTTTCTACAAGATATGAAAGATTCTTTATCCTCTTAGAGTACATATAATTCATCAGGAATAACAGGTATGGAAAATTGGGAAACTTTGGTTGAGTACCGAAGCCACCGTTCTTCCTGTCGTACATGCTCTGAAGGGTTTCCATTGCATCTTCGATCCTTATATCCCCCTCCATCTCCTTGTCAGGGCTGAGTATTATGGAAGAGACTTGATCAGTGGCCTCTATGATTCTCCCCCTCTCACTCTTCCATATTTCAGAGATAGCACTGAGTATTCCTACCAATCCTCCGCTGGTCTCGGAATCCCTGGCTGGGAGATATGTGAACACCTGAAACGGTCTTCCATCTGGCATGGCTATCACGTTCAAAGGCCACCCTCCGTTCCCGTTCATTACCTGCGAGACTCCCATGTAAAAAGAGTCCACGTCCGGTCTCTCCTCCCGGTCCACCACAACCGGGATATAGCTCTCGTTGAGTATTCTCGACACTTCCTCATCCTGGTAGGACTCCTTCTGCATAACGTGGCACCAGTGGCAGGTTGAATATCCGATCGTTATGAAGAGGGGTTTGTCCTCCATTCTTGATTTTTCAAACAATTTTTCGTCCCAGACATTCCACTTCACCGGGTCGTCCTTGTGATCCTCAAGGTATGGGCTCCTCAGGAAAACATCCTTGTTGTTCATTGTTTCAGGCATCAGTGACCGTATATTAATTCTTGTTTGTTTAATTCCTGACTTATCCAGCCAGGAGGTATTCAATCTGAAAAGAGCCACTACGTGAAAGTGAATCTCTTTCTAGAGTAGTCGAACAGTCGGATCCAGATTACGTAGCTGATTATGATGATTATTATTATCATGAAAATGTCTATCGCATCGGTGTATGGAAGGTTCCCCTGTGCAATCGAAATGTCGATCATTTTCATCAACCCGTTGGTGACAGTATAGGTTCCGCTCGGAAGCCTCATGTATTCCCCGACCATGAGCCCGGCCCAATAGCTACCGATAGCCGACATAGATCCAGTTATGAGTGCGGGTATGATGGCAGGAATGGTGAGGTACCTCAGCCTCGACCGTCTGCTGAATTTCATGGTAGTTGCAACCATATCGAACTCAGCCGGAATCGTTCTTGCAGCCCCAAATACGTTAAAGAAAATGTATGAGGCAGCAGAAAGATACGTGATGATCAGTACGTTAATGTTCATGGAGATGCCAAAACTGAAGGCTCTCATGAAAAAAGGAGTCAGATAGACCAGAATTATGGGATAAAAAATCGGAGCGGGGACTGAATAGAGAACCTGCATGGTTCCATTCACCAGATCCCCCTCCCTTCCCTTCCTTCCCGCGACTATGGCAAGTGGTACCATCGTTGCGATGGACACTGCGTACACTATCACAATCCTGATGAGATCATAACCGGCCCCTATGCTGGCCGCAAGCAGGAAAGATGGTTTGATCACGTACATGGAAAAAGCAACGGCAAATCCCGACTGTGCTATCAGATACAGTCCGACGGCCAGTATCAGAATGAGAGCAGATCCAATCATTATATTGACAACTCTTGTAGAAGGCCTCAGCTTCATCTTTTCGCTCCTGACGGTAGGAATTCTTGCTGCAACCTTTCCTACTGAGGAAACTAGATTGGTGACGGAACCAGCGACCTGAGCCGTTCTCTGTGAAAGGGAGTTTAGCAGCACATTTCTTTTTCTCGCCTTCCTCTGCCCCTGAGTCCCCGCCTCAGCTTCGAAAGTATACCTATCAGCCCTCCTTACAAGTGGATTGATTATGAATTGGGCATTCAGAATTATCACAATAATCATTACTACAATGAGGATCAAGGTACCTACGAGGTCTTGGTGGTCTGCCAGCAGGATGGCTACTTGGCCAACACCAAAAACGTGGTAATCCCTAGAACCCAACTGTATGACCTCGCTGAGCGTGATGTAAAATAGTCCGCTCGCAAAACTGGGCATTATGTTCACAACGATTTTTTGATAACTTGCAGGTATGTAGAGGTACTTGAACTTCTTCCATAGACTCAGCTTAAATGCATAAGCAGAGTCAATGAGTTCGTGCGGTATGTGGGATACTGCCTGATATACCCCGATTATGATGTTCCATACCAAAGCAGTGATGATAAGGACGTCCACAGCCAGCTCTGTCCCGACAGGGGGGCCGATGTCTTGGAGGAAGAAAACAAGCACTATTGGGAAGAAAGAGATGACGGGAATAGCTTCGAGAACGTCGACGATTGGAATCAGGATAAGCTCAGCCACTCTTACTCTGGCAGCCAGTATTCCGACCACTATCGCTACAAAGATCGATATGCCCATCAGGATCCACAATCTGAGAAATGTTACTCCAGTGGCCTCAAGAATGAGCAGCAGGAGTGCCGGGCTTATCATCTGTCGTCACCTCTATAAAAGGACTGTAGAAATGCTTTTCTTAAAGTCCTGAGGACTCCAAATGCTTGAAACATCTTAAAATTTCGAGGGCATGACTCACAGCATCTACTACTGAAGGGTCTTTGTAGTTAAATTACCAATTAAACGACATATATGCTCCGAATTTTTCAATGCCAAGGTGACAAAGTATCTCTGCGAGAGATGGCGGATGAAGTAACCTATGTAAAGATTAGAGAGAATCTTCTGCCTCACAACATTCATAAGCAGACTCTGAGGAGGTACATGAATTACAAAGCTCTAACAGACATCCGAGTAGATATTTTACATCGGAGGGGTGGTGCTCAACGTCCTACCCTGCCTGTTCACTGAATCCTTTATCTTTATCCACGCAACTATGAGCAGTATCCCAGGAATAAGACCACCGAATATCAGTTGTATTACACCCAGAACAATGGCAGGAGTTTCTGCTTCCTTCACCCTTTCCTCCTTTAACCTTTTGTATATTAGGAAATAGTCAAGCAAGATCCATAGTATTCCGATGGCGAGAGCGACTGATAATATTACAGCAATCACATTGGGGACAGCAATGGATGATGTGACTGTTGTATTGATTGTCGATGGGGAAGGTGCACTCATGAATAACAGTGCGAGTGCAAGCGTTTCGAATATTCCTATGACGAAGAATACCGCCTGGAGTATTATCGCGACAAGGGTCAGCGTCTTGGCCGTTGAAGCATCACTATCCAACATATTTTTTTTGAAGAAGTGATATATTATAAGTTTTGCGGTTGCAAACCTTGAACTCTATAGAAAAGTAGCCTCTAATGTTCAAAAATTAGTATAAAAATAGAGAATTTTTAAAAACTACAAAGCCTGCTAAAGGCAAAACTATATAACATTAAGAACTCTCGTTGTGATGGACTTACTCGAACTGAAAGACATAGGGGTCGAGTACGATTCCAACGGAAGGAAACTGCTCTCGTTACAGAACGTGTCTTTTTCAGTTCAGAGCAATCAGTTCGTTTCGATAATAGGCCCATCCGGCAGTGGAAAATCAACCATCATTAAGATATTGCTTGGGTTACTGAAACCATCCGCAGGCTCCGTAACTCTTGGGGGTAAGCCACTAGACCCATCGAAGCTGAAGCTTTCAGTTGTGTTTCAAAACGCGGCACTTTTCCCGTGGCTGGATGTATTGAAGAACGTGGAAGTAGCCCTTGAACCGTTGACAAAGGATGAGAACTACATAAGAGAAACGGCTAAGAAATTCATAAAAATAGTTGGAATTGACGGGTTTGAAGAGGCATATCCGAGAGAGCTCTCAGGAGGGATGAAGCAGAGGGTCTCTATCGCCAGGGCACTTGCCACGGGTCCCGATCTGCTGCTACTAGACGAGCCTTTTGCAGCCCTGGATGTTTTTACCGCCCAGGCCCTGAGGGAGGAATTGCTGGATCTATGGGAATCCCCAACCTTCCCGCCAGACACGATACTCATGGTTACCCACAACGTAGATGAGGCTGTCCAAATGAGCGACAAGATAGTTGTACTCAGTCCCAGGCCAGGAAGGGTCTTGGGAGAGGTCAAGATCGACCTGCCAAGGCCACGAAACACTAGAAGTGAAGAATTTTATGCAGTCGTGGATAGCGTGGTCAAGCTGATGTCTTCTGATTAGTCGTTCATCACTATTAGTCCCACGTCGCTGTCATACGTGAAGAGCTTGGTGTACCTTCCCCAGTTCAGCAGAATCTTGAATGTATCGTCCTGTTCGCCAGGTGGGAATATCTCCCTGAGGTACCTTCCTATCTCCTCTTTCTGGACTTCCGTTGTCCCTAATGATTTGTAGTAATTTATCAGCGAATGGAACGGTTCTACGTCCTTCAAGAGCGCGTGCAGAAGTTGTTTCCTCTGCTCAATATTAGAATTCAAGAACTTCTTTCCCGTATCTGTCAGGGAGGCATCTCCGTTTGAAAGTGAAATCAGCTTAAGACTCTCAGCATCGTCCAGGAGATTCATCAGGGTTGTCCTTTCCTCATCCAGCGAATCATCAAGTTTTGCTATATCCGTGGCCTTGCCTATATCTTCCAGAATCTCCAGTAATCCAATCAAACTGTTAGGACTACTCGTTTCAAGACGGTGCATGTTATCGTTTCAATTATCATTATTATGTCGAGTTTAAAAATTTGTTGATAAGGGTTCAATCACTTCTTTGCTTTTTCTGTGAGCGGTTCCAGGGAGAACTGTTTGATTGTATAGTTTCTCGGGGAAGAAAATGGTCTGAATTCCTTGCCATTTCCCTTGTAAAACTTGCTGAAGAATTCTACGTAAATCAGTCTTGCACCCTGGATTCCAGGTTCAAATATAGCTATGATGAGGTTGAGCATCTGCCCTATTATGAGGATCGCGAATCCTACTATCAGGAATAAGATGGAATGATGCAGCGTACCTAGGAAAATGTCATCGAACACCAGCGCAAGAATTGCGGATGATAGAAGGATTCCAACGAGCCTTGTGTACGAGAGGATGTGAGAGATGATGGTAGTTACCTCGATCAGTGCCTGGGCTTTTTCTGCATACACTACAACCCCAAGTCCGGCAAAGAGCAGAGGGTACGCGAGATAGTCAAGACTAGTAGTGGCAGGGTTGAGGCCGCTGGTATGGTTCCTTATAACCTCCAGTCCAAGTATGACTATGCCGTATGCAACCATCAGCCACCCCGCCTTCCCTATCGCTTCTTTCCTGTGACCGTGGATGTAGTTGATCACGAATCCAAAGATCAGTCCCAGGCTGACCATTGCAACGCCGACATATCCGGATAAGAGCAGCAGCTTCTTGATGCCGAATTCTGAGATCAGTGCGAAGTGCGGGTACGGAAGAGAGAAGCCGAAGTAATTATCGAAAAGGACTCCAAGCGCAATCGCTATTATCGCTCCCGGCAACATGGCCTTTGCGAGAACTCTCAAACTCCTGGGTTTCATCATCGTCATAACGAACCTGCTCAGGAATTTCGGGATTCTCGACCTCTTTGGAGGGTGGTTGACCCTTCTTATGAGCCAGACGGATATAAGCAATATTGTTACTCCGTATCCCACGTCTCCGATCATGAAACCGAAGAATACCGGAAATACGAGGGCGAATATCAGCGTTGGATCGATGTCGACAGACTGGGGAATTGAATAAAATCTAATGAAGAATTCAAACAGCTTGGTTCCTCTGTAGTTCTTCAGAGACGTGGGAGGAATTTCGTCCGTCTTCACTTCCTCAGTTAACACTTGACCTCCTGTGACGTGCGAGAGAGCATCGTTCATCATACCGTACTCCTCAGCGGGTACCCAACCCTCAAGAATGATTGCCCTGTTGGTTCCGGAGAGTTTGGATGTAACGTCTATCTTTTTCATCTCAATGTCCAGCTGCTCCCTGATGGCAGCCACGTTTGCAAAATGCTTACTTGAAATCTCTTCCAGCTCTGTTTTCACCTGGCCGAGTTCTTTCATTTTTTCATTTTTCACAATCTCTTCGGCTGTAAGGTTCTCTTTTACCTTCCCGGAATAAATGGGAACCGGAACAACTTCGATCTTTTCATCCTTCGCAAGTTCTCCAAAGTTGCTCAGCAAATCTTTTTTGATGGCAGCGATGATATAAGACTGCCCTTGTAGCAGAACGGTATCCCCTATCCTCTTCAATTTTTCTACGACTCCCTCCTCCTTTTTGATGATGAAGGATGAGATGTTTTCTCCATTCAAATAACTCAGATCGCCGTCGTAGAAAGATATCATATTTAGCGCAGATATCCTTTCGTTCAGGAGTTTTAGGGATGAAAGCAGAAGACCCTCCTTTTCTTTTAGAGACTTCACTCTTTCATAAATGTCGATGTTTTCAGCAGCTGAAACGAGCTCCTTTACATCTTTGAAAAGCCTCTTTTCATCCGTTTCGTTTGGGTAAAGAGACATCTCCAGGTCCCTGACCTTTCTGGAGAGTTCGCTCAGCTTTGCATAAGATTCACTCTGGGGAAGGGAAGAAATCAGGTCTGAAGAGAGGGAAACAGGCTCTACCTGGAAGATGCCCAGGTCATGAAGAGCAGATAGAATCGCCTCTTCGTGCTGCTTCACGGAATATATTCTGACCTTCTTCATCTTCCTTGGTACTAGCATTTACTCATTATTCTCCATTACCGCTCTAACCATCTTTTCAACGACGTCTTTCGAAATTTCTCTCCTTAGTTTAGCTGCCTCTTCCTCGAATTTCTTTTTGATTAGCTCTATTTCGAGTGATGCCGTTTCCATTTCCTTTCTCAGGTACTGGTCGTAAGACCTCTTCGAATCCTCCTCCGCCTCAGATATGATTCTCTTTGCACGCTCTTTCGCATCGTTGATGATCTGAGTTCCCTTGACCCGTGCTAGTTCGATTCTCTTCTTCGATTCCTCTTCCCTCTCCTTTATTGCTTTCAGCGTTGCGATATCATCTGTCACAAAATAACCTCCACAATTATAACCAGTCCAATGATGAACATGACTATGTTTGCAAAAAAGATCATTCTTTGAATTATGTAGAATTTTTTCTGCGCAGGATTCGCAAATTTATACACTCTCTTCCCCTCTTTCCTCTATCTTCCCCTTGATCACTTTCAGGGTGATGAAGGTCTCCCTGTCTATTTCATCGAGTTTCATTTTTATGTAGGTGGCCGTCTCAGTAAGCCTGGGTATCAGTACGTTCTCTATCGAATTGGTCCTCCTCTTTGTCCTGTCAATCTCAATGAGGAGCCTTCTCATCGCTATCTCTTTCTCTGCGATGACGAGAAGCCTGTTCAGGAGTTCTACGAAATTTTCTCTGGTCTCCATGAGCGATGTGGGCAGCGATATCATCTCGTAGAGCTGGTCCATGAAACTCTTCTGCTTGGACATTGTGACCTGAGGTATCTTCACTCCCATGACGTTCTTTGAATTTACTTGGACCTGAAGACTTGGTTGAAAAAATGCGGTATTCTCTATGATGAGTTTACCAGCAACTATCTCAGCAAGTCTCTCGCTCGTCACAGACCTTTCAATGAGTTCCCTAACATTCCCCCTGAGTCCCCTCACTTCCCTCGAGATGGAGAAGAATTCCATTATGAGGGATGACCTTTTCAGCTTGAGCAGATCGAGGCCCCTCTTTGCGAGCTTAATCCTTCCCTTGGTTTTGAGAAGCTCCATCCTTGTAGGGCGAATGTTGGTGGTTTCCAATTCACTTCCTCCATTTACCGTACTTTTCTATGAACTCCCTCTTGACCCTCTTCATCTCTCTCTCTGGAAGCGTTGATAGGACATCCCATCCTATATCCATGGTTTTCTCTATCGTTCTATCTTCGTTGAATCCCTGGTTGACATATTTATCTTCGAAAAGGTTAGCGAAATCCAGATACTGCCTGTCATCCTTCCCGAGAGCTTCCGTTCCTACTATGGCACTGAGACTCTTGAGGTCCGTACCCCTTCCGTAAGCGGAATAGAGCTGATCGGCAACTCCCCTGTGATCTTCCCTTGTCCTTCCCTTTCCGATTCCCTGGTTCATCAACCTTGATAGCGAAGGAAGAACGTTTATCGGAGGATAAATGCCTTTTCTGTGTAGTTCCCTGCTTACAAAAACCTGTCCTTCAGTAATATACCCAGTGAGGTCCGGGATGGGGTGAGTCATGTCGTCCGATGGCATCGACAGTATTGGAAGCTGAGTAATCGAACCGTTCCTTCCCCTAATTTTTCCTGCTCTTTCATAAATTGTGGAAAGATCGGTGTACATGTAACCAGGATACCCTCTCCTTCCTGGAACTTCCTCTCTCGCTGCCGATATCTCGCGAAGAGCTTCGGCATAATTAGTAATGTCACTGAGTATGACAAGAACGTGCATCTCCTTTTGATACGCAAGGTATTCTGCTGCCGTGAGTGCCACCCTTGGGAGGATGATTCTTTCCATTGAAGGGCTCGAAGCAAGATTCAGGAATAGCACTGACCTCATTAACGCACCGGTCTTTCTGAACTCGTCGATGAAGAAGTTAGCTTCTTCGGAAGTGATACCCATTGCCCCGAATACAATCGAGAAACCCTCCGAGGAACTCAGCACCTTTGCTTGTCTTGCTATCTGCGCTGCGATCATGTTGTGAGGGAGACCGGAACCAGAGAAAATTGGAAGCTTTTGTCCTCTCACAAGAGTGTTCATACCATCTATTGTCGAAATACCGGTCTGGATGAACTCCGAAGGCTCCTCTCTTGAATACGGGTTGATGGCGTTTCCTACGATTTCCACCCTTTCGTTGGATATGATCGAACTCATCCCATCCAACGGTTCTCCAAGCCCGTTGAATACCCTCCCTATCATTTCGTCAGAAACTGGAATCCTCGCAATGTCTCCCCTGAAGCGGACCGAAGTGCTTCCAGTGTCCAATCCTGTGGTAGATCCGAATATCTGGACTACCGCGATTCCCTTTCTCGTGTCCAGCACCTGGCCGGTCCTGACCTCTCCGTTGCCAAGAGTGATCTCCACCATTTCATTGTAGCCTATGTTTTCGACCTTTTCCACGAACAAAAGCGGTCCTGCTATTCTTGAAACAGTCTTGTATCTAATATCAGTGGTCATTGCTTATCAGCCCTCTCCTTCACTTCCATATCCATCTCCTTTATTAGGTCTCCATAGTAACTGTCAATATCCTTTTCCTTTACTTCTTTGAATCTGGACAGTTTTTCCTTGAAGGGTAAGGTACCAAGTTCTGATACGGTTACTCCCTTGGATACTGCATATTTCTCGATCTCATCCATTGCCAAAATCGATTTTAGCATAAGGTACTGTTTCTTTAAAGAACAATAAGTGTCAACCTCATCGAATGCACTCTGCTGAAGGAAGTCTTCCCTCAGGGACTTCGCTATGTCTAGCACTTCCTTCTCGTTCTCAGGGAGTGCATCATAACCCACTAGTTGAGCAACTTCCTGCAATTCCGCTTCTTTCTCTAGAATTGTCATGCTCTTTTGATACGAAGAATACCAATCCTCTGACACATTCTTGTTGAACCACTTGCTCAGTTCTGGGGAATAAAGAGAATAACTGTTTAGCCAATTAACAGACGGGAAATGTCTTCTTTGGGCAAGTGATGCATCGAGGGCCCAGAATACCCTAGTTACCCTCAAGGTGTTCTGAGATACAGGTTCGGACGTGTCTCCTCCTGGTGGAGACACTGCACCTATTACGGTGACGGACCCCCTTCTCTGGTCGCTTGACAGGACTCTAGCATTACCTGCCCTTTCGTAAAATTCAGCAATCCTTCTTCCTAGGTATGCAGGGTAACCCTCTTCTCCTGGCATTTCTTCGAGTCTCCCCGAAATTTCCCTCAGAGCCTCTGCCCATCTGGAGGTGCTGTCGGCCATCAAGCCAACATCGTAACCCATATCTCTGAAATATTCAGCAAGGGTAATGCCCGTATATATACTAGCCTCCCTAGCCGCTACGGGCATGTTTGAGGTGTTTGCTATCAAGGTTGTCCTCTCCATCAAAGGTTTCCCTGTCTTAGGATCTGTTAATCTTGGGAATTCCGTCAACACCTCAGTGGCTTCGTTTCCTCTTTCTCCACATGCCGTATATATTATTACGTCTGCATCCGACCATTTCGCAAGTTGATGCTGAACTACGGTGTTATGAAGCAGCAGAGGTCCGTGCCCTCCAATAAAATTATGACCATTCGGTACTTCTAAATCAAAAACATCTTTAGGAGTACTAAAGTAACTCAGGTCCTCAACTCGATCAAAAAAGGTGTTGTTAAACAATTTCTGAATTGCCTCGATTTTGGTACTCTCAATGTTCAGTTTTTGGAGAACGCTTAACACTCTTTCTAGTGAATTGAAACTTATTCTAGCTCTGTGTTGAATATAATTCTGGATGTAAATACCTTCCTTCTTAAGCCTTTGAACTATGTCTTTTTGGTTAAGCAGCGATGTCACCATTGTTGGGAGAGGTATGGCATCAACAGAGGAGTAAGTGGTATCCTTTATAGCTGCCTTGAGTTTGTCGTATTTGTGACTTTCAATCTTTATCTGCTTTCTTAAGCGCTGTAATTGCGAAGAATTGCTGACATTCACTCGTGTCGTTCCGTCTTTTCTAGTCCTTCCTATTGAAGAAACCAGACCTAATCTGACTAAAAGGAAGCTCATTTCCTCTATCAGCTTCTTACTCTTTGAGGTTATTTCTACCCTCGATCCTTTGACATCTACGCTTCCATCGCAAGCTATGTAAGCACCTATGAACCTTGCAACAGTTTTATCGCTGGACATCTTAATGCATTCTGGAACCGATGCTGTTCCTGCTTTCTTTCTATAAGGGATGCCGATTGTAGTCAGGAAATCGAACAGAACCTTCGAGTCTATACGCGCTACGAATGAACGGCCCTTAGGACCATTATGAGGATGTGGATAAACGTATGGCGTCAATTCAAACAAGGTTATAGATAGTTCCTTGAACCTCGCCAGAAGCGAATCGTCTGAATTATAGAACATTATAGAGTAGCTTTTCTTTTTTAAGTGACCATCTGCTATTATATAGGCAAAAAATTCAGCCAATTCTGGAGATACCTTTGTCGGTAATCGGGCCGTTTTTCCGTGGAAAGATGTGAAGTGATCTATGGGAATCGAAATTCCGTGTCTCGACTGGATTTCGGCTGCTAGTTTAAGGGGAATCTTGTTGTCTTTTCTAAACGATCTCGTGCCCAGTTGGTAGCTCAAACCTTTCTTTACGTCTTTTTTAAGTATTGATTTGAGTCTCATGTTTACAGCATCGTCGGCTACGTAGAGCTTGGAATTTTTTAAAAGCTCTGTGACCTTTATTCTTTGATCCTTGAGCAGGAGTGTGATCTTCCTAGGCGATGCAATGTAATCGCCCGGAGCTAGTTCTTGGGCCTCCCTTTCACGTATTTCTCCCTTTGTCAAAGTCAGGAATTTATGAGTTGGTGTGACTTCTACGTTTTTTCCCGAACGCGTCTTAATACTTACAGTTCTGTTTGTCTTTCCTTTATAAATAACTCTGGGATCTGTAGTAGAAAATTGTCCGTTTACTAGGGAAATTGTCTTTGGATTCTTCAGATTACTGACATCATATATCTCCTCGTCATTGGTTTCTGGTTGAATCATTTTTCCCTTGAGTTTACCTTCTTCGTATATTTGTTCAATCGAAATTATTCTCCCATTTCCAAGCATCACTAAGGTTTCGCCATCGACACATTTTCCGGACCCGAAAGGTCCTGGGACTGCGACTGTACCGCCCTTCGCAACCGGGAAGAATGTGTCTACAACCCTTTGCCCTGTAACTAGAGGAATTTCTGGCGGAAGTTTGCTCTTGACAGGTCTGGGTTGTCGCACTGGCCATTCCTGACCCAATGGAATCTCCTTGATCCCTGACTTTGTCATAACGGTCCCTACGGTCTGCAATGGAGTAAACTCACCTTCTTCGATCCTCTCAATCGTTCCTTCAATTCCTAAAGGTACCATTATCCTGTGATCTATCAGGGATGTTTCCTTCACTATCCCAACTATATCACCAGGCGATACCTTATCTCCCCTCTTGACGGACGGGGTGAATTTCCATTTCTTTTTCATGTCAACGGGTGTAGGATAGATACCTCTCTGGATGAAATCGCCACCCTGCGCCCTTATCACGTCCAGTGGCCTCTGAACTCCATCATAGATCGATGACAGCAGCCCTGGGGCCAGAACCACAGAAAGGGGCTTACCCGTGGATTCGACCTTCTCTCCCGGTCGGATTCCACTGGTGTCTTCGTAAACCTGAATCGTTGCCTTGCCACCTTCCATTCCAATTATCTCCCCGAGTAGTCCTAATTCTCCTACCCTAACAACATCGTACATTTTCGCATTCTCAATCTCTTCAGCAATCACCACTGGTCCAGCAATTCTCAATATCTTCCCCAATTATATCCCTCCGAGGTCCATGTTTATTCCCAATACCCTTCTAGCCAAATCAGAAATTCCCTCTTCTTCAGCTCCCTTAGTTACGGGAATGAAAACTACAAGGGGCGAAACGCTGCTGTATAGCGTATTCAAGAATTTCTTGTCGAGCGTTCCGGTAAAGCTGTTCGAAGAAAGTATTAGTCCGAACTTTCCCGAATGGTACAGCTCCCTCAGCTTGTCACCGAAAGTATCTCTATCCACTATGAACGTATCTTCGACACCAACGAGCTTGAACCCTATCGCAAGCTCTCTTTCTCCTATGAAAGCAATCCTCCCAAATCTCTCATCTCTAACCATAGATTATTCACCCCAAATTTATCGTAGTCATTTTGATCGTTTCATCATCTATGCCATAGTACCTGCTGAACGTAAGATTTCTCAGATCTTTCCATTCGGCCTCTGCCCTCAGCAAGAAGGCAATCACGTTGTTCAGCGACAGGGCACTCATTTCCAGGATGTTGATGAATTCCCAATAGATGATTCTGTTCAGTTCACCCTCTATTCCAACGAGTGAACCCCTTCTCTTATAGAAATCGAATCCTTTAGAAACGTCAGCATACCCCTTAAGCTTCTGATAGAACTCTTCTACATCGTTGCTCTTGGAGAGCTCGTCGAGTAGTTGACCAGAAATGCTCCCTCCTGTGAGGAGATAATTGGATACGTTGTGATTCGTTTTGAACTCTACGAACTTGAGGATGGTCATTATGTTCTTCAGGTCTATCATCTTCTTTATGAACCTGTAGATGGGTCCCTCGCTCCCAGAATAGAATCTGAACTTTTCTCTCATCAGGTCGAAGTAGTAGAGATCCAGTGAAAGAAGGAGGGCCGATATGTCATTAGTCTTACGGTACTCGTCCAGGTACGCAAGGAGGGCCTTTCCGTACCCAAATCTCAGCGTATAGGAGATAATGTCTTCTAGATTGTCCATCTGGATAAGATTGTGGTAGTCGTTCCTGTCCAGAAGTCCTGCGAATATCCCAACAGCAGTATTTGTTTCCGTTATCAGGTTGAGCGCACTCTCCTCTATCTTCAGATTGAGATTCTTGGATACGAGAATTGTCTTTATGTTCTGAATGTCCCACTTCGTTAGAAATGATACTATCAGATCCTTCCCATTTTGCGGAGTGACGGATAGGGCCTTCCTGTTGGTCTTTGCCAGATGAAGGTTGTTAGCAGATTCCGCTAGGTCTAGCCTCTTGTACTCGGAAGATTGCGAAATGTCTTCGCTGTATCCATGGCCATTCATATAACCTATGAATTCTTCCGGATTGGAAAATCTGAACATCTCCTCAAAATCCCTCCTCTGAAGAAATTGGGTTTTCAAAACTTTTAGGGTTCCGTAGGGAAGACCGAAAGAATTCTGCAAGAATTCACCCCTTGATGTAGTCCCTCACGATCTTTCTAATCGTGTCGTTCTTCTTTCTCAGAATTTCAGAAAGAGTAAGGATGATGATCATCTTTCCGTCCGCTGATGTCACTATGGCTCCACCCAGCGGATCTATCTTGTCGGAGACTGAAACAGAGTTATAACCCCTCCTCTTCAACCGTTCAACGTCCCCCTGGTCCGCGTATAGAATCGAATCTTTTCCAAGGACTTTCCTGGCCTTTTCAATTTCCCGCTGGATGTAATCAAGATACTGATCAGTCTTCCTGATTTCCGTTAACCTCGTTTTAAGTGCATCCAGATAACTGTCCTCTATACTTTCCCTCTGCTGTTCCAGGTAAGATCTGCCCTCAAGAGTGGCAGAAGAAATCCTCTGCTTTTTTTCTCTGTCTGCATCTTCCTCTGCTTTCGCATTGTAATAAGACTTGATGGACTGTGATCTATTCCCAGCATCTTCTAGGATTGCATTGGCTTCTTGCTGGCTCTGGTTGATGATGGATTGCTCTTCCTTCTCCGTATCCTTCAGAATTCTTTCGAGAATTTCTTCTAAAGGCATAAACTCACAGAATATGAAGGAGTAGGATCAGTCCAAGCACAAACCCGATTATCCAGTTCGTCTCCGGAATAACGAAGAAGAACAGAACTTGCCCGAATTTTTCAGGCTTTTCTGCTATTACTCCCATACCCGAAGAACCGATTCCGCTCTGTGCCATACCCGTGCCGATAAGTCCACCGGCCATGGCAATTGATGCAGCGATGGCAAACAGAGCATCAGTTGTAGTTAGCACCATTGATATCAGCACTGCATGTTTGACAGAATAAAAGTATTTTGCAGCGTTATACCACGATGAAAAATATTGAGCCTCTGAAACGCGACCCTCTATTCAAGATAAGTTGAAATATATAGAAAAATTTTCCATCACACTGCGAGTGTAGTGTAGCGGTAGCACAAAAGCTTCCCAAGCTTTTAACCCGGGTCCGAATCCCGGCACTCGCATGGTCTCTATAGCAAAAAGATAGAGGATTGTTGCAGTACGGATTGCTCTTTAACACAGTCTTATTACGTTTATATGTAATGTAAAGCTGACGATAATTCAAATATTTTCGTAGTTGAAACATTTTCCTAATTTCAGTGTTATATGGGATTTATTGCTTGTCAACGAAATAGTTCCCAGAAATTGGAATTCTCACAAAATCTTGTTTCAATTTTAGGTTGGTTCTTCAATGACTGTCTATAGATAAATAGAATGACGCAATGTCAATTTTCGTGTTCAGTGACTCGCAGGAGAAGATAGATTCGTCATTCAAGTTCCTTCTCATCTCTAGAACGGCAAGAAGCATTGCTATAGGCTTTGTGACTCTATCCTTCTCGCTCTATCTTAATGCTCTGGGATTCGGACTCGTTTTGATCGGCGTGTTAGTACTTCTTGTTGTACTGTTCAATATGGGGACATCCATAATCTTAGGGAGTCTCGGAGATAGGATAGGCTATAGCAGGGCTCTGATAGTGGCAGAAGCCCTCCCGTTGGTTGGATTGATTGGGTTTGCCCTCTCGACGAACATATACGTGATTGAAATATCTGCAATGCTCGCAGGTGTAACTGGTTCCGCAGGTGGAATGAGGGGAGTGTTCTCCCCAGGTACGACTGCCTACGTCGCGAGCAACTGGTCTAATGAAATCGACAGAGTATCCAGGCTCTCGAAGATGACAGTGGTGGGATCTCTGGCATCTATAGTTGCTGGAATGATACTCGTCACTCACGGGTATTTAACGCCATTCTTCGGAGCGGAGGGAACGTTTCGACTTCTGTTCGGTGCTTCATTTTTCGTACTCTTGGTCTCTTTTCTTTCTCTTTTTTTCCTGAAAGAAAGGAAAAGACCAAAGAAGACAACAAAAGTGATGAAGAGAGAGAGCACCTTCTACACACTAAGGATGTCCCTTCCCAATGTGATCAACGGCTCAGCCATCGGAATAGCAACTCCATTGCTTCCGCTCTGGTTTGAGCTTAGGTATCACATCTCCACATCATACGTTGGTGAAATTTTCACGCTTGCTTATGCTGCAACAGCACTGGGATCGTTCATAAGTGGAAGATATCTAAACTCTGCTAACATACGGGCCATATCGGTATCTTCTATTGCCAGATTTTTCCAGGGTTTTCTTTACATCGTTATCGCATTTGTTCCCATCCTTCCAGTGGCTTATTCCCTCTACGCAATCCGGATGGGAGTAGCGGGAGTGGGCACACCCATGAGAAGCGCGATAAGTGTCAGGGGAGTGGGGAACGAGGATTATGGAACGGCCTCGAGTATGCAAGGAGTTGCGACGAGGGCGTCTCAAAGCACCTCTGGACTGTCCGGCTATCTCATGGACTTATACCTCTCGTCCCCACTCCTTATAGGCGGGGCGCTCCAGGTAATTGGCTCAATAGTGTACTACAGGGTTATAAGAAGCTGGGAAAAATCCCACGACTTTTCTAACGGAAACGGTTGAATACGGTCGATGCTCAAGATTGATGGAAAAATAGAAGAAATCAATGGTTCAGCAGATAAACTAATTTTTGCCAAAGTTAGGCAAACATCAATCCAATCAGTTATTTCATTTCACTCCTTAAATTTGAGATGTTTACAGTTCATACCCAATGTCTTTACAAGAGGTTCAAGATAAAGTAATTCACTATTCTCTAAACAAAAACCTTTTAATTTTAGGTGGACTAAAAAGACAATGACCGAGACAATTGGTGTAACACCGACAATACCAAAGATAGGAGATAGGGCTCCGGACTTTCAGGCCAATTCTTCAAAGGGTCCGCTGTCTCTAAAGGACTACAAAGGAAAGTGGGTGATCCTGTTTTCTCACCCAGCAGACTTCACTCCAGTGTGTACTACGGAATTCATCGAATTCGCAAAGAGGTACGAGGAATTTGAGCGGAGAAATGCCCAGTTGATTGGCCTGAGCATAGATTCTGTTTACTCCCATATTGCGTGGTTGCTGCAGATGGAGAAGATCTACGGAGTTGAGGTTAAATTCCCAGTGATAGCGGATTTGAACATGAACGTTGCAAATCTCTACGGCCTAATACATGAGAGGGCAAGTGCGACTAGCACTGTCCGTGCCGTGTTTTTCATAGATCCCGAGGGAGTAGTAAGGGCACTAATTTACTACCCAGCAAGCACGGGAAGAAACATCGACGAGATCCTCAGGGTCCTCGATTCGCTCACATATGCAGACTCGTTCATGATCGCGACCCCAGCGAACTGGAATGCTGGCGATGATGTCATCGTACCTCAACCTGCAACACTACAGGCTGCAAAGGAGAGACTAAAGGACAAGAACCTCAACGTCAAAGACTGGTTCCTTGCAATAAAGAAGTCTCCGAAATAATTTTTTTTATTTTTTTTTACAACAGTCCTGCTACACTCAGGGAATCAAAAACTAGAAAAACTGATATTGCTACCCGCATTACGATGATGAAGATTCAAGATGAACGACGAGAATAGGGATGTGCATAGGTTCCACGGCAGAATGCATTTTTCGTTAGACGAAGAAAAGGTGATCGATTTTCTTGAGATCAGGAAAGGCATGAAGGTACTGGATGTTGGTGGCGCGGATGGTTATTATGCAAAGAAGATCGCAGCCAGAGGAGCCGATGTGACAATCATAGATGCACACGACTATAATTTCAAGGAACTGAACGGAATAGGTATCAGGACAATACAGCAGGACTTCTGCAGAGATCTGGATGAGACATTTGACATGGTATTCATGGCACACGTTTACCACGATCTGGTTCTCTCCTGCAAGGAAAAGACACTAAGGAATTTGAAAAGAGTTTCAACAAATTATATCACAAATCTAGATTTCGTTAAGGAGGAACTTAGATTTGGTCCTCCATCATCCGTCAAACTCAACAAAGCCGAAGTCGTCAGGGACATGAGGGAAATAGGCTTCGTACTGAAGAAGGAGACCGATCTACCTTATCACTATCTGCAACTTTTTTCGAAAGTTTGAGTATCGATTTTTTCGCAAGCCGGTTGCGTTCTGGAGGTGGAGAAGCTCAAGTTATATGGATATAGGCTGGAAAGATTAAATACTCGCTATAAATATTAAACGGATACAATATGGAGACTGACGTCACCAATCTCATTGGGGTTGAAATTTTCAGCGACAGAGGTTACAGGCTCGGAGCAGTGAACGACGTGATAGTCGATTTTGACAGTCAAACAATTTATGGACTCTATGTCGAAAAGACAAACGACGGACTCGTCGAAGATGGGGTTTCAGTATTAGTTCCGTACAGATGGGTCAGAGCAGTTGGAGATGTCATAATTCTCAAGAGATTCCCCAATTTTGTGTCGGTATCAGCGAGTGAGTGAAGCTCCAAATTTCCGATAATCCCTTCTGAGGATATTTTTTCCGTCAATAAGACACAGTGAATATTTTAGGGATTAATCTTCGTGCCATACCTTTTTCGTGGATGATCGTGCGACTCCTTTTAATGGACGCTATCCACGGAAATGCTCAAAGCGAAACCAACTAGTACTGTCAATCAGAGCAACGTAATGAACTCAGTCTGCGGAAGGCGATTTGAGAATATGGACCGAGAAAAAATTTGGGAGTCGTATTTGGGAGATAGTTTTACTAGATCGTACAAAACAGATTCTTAACAGGCTATGGATGTGTGAAGTAACCTTCCCTCTCGTTAAGCACATTCACGTAACCGTACCTCTCAAATTGATGAACCGTGCCGAGAAAGTTCATTACATCCTTCTCAACCAATCCAGAATCAATAGTCCCGTCTGGTTTCACGACCCTGAAAGGAATCTCATTCCCCGAGAGCCAGTGAATTATCGGAACTTTTCCGAGAGGCCTGCTGGGGTTCCATTTCTGTATATCCTCGTTGATGCTCTCCCCTAGATATTCAATTCTTGAGGGTTCTATCTTGAAATATCCGAGATCCTTCAGCCTCACTAACTCCCCGTTAAATTTCTTATAGTCCTGTGAAGAAATTATTATGAACCCCTTCTTGACTATGTATTCCCTATTCCTGTGCTCCGTCTGCCCACTTGCCTGCGGAAATAGAGGGATATCTGCCCTGAGGGTTCCCTCGAAATCGAATTTTAGATATACTGGTTGATTGACAAAGAAATGTCTCGGTGATCTGCTGTCTATTATCTTTCTGTTGAAGGAGTAGAATATCTCCCAGGAGAAAGTTGTGTCAACGCTTCCTATTCCAGATTCCACGTAATATTTCCTTATTGCAAGAGGATCTAAACCCCTCTTCTTGAATGCAGCCAGCGTCCCCAGTTTCGGGTCGTCCCATCCTGAGAACTCTCCATTCCTGATTCCCTTCTTTATGAATGTGGTCTTTAGGATCGTGTTCTCAATCGAAACCTTCCCATAGTGGAGGTAGTAAGGTAATTTCCAGTCTCGGTACCCGAAGATGTACTTTTGCTTTTCAGTATTGGCTATGTGGTCTTTTCCGCGTATAACATGGGTGAGGCCGAGGTAATGGTCGTCTATTGCAACAGAGAAGTTCATCATTGGATATGCCTTGTATTTGTCCCCCTCGAGGGGATGGGGGGTATCTATTATTCTGAATGCGATGAAATCCCTTATAGCAGGATTCGGATGATTGAGATCGGTCTTTACCACCGCATACACCTCTCCCTTTTCATAGCCTCCGGAGATCATTTTCTCCCATCTCTCCAGGTTCTCTTCTGGCGTTTCATCCCTCTCCTTGATCGGAAGGCCTCTTTGCTTCTTGGATTTGAATTCTTCCGTCGGGGTCGTTGCAACGTATGCCTTCCCCAACTCTATCAGCTTTTTCATTTCACTGTAGTACAGATCGAATCTCTTGGACTGGATCACCAGATCGGTAAAATTTACCCCAAGCCATTTCAGGTCGTCCTGGATCATCTGGTAAGCATCGGGTTCTATGTTGGTGGGATTCGTATCCTCTATCCTCAGGATGAGTTTTCCACCGTATCTCCTCAAGTACTCGTCATTCAGGATTGCCATCCTCGCGTGACCTATGTGCAGCGGTCCCGAAGGGGATGGTGCCATCCTCATGACCACCCCGTCTTTCTCAACGTTCGGCAGATCCGGAAGTCTCTTCTCCTCTTCCTTAGTCTTGGCGGATAGCAACTCTGGGAAGTCTCGTTGAACGATCTCCGTCATCTTTTCCTTAGAAAGAGAATTCACCTCGTCCACTATCTCTCTTATCCTTGGAATCAGAGACTTGAGATTCTTCCTTTGGTCGGGAAATAAGGCTACTACCTTTGATACTACGGAATTTACGTCAGCCCTGCCATCATGCTCAAGCGCGTTGAAAGATGCTATTGCCCTTACCTTGTCTTCCACCTATGTTCGCCTCCATTGCCTTCTTAAGATCATCAATTCCTTCTCCTGTTGTACAGGAAATTTTCAGGTTGTTACTGTCTGTTGCTTGAAGGTCCAGCTTGTTTTCTACGACCAACACGTTCTTTCCCAGCTCACGAATGGAATCGCACAACTTTTTCTGGTCCTCCAATCTATAACCGCACTCCTCAGACGGATCTAGCATGCAAACAACAAGGTTCCCTATGTTGTCTATTGCCGCCAGTGCCACTCTCTCAATAGAGTTGTGGTTCTTCCTGTTCAGTAGTCCCGGAACGTCAAGAACTTCATATATGCTGGTACCCATCTTCATCATTCCAACGTTTATGTTCTTGGTCGTGAAGGGATAATCAGCAATCTCAGGATTGAGGTTGGTGAGCTTGGAGATCAGGGACGACTTCCCCACGTTTGGGAAACCAGCGATGATGATTATCTTCATATCCCTGCTCACCTGCGGGACCTTCTTCAGGGCCTCTCTTGCCTCCCTCAGAAATGATAACGATTCGTCAAGGTCCTCGATGACCGAAGAGAATCTACCGTAGAATGACGACCTGAATCTCGCTATTGCTGTAAGACTCGGCGCCTTCTTGATTCCCCTGATGGAATTCGTAGCAAATTCGGCAATCTTGCTTCTCGCCCACTTCAGGTTGTTTAATGACCTTTCGTATTCCCTCCCGTTCACCATAATGAACAGAACATCTCGTTCAAACCTGTCGAGATCATCAAATTTGGGGAAACCGTCGTACACTCTCCCTATCGCTCTGAGCGCAGTAGACTCCATAAGCTTTATTTTCTGAATGGAAACCGACTTCAGCTTATTGATAAAGTTCGGCAGGTAGACGTTCTGCACTTTCTTTATGTCCTTGAAACTCCTCTCAATGATCTCCTTGGAATCAGGAACAGTTGGAATCTTGTCGGGTATCAAGACATGACCTCTTGAATGTCGATCTCTCCCATAACTACTGGCATCTTGATGCCGATGTTCTTCAGTATGCCCGGGTGTACCTCACCGAAGAAACCGATCTTTCTGCCTTTAACCAAAATAGCGGCTACTCTACCTGGCGCATACATTGCCTGTTCGTCCCTCGTCATTTCATATTTCTCCATTCCAAGATCTTCAAGAATGCTAACAAATATTCCCTTCATCTCAGAGAATGATGCGGTCTTGCCCGCAATGCCGACACCCAACACATCGATTTCTTTCCCGTCTACGTAAACGCTTCCGATTTCGAATATCCTCTGGGGATATGGATTCCTGAAATTGTTTACAAAAGTCTGCATAAGCGAGGGGGAAATCCTCGTCCTGATGGAGTCCTGTTCTTGGCTGACCGGATTGAGTATCTCCATCCCGTTATCATTAAATCCGTAAACGGAATTATATCTGCTATTGACTAGCGAGCTGCTGACGGTCTCATTTAGGTCGTAACCAACAAGCAGTTGTCTCAGTTTGTTCTCCATCGCCCTCAGGGCATTCTCCCTTCCATAGCTTACGAAACTCTCTCTTCTCCTCTGCACCTTATCGTACCCAAGTCCCTTGAAAACGTCCTCAATCACATCCACGTCAGCAATTATGTCCGTTCTGTAGAGGGGTATAATAACGTGCTCATCCCTAAATCCATAGCCCATTCTCTCCAGAGACGATACCATCTCGTCTTTTGACAGTTCATAGCCAAGCAACTTCTTGACCGATTGCCCCGAGATTTTCCGCTCCTGGTATTCAAGCAATGGTTCCGCTGCTCCATTCAGTTTAACCCTCGAAATGGTACCGGAGGGGTAGGAGAGAGCAGTCAGCATGAGTGCCATAGTACGGTCTACGGCACTCTTGTTCGTCCCTTCGACGTCTACAAGGAGATCAGTAGTGTCTTCAGTCACAGTCGTCACTGCGGAGTTGAGGATGGGCGGAAGTGAAATAATTTGACCCTCTGAATCTATGATACTCGGTATCTTCTCTCTCACCAGATCCCCATATTCTAGTGCCTTTGGATGACGTTTCATGAATCCGTCTATTTGGACTTCTTCTGTTTCCTTGAGGGGTACGAACTTTTCATCCCTTGTAACTTCCCTGTAAGTAATGGGGAATCTCACTTTCTTCAGGTCGTGGAGGCCTATCGAAGAAAGACGCCTGTGTCTGCCGACCGTAAGATCGATCTTTTCCTGATAGTCTATAACCTCAGGCATCAGATTCTTAAGTCTGCATCCTCTGACTATGCCTACGGAAAAGTACGGCCTATACTTCGGTGGGAAAGAATTCACTTGAAGGTCTTCATTACCGATCTTCTGGGGAGCGAATTTTTCCAAGCCGTCAAAAGTGCGTATGGCCCTAGTAACACCATGGATTGAGTACAGATCTGGCCTGTCTGGATTGAATTCCATGACTATTTCTCCATCCTCTTCCCTGCCCTCCCCTCCGAGTAGCCACGGAACTTGGATCAGTCTATCCTTCGGTAGACCGGAGAAATTTACTATCTTCTCTTCGTCAAATCTTATCAATACCATTTAAGATGGGATGTATAATCTGTATTTATAACTAAGGAAAATACGAAGCAGATGACAATTCATCACTTTCAAAAAAGTATTTATTAACTCAAACGTTGCCGATAGAAGAGATGGTAACGATTGGCTAAGGAGAAAACAAGCAGGGTCGCTGCGAAGAAAGTCAAGGACAAGTGGAAGGCAAAGAGCTGGTATACAATACTCGCCAACGAATCGTTTGGCAAGAAGGAGATAGGTAGCTCACCAGCTTCGTCCCCCGAGGAAATGATAGGACGGGTTTCAGAGGCATCCCTCTCAGACATCACGGGAGATTTCAAGCAGAGTCACGTCAAACTCTTTTTTAGAATCACAAAGACGGAAGGAGACAGGGCCTTCACTGAGTTTGAAGGTCACGAGATAAATCAGGACTACATCAGGAGGATGATAAGAAGGAGAAAGACGAGGATCGACCTCGTGGTTGATGCTGTGACTTCAGACAACGTTAACATCAGGATCAAGCCACTGATAGTTGTGGACAGGAAGGTCATAAACAACGTGGAGACGGGCATTAGGAACAAGGTTGCTGAATTCCTGAAGGCAAAGGTGAAGGAGCAACCGATCAGTCAGTTCGTTGTCTATATGTTATCTCCTCAAATATACAACGATCTTTACGATCAAATAAAGGTCATCTATCCGGCGAAGAAGATTGAGATCAGGAGCTCGGAGATTTTCGAGCCAGCAAAGGAAGTAAAACACGAAGAGAAGACAGAAGAGGAGCCGGTGGAAGAGGAAGAGGAATCTGAAGCCGGGGTAGCTTAGCTGGTGGAGCGCCGGACTCATAGGGAATAAAGATCAATCTTCCGGAGAAATCCGGAGGTCCTGGGTTCAAATCCCAGCCCCGGCATCGCGTTATTTCAGATTTGGTGTTTATAATAATTCAAGGAAAGTCTGTCTGTCACGAGTCAAACATACTGCCGAGTTGCGATATCATTCTTCAATTGACCGTTTGTAGTAGTGTAGATGAGGATTGCCCCAGCCAGCGAAAGGAAAGGGACGAAGAGTCCGACAATGAACACTATTCCTGCAGTGCCATAGGTAGAGTTGTTGAATTGTTCCTTAAGTCTGAAGGAACCCATAATTAGGGCGAGTATCGTTCCAATAAGGCTCAGGACGGCACCTGCTAAAACTATAATGATGGCCACTATAGCTAAAGCTGCACCAGCGATGTGAAGTATTTCCGCAGGAACGCTTAAAATTCCCCCCAGTAAATTCATGCTAAGACCAATGAAGAATAGATTGACACCGGTGTAGGGAGAGGAAAAAATAGGCGAAATTCCTTTCAGTATCTTGTATCCTCTTCTCAGGAAAACGAAAGACAACAGCAGCAGGGCCGTAGTGACCATGCTCATAGCTATTATCGCAACCAAAAATCCGATAATGGGCGGTGAAGACGCTGGTGGTTGAAGAATTGAAGAAAAAAGCCTTGATATATAATACAAAACAACCACGAATACTGCTCCATCAATGACGAACCCAGTTATTGAAAGGATGGAGAATGTTCTAATATTTTCAAGGGCATCACGTTTTGATTTCCCATCGGTGGCGATACCCGTGATTTCATTCTGGTTCATCACATGAAATCACTAATTTTGTATTTAACTTTCCCACATAGCAATAGATGATCAAACATCTCCCAACCTTCCTCACAGTGATCCGACAAGTAGCTCCCGGATTTAATCTCTTTATGTTAAGTGAGATTCTATACCTTCTGTCCTTTCCATTGTGTAGCTGCAAGTAGCCAGGCCATCTTATGTCATCATTTGCTAATTGAACGAGGAAGTGCGAGTGGACGAAAGGCTAGGGAAATCCTTCCTGGGAGATTCTACTATCAGGAAACGGCGTTTGTAAGTGGAGGGGCTCCACGAGACGAAGTATTACAGCGATTTCAACCAATATTTTAGATGCCAAAGCGATTTGAAGAGGATGATATGACAGCATCGTCCATTGGAGTGAAGGTACTTTATTACTAGCACGATAGACGGCAACAATAAAATATATGTAGTGGTTAAGAAATACATATGAATAGTGATTCACATGTCACTATCTAAAAATGCAAAAATTTTGATTGTGGTTGTCGTAGTGATTGTGGTCGTAGCTGCAGGAGTCACCGGGGTCTTTCTTATAACTCCGAAGAAAACAAACAAAATTCTGATAGGGATGCCATTACCCTTGAATTCACCGATCGGACAGAACATGCTTGATTCAGCACAGCTGGCAGTAGACCAGATAAATGGAAACGGCGGAGTAACTATAAACGGGAGCAAGTATCAGTTGTCAATTGTATCTTATGACACTCAAGAAGCAGATCCATCTATTCCAGTTTCTAACGGACTTTCTGCAATAACGGCACTCGTAACCTCTGATCATGTCAATTTCCTGGTTGGCGGGTATAGAAGCGACGTTGTAGATGCGGAGCTACCATTGGTCTCTCAATATCACACAATCTACATAACATTCGGAGCGGATCCGGAGATATCAACGTATGTACAGCAGAATTATACAGCAGGAAAGTACATCTTCAACGGTTTTGTTAATTCGACGAACCAGGGAGCGCAGTACGGGGCATTACCAGTCTATATGCTCTTCGCATACAAGGAAGGACTGTATCCAGTAAACATTACTAGGATAGCAGTGCTAGGTGAACAAGCAGCCTGGACGAAGGCGGATATTCAGAACGGAAGTACTACATCTCCTCTCTGGGGTGCTTTTGACGCAGCTGGGTTCAACGTCACCTACATAAACTACTTCCCTCTTTCTCCTCCTGGAGGGTCGTACGATTCACTATTTTCGCAGCTAGCACAGCTAAACACCCAGGCAATTTACATCTTAGCGGCAGGAACGGAGACACCTTTGCTCATTTCTGACTGGAACTCTTTCAACTGGGCTGGTGATACAGCTTCTGGAGGGCACAAACCTGTAATGATGGGTGCAGATGTCATGTCAGAATTTGAGGGATCTACATACGACTACTTTAACGCAACCAATGGAGCCTCAAGTGGCGAATTCTCATTCGGGTGGGGGCCAATGCTCCCGGTAAACATAACGAATTCTTCGATTCCTTTCTACAACGCGTTTGTGGCCAAGTATAATTACAATCCAATATTCGAAGATGGTTTTGTCTATTCCTCAATCTACTACCTGGCCCAGGCCATTACCAAAGCTCAGAGCCTCTCTAGTAACAAAGTGATTCCGTACTTAGAGGAGACAAACTATTCTGGCCCTGCTGGAGTCATCAAGTTTAGCAGCAATCATGGTCTGGTTGTAAACCTCAAGCCAGTGCCATCCATACCCGCTGTCGCAATGCAATGGCACAGTGATGGAAAGCTGTACCTTGTCTGGACATCACTAGACCCACTATATTTCCAGAACATACAACTGGCCAACGGAACGGTGATCAAGAGTTTCACTGTCACGCTCTGAGGAGATTTGATTGATTTCTTCTATTATTTTTTCTATTATTTTATACGGCATCATTTTTGGACTGAACTATGCGCTGCTCACAGTAGGTTTCACTCTCGTGTTTGGCGTGTCTAGGATACTTAATCTGACGTACGGCGCACTGTATATGACGACCGCTTATTTCGTCTATCTGTTTGCTGTTAGCTTATCGCTTAACTATTATGTAGCCGCGGTAGTAGCAGTCTTATTCACACTGGCAATTGGGCTTGCAATATTTGTCGTAATGACAAAATTTGCGAAAGACCCAATGATTTTCATGATAGCAATGCTGCTCTCTGCCCTGTTGCTCCAATACGTCTACACCTACTTTTTCGGCGGGGAGGTCGGTCTAATAATTCCCGGCATCGTTAGCAACTCTTCGATATACGTTCTTGGGGTTTCTATCAGCCTGTCGTACATTCTATCTGCTGCAGTCGCGCTGGCTGCCACAATAGGAATATGGGTGTGGATAGAGAAATCCTCGTTTGGAAGGAAGGTGAAGGCGACCTCCGAAGATTTTGAAACCGCAGAACTTTTCGGAATAAAGGCCAAGAGGATATACCTCCTCATTTTCATAGTTTCTACGCTAATTGTCGCCGTTGCAGCACTATTGATCGTGCCAGTACAGGTAGTAACTCCAACAATGTGGGTCGAGCCTTTTGTCATCGCATTTGCAGTATCGATAATTGGCGGGCTAGGAAAGCTGAAACTTACTATACCTGCCGCTTTCATAATTTCCTTCTCCCAGGTCACAATACTGTACATAGTTCCGTATGACGTATCCGACCTGACAGCATTCTTTGTGGTAATCGTATTCCTTTTGGTTCTTCCAAGGGGAATAGGGGGAGGGAAGTATGAGCTTCGGATTTAAAGAAAAGAAATCCTGGGTTCTATGGACATCGATCATTGTTGTCCTGATAGTGATGGCATTTTCCATCGTCTCAGGAATACAGTATCTAATTTTCTCCATGATTTTCGCCCTCATACTCATTCTCATGGCCCTGTCCTGGGATTTCTCTTCTGGAACGACAGGGTACGTAAATTTCGGTCTTCCATTCTTCGTAGGGGTAGGGGCGTTTTCGGTGGGTTATTTCTATCACCAGTACAAGCTTCCTGTCTCCTTTCTCCTGGTGATAGCATTCCTTTTCGGAGCTGTAAGTGGCTTGTTGTTTTCAATTCCAACGATGAGGGTAAGAGGTCCATTCTTCACTCTTCTCTCACTTCTCCTGCCACTGATCGGCACCGACTTCATTCTTGCATTCTGGACGGTTCTCGGATTACCGACGATAGGGTACTACAATCTACCAAGGATAGCAGGCTCACAGACTATGGTACTTTTAATCGTTACCATAATTACAATTGCAGTTGCTCTCTTGCTCTATACTATTTCTCGCTCTCATTTCGGATTAGTGCTGAGAGGTATAGGGGATGACGAGGATGCTATGGTCTCTAACGGCCTGAACAGCTTCTCGTACAAGGTCATCACATTCTCCCTGGCTATGGGTATTGTGTCCTTTGGCGGCGGAATATATGCACTCTTTACCAGCTACGCTGGAGTGGACACCTTTGGATTTACATTCCTGTTATATCCCATGCTCATAGCTATATTTGGAGGAAGGGGGTCGATTTCCGGGTCACTTTCAGGAGGATTGATTGTAGTCCTCCTTTCTCAGTACCTCTCGTTGTACGTTGGCTCTATGACGCTAATAATATTCTCAGTGCTTGCAATCGTCCTAGTGTTGTTCTTTAGGAGTGGAATAGTGGGGGTGATTGCACGAGCCTTTTGAGACTGGAATCCGTAGTCAAGTCGTGGGGTGGTAACAGGGCCGTCGACAGGATGTCATTCTCTCTAGAAAAGGACGTGCTTGGCCTCATAGGGCCGAATGGTGCGGGAAAGACTACTCTGTTAAGCACCATAGCAGGAATCACGCTCCCAGACAGCGGGACGATAGAATTCAATGACCTGAACGTGACAAAAGCAAAGGTGTGGAAGAGGGTCAAGCTTGGACTAGTCAAGACATTCCAGGTGGTCAGACCTTTTGGCTCCCTCACTGTCAGAGAGAACCTTGAACTATTCCGCGGAATAGGGGGAAGGGTTGACATCGATGGAATTCTGAAATCGACCGGTCTCGATGATTTGGAAAACAAGAAAGCTACAGAGCTATCTCACGGCAACCTCAAGAGACTGGAGGTAGCCAAGGCACTCACAACAAACCCAAAACTTCTTCTCCTTGATGAACCGATAGGGGGACTGAGCACGACCGAGGCAGAGAGTGTCATAAATACCCTTTCATCCCTGAAATCTAAAGGTGTGAAAATGATCATAGTGGAACACAGACTGAGCGAAATATTCCCATTCGTTGATGACGTAGTTGTGATGGATAGGGGAGTTCAGATATTCCACGGATCGACGAAAGAACTCTTTGAGGACGAGAAGGTGCAGGAGGCGTATATGGGGGGCGACAACCATGCTTGACATAGAAGGTCTCTCTGCCGGCTACTATGGTTCAAACGTTCTCAAGAATGTTTCGCTATCGTGCGGAGATGAGATCACGCTCGTCATAGGACCAAATGGAGCTGGAAAATCTACACTGGTTAAATCGATAACTGGAACGCTCAGACCGGTGAAGGGGAAGATATTTTTTGACGGAACAGAGATACAGAATCAGAAAGCGTTTGACATATTCAGGAGGGGGATAACTACTGTACCGGAAAGAGGTAGGGTCTTCAGAGAAATGACGGTGCTAGACAATCTAAAATTCGCATTAGAGTCGGCTGGGTCGAAAGAGAATGGAAGCTTTGAGAGGAGACTCGATTCTGTAATGGAACTCTTTCCTGACCTGAAGGAGAATCTGGGAAAAATGGCTGGAAAACTCAGCGGAGGACAGCAGCAGATGCTATCGATAGCGAGAGCACTGGTAACGGAACCCAAATTCCTAATTATGGACGAGCCTACTACGGGGTTATATCCGAAACTGTTAAAGGAACTCCTTGTGAAGATAAAGACTATCTCTCGGAACCTTCCAGTATTGCTTACAGAGCAAAACGTCTCAGAAACGGTTCCACTGGCGAAGAAGGTTTACTTGATTGAGGCAGGAAAGATCGTAGCCAGTGGATCGAGTGAAGATATGATGAAGAACGAGATAGTGAGAAGGTCGTACCTTGGTCAGATGGAAAGGAGAGAGGATAAGGGATGAGCGTTCTAAAGATAAAGGATCATGACATATACTACGAAGAACACGGCAAGGGAATTCCAATTCTGTTCATGGAAGGACTGGGTTATTCTATGTGGATGTGGAAGTACCAACTACCCACTCTCGAGAAGTGGGCCAGGTGCATTTTGGTAGACAACAGAGGCGTGGGCAGAAGCTCCGGTTTGACTTCCCCTTATTCAGTAAGGGAGTTTGCAGAAGACGCACTTGCGGTTCTCGATCATCTTGGCATAGGAGAATTTTATGTGCTTGGCGTCTCAATGGGAGGATTCATAGCACAGCAGGTCTCAATTCTATCCAAAAACCGTGTGAAGGGGGAAATCCTGATATCTACATCATGTGGAGGAAAACGGTCGCTCCCGATGTCCCAGGAAACATGGAACGAAATGAGCAGGGCTGTCCAGGGAGAAAGTACCAGAGACAAGCTTAACAGAACGATGAAGCTCGCACTCACTAAGGAATTTGTGGAGGATAGGAAGAGGGAGTTTGACAGTATTATAGAAGAGAGACTGAATTTCATCCAGGATCCCACTCAGCTGGTTTATCAGGCCCTCTCGACTCGGGACTTTGACGTCTGCTCTGAAAATAGAGAGTTAACTATCCCAGTCTTGATCATCTGCGGAACGAAGGACAGGACATTGCCATGGGTCAACAGTCTCATCCTGTACAAATCACTAAGAGAATCTTCCCTGTTGATCTTCGAGAACCAGAACCATCTCTTGTTCATTGAGGAGGCAGAAAAGATCAATAGAGAAGTCGAAGCATTCATTAGAAGCGTGGAGGAAGACTCTTACTCACCATTCATAAGGGAAGTGGGATAATTGGTTAAAGTTGGAATAGTTTCATATGGACTTTACATACCTAAGACAATTCAGTCTGCAGATGAGATTTCATCCATGTACCATATACCGGTGGATGTAGTTAGAGAGAAACAGGGTCTGATCAGCAAACACGTGAGTGGCCGCAATGAAATGCCAAGCGAGATGGCCATAAAAGCCGCCAGAAGCGCTCTGGAAAGAGCCTCTATAGAGGGAGTAGGAAAGGAAGACATAGGCATGATACTCTACGTCGGCTCACAGTGGAAGGATTATCACGTCTGGTTGATGAGCACATACATCCAGGATAAGCTGGACATTGGGAAGGCATTTTCAGTAGACATTTCATCCATGTGTACCGGAATGGTGTTTGGTCTCTACCTCGCGAAAAAGATACTTTTATCAGACAAAGAGCACAGGGCAATTCTCTTGGTGGGAGCCTCAAAAGAATCCTACATAGTTGACCCTCAAGATAAGTCTACAAATTGGATGGATAACTTTGCAGATGCGGGAGTCGCAGCAGTTGTTGCTCGGGACTGGGGGGAAAATACTATCCTGGACTCAGATTTCATGAGTGACGGGTCCCTATCGTTCAGCGTACTGGAGAGGGGCGGAGGGGCCAGGGAGCCTTGCTATTCAGAGTACTGCAAAAAGGGGGCCGTATATCTTGAAGGGTTGATGGACAAGGAGGAGATGAAAACAATATTGAACGAGAAATCTGTGGTAAATTTCAAGAGTGTGATAGAGGGATCCATGAAGAGGAGCGGCATAGAAGCCAAGGACCTGAGTAAAATCTTCTTGAACCACATGAAACCATCGTTCCACCACCAAATTCTGAAATCCCTCCACATAGAGGAAGGAAAATCGTTCTATCTCGACAGATTCGGCCACAGTCAGTCTGCCGACCAGTTCATAGCACTAGATCAGGTTATAGAGAAGGAGAAGTTCCTTCGGGGGAATATCGTATTCGCGGCGGCAGGGACGGGTTATGTCTGGGGGTCCACTGTCATCAGATGGGGATGATAGATGATTCTTGATATTTCCTCATTTATTTCATCGATGTATGGTCCAAAGACTGCGCTAGTAGATCTAGGGGGAAGGAGTTACTCATACAGGGACGTTGATTTGATTTCTAGTTCCTCGGCCAGGAAGCTAATGAAGTTGGGAGTAAGAAAAGGCGACAGAGTTGTAGTAATCTCTCAGAGCAAAGCGGCAGTTGTGATTCTCTATTTTGCGTGCCAAAAGATTGGTGCGATCTTGGTGCCAAGCAACATCAGACTATCGGACAGAGAGATTCTTGAAACTGTCTCAAAGGTCACTCCAAAGATAATCGTGGTTAGTGACTCACTAAGCTATAGATACAGAGAACTTATCGCCAGAGCTGGAATCAGATCAGAAGTACTGGAAGAGATAGAAAAGGGAAAAGAAGAGGATGAATTGGAGTTAGAAGATCAAGACTTAGAGTCCCCTTCCATGATTCTGTTTACTGGAGGCACGACGGGGGAACCAAAAGGTGCGGTGCTAAGCAACAGAGCCATAATTTTTAACGCATTGAACACGGTACTTTCATGGAAACTGTCTGAGAGAGACAAGACCGTTCTGGTATACCCGCTCTTTCACACCGGGGGATGGAATGTCCTCACCATTCCACTCCTGATTTGTGGTGGGAGTGTAATCATGATTGAAAAGTTTGATGCATCCCTTGTCCTCAGGACGATAGAGGAAATGAAAGTTACCGCCTTTTCAGGGGTTCCAGCAATGGTGGCCCAGATATCGGAGTCAGAGTACTTCGAAAGAGCGGAACTTTCATCTCTTAGGTTCGTGAAAAGTGGAGGCGGCACCACTCCAGAAAACGTTGCAGAAAAGTTCAGGAAGAAGCGAATCAAGTTTTATCAGGGATACGGGTTAACGGAGGCTGGACCGAATCTGTTCTATTCCAGCGACGAAGATCTAGCTCATCCTTACTCTCTCGGAAGGAAATCTCTGTTCGTTGACCTGAGGCTTATAGATGAGGAGGGTAACGAATCAGACGAGGGGGAACTGCTGGTACGAGGCCCCATCACATTTTCAGGATATTTTGAAGAACCAGAAAAGACCAGTGAGACGGTTGTAAATGGCTCAGTCAGAACGGGGGATGTACTGAGAAGGGATAGAGATGGATTCTACTATTTTGTGGGAAGGAAGAAGTTCATGTACAAATCGGGAGGTGAGAACGTCTATCCCTCGGAAGTGGAGAAGGTTCTGGAGAGCTATCCTAACGTAGTGGAGAGCGCAGTGATAGGAGTTCCGGACGAAAAATGGGGGGAAGTTGGGATAGCGTACATTGAGGTAAGGGGAGAATTGAATCTAGAAGATATGAAAAATTGGCTATTCACAAAAATTGCGAAATACGAGATTCCAAAATATTTCAAAATCGTGGATAGCATTCCTAAGACTGGAGCGGGGAAAAAAGATTACACGCTCCTCAGAAGGTGGTTTGATGGATGAAAGATTGGAAGTCAACAGGAAGATTGTTGGAAAGTGCATAACGGTGAATGATCATCACATCTATGGGTTTGCCGGACTGACGATGGATTACAATCCTCTGCATGTGGATGAGGAAAGAGCTAGGAGAAGCAGATTCAAGGGTAGAATAGCTCACGGGCTTCTTTCATTGTCGTTAGGGATTGGCCTGATATCTGAATCTATCAGTGGATATTTCCTCTACGGTTTTGACAAGATCAGGTTTCTTTCTCCGGTAAGACCCGGTGATTCTGTCTGTTCCGAGATGGTCGTAAACGAAGTGAAAGATAAAGGAGATTTTTTGCTTTATTATTGCGAGCTGACCCTTAGAAAGAATGATTCTCCGTTATTATTAGCAGAAGCAATTATCGGGGAGGAGAAAAAGAAGCATGATGATTCCTAGATCAGCAAGAGCCCAAAAGACTCGGGATAAGTTATTGAGGGCTGCAGAGAAGGTGTTCGGTGACAAGGGGTATTATGAATCCAGCATAGCAGAAATCACTCAGAAGGCAGGATTGGGTTCAGGCACCTTCTACATCTACTTCAGCTCTAAATACGAAATATTCGAAGCACTTGTCCGAAATCTGAACCATGAAATGCGGAAATCCATCAAGATGGGTACGATGGGCCTGAAGTCTAGGGAGGAAACGGAAAGGAAGGGGTTCGAGCTTTTCTTCGATTTTGTCAAGAAGCACAGAAGATTCTATAGAATTATCAGGCAGTCGGAATACCTAAACCTAGACCTGTTCAAATGGTACTATTCAAGTATCTCGAACGGTTATTCTGAGGGGTTGGAAAAGGCATTTGATAGTGGAGAATTTAATAGGAATGATGCGGAGATGATCTCTTACGCCTTAATGGGAATAGCTGACTTCGTAGGAATGAGATACGAAGTCTGGGAGGACTCGCTCGACCAGAAGAAATTGAAGAATCTCATGGACTTTGTCTTGAACGGACTAAAGGGAAGGCTAGATTAGGTTATATGTTCCAAAGAAACAATCCAAACTACCCAGCGGGTTCATCGATTCCCTTATGAAAAACGCTCTAAACCCGTTGACGGACTTCTCGATGGGGGGACTTCTGCCTTATTGTCTTACCTTATCAATAACTAAGCGCATAAGCAATAGACAAAAGCGATGTATGCGCAATGTGTGGTCCCACATATCGTTTAAGAGTTTCAGATTCCTGTCAGATTCAATTCTCTTGACAAATTGTTCATCTGCAATGCAGAGATTGCAATCTGACGTCTTAGCGAGAGCCAAGTATGAGGAATCGTAAATCGGTGTAACATATTCATTTGCAACCTGACCGAATCAAGATAAAGCCCATCCAAGATGGGAAATAAGGTTATTTGTGCTCTAGATTAACTCTCTCCGGCTCTCTCTATATCACGAACCCCCATGGAAAGATTATATTGAAGAGCGTTAAGAACTTCAAACGGCATCAATTGGACCGACAACAGATCCAATTTTCCATCGCTATAGTCCTCGAAAATTTTCAAAGCCTGTACTGAATATGCCTCCTCGACGTACCACTTTATGACGACAGAAGCGTCCACTACTAACATACTCGATTTCGCCATTTCCTAATCTCTTCTGTTGAATTCCAGTCTTTTGAAGGCTTTCTGACACTGCCAGCTATTTTGATTGCATCTTTTATCTTGGTTCTATCTATCACTCGCGTCCTTAACTCTTCCTCTTCAATTCTGGCTTTTATGGACTTTCTGATCACCTCACTCCAGTTGATTTATGAGAACTTCCGCATTTTCTCCTTTGTATCCTTTTCGATCTTTGTTGAAATAGTTTCCATAACAAGTAATACCAGTTAGTAATGTATGTATTACTTCAATAACCAAAAAAACCGGTCGAATAATTTTACCTTTTTAACATCGTCTATTTCTTGCGGGTCTTCCCAAAATGTAATCCATCCTCGCTGACAGGTTTCCAATTAGCTAGGGATGCCTCCAAAGAAAACAAATTGATTCCATTTCTACTTTTTCGGGACTTTAGACACTCACTTACACTTCTGCGGTACAAGAAATCAATCATTGAACAGCCTGGGTCCTAAACGACAAGGTAATGGTCAAGATGAGTTTGGTTGTGTATTCAGGTTGCAAATATTGAGTGACGCTCGATATTGCATAATTACATACATAAGTTTTATGTATATTATAATTATACATAAAGAAATGGGTAACAAACTGAGGCAGATGTTAGTAGACGACTCCACCTTACGGGAAGTAGATGCTGCAAAACAGCTACTCTCATCTGAGACCGGTAGGAGGGCAACCTCTAAGGATGTCATAGAGGAGTTTATCGGGAGGAGACTTCGTTTCCTTCTCCTGAAGAAGGAACTGCGAGACTACATTAATGGTTTCGTTGATGTGATAACCAGAAATCAGAATGTTCTGGGGATAATGCTTTTCGGTTCCGTCGCTAGAGGTCTGTATAGGAAGGATAGTGATACCGATATTCTGGTAGCGGTTAGAGGGAAGGCAATAAGCTTCATCGATGAAATAGAGGAATCAATAGATGAAGTTGAAGGGCTGAGGATACCATTGGTTCAGACAGGATTTTATCTAAGAATTAGACCACTCATCTTTTCAGAGGAAGATCTGAAAATATTCAGACCAATTTACTTGAGTATAGTGGATGACGGAGTCATACTCTTCGAGAGAAGGGACACACTGACGAATTTCAGGATAGACATTAGGAAGAGCGTTGATTGGAGGAGGGAGATTGTTGAAGGCGGAGTGGTGCTGAAGTGGAAGACAAGGGCATAGCGAGGGATGCAATCGAGAGTGCGAAGAGGTGGCTCTCCTCGTCCATTGCGAATGCAGAGGCAGGGAACTACGATCTAGCAGTCTACAGTCTAGAAATGTCTACAGAAATTGCTATGAAAGCCCTACTCTTCTTCACTGGAGTCGAAGCTCCAAAGACGCATGCGATCGGGGATCTAGTCATAAAGACTGTTAAAGAGGACACGAGGCTGTCGAAAATTCTGGGAACCGAGATCGATGAATTCGTTCACACGTTCAATTCTCTTTCCACTCTAAGGTCTATCAGCGGATACATTTTTGAAACGAGGTCTACTCTGGAAGATATGAAGGTGAAGTACGAAAAGTTCGCAAAGGAAACGAGAAGGATCGTTGAAATGTGCGATAGGGCGATTGGTTTAAAGAAACGGAGGTAGATTCCTCTGCCTTCTGTTACATCACGGATATGGAGAGAAATTGATAACTTAACCTATTTCTAACCATTTAATGTACTCCCAAACTCACGAACTGGTACCTTCAACGGTCACATATTTCTTTGCTATATCCCTCTGGACGTTGTCATCTTTAAGTAACCAGGATGGAACGTGATTGAATAGCTGAAACTATGTGAGAAGCGTCATAAAAGGGATCCTTTCTTTAACTGCAGGTTTCAAAGTCTCGATTGGGTCTGGATGTAGTTGATTGAGACTTTTCAGAAGAATAATGAAGGCCCTTGTTAGCACGATGGCTTCATTCATTGTTATCTTATGTCTCAAATAATGTTGCTTCCAGACTACATTTCCGATTTCAAGTATCGCCAATACAGTAGCTGCTCCCTGGTCTAAGTCAATAACTTTTCCTGTTTCTATCATGTTATAGATTGGAGAGGTATCATATAGTCTCATCTGGATTCCCTGTCTTCTCTGATTTCTTTTATCCAACCGTCTCTGGAAATTTCTTTCAACATTCACAAATCACTCAGTTCGAGCACGCCATTAGTCAGATGAATCCGGAGTGCGTTCTCTTTGTTTCATAAGAGGAGAAGTACAAAAATTGCAAAGAGAACTAATGCCACTAAACGTACATTACTCATGTTGTTTCAAGTTCTACGGAATTCATTTAAGGAAACTCAAGACCTACTCAAGTCTTCATTCTGGCACTAAGGCAACTATGTTCTTGCTTCGTTCCATATTTTACTTTCAGAATTCTGAGTTGATAAAACTTTGACCTCGCTACGCTCTCTTCCGTCTATTTCTTGTGACTATTACGGCAACTGCAGCTGCAATTATCACGACGATGGTAACTGAAATAATTAGCACGAGTTCTACTGATACAGGCTTTGGTATTTTCACCAGACTAATTGAGTAAGCTATCACGTATGGGCTGCTGTTCGTCACCGTAACATTGCCATAACTCGTTTTGTACCCCGGTGAAGTCACTTCGATCCGGTAAGTTTGACCAATTTTTACGGTGGTATTGTATGTCCCGTTCCCGTTTGTTGTCACCAGTTGTCCATCTATGAAGAGGGATGAGTTAGTTGGGGAAATTGTGCCCGAAATATAATCCACCCTAGAGAAGGCAATGTTTACTGTGTAATTGGCTGTGCCATTAGTCGTAACATTTCCATTGGAAGGGGTTGCAGTGTATCCAAACACAGCAACTACTCTGAACCAGTAGATTGAGTTGGCACCTTTATTCGGAATTACGTATTCAACTGTGGTGCCATTTGAAAATGACATGGTTTCGTTGTGGATCGCGTTTCCGTAGGACACAATCACAGACCACTTAGTTCCAGTGGGAAGACCAGTCTCATTGAATAGCAAGTAGGTTAATTTTGGAAAGGGACTGTATTCTATAGACTCGGAAACAGCGCTTCCGTTAACCGTCAATTTCCCGTTCGTCGGATAAGCCACGTAACTATCGACTGTGAAGATAGTGAAGGAATAAGTACCGTTAGGTGCTTCGAACGTTATGGTATTTGTCGTGGAAGACATAACTCTGTTTTCCATCCCGACGCTCCAGTTGAATCCTGCTGGAAGACCTGTTTCTTTGAATGTCACATTGTAGAGTGCCTCGGTGAACGATACGTTCACCGTCAAAGATTTCCCATCTACGGTCACTACTCCAGACACATTAAGAGGGATAAATCCAGGCTCCATGCCTATGGAATAGTCGTAAGAACCGTTCGGTTCAAAGAAGACAATCTGGCTGGAGCTGGAATTCGAACTTGCACCGTTCAGGGTTACGGACCAGATTGAGGCAGGAGGAAGACCTGACTCCTTGAAAGTTACCGTGTAAGGTGCATACAGGAAGGTAAGACTTTCGTTTACCCCACTGCCATTTATGGTGAAAGTCCCCATTTTATTTGGATACGGAGGTTCGGAGATATAGTATCCGGTTGCGGTAGTGATGGTAAAACTGAATGTACCATTAGGTAAATCCAAAGTGTATGATCTTCCTGTCAGAGGACCCGATGGCGGCAGACCTGTCACATTTACGAACCAGGCATCTCCAGAGGGAAGACTCGTACCAACAATTTCAAAATTCACTGGAAAGGCAACTGGTGAAACAGTTCTGACGATGCCTTCTCCGAAGGTAGAGGAATAAATGTATCCATTCTTCCATTCAACGTCAGTGAAGAGCTGAGTTGAGAGATCGTTTGCTGTTTTGACCCACCCTTCTCCTGCATATGAGATGTAAATTCCATAGGATGTTGCGGCGACTGCTATGGAGGAGTTAGGGTCAAAAGTTACCTGTTGCACGAAAGATCCTTCAGGCCAAAGGCCATTTCCGGCAATCAGACCTGTACTATCCTGCGAGAAGGTGGCGCCTCCGTTGGTGCTGATCCAGATACCACCATAAGGAGGGGATGCACTAAACCCAACAAGCACGATGGAACTGTTCATTGGGTCTACTGACAGCGCAACTGGCGTAGGACCTCCTGAACTTAGCGAAGATTTCCAGGTACTACCACCGTTCTTGGACAGGAAAAGTGAGCCGTTCTGGGTGCCGATAAATATCGTGCTGTTAGAAAAAGGAGACAATACCACTAGCGTCACATTGGTGAATGGCCATGACGTTTTCGAGAAACTGTTGGGAATTCCTCCGGAATGGCTAACGTATACTCCCATTGAGGTGCCTACATATACGTTGTTACCATCATTTGGATCAATCGATATAGAGTCCTGGGCTGGCCCCAACGGCACTCCTATGTTGTCAGTCCTGACAAAAGTGTACTCTCCGTCAGAAGAAGTGAAGAAGCCGTAGCCGTTGAAGGCGTACCAGAATCCCGCTTCCTCAGGATTTTTGAAGACAATACCTCCCTCACCGTAAGGGGATCCCTGCCATAGCTGAGTCCAACTTCTACCTCCGTTGAACGACGATATTTGACTGAAATCCTGTACCGCAGTCAACATGGTTGAACCGGAGATTGCAAGACTGTAGAGGAGAGAGGCGGAGAGTGAAGCACTCAGGCCCTTCCATTGTGTACCGTTGTTGAGTCCAAGGAATAGACCCTGATCACTTCCCACGAAGATGGATCCATTGGAGACGGGAACTATGAGCCTGACATCGACAGAGATAGGAAGTGAGGAAAATGACGTTCCGGAATTGGATGACACGTAGAGCGCACCGTCCACTCCCACGAGCAACCTTCCGCTGCTTGAGAATGTGACGTACTGTGCTGCTCCTCCATTGACTGGAACCACCGACCAATTACTGCCACTATTCGTAGTTTCGTAAAGATTTGGAGATTTGTAGCTGAAGAACTCGACGACGAATATGTTGGACGGGTCTGATGAATTTATGGCTATCGACCAGACCCAGTAGCCAGTTACATTAAGGATCGTGATCCAATTTCCATTAGTGGCATTTCTTTCTATCACCTGACCTCCGTCCGTGCCTGCTACCAAGACCCCATCTGAATACTGGACGATACTTGCGGGTTGATTGGTTGGCTCTAAGAGCTCCCAAGATAGACCCTGGTTGGAAGAGGACAGTATTCCGGCGCTCGATGCTGCGTAAAGTACTCCATTCCCTTCCACTATCGATGTCGCATGTTGTGTTTGGTACACTTGAGTCCAGTTGGCACCACCGTTTGTGCTCCTGTAGAGACCGGTGAACCACGTTCCCAGAAGGAGGATGGAAGGGTCAGAAGGATCTACCCAAATGGAGCACACGTATGTATCATTTAGTCCGTTGTCTATCCTAGTCCAGTTCTTCCCTCCATCGGTGGTCTTGAATACACCGGAGTCGGCATATGGGCCAGAGTTACCAGGTCCCGGGCCGCCTCCTGCATACATTATTTCCGTGTTGGCAGGGTCAAAAGCAAATGCTGATATCTTTCCAGAAGCATTTGGCCCACCACTCCCTGTGGCGTTTGGAATATCTGTTGGACCTATTGTTTTCCACGATAGATTGGAGAATGCAGTTTCAGATTGAACTTGTGAGGGTGGAACGAAATACCTCCCTTGATATTGATAAGGGGTTGCCGCAGACTGAGTTGCTCCAGCTCCTTTGAGAGAGTTGGAATGTTCCCCAGAAATGACTGCAGGCGGAGAGACTGATTCTATTACACCACTGCTGACGAGTGCAGGAAAATACGAAAGCACGATGATCAAAACCAGAACTATAATCAAGAATTTGGTGCATCCAATCCTATTATTCGCCTTTATCGTTGACGTTTTAACCAGGCAACCTTCAAAAGGCATGTCTCAAGTAATAATGAGGTGTTCATAATAACGCTTTCCATTGGTTTCACTGCTTAATTTCGATATTGACGGAGCAAATAAGTCTAGCTCCAATGGAAGTGCACTTACGGGGAAAAAGGGAGTTTAATGCGTGCAGAAACCAGTCTTACGTTATGGCTCCAGCTGTTTATTGCGAAACGAAAGAAGTCAAAAATGTGGAAATGAGAATGAAATTAAAAAAATAGAGGTTTGATTAAACTCAAAGCACTATGTCTCCGGAGCTACCGTAGTAAGAGTTTATCCAAGTCTGAGTGTTTGACGAATGAGGCCCAGAGTTGCCCGGATATGTGTATGTCCATCCCCAGTAAGGCATAGTTGTGATCGCTCCGGACCCAAAGTAAGCAGATACCCAGTCGTAAGCGGTTGTCGATCCTGTCTGCCCTTTTCCATAGGAACCTAGAAGAATGTCTTTTTGTGTCCCGCCAAAGTTGAATGTACCTATGAATCCGTGCAGTCTGAGATTTGAATTCAGTTTTCCCGTGATCGTCATTACATACCCCCCACTGAAAGAACCTGTACCACCGCTCGCCTCCAGTGCACCAGACTCTGGACTTAGTGCTCCCGCAAAGGTCGTCCAAGTTCCAGTGTAATAGGCAACTGCATAATATATTCCGTTGGATTCCTGCCACACTGTAACTGTTTTGCTATAGTTATCAAGTGCCCAGTAGCCCACAAAGCCTGAATCCTCGTCGTTGACCACGTTGTAAGAAATGCTCATGACCATCCGTGCGTGATCGGGGAAGGCTATGATGTTACCCGTCGTATTGTAGCCACTGCTAACCATTACCTGCTCATTCTGTCCTTGTCCGTGATCAAACTGATTCTGTCCTTGGTGGCCCTGGGAGTTAGGTGGTGGCGAAGCATAGGTGTAGGTAAAGACCCAATCGTTACCCACGTTGCTCGTGAACTGATCATAAATCAAATTGGTGAAGAATCCATTCGGTGAGCCTTGGTTGGAATAGGTGTCCTCTAGAATTACCGCTTTTGCCTGCTGTGGTCTCATGGCACTGTAAGATGAAGGAAACGTCGGTGCACTGTTTGCAGTTCCAAAGAACAGGACGCCTCCATAGATGCTCCCGTTTTCCGTGGCAGGTTCGAGAGAAGTGGCGCTTGGTCCATTCGGTTGCGTCGCCCCATAGTAAGTGACCTCGTTACCCTGGACATATACGAAAACTAGGTAGGTGAATGGCGGTTCAGCGACTCCATTCGGCGGTTGACCGGGGATACTTGTTTGTCCGCTGCTCCCAACCAGCCATATCTGGATTTGGGCAGTGAAATTGTCCAGGGCCCAGTAGCCGTAATCTCCACCGTCAAGATCGTTAGTGACGGTGACCTGGGTATTGACTACTTCAGGAAATCCAAGGGTAATGTCGGAAGCTTGATGCGATGGCGGATCCAGTAAGGATGATTTAAGTGCCGGGACAGCCGCGGCAAGCGATGTTATTTCACTCTGATGGTCTTTTGCAGTTGCTGATCCGTATGAATAGGCAATTGCTCCGGTGACTGCGATCGCAGAGATTATGAGGGCAATTAATACAGCTCTTTTCACAATCACTCTATTTTTTCCCATATTCTCACGTATTAATTCAAACCCGAGACCCTATTTTAATATTTTCTATTGTTAATCCAGGTTAAATCTATATTTTTCATGCAAGTTTCTATGGATGCTTACGTGACAAGTCAATAATACATTATCGAATCGTTTCAAAAGACAGATGGATCACAGAAATTTCATTCTATAGGTTCCGTTCATAACTTATTGGTTACGGAGGCATTTAATAAGACTTAAGTACTCTTAAATTAATTGTAAATCATGATGGTAAAAGTCAACGACAAAGTGAACATTAAGCCACTTTTAGCGAAGAAGGGTTTCCCCGTGGTGCCATCTAATTCAGTCGAGACTTTTCACTTCGACGAAAAGAATCTGCATAAATTCGTGAGGTTGGTATCGAGCCTTGAACAGGGGCATGTTATAGTTATAAGGTCACCTAAGCAGGGAGATGGAGAAGTATCGAATGTTCTCAGTGTAATTAGACCCCCTACCAGTCCGGATGATCCTTGCTATAATTTGCTGCAATCAAAGGACGGGTAAATCAAGATGGTAAGCTCTTTGATCACGTCTATATTAATTCCGCTGCTGTCGGTAACTGTCGCTGTTTTAGGGTTATGGTACAACGCTCATCTTAACAAAAAGAGCCAAGAGCTATCTGCATTGAAGGCATTTGACTCCGAGATCAGGAGTATAGAGTTGGAGCCTAGCAGAAGTGAACGTTATGACCAATGGGGGGTTGATTTTCTGGATGAACTGAACAAGATAGCTTACCTGAGAAACAAAAGAATTATCGGAAGGCCTACTGCAATGTACTTTCGGGAAGAGTTCTCTTCAGCACTTGGCATACTGGCCCTTGAAACGTTCAAAGGATGCAGGGGAAGATTTCGGGACTTAGAGGATTTTTGCAAAGATGCAAAAATCGCGGTTGGTAAAGCGCCCCAAACGTATGAGGAATATACAAAGTCTAAAGAGAAACCGTGCGAATGACATACGACGACAAGGGCACTTTCAGTATTAGGCAGCGTATTTTACGTATGATCCAAATCAAATGGAATCATGCACTAGGAGTGTGACAAATTAAACGCTCGTGTTCCAACTCCGTTGTCATTCAGACTACTCTAAGAAATGATAGAAGAACGTAGCACCGATTGCCTTCCATCAATCCACTAATTTAATCTGCATATGAATTCGTGAATTATCACATCGACCGCTAAGATTTTAAAATGAAGTACTAATTACCTCATCGTACTGACACAATGACAAAACTGAGCAAAGTGACAGGAAAGGGGCAGGTAACTATTCCTGTCGAATTTAGACTGGATCTTGGAGTAAAGGCTGGCGATAAAGTGCTGTTCGAAAAGAAAAATGGAAGTATCATCAT
>JAJYUV010000002.1:0-570 GCA_021792355.1 Thermoplasmata archaeon | reverse complement strand
AAGAATGATGAAAAAAATCAGAGATGAGTGGGATTAAGACCTGCATAGACACTAACGTGTTCTTAAATGTCATCCACAGGGATCCTTCATTTTATTCCTATTCAAGAAAGATTTTGTCGGCGATAGTTCGTGGAATCGCTGGAGTTGTGGAGAGTGGACCAGTCGATGCTTGACCATTCCTGGCAAATTTTCAGAAATCAGAAAACAACCAGATTCAGCTTCACAGATTGCACAGTTATTTCTCAAGTAAAGACGAATGGCATGGACAATCTTAGGACATTTGACAAGGAATTTGAAGAAGCCAGTCTTTCGCTGGTAATGCATTAGCCTACCAACCTTTTTTTCTAATACTTTTCAAAAAATTATCGGCAATCTCTTGTTCTGGCTTTTCTGGAAGGAGTTCAAACAACCGGGGGGTTTCGATGCACAGCCCAATAACTGGGCTCACTTAAACTCCTTTTTCCTAAGAATCCTCTTAGGTTCTTTTTGATTCAGTAACCCAACGTGAAAGCGTAACGATAACCTCGGATATGTTGAATAAAATACGTAAGCTATTAACTATCATAAATG
>JAJYUV010000092.1 GCA_021792355.1 Thermoplasmata archaeon | reverse complement strand
GTTCTTCAGTGGATGGGATTCCAGGAGGCGAAAAATAAATCGGCAGCTCATCAAAAACAAACGACTTCATAATGAATGACGAAAGGGCTATGCGTCCGGTGAACAACGAAAGAAGGTTATCGTTCTCTGAGGAATATCTTTCATTCTCAGTCGACGCTTTTATAGCTTTTCTGATGACTCCATTAATGAATATTTGAAGTGCCTGAGGGGAACTCCCTCTTGAAGATGCTCTTATTTCCTTCTCATTCTTATTGAACAGTGCAAAATCTCCAAACTCATATCTCTCGTAAAGGTCTGCCTTGTTGACTCTATCCCAGTTCTTCTCTATTTGCTCTACTTCCCTGGAGATCTCAACCACGCTAAGAATGTAATCCAACATAAACTGAACTGTCAGATTCCTCCTTCCCCAGGCAAATTTTATCAGTGCCGTGATCAGTTCCTCATGGTCTTCTTCTCTGGCTTCATAGTGCGGAGTAGGCAATCCTTCAATCACCTGCTTTCTTGCCGAGCTGAAATCCAGTTTATCATTATCTCTCATTTTTTCAGTTATTTTCTCGCTTTCTAAAGCTCTCGTTTTAAAATCTATTGGAGATTGTTTGTATAGTTTTTCAAGCTCCCCTAACTTGATATTCATTTCCTCGAAGTGATTCGATTCCTGCCTTATTTCTCTGTCCACTTCTCTATCTAGCAGACTTTTCGTTCTTACGTTCCCTCTCTCCAGGTATTGATAGAGGTCAAGCCTGATTAGGAACCGATCGCCGTAATTAGAAAGAAAAGCTTCAATGAAAGCCTTCTCAAAGAAGTATCTAACATTAGGTCCTATTTCCGGTTCATTCCCAAGGTATCCTATCATTTCAGCTATCGCATTTCTACTTTTCAGGTTAAGACTGAGCTTTCCCCTGTCTGACCTGACTAAGCCCTTCGTAATTAGCCCTTTTTCTTTCTCTTGCCTGCTATATAAATGAAATTCGAGTTGTGATTTCGTAATTATTCCTCTGAGGTCCTTTTCCAAATCAGACTTCTCGTAAAACCCCTCCTCAATCAGCTCTTTGGTCAGCAATTTCCTTAATATTATCGCCTTAGTTGTCTTCTTCTTGTTTAAGCTGTATTTCACCATATCAACATAGGATAATAGTAAGGAGACTATTAAGGTTTTCTTTCCATTTAACGGAACATGAAATGAGTAAACATAGGATAGGAAAAAACAATACGTGGATGGAATATAAATACAAAAGTTGGTTCTTTCTACTATGGAAGCTCTCGAACCCAATAAGTATGGGGTAAATGGTGTGACGTGGGAAAGGCCATTAGTTAATCAGAATGGTTCGCTCTATGTCACGATTCCGAAAATATGGTGCGTGCTTCATGGAATGAAGAAAGGAGATAAAATAACGATTAGATTGCTCACTGATGGATCATTGAAAGTGATGCCTTACAAGGAGGCTATGCCATGACCGATATTCGGGCCATGAAAGCCAAAGCCCTGAATGGTCAAGACCCAGTTAAGACGTTGGTGCTGTCTTTGCCGGATGACATTCCAAAGGAGGACCTTGTCTCGAAAATGGACGTTCTTCTAAAGATGCTCGAAAAAAAGGAGGGTAATTAAATGGTTAAAAATGTTGCCCTTGCAGTTACGATATTTCTTCTTCTCAGTAGTCTTGGAGTAGTCGGCTTCGCTGCAGCTCCAACGTCTGAATCGTCTTTTGTCCATCCTTTAACAACGACAACAGGTGCTGTCTATTTCAACGAAACGGGTCTTCCGTCAGGCATAAGTTGGAGCGTGGTGTACAATAGCTTAAACCAGTCCTCAACTACCTCATCAATCAAGTTCACTGAAACAGTAAATATTGAGTATAATTATAAAGTGAATGAGGCGTACAGTGGCGTAACTCAGTATGCTCCTTCTCCGCAAACAGGCACTGCCAAGGCCGTTTCCAGTGTAAGCATCAGTTTCTCCGGTTCGACTTTCACAGCTAACTTGACGAGTAGCCACGACCCAACCGATGTGAACGTTAAGACCTGGTATTACTCGGCTCCGTCTGGACCTGCACCCTCAGGCCATTACTATGCAGTTTACGCTTTCATTAACGGAGCAAACACAAGCAGCATGTCCGTAAGTTCCAATGGAATAGTTTACGTCGGATATTACATTTGGGCCACAGCTGGCAGTGACACAATCTACTTTCAATATCATGTCAACGGGACATCACTCAATTTTGATTCCTCTACGCTAACCGTCACAGTTAATCCTCCTGTCACCGTTTCCATATCATCATCTAAGAATCCCATAGATTATGGAATGAGTGTAACGTTTAACAGTAATGTCACTGGGGGCACTCCTCCGTATTCCTATCAGTGGTGGCTAAACGGTGCGAATGTCACCGGCGCAACATCGTCAACATGGACCACAAACACCCTACCTGTCGGGAACGATTCTATTCGGGTTTGGGTCACGGATTCGGTAGGGGACCCTGCTCCTGGACATCCGAACTCGCATATCCCTGCGGTTATCCTGAGTATAAATCCTCTTGACAAAACGATATACATCGGGGATTCATTCGGGATCAGTGTCAATTTCGTTGGCAGTCAAGCCGTTTGGAACGGCAATTCGTCGGCTTATAAATACGCCTGGTACGTTAACGGGCAATTGATTCCAGGCGCTGTAAATTCAAGCATTGTAGCCTCTCAGAATACCCCAGGAACATACGTTTATACAGTGCGATTAACAGGCACAGGGCATGGTACCGAATATAAGGGGAAATGGATCGGACGAATGATAGTTCATGTGACCGGCGAGCTGGCACCGAATTCCATAAAATTCGTGGAATCAGGTTTGCCTGTTGGTTCGTACTGGTCTGCTGCAATCATCGTAACCTCGGAAAATTCGTCTTATCCGTTAGGTACAATGTTCTGGGATCCTGACGGCCTAATAACAAAAGTCACTAGCAATGGTCTTCCCGCAGTCGTGATAAATCCTCCAAACGGAACATGGACATGGTTCGTAAGGACCTACGTATGGAATAATACGACGCAAAGCTTTGAGCTTAACTCGTCTATGAATTACGCTTCGAGTCCGTATGTGGCAAATATTACGCACGGGATTGTGAAAATGCCAAGTATTTCAGCAAACGGTTCGATCATTATTCATATTCAGTTTACGTCGATCAAGAGCCCGTCAAACGATCCACCGAATCAGACAAGCACCGGAACGACTACCATTCCTTTAAATGCTGCCACATCAAACTCAACTATCAGACCGAATGACTCAACCTCATTGATTCTGCCCACTACGCCACAGAGTGGCAAAACTTACTCCGTTCTGACCTATCTGCTCGGTCCTGCAGCTGCAAGCAGTGTCATTCAAAATATTAGCGAACGATCTGCAAACTTTGTCTTGATTTTGATTCTAAGCATTATGGGGATTTCCTTCATTGCTGTAGCTTTAGTAATCAAACAGTTTAATCGCAAAAAACAGCGAAATAGGGAGGTCCAAGATTAATGAATGATAATGAAGAAATAGCCCCTCCGAAGGGGCCAGAAACTAATTCAAATAATGTATACAATTCGACTAGATTAGATTTTCGTAATCCTAGATTTCGCTGCTTAAAGATACTCCCCAGACGCAAAAACCCACTCGAAAGAGAGTGGACCACTGCCAATAATTATCAATTTAACAGTCAGGAAATAGAGAATTGGGTCAGAAATGGAGGGAACTATGGAATTTTCTGTCCAAATGGGGATTGTTGTTTCGTGGATGCTGATGTTAACGAGATTCAAAAAGTTCTGGATACTGCTATGCCTACGTATTGGTATAGCACAGGCAGAGAGGGTCATAGGCAATACGTCTATGGCATAAATGACCCTCCAATCAAGAACATACCACTTAAAGACGGTGCGTATGTTAAGGGTCAGAATGGATATGCAGTCGGGCCTGGAAGTATCCATCCTAACGGAACGATTTACGGTCTAACCAAGTCAAAATATCCAATCCGGACCGTCACCAAGGGAGAGCTGCTCGAAGTCCTAAAACCATTCATGGTGAGGACTAAGGAGAGCAAGGAAAGACCAAAGGTTAAGAGAGAAAGTATAGCCTGGCTATCCCTGGCTGACCTGATAGACCTCAGCAGCTTCAG
>JAJYUV010000001.1 GCA_021792355.1 Thermoplasmata archaeon | reverse complement strand
GACCCCTTCTAGTTTCGAAGGTGTATTCATTTAGAAATCAGAGTTAAATTAAATAAATTATTTAGTCAATAATATTCCATTACTTTAGAGCTCGACCTCTAATGATGACGTATAACCACAGTTATACGTCCACGTCTGGACACTAAAACTCGGACTAAATTATTCTATCGCTATTTTAAAATCGCCTGAGCGACGAAGTTATAATAAAACGTATTCTTGGTTCTTTATCTACTGAAGCCAGTGAATTTTTAAAATGTTAAGAGGGTTGCAGTTGTTGTACCCTCTGTATAGAATCATTTATTCATAGGCTGAGGGAAGTCGAGGGACCACGAAGAGGGCAACTAAAGTTCTGTAAACGGAATGCAGCTTGATCCGAAAAAGCATATGTGTGCTGATTTAACCTCCATCAGTACCTAGCTTAGACCAGATCAATTGACGTGGCTCACTAAAAGGTACTTCACAAAACTGACCAACGAATCAGAGACATATTTGAAATGCCCCAATCGCCGAGAAGGCGTTAAAAGGAAATGAAACTGCTGAAACAACTACGTGTGACGCAATCAAATTATTGATGCCGTTGAAACGATCTAAACTATATTTTGACAAATAAGTTGTTCTAGATTTCATTTTGCAAATCTACGAAAAGAACGGGACAGGATATACGAAAGAATGCAACCAAAAAGATTCCTCAAGATCTTGGTTGTAATTGCCAAGTTAGTGAATTTAGACCTCCAGCTACTTAATTATTAGAGTTATGTTAGTTCAATTACTGAATAATCCATTTAGTTCTTCGTATAATAAGATATACATATTATATTTAAATAATAAAAAAATGCTAAGTTTGCAAGTTTTGGACAATTATGGATATTTTCTCACATGTTCACTTTAATTCCGTGGCCCTAGTGCTGGAAAATTTGCATTCTTCTTCTGGTTTGAGAACGTTATTTTTAGCTTAGGTCTGAGGAGTTATAAATGAACTGTCCAAAGATCTAGCTTGAACCCTAACTGTTCACGTCGAACTGGATCCAATGATAGATATCCGTTCGCTAGATGATTCTAGTTTAGTTGTGGTAACGTTTCTGCATAATGGCGATTTTCAATAGCCCTTCTTTTCTCTGTAAGATCAATTCGATTGTTCTTCCTTTAAGGTTATTTTGGTATAATGATGTTCTTTTTCGAATTCAATAGTTTTCATGGTAATTCCAGATGTGTTGTGCGCTAATCTGTTTTGAAAGACTTGGCTCTTGGGTGATTTTATTGGTGGGCATGTCGTCACAAGAAAGGGTGTTACGTTATCACCAAATTAGTGGTTATTCTGTGACATAAAACTAATAATCTACAAACACATTACTTGTTGATGTCCTATCTCAAAACGCAGGACGTATTAGATAAGTTAATGCAGGGTGAAAAAACGTTTTTCACCATACATGATGCAGTCAAGATAATGAACAAGCCTAGAAATTATGTCTCAAAGATTCTTTCATCAAGTAATAGAGTTAGAAGAATTGAACGAGGAAAATTTTATATCAGGAGTAACAAAGGTCTCGATATTTTTGAAATCGCATCTCAAATTGTTTTTCCATCATACGTAAGCCTATTTGCTGCAATGCAGTTTCACGCTTTGACCAATCAAATTGTCGATAGGTATTCGATCATATCTATAAAGCGGCATAGAGAGGTACAGCTGGATGGAGTTTCGATAGAATTTCGAACCATTGCTAGGGACAAGTTCTTTGGCTATACTAAGGTAAGGAACTCCTATGTAGCAACCATTGAGAAGACGATATTGGACTCCATTTATTTTGGAACTCCACCGCTAAGCTACGTTGAAGATGCCTTTTCTGCTGCAGTCAGAGGGAAGAAAATTGACAAGAGACTCTTTGAGAACTATGCTATTAGAATGAGATCAAGGTCTCTACTCAAGGTTTGTTCCAAACTGTTCACTTCGAACGAACTTCCCGACAGAGTTTTTCAGAGGGAGCTATTATGATAGACGAATATGAGCTCCTAAAACACTCTACTGACTTTAGGGATATTAGGCAACTCGAAAAGGATTACCTTCTTGTTTTACTCCTTCGGGAGATCTATTCGGTTTTTTCTGTAGAACTTGTCTTCAAAGGAGGTACGGCGCTGAAGTTGTTCCATAGTCTTAACAGGTTTTCCGAGGACTTGGATTTCTCATATACCGGATCGTGGGAACCCAAGGAAAGACACTCCATTTATGAAAAGATGAACAAGTGTCTGGACAATCTAGATAGACAATACGAAATTGTTAAAACGGAGCACAGAGGTAACACCGTTGGAAATAAGACGATCGGAATAAATTATGAGATTTCTGTAAGGGGACCACTAAATAACAGATTAGGGCATCTCCAAAACATCGATATTGACATAAGCACCAGGCGCGACGTCATTCTAGAGCCAGATTTAAGATACATCTCCCCCGTTTATGCAGATATCACTACTTTTTCAGTCCCTGTTATGAAGATTGAAGAAGTACTCGCAGAAAAGATATTGGCACTGCTTGAAAGGGAAAAGATGAGGGATGTTTACGACCTTTATTACATACTTTCACTTAGGAGTGTTGCTTACGACAGAGAAATCGCCAGAAAAAAGGCACTTTTAAGAGACGAAATTTTTGATGAAAATGTAATTTGTCATAAATTAGATGCAATGAACATAAAAAGGAAGTGGAAGTCTGAACTAGACTATTTGGTCCGCGACTTACCTTCCAATGATGAGGTATTTTCATATTTAAAGCGTGAACTTTGCAAATACTAAGAGCTGTTGAAACCGCGAAGCATTAGATATGATATTGATCTGCTCCCTCGTAGGACTGGAACGGTACTACGTTAACATTTTTAATAGCTGAGGGCTTATGAAGATACGCCCATGAAATCGATTAAAATAAAGGAGAAGTCCCTAAGAAAGAATTACCCAATCTTGGAATTTGATCCTGAAGATGGCATGATCGAGACTGATCATGACCCCGATCTACCACAAATTCCTGAGAGATGTGTAATGAGCTTCTTTAACGACGTGCTTACTGACATGCACGCGAGAGGAGAATTAGAAATTATCGATTACCTGACAAGTGAAAATGGTCCTAATCCAATCTATAAGACAAGAAACGGTCAGGTAGAGGTGGCAGTTGTTCATCCTGGCGTGGGAGCACCACTTTCTGCTGGATTTATGGATGAACTTATCGCCCGGGGTGCTAGGAAATTCATCGTCTGTGGAGGAGCAGGTGAGCTGGACAAAAGAATTGCTAGAGGGCATCTCATTATTCCTGTGGCCGCGATACGTGATGAGGGTACTTCATATCATTATCTTCCACCGGGGAGAGAAGTAGGGGCAAACCCAGAATGCGTAGAATCGCTTGAAAGAACTATGAAGGCGAGGGGAATCAGCTATCTATTGACCAAGACCTGGACCACTGACAGTTTCTTCAGGGAAACAAAAAAGAAGATAAAGTTAAGGAAAATGGAGGGGTGTCTCACAGTTGAGATGGAGGCATCTGCCTTATTTGCAGTCGCCAAATTCAGGAACGTTATACGAGCCGAAGTTCTGTATGCTGGAGATGACGTAAGTGGTGACAAGTGGGATAGAAGAGAATGGCCAGGTCGTGGTTCTATCCGGGAGGGTTTGATCAGAATATCTATCGAGGCATGCGCTAATCTTTAAGTTCTAGCAGAAAAGTAATCTTACTACTGGATGATTTAAGAAGAAGTCACTAAATGGTATGTTACCTAGGGGGAGTCATGGAACGTTCATGGCACTTTGAGACAAAGAGTGAAAACAAATGAAAAATGAGGAAAAGTGTTACAGTTTTCAGGATAGCAGATCAATATCCTCCAGACCGTGATCCGTGTAGATAGAGTCATAAAACTTCCTCATTTACAGGCAGCTGAACCCGGAACAAGCATAATTCATTTTGACTTAGACAACTCCTTCATCAAGTCCCACTGTTCATCTGTCAATACTGAGAGGTCGTTAAATTCTCCCGCACCTTTGAGCCATTCTCCTCCATCTATCGTAACAACTTCTCCATTTATGAATGAAGCCTCATCGGATATTAGGAAAGAAGCAAGATTGGAAATTTCATCGATCTTTCCTGTTCTTCCGAGAGGGACTCTTTTTTTAAGCGCTTCTTCCATCCCTGGAAGTGGAAATAAATTCCTTTGTGTTGCTTCCGTAGGAAATATTCCTGGCGCGATTGCGACGTGTCTGATGCCATATTTTGCCCATTCAACAGCAAGAGATCTCACCACTGCAAGAACCCCCGCCTTTGCAGCTGCTGACGGAACTACATATGCGGACCCAGTCCAAGCATATGGAGTAACAATGTTGAGGACCACACCCTCCTGTTTCCGTTTGATCCATCTCTTTCCTAATTCCAGAGTCATATAGAGAGTACCGTGCAGTACAATGTTCAGAACAGAATCAATAGCGTGCGGAGATAATTTTTCAATTGGCGATGCAAAATTTCCGGCAGCATTATTTACCAAAACGTTTATTGGACCCAACTCCGTTTCAAGGAATTCTACCGTCTCCGCTATTTGTTCAGGTGATCTCACATCACATTTGTGAGCTGAAACTTTTATTCCCTCAGCCTCAAGCTCTCTAGAAGTTTTGAGTAGAACTTCTTCTCTTCTACCCAGTATGGCGATCTTCGCTCCCAAAGAGCCGAACATAGAAGCCATATTCTTACCGATTCCAGTACCTCCCCCGGTTATGAGAACCGTTTTTTCCTTGAGAAGATCGTTTTTAAACATCAACTATCGTATTCATTTCCTTGATAATTAAAGTGACGGAAATTATCGAAATGCAGAAACTGAACCGAATTTCAAGCCAAGAGGGTTGAACTCAGACAGCTGAATTTATTAGGTTCGCCGTTGGCTCATAGACGTCCGGGAACTTAAGGGCGTCTCTATCATCCACACTATCCCGAAAATTACCCTTGCTGATATCTTTAGTGCATGAACGTGTCATACGAGCCATCCATCCTTCCTAGTATAACTGCTCATATTACCAACTCCCACCCTCCTCTGGAGTAGTAAGAGATATTTTCGGTTTCCCACTAAATTCTTTCAAAGGTCATATCTGGAGATTCGTAAAATTCTGTTGGCATGTTGTTTTGAGTAGTGAAAAGGTCGTTATTTCATATCGTTTAATTGAAATGAAATAAATCGTGTAAGATATAATTCTTTGCAAAGGACCACGTACGTACAGACCGTGACTCGGGTACCAGTTCAAATGAATTGATTTCTTCACATATTTCCGATTAAATATTTCCTACAAAATTAGGCATAACGCACTAAATGCACTTTAATACCTATGTTGCTTTCTACTTATGACCTCTAAATGAAAGTATCTGAAGAGGGAGGGAAAATGAACTATCATATGAGGAACGGAGTTGATACGTGTTGCGTGGTCAGTGCGTCACCTTAATAATTGTCTTGGTTGTGGTTCTTTCTATGGTAGTCGTCTATGAAGCAAAGGTGAATTACCTTGGAAACGAGTCTATTTCTACTATCGGATCATCAGAATTGTCCGAATTGACAGCACTTCCTCCTGGTGTTATTGTCAGAGACAAGGTTATTTACGTTAATGCCAGCTCTACTATCCCAGTGGAGTTAGGGCCTATGAGTTCAAACGGAAGCATGTACAACTTCTCGATCTTCGGAGAAATCAACCCTAAACTAGAAATTGAGCGCGGCATCACAGTTAAATTTGTTGCAATAAACGTTGATACAGATGCTTATCACAACTTTGTGATCACTAATGAAGGTCCCCCATATTACAACAATTACGGCGGAATGATGAACAGCTTTTACGGTGGTAACTATAGTAATGGTGACACGATGAGTGGCTTCTACGGTCTCAACAACAGTTACGGATACATGATGAACTACCTTCCACCACAAAGTTCAGGTCGCTATGCTTTTGAAAATGTTACCTATGATTTTTCGAGTACCGGGACTTACTGGTATCTTTGCACATATCCAGGGCATGCTGCTAAAGGAATGTATGGAGAGATAGTAGTCAGTTAGCCCAGATTCATTTGCTTCACGTGTGACTTCCACTCAGCGAACATGACGACCTGTATGGGCCGATAATCACCGGGACGATAACTGAACAACTGAGTTGCGCACTCAAAACCTCGTCGTCTGGACGAATAAAACAGATATCGGAATACTTGTGCAATATGTTCTTAAAAGGGAGACCAAATTAATCACATTGGCTAAAGTATTTTCTTATATTTTAGAATGATTTCAGTAACATCATTGAATATTTGCATAAACAGGTAAATAATCCTTAGATAAATACCGACCCTATGTGAAGTGCGTAACCAAGATTTTAGGTCGCGTCTATAAAATGGCTTATCCCATCTTGAATAGTTGTATCAAGAAGAAAATAGTCAACTTAAATCATTGAGATGAAGCGAATAATCATTGTGACCATTATCAGACTGAAATTTAATCGGTATGCATAACATTTATTTCAAGGAGGTGATTGGCCATATGAGGAAGTTATGTCTAAAATAAATTTGTCTCATAATGAGTCAAAGGTTCTAAGGGCTCTACAAGAGGATTCTAGACTCAGAGTGAACGATGTGGCTAAAGTGACGAATCTTAACAGAAATACAGTTAGAACTGCAATCAAATCGCTGATCTCAAACAAAATCATTACTCGTTTCACTGTGAACGTATCGCTCCCTGAAAATGAAAAGCTAATCCTCTTGGAAGTGGAAGATCTGGAACAAATACCTGAAAGTGATAGGATAGAGGTGTTTGAACTTGCTAATGGAAAATTCATGGTTGTTTCTGACATCAATGTCCTTAAAAAAGATATAACGTACGTTCACCTTAATATCATAAAAAAGAAGCAAGACTATGAATCAATATCAACAAGAGTGAGGACATACTGCGATTATTGTGGAAAAGAGATCGAAGACGTGCCGCTGGTCCTAAAATACAAGAATCATCAGTATTACGCTTGCTGCGAGAACTGTAAGAGGGATCTTGCAAGGAGAATTCAGAGAGCCGACGAGGCTCCATAAACCACGCAGCACTCCTACAATGGGTGATTTTTGATGCTTGAGATAACACACATTGGAAATGATCTGATGCGTAAGCTTGTGTGTTTTAAGCATCTTGCACAAAGTACTCTTTAGTACAAGTCCAACATTGAAGTATGGTGATAACACGTTTAGAAAGAAATCGATGGAGAAGGACGTAGTGTGTGGAATGAGCGTTGACCCCAGTTCTGCTCTAAAGTCTGAGCGCATGGGACAGACCTTCTATTTTTGTAGTAACGACTGCAAGAAGCAATTCGATAATGACCCTCACAAATTTGCTCACAACTCTATGGGGCACTCCCATGGAGGAGGATGCTGTTAGTATAACAGTTGTTTAAGGAGATATTGGAATGGCTAGAGACCCAGTCTGCGGAATGTATGTAGACGAAACTACAGCAACAATAAAGAGCTTCAAGTATGGCAAGAACTACTATTTTTGCAGTGAGGCATGCAAAGACCAGTTTGAAGAACCTGAAAAGGAGCTTAGCAAGCTAAAAATTTTGTTGACCCTCTCCTGGGTTTTGACAATTCCAATTATTCTGTTCACTTACATCATTCACTTTACCTACTGGGAGTACGTCTCACTGGGGATGGCATCGGTCGTGCAATTCTATCCTGGGTTGAGGTTCTACAAAGGGACAATAGATGCCTTCAAGAGCAGAGCGGGAAACATGGATACCCTCATTGCAATCGGTACGTCGGCAGCCTGGGGGTACAGTGCAGCGGTAGTGTTATTTCCTTCTTTATTTCCTTCAACTGGAATATATTTCGACACTTCCACGGCGATAATATCACTGATTCTGACTGGAACTTTAATGGAGCAACTTACGAAGGCAAAAGCGTCCGAAGCCCTTAGTAAACTAGTCTCCCTTCTCCCGAAGACAGCCCATCTCATCAAGAATGGAGATATCATAGAAGTCAAGGCTGAAGAGATAAAAGTTTTAGATTTACTGCTAGTGAAGCCGGGAGAAGCAATTCCCACCGACTCAAGAGTTGTAGAAGGTTTCACATCAGTCGACGAGTCAATGATAACAGGAGAGAGTTTACCGGTAGATAAGAAAGAAGGAGACAAGGTGATCGGGGGGACGGTGAACCTCTCTGGAGCCGTAAGAATTGTGGCAGAGAAAGTTGGAGAAGACACTGCTCTTTCTGAAATAATTGAGACGGTAAGGAATGCAAATTCTGCTAGGGTACCTATCCAAAGGTTAGCAGACAAGGTATCTTCCTACTTCGTTCCAACCGTCGTATTAGTAGGAATTATCTCCTTGTTGTACTGGTTCTATGTCGGTCACATCGGACTAACATTTTCCCTGCTGGTTTTTGTCTCAGTTCTGATAATAGCCTGCCCGTGCGCACTCGGCATTGCAACTCCAGCGGCCCTGATGGTTTCATCCGGCAAGGCGGCAGAGAATGGCATTCTCATCAAGGGTGGAGAGTATGTCGAAATTGCAAACAAGGTCAATACGGTTGCTTTCGACAAGACAGGGACCATAACGAAGGGACAGCTGGAAGTTACGGACATAGTAGAAACCTCAGCCCTCGACCAAAGGGAAATCCTAAGGTATGCTGCGTCAGCGGAGGCCTATTCCGAACACCCCGTAGGGAAAGCTGTTCAAAAAAGGGCAAAGGACGAAAAGATCGAAGTCCAATTTCCTACCGAGTTCAGTTACATTCCAGGCGAGGGCGTATCGTGTAAATTAGACAAAAAAATATTGGTTGGAAATAGGGATTTACTCTCAGACAACGGAATTTCAACACGCAATATTGAGGGCAGTATAAATAAATTGGAGTCCGAAGGGAAGACTGTACTGATTCTTACAATAGAATCGAAGATAGTAGGACTTATTGCTCTCGCAGATCCAATAAAGGATGACAGCATCAAGTCAATCCAGGCCCTGAACAGCCTTCACGTCGAAACGTGGATGATAAGCGGAGACAATGAAACTACCGCAAAGGCGATAGCAGCCAAGGTAGGAATAAGAAATATAGTTGCTAATGTCAAGCCGCGGCAGAAACTTGAAAAAATAGAGGAGCTTCAAAGATCTGGGAAAGTTGTAGCAATGGTGGGAGATGGGATAAACGATGCTCCAGCTCTGGCAAAAGCGGATCTGGGAATTGCGATCGGTAGTGGAACTGACATTGCGAAGGAGACAGGGGGAATAATACTCATGAAGAATAAACTCTATGATGTATATGTGAGCCTTAACCTTGGAAGAAAGACTATAAGGAAGATAAAACAGAATCTGATGTGGGCATTCTTTTATAACATTGTACTAATTCCAGTAGCAGGAGGCGCATTGATACCACTGTTGGGAGCAAGGATATACAACACCCTCCCATTTCTAGCGGCATTCGCAATGGCTTTTAGCTCCACTACCGTAGTCATGAACTCTCTTTTCTTAAAGAGATTTAAGCCATGATTACCATCTCAGAAAAAGCCAGAGAATTAATCGCAAACAACAATATCACGGAAGTCTATCTTGAACTCAGATATAGTAAGGGACCATGTTCAGACAATCTCTGCAAAATGATTCCACACGTGGATGTATCTCTCGTAAAACACTCCAGTTCTTATTTAGTCATTTATGAAGAACAAGGTCTGAGGATTCTAGCTGTTCCACCAGTAGCTAATTCAATAAAGAAACACAATGATGAAGTGTACATTTTTAAACCTGGGTTTGCAAAAACGTTAAGGATATCTGGAATCACTTACTCCTTCTAATTTTGCCAGAGAAATTATTCGAGACAATGATAAAATAGATAATGTAGTATTTTCTAGACAATTTATGGGGCTTGGAAAGAGGGACCTTGACAGAAAGAAGAAAGCTTTGGAAAACAAGCTAAAAGAACTTGAGGAAAAGGCAAGGAAAAATCCACTGAACAAAGCGCTGCAAGAAGAGGTAGCGGAATTCAGGAAAAAATTAAAATATTAATAAAAAAACTTAAAAAAATGTTGACTTTCTAGTATGGTTCTAGATATAATCCTCTGAGGATTCTTGGGCATCCTTCTCCCTTATTATCTTCTTTAGTAAGGGGTGGGGATCAGCTGGAGGTGCGTAGTCTACTTCCCTTGGGGTAAGGGCCTTTGCGTCATTGTGTATCGGGTGCTTTGCAGACAGAACACTTTTTCTTTCAGTATCTCTGACTAGGAGCTCCGACATGGCTCCTCCTATGAATCCAAATGCGACTAGAACGGCCCAGTTTGGCGGGAAGAATGACATATAGTATGGGAAGTCAGTAAACATGTGTCCCATTGAGGCTACAAACCATGCACCGTATGGGGAGATCGTTTGGAGATGATACAGGATAGTGGAAGACAGGTAGTAGCCAACCGTATTGGGTATTGGGAATAGGAAAGTGAACAGAAAAGATGCTACTCCAATTATAGCAGCTACGAGTGCAGTAATGATTAGACCCTTGTATTTTGAGCCAGATGTTCTACCAGACACGTATCCCGAAAGCATTGGTCCAAAGATCGGTAGCCACCACAGTAATATCGTTGCTACGAATGCAATCACGAGAGAGGACTTCCAAGAATATTTCCCCTTTTCTTTGTATCTATGCCACCCTTTCAGTAGTATGTGTGACATTAGTCAGACAATATATAATGAGAATAAAAGCTTTTCCTAAGTATCAGGTTCGAATAGACGATCGAGAAAACGTCGAGATTTCATCCATCTTCGCTCTAATTTAAGGGTTAAGGGACTCAGTGTGCTGGATATAGCAATCGTGAAGTCCATGTGTCGGTTGCGTCAGACAACCCTAAGTAATTTGAGCTACCAAATTCAAGGAAGACCCTGATTTCACTTACTCGCTAGAAACTATTTGGTCCTCCCCTCCTTTGTATTCGAGGCCAATGACCAAGTAACGGGGCACATATTGTTTGTTAATTCAAACGGAGACGCTGTCGGTCTAACTACAGAAATGAATTCTTCAGCTGATTGGACCGGTTGCATGCTCTTTGATAGTTGGTACTTAAACGATGGAAGTGTGTACAGTTACCCTGGTGAAAAATATGTTCGTTCAAACACTTGGATATAAAATTAAAGAAATTACCAATTGAGAAATTAATCTCCAGCTTTTTGTCTTTTAATTATGTCCTTCTAATAGACCACCTCTAACAAAGCAGTCCTTTCTATTCCCCTCATACTGAATATGCTTTAATTAGGCTTCAATTCAGCGAACCTTCTAGACTGAGCTTAGTGACCTATCAAGGTCATGAAGGAATTCAACGTTCTAATGTATATCCCGTTTACGGTGCAGTCAACCTCTTAGAAGAAACGCTGTTCAGGTCGCCTTCCTTGAATAAGAATTGAACTCTTTCAGGTAGTGATTTACAGTCGCATCTAGAGATTTGCTGAAATCGTTCAGAGGTTTCCAACCCAATGATTTGATTTTGTTGGATTCCAGGGCATATCTGACGTCGTGGCCAGGTCTATCGGAAACAAATTCTATAAGGTCCTTACCTTTTTTGAGGAGTCGGAGAATCTCAGTCACAACGTCTATGTTTCTTCTCTCGTTACCCGCACTTATCAGGTAACTCTCACCGACCTTTCCCTTCTTGAGTATCAGTTCTATTGCACGAACATGATCTTCCACGAAGATCCAGTCCCTCACTTGTCTTCCATCTCCATACAGTGGAATCTTTCTGTTCAGCACTGCATTTAGGACAGTCTTAGGTATTAATTTCTCAGGATGCTGGTGAGGACCAAAGTTGTTACTGCAGTTAGAGATTGTAGCTCTGATTCCGTAGGTATTGATGTATGCTCTGATCAACATGTCTGCGGCGGCTTTGGTAGCAGAGTAAGGATTTCTGGGGTTGTAACACGACTCCTCATGAAATTTAGCTTCAGAATCAAGGGGGAGACTACCGTACACCTCGTCGGTGGATATCTGATGAAATCTCAGGTCTCGTTTCCTCGCAGCCTCTAAGAAATTGAAAACACCTTGATAATTTGATCTCAGAAAGGCCGAAGGTTCATTTATGGCATTATCGACGTGAGATTCGGCTGCAAAATTTATCACGGTATCTATATCTTCAGTTATAGACATCACAAGCTCTTTGTCTGCTATGTCTCCTTTGACGAGTTTGTAACTCTTCCCCTTGAGGGATTCCTCAACATAGTTTTCATCAGCCGCGTAGGTCATTTTGTCTAAGTTGACCACATAATCATCTGGATGATTCCGTAGCCAGTAGTTTACAAAATTCGAGCCAATAAACCCACATCCTCCGGTCACTAGCAGTCTAGTCATTATTTCACTTCTCCATCTCTTATCAGTTCCTTTAGGAATTTCAGCTTCCTGTCCTTGGGTGATATTATTGGAGACTCAACTGGCCAGCTTATTTTCAAATCGGGATCATCCCATCTCACTCCGCAGTCCAATCTAGGAGAATATTCCTTAGTGGTCAGATAAATTACGTTGGAATTCTCCAGCGCTAGGAATCCATGGGCAAAACCTGGAGGAACCCACAGAGAAATGCCTTTGTCACTTGACAATTCGACAGATACCGACTTCTTAAAAGTGGAAGAAGAAGGCCTAATATCGACAGCCACGTCTATTATGTGGCCAGAGACCACAGTCACTAGTTTTCCCTGTTCTTCTGGACTCTTCTGAAAGTGAAGACCTCTAATCACTCCCTTCTTCGAGAACGAATGATTCAATTGAACAAACTCGTCACCCACTCCAGTGCCTTTGAAATCTGATTTTTTGTACCTTTCTAGGAAGAACCCCCTTTCATCATTGTATATATTTGCCTTTACCATAATAACGTCCTCAAGTTCCGTCCGAAGAAACTCTTGCATAGGGACATCTAATAGTAGTTAATTTAAAATCATTTTCTGTTTAGATATGAATAGAATTCGTTGATATTGGCTTCAGAGGTGTAGAAATCAAAGGACAGTAATCTACGGGCTAGAGAGGAATCGAGCGATGAATCAAACGGTCTCCTTGCGATTAATTTTAAACCTTCCGCTTCTTCTTTCACAAGTTCTCTGTTCAATCCAAAACGTTCCGCAATTTTCACAGCCAGTTCCCTTCTTGAGATCCTTTCTCCGGCTATGTTCAGCAATCCGTAATTTTTAGAACTCATCAGTTCCACTGAGGACCGAGCGAGAAGGCCGACAAATATAGGAGAATAGTAGCCCTTAATCGCACTTACCATACTACCCTCCCTGAGTTTTTCGAGAGTGACAACCGGGAAGTTCCTCGAAAGACCGTACACGCCAGAAGTCCTAATCACCAGCGAGTCATCATAAGAGAGAGCATAACTATCGCCTATCAGTTTGCTAAGTCCATAGTAGTTGATTGGATTTGGCGTTGAATTCTCCATATAATTGCCATTTTCTCCGTCGAACACATAGTCGGTTGAAAAGTGAATCAGCCTGATTCTTCGATCTCTGCAGAACTTCGTGACTTCCTTCACCGATAGACCGTTCACAAGGTATGCATCTCGTGTATTCTGTTCACACTGGTCTACCCCCGTCATTCCGCTAGCATTGACGATGAGATCTGGGTCTATCTTAGACAGTCTTTGGTAAATTGTCTCGTTTCTGGTCAAATCCAATTTTATCTCGCTGGTTCTGGAAGCAAATATAGCTCCTTCGACTAGAGAGCCAATAGTCCTGGCAAGTTGTCCAGAGCCGCCCAATATCAAAATTTTCAAGACGAAATCACACCTCAATTTTTGAATCCCTTCCAACCACTAGACGTAGTACCTTCTCATTCGCTCCATTTGGTTTAATTACGCTTGAGGGTCCAATAATGCTGTCCTTTATTTTCGAATGAGAATTTAATACAATCGACACGTCATCCATGATTACCGAGTTCTCCATAATGCAACGATCAAGTCTACAGTTCTTTCCGATGCTCGTATACGGACCTATTTCACTGTTTACAATTTTAGTTCCACTTCCTATGTAACACGGTCCGGTAATCTTGGACAGGTCATCTATTATGACGTTTTCTCCCAGATATGCCCGCATATTTGTCTCCCTGGCACTTTCGCTATTGGTTACCAGGTTATCCAATGCCATTCGGTTGCAGATCAGAAACTCTTCCGGCGTTCCAGTATCCTTCCACCAACCTGTAATTACGCTATATCCAATCTCTAGTCCGGCACTTATCATCCTTTGAAACACCTCGGTGATCTCAAGTTCACCCCTCCAAGACGGTTTCAGAGAGTCGATGAAAGGAAATACGCTCTTTCTCAGGAAATAGACCCCGGTAACAGCAAATTTCGATTTCGGATTCTTTGGTTTTTCGACGAGACCAGTGATTTTTCCATCAGATATCTCCGCTACTCCAAACTGTCGAGGATCCGGAACTTCAGTAACTGCGATATATGCTTCTTTTCTGTGATCCACGAAATCTTTCCATAATTCCTTGAATCCATTGTGAAAGTAGTTGTCTCCTAAAGCTACTACGAAGTCATCGTCCTTCACGAAATCTCTTACCAACCCTACTGCGTGGGCAATTCCCAGTGGCTTTCCTTGATAGGTGTACGATATTTCTATCCCCCATTTTGATCCATCACCATAGTAGTCCTGAACTTCCTTATGCCCAACTTCGCCAAGTACTATGTTTACCTTCTCGATCCCAAGAGCAATCAAGTTTGCCAGAATGTACTCGCTCACTGGTCTTCCTGCCAGCGGCAAGAGTTGCTTGACGTCCGTGTAGGTAAGTGGCCTTAGGCGCGTCCCAGCGCCTCCGTGCAGGATAACACCTTTCACACTTTATCATTAATACCAATATTATAAAGTTGACCGTGAAAATTCGAGTATTTCAGAATAAATTAATAAGTCAGAGTTACCTTAAGAATTAGTGACGGAGCCAAAATGCACACTCTACACAAGCTATAATCCAAATGAAAAAGTGAGCTCCTTTCTTAGTATCACCTGGTGTAGAGACAGACTCTTCAACTCTGAAAACCCAGCAGATATTCTGAAATTTTATGATACATTCCAAGGGAGAGAAGATATAATTGGATGGATGAAAGAAAGACCAAAGGGGAGGACCGAGATTAAGGAGATTGAAGGGGATAAGGAGATAATAGTCGTTATTCCAACTGCGAACTATGAGGGCTCCTTCGCCCGTGAATGCAGGGATAACATCTTCAAAGGAATTCATATTATCTTTGTAGAAAGTGGGAGTCCACGTGACCCTTATTTCAACTATTCTCGCAGTTGCAACGAAGGAATCAAAAGGGCTTTAGAGTACAACCCAAAGTGGATAGTTGTATCAAACGACGATATGTTCAAGATTGATGATGCAGAAGTTCTGCTTTCGGAACTTAAAAAGAAAGATCCGGAGAAATTAAACAGCCTGTTCACCAAACCGACTATCTATCACTCCTTTCCTGTATGCATAGGTGTCCCAAGATACTTCATCGGAAGAACCGCAGAGTACTTCTATCTGCTGTCGAAAAGAAACATGAATACTAGGATGTTTCTTACTACAAAGAAAATCTCGAAGAAGTTTGGCGCAAAATGGGTCTATGCCTCACGGAGGGAAATATTCAAAAAGGTCTTTTATAAGGAAACAAGGTGTTTCATTCTTACAAGTGCTTTCTCCATCTTCAGTGGCAGATGGGCAAAATCACTGAATGGAGTCGTTTTTGACGAACTCTACATCAATGGGGTTGAAGACTGGGAGCTGTCCTACAGGATCTGCTACGATAGGAAAAATTTCGATTTCATCGAATATAGAATAGGAGACTTGATAGGAAGCTCTGTTGGTGAATATTGGGGCATCAGAAATTTGCGAGAAGTAGCCAATATGGTCTACTTTGATAACAAAATGAGTCAGACAGACTCTCTATAATGGATAGCTGAGATCGCTGATTCTGCATGGAACTGCAGGTATTCGCTACTAGCATTCAAGCGATATCCTTTTCATCTGTGCTCATTTATTGTCTGGTCTCGTCCTTTTCCCGATATACGTTCCTATGATAACTCCAGTGGCTAAAGAGACTACTGCAATTACTGCCACTATTATCATAACTTCTAAGACTTGGAAGAAGCCTAATGCTGTCGTGGGTGTCTGGTTAGAGCGCGTGGATAGAATTCCGGGAGTAAAAAGAAATACACCTATAAGGTCTGTCATATGAGTCTTGTTTGCCGTGGTATTCTGAGTGATGTTACCCTCAGAAACTTCAGAAACAGTGAAGCGTCCTTTGTTAAGATAGGAATGCCCACCTGTCATAGGCATGAGCCCAGAAGTCACCCATCCATCGGAATTGACGTTTGATGCGTCTATTTGCATTCCGGGAATTCCCGAGTCTCGAACTATGGACTGACTTCCTCCAAAAGCAAATATCACTGCTAGTTGCCCTGTTGAAGTCACGTGAAAAGTGTCGGATGCAAACCCGGCCCCAGAAACGGTACTAATTCCGTAAGTGAATGTATATGAACTGAATCCTGAAATTCCAACGATAGTTAAGGCTCCACAGGGGGTTAGAAAGACGTTGGAGTTGTTCGTCGTGACCGCCAGAGAATCGACGATGTTTCCTATCGCATTTCGGACATAAAAATACTGTCCGTTTACAAACAGTCCAGATTGAAGAGATGATCCAACATTGTACCCATACAGATATATCTGAGCACCGGAAGGTAAATTCACGAATGACTGCTGTGGGAATATACCTGAATTTTCAACTTGAACCTGAGTAGCAGCTCTTCCAACTGGAAGAGCAAAAGTGGTAGAAAATACCAGGATAGCAATTATCACGAATAAACCAAGAAGATGAACTATTTCCTGAGATGAAGTCCTTCTTTTTCGCATGAATAACTATAAGTAATTACAATTTCATTGTCTGAATATTGTTTGCCATCCTAGGAAGCTCTGCGGAGTCGAAAGCATTTAACTCCATATGTAATTTGAACGCGTCAGCCTCGTATCTTAGTACATTTAAAGCTTTAAAGAAGGAAAATTCTCCCTAGTAATTGTGGAGGGAATGTGGATGAGTTGTAATTCGAAAGGTTTTATAACACTCTTTTATGGGAAGACGTGCAAGGAGACCACTCAGGACGAATTTCTGTAATCGTAGTATCTCTCAACGACAAGAGGATTTCTGATGCTCTAGAATCGTTATCGAAGCAGACTCTCAAGCCATATGAGGTAATTGTGGCAGATGGGGGGACCACTTGGAACGTAGCAGAGGTTTGCGCCAAATATGGTGCAAGACTTGAACACTTACCTGGAAACGTAGTCGAATCGAGGAATAAGGCTCTGTCAATTGTTACTGGAGAATTGATTGCCTTCTTGGATACGGATGAAATTGCTATCCCAACTTGGCTTGAAGAACTCTCGAGACCTATATTAGATGGATCAGCCGATTTCACTGGTGGTCCAATGCTGCACTACGAAGCGAAATATGGTCCAGAAAGATATGTCAACATGATTGAAGACTACATTTACAAGTATCAGGTCCCTTCCAACATAGCATATCTCCCTCTCGGGAATTCGATGTGGAAACGATCCATATTCCAAAAACTGGGTAATTTTGATGAATCTATTCCCTATAGCGAAGACTACGACATTAACATTAGAGCGTTGCACGCCGGATTCAAAGGGATGTACATAGCTAAAGCAGCGATATATCACGATCATTCGGAATTTAACTCGTACCGTAAACTAATTAAGAAAAGGTACGCCTACCTGCGATCAGCAGCACTTGTCTTCATCAAGAATAAAGCGCTTTCTATGAGAGTGAAATCCCACTATGGTGGAAGAATAAAACATCCATTCTACGCGATTGAAATCTTATTAAAACCAATTGCTTTACTCGATGCACTCATTCGTGGATGATTCACTATATAATTGATCTCCCTGACATCGAGATTCCATCTCATACTCGTTTAACATAGATTGTGCTATATACGCTTTGATCGTTTCATTGTGAACTTACGGTTTTCTTAGAATTTGCAAGCTCCTGCAAGGTTCCCAAGATATTTATAAGACGCGTAAATGCGTTTCAGATGAAAGTTGTTGTTATAGGAATAGACGGGGCTACTTGGGACCCGATTCTACCCTATATCGACAAAGGAGAGTTTCCAGGTTATTCAAAATTTTGGAAGGACGGTCTTCATGGGCCCCTCTTCTCAACGATTCCTTACCTGACTCAACCCGCCTGGAAATCGTACTCCATAGGAAAGAATCCGGGCAAAACGGGAGTGTACCACTGGACAAAGATCGACTGGAAAGAATTTAAGTTCAAGACTCTTAATTCTTTAAGCTTCCACGGTGACGACTACTGGGATATCCTATCAGAGATGGGGCACAAGGTATCGATTATAGACATGCCCTCCACTTTTCCGCCTGATAAGGTCAACGGAGTAATGATTTCGGGAATGAACCATGGCGATGGTCCTTGGACGTATCCAGAAGAATTCGAAAAGAGCATACCATCGTGGTATCCAAAGGATGGTATCCATCTATTCAGAAAGAATGAGGAACCTGAACTTACAATGGACGGCATCGAACGTGAGATAAAATCTAGGTTTGACATGGCAGAGATGCTCTGGGATGCAGACCTAATTCATCTATCAGTTGAGATGAACGATCACGTCTCTCACTTCATGTGGAACAATGAGCACATCATGTATCGAAATCTGAGGGCAAATGATGAAGGAATCCAGAGGATCTTGAAAAAGAACGAGGAAGGGTATACCTTTCTCATGAGCGACCACGGAAACGGTCCAATCGAGGATGAATTGTACTCTAATGAATTTCTTGCTGGGGAGGGGTTTCTTACACTAAAAGAGGGGAACAAAAAAGGATTATCTAGAGAGGCGGTGGTGAACCTAGGAACTAGACTGAGATTAGACAGAATGGTGAACAAGTTACCGACTACAATGCAGAACAAGATTGTGAAGAAGATACGGTCGCTGGACAGCTCGATGGAAACCGATCCAGAGAGCAGAATGAACTGGAAGGAGACCCGTGTCGTGGCACTGGATGAGGGCATGTACTTTGTCAACCCCCTCTATCTCGAAGAGAAGGAAGACATATTAGAAGAACTGACAAAAAAATTGCTGGCACTGAAGTCCAAATCCGGTAAGCGGGTTATAAAGAACGTCCTAAAGGGCAGCGAAGTTTACTGGGGTCCGTACGTAAAGGATGGGCCGGACATAGTTGCTATCTCGGATCCGATCTATCATCAGAGGGTTCCTCTATCGGGACACGTGTGGGCGTCTGATATTCCCGATGAGGCATGGGGGTACAGATTGCCACAGGTCGGTCACCACAGGATCAAAGGAATTTTTGGACTGGTCGGGCCAGGAATCGCACCCAGGGAGATTAGTCCGAGCATTTATGATCTAGCTCCGACAATCCTGAAATTATTCAAATGCAATATTCCGGAAGACATGGACGGCAAGCCTCTAGTATAGAGGGGATTTCAGTACGGATCGACGGAACGTTTTTGTAATCTCGATCGGGTCTGCAATAAGGACCTTCGGAACAGGAGGAGTTTGGAGCTTTACTCCCCTCTTTATGAACAACATACTTCACATATCCCTGCTGCTAATCGGACTGATTTTTGCAATCAACGCAATTCTTGGTGGAATAGTCCAGATTTACGGTGGGAGACTGGGGGATGTATATGGGTTCAAGAAAATTATCATAGTATTCGCTTCAGCTTATTTTGTCACTCTTTTCCTGCTGTTCTACACTTCCATCGCATTTCCTTTACCCATCCTGTTTGTTGCATTGTTCATACTCAATCAGGCTGTGGGTGCTTTACTTATGCCATCTCTAAGCGCCCTCCTGTCGCTGAGCAGTGACATCCCACTTGCCGGGTTTTCGTACATGAGGGTAGCTTCTAATTTAGGATGGGCATTCGGTCCAGCTATGGCAGGTGTTATTGCAGGTACCATAGGCTACCCATACATTTATCTTACAGCAGCCATAAGTACTCTAATTTCGCTTCCGCTTTACGTTTTTTACCTGAAAGACAAAAAAAACGCAGAAGCACTGCAAGAAAAGTTCTCCTTTACAAAGGTAAAGAGGGAATTATACCTCTTCGGGATAGGGATAGCGTTCTTGTTCGTTGTCGTGTCACAATTTTCCGTTACGCTGTCCATTTATGCAAATCATTTTGAGGGTCTAAGCTCAACAGCAATAGGGTTGATATATTTTGTAAACGGGATTGCAGTTGCTGCTTTTCAATTGCCAATCTATAGACTTGTCAGTAAGATTGGATTGTGGAATGGCATGATCTTGGGTTCAGTGCTCTACATTGCAGGATACTTTTCTATGGCATTTGACCACAGTCTAGCGCAATTCATGCTTTCTATGCTCGTTGTGACAATGGGAGAGAACGCAGTGACTCCGACCGGTAGTGCGATGGTTGCACGGATAGCTGCCGGAAAAGACATGGGAGTGAACATGGGCATGTACAATTTCTTTATGTCTCTCGGAAGAGGCATGGGTCCAAGTTACGGATCTCTCTTGCTTTCATATGTCCCTTTTCCACTGGAAATATGGGGTCTTGCCGTCTCTCCAGCTGTCATTGCCATACTAGCTTTTATTTCAAGAAAGAACAGCGAACAGAGGAGCTTCAAAAATCAGCCAACGACATGAAAGGGATTTCCAGATTCGGTTATTCCTTCATGAGGTTGACTATGACAGCTGATATCAGCCAGATTAGTCCGATAAGGTCAAGAAGGAGCAGCTTTGAATAAAGACCGTACCCAAAAATACCCAGAGGTACGATATAAAATAGAATAAGTAAAAGAATTGATCTCGGGCTCATCGAGCGATCTACCCGAATAATGCACCGAGTCCGGCGACGGCCTCTTCCTCGCTCTTATCCTCTTTCTTTTCCTCTTTTTTCTCTTCTTTCTTTTCTTCCTTCTTCTGAGGTTCTGCCTGTGCTGCCGGTTGAGCGGTCACCATCGATGACTTGATTGCCTCTTCTATGTTGACTCCCTCGAGAGAAGCTACCAGGCTCTTCACTCTTGCCGGATCAGGAGTGACTCCTGCGGCTTTGAGTATTTCCGTTATTCCATCTTCGGTGATTGGTTTTCCAACGGAATTCAGTATCAGTGCGCTGTAAATGTACTCCATACTTTTCACCCTTAATTACTCCAAGATAATAAACTAAACGTCTTAAACATTATCCTACGCGCTCCTTGAAATCTTATTCTCTAATGATTTGGCGATCGAATTCCCCTTTGCCAGAAGTAGCTGTACGCTATCTTTTGTGGGATACGATGCTGCCAGACTTAGCGCAATCGCATTCCTGTATGCGTTCGAAACGAAAATAGGAGTTGTCTCCCTGTTGTAGTAGTTCAGGTGTATTGAAAGCGCTATGGCGATGGAATGTCCGGATGCCAGTTTGTTCAGGAAGTCTTGTGTCGAAGAACCCAGAACTGTTTTATTGAATACTATTCCATCCTCGTAGGCAGCCCTGAAGTCAAGTCCTATCTCCAATGGGAGTATCTCAAGCTTTGCGAGAGCAATTGCCTTCTCTCTTGATATCTTGTCTCCTTTCTTGACAAGAACCGTCTCCTTTCTTATGATTACTTTCCCCTGGTCTATTGATGCTGGAATTCCCGCTTTTTGAAGTTCTCCCACTACTGGACCGGGTTTGAGGTTAGTCGGTTTGGCCTCAAGGATGATGTCCTCAGGGGAGATCTCTCCTCCCTTTGCGGGTGCCTTCGTCCTGCTAGACTCGATTTCCTTGAATAGTTTGAATGGATTTTCTTTAGAGAAAATTGCAGCGACAGGGCCATCCATGTAATCCTCCATTCCTCTTATCGATTCTATGTTCATTTCGTCGAAAGCCCTCTTGAGGAGAGTCTTTTTTACAACCTTTATGGTTGCCTTTCCCCTCAGGGATTTCCTGATCTGCTGGAATTGTTTTCCAGGGACTCTCTCAATTCCAACCAGTGCTATTGATTTGGATTTTTTTATTTCTTCGGACAGCGATCTTATTGCAGCGTCTTTGGATTCAGAGAATCTGTTTTCCTTCATCTCACTTCACCTCCACCTTAACCGCAGGACCCATCGTGGTCTTAACGTATATGGTCCTTATATTGTCCTCTCCCTTCTCGAGTTTGGATTCTATTCTCTTCAGCACCTCTAGGCCATTTTGAGTGATCTTATCTATTTCCATGTCCTTGGTTCCTATCGGAACGTGAACTACAGGTTTCTCTTTGCTTCTAGCCTTCACAGTTCGTCTCAGGTTGTTTATTATAGGTACCGGATCCACATTTGCAGGAACAGGTCTCGGCATTTTTCCCCTTGGACCCATTATGCCTCCCAGTATCTTACCCACTCTGGGCATAAGGGCTACTTCAGCAATAAAGAAGTCTATGTCATTTACCATCTTCTTGGTCGCTCGCTTATCATCAGACATCTTATCCAATTCTTCCGCTGAAATGACTTTGTCTGCAGATCCCTTTGCCTTGGATGCCATTTCGTTTCCTGATATTAGCCCGACCTTGACCTTTTTTCCCCTTCCGTTTGGAAGGATTATTTCTTCGTTGATTCTATTCTTGGGATTAGAAAGATCAACGTCTTTCAGGTTCACTGCAATGTCTATGGACTCACCGAAATTTCTCTTCGGAGACTTGTTGATTGCCTCTTCCAGGCTTTTCTTTAATGATTCTCCATCCATTGGTTTTCACCAGAGTAGTTACGCGAGCAATGTGCTCTTCTACTCTAGATGGCGATTGACCCGTCTTTAATAAGTTTTTGTGTTTCCCTTGGATCCTTGCCATCGACTGTGATGCCCATAGAGACACAAGTACCAAGAACTTCCATTACTGCCGATTTGACGGAGGCAGCGGTCATATTGTCTATCTTCATTTCTGCTACCTTCTTGATCTGGTTCAGCTTGAGGTCCCCGGATATTTTAGTCTTCGAAGCTCCTGTCGCCGTCTCTATACCCAGCTCTTTCTTTAGAAGGGCAGAAACCGGAGGTTTCCCGACCGACACCTCGAACTTCTTAGTCTCAGGGTCTACAGTCACCTTTACGGGAACTTGCATTCCGGAGAAAAGTTTCGTCTTTTCGTTTATTTCCTTCAATACCAATCCAATGTTAATTCCCATTGGACCTAGGGCGGGGCCCAGCGGTGGTCCTGCTGTAGCCTTACCTCCCTCAACCATTACAGATATTTCTTGCGGCATTCTTTAAACCTCTTTTTCCAATAATTTTACGGAATCTGCTTTTACTGTGAGCGGGATTGGGACAATGGCGTTTTGTAGTTCTAGAGTAATTTCATCCTTCTGAGTATCGACATGAGTTACTCTCGCCTTCTCTCCCTTGAAGGGTCCCTCTGTGACTTCCACGTAGTTTCCCACTCCCAGCGACTCTACGGCCGGTTTTGATACCAGATAATTCTCTATTTCTGAGAGTTGCACTTCACCGGCTATCATGTTTCTTGCTCCCCTGACAGTTCTTAAAAGGCCCATAGTCCTATCTGGATAGAGCGTTTCAATGAATATGTAACCCTTCACATCAGGAGGAACGAGAATAGAGAATAGATAGTCCTGGTTTTCAATCTTGGCCTTAAGTCCTATGTCCCGGGCAATCTTGACTTCTTGACCAATTGTGGTCTTGACCACTATGATAGTCTGTTTTACCTTTATCGAAAATAAGTTGGTCTGGGTACCCTCCATTTTTAGGACCAGCACAGCATAGTCCCCGATCTCTCCTCCCTTCGGGGTCTCTACTGAAAGTGCTCTGATAGTCGATTCCTTCGGTTTTAGTTTATACTGGATCTTCAGCAGATCCTGGTTCTTTGGGGATATAGCGACCTGCTTCCCTCTCTTCTGCTCCTCTACGATGAACCACTCTATCTCTTCTTTCTGTTCGTGGATATCCAACGTCAGTTCGATAAATCCCTCTTTCTCGATCGACTCATCATTCTCAATGACTAAATTGAATAGAATTTTCTTGTTGGTTCCAACTTCTGAATCCTTGCCGTCGCAGGTCCACTTTACCATTTACGGCACCTTGAATAGCACGTTCATGAGAAGGTAGATTATGAAACCAAGTCCGCCTATTATGATGATACCAGCCCCCGTTATCAGAGAGGATTTCCCAAATTCATCTCTTGTGGGCTTCTTCGCCATCTTTAGTATTCTAGAATACTTTCCTCTCCCTATCCTTCTAACTCTCTCCGTAATAGAGTCCTCTAAATCTTCAATCCTATCATCCATGTCAACCATACAGGGCTACCTCTAAATATACTTGTTTTTGGCTCCCACCAATATGGCTAATACCTTTATATCATTTTTCATTGACTCGTCTATCCTGGCACCCCAGATTATTCTGGCATTTGGGTTAATCTTCTTCTTGATTTCCTCTAAGACAGTGTGAGCTTCCTCCACTGACATATTTGAACTACCAGTGACAGACACGATAGCTGAGGTTGCAGTCGATACTTCCAGATCTAGAAGAGGTGAACTGAGAGCCTTCTTAGCAGACTCCAGCGCTCTCTCCTGGGAACCTGACTGTCCCATCCCAATCATCGCTGTCCCTCCATCCTTCATCACAGTCTTGAGGTCGTTGAAATCAAGATTGACCAAGCCAGGTTTTGTGACTAGTTCAGTCAGACCCTTTATCGATTTCATTAGTATCTCGTCAGCAAATCGGAAAGCCTCATTGAGAGGAAGTCTTGGTACTATTTCGAGAAGTTTGTCATTTGGTATTATGACTATGGTATCTGATTTCTCTTTTAGTTTCTCTAGTCCCCACAGTGCATTCTCCTTTCTCATTGCTCCCTCAGATTTGAAAGGCGTGGTGACTACCGAAATTACCAGTGCACCGGCATTTTTTGCAACTTCCGCAACCACTGGTGCAGAACCAGTTCCCGTCCCTCCACCCATTCCAGCAGTTACGAAGACGATGTCTGCTCCTTCCACTGCTGCATTTATGTCAACCTCAGCCTCCCTGGCAGAAAGCTCTCCAATCTGCGGGATTGCACCAGCTCCCAACCCTCTAGTGGTTCTTTTTCCCAGGAGAATCTTCTTCGACGCTTGGGTGAGAAGCAGATGCTGAGCATCGGTGTTTGCCGCTATTATATCAGCTCCCTGAATTCCCTCTTCCATGATTCGCGTTATAGTGTTTGAACCTGATCCTCCACAACCAAAAATCTTGATGCTCGTCTTCAAGCTTTTCAAAACTTCTATTAACTCGGCATCAGTGTCTTGAAATGTTTCTCCTTCGGGCATACTAACTACCATTTTGATAAATTATCTGAATATTTATATGCTGTGATGGATTTTGAACTCAGAATTGAAAACAGGTCCCTATGTCTCCAATGTTATACCGATTTTCCTCAGTCTGTCTTTGAGTACCCGTGAGCCATTGATTTGTTTGCAAAAACGAATGGCTCCCTTCCATTGAACCCAACCGCTCCCAGTACATAGTGAGAATTATCTGCGATGGACTTCCACTCCTCCTCTAACCTGTTCCTTGCGCAGTAAAGGGTATAGGACAGTTGTCTCCGTATGATCTCTTCTCCTATTCCGGTTGCCGCTATTCCAAATCCATCCTTGACCAGTATACCCGAACCAGGAATCGGTGTATCCCCCACTCTTCCCCTCATCATAGGGCTTGAGCCTCCCGTTGAAAGTGCTGCTGCTATTTTTCCATCGAAGTTCGCAACTGCTCCAACAGTGTCAACTGATTGGTTACCCGGGTAAAAAAACCTGTGATCGTTCTTGGCAATAGACCTGGATTCTTCTAATCTTTTCCTCGCCCGCTCAGTGGAAGGGTCGTACCTGGGATGACCATTTTCGAAAGCAAATTTGGTTGCTCCATCGCCGCAAAGCATTACGTGAGGGCTCTTCTCCATGACTTCTCTTGCAACTTGTACTGGATTTTTGACAAACTCTATATTTATCACGGAACCAAAGTTACCTTCGACCATCACCGATGCATCCATCTGGATGCTTCCGTCCAACCTCATCACAGACCCTGTTCCAGCATTAAAGTTCGGGTCGTCTTCCATGTACTTGACTGCGGCGACAACTGCGTCAAGCGGGTCACTATAATTTAATGAATATGATGCGTATTTGTCAAGAAGCGGACTTAGGTCATTACTGCTACCGACTCCCCCATGAATTATGATTTGTCTCATGGGCCTGAATACAACAAGGATAAATATTTATTACGCGCGTTGTTCAATAAATGATGTGGTTAAATCGAGACATCGTTTCTATCGGTGATCTAAGCGTCGAAGAGATTATGGAAGTGATTGATAGAGCCAATGATATGTTACCATATGCAAGTTCCGGACATCCGGATAAACCCCTGTCCAATAAGATTGTTGCTACGCTCTTTTATGAGCCAAGTACGAGAACCCGATTGAGTTTTGAATCTGCGGCAATGAGGATGGGGGCAAGAGTTCTTGGTTTTGGCTCTCTGGAATCGAGTTCAGTGGTCAAGGGGGAAACGCTCTCCGATACCATCAGAATCATCAATGGTTATTCTGACGCTATTGTCCTTCGGCATCCTTCGGAAGGGGCAGCTAGACTCGCATCAGAATTTGCAGATGTTCCGGTGATCAATGCAGGGGATGGTGCTGGTCAGCATCCAACACAGACAATCTTGGATATATTTACAATGTGGAAGGAGTCAGGTCCTGTAAATGGCAAGAGCATAGGTTTTGTTGGAGACCTGAAGTACGGTAGAACGGTCCACTCGCTGAGCAAAGCTCTCTCAATGTTTGATGTTTCGCTGTATTTTATTTCTCCGGAAGAACTGAAGATACCAAAGCACATCAGGAAGGATATTGAAAGGAGAGTCCCAGTGAAGGAGACAAAGAATTTGGAGGACGTCATAGCTGACCTTGACGTTCTATATGTCACGAGGATACAGAAAGAGAGATTTCCAGATCTCGAAGAATACAGGAAGGTAGCAGGTATCTACGTAATCAGGCCATCGCTCATCTCAAGGGGTAGGAAGAATCTGATAGTTATGCATCCTCTCCCGAGAGTGGACGAAATTCCGCCTGAAATTGATAATTTACCGCAGGCCAAGTATTTCAAACAAGCATCATATGGGGTACCCGTAAGAATGGCAATCTTGGATCTGATTCTAAGGGGTGAGTAGATGACAGAAGAGAAAATGCTTAAGGTGGAGAAAATAAGGAGGGGGACCGTTATAGACCACATTCCCGTGGGCAGGGCCTTCCAAGTTCTCAAGATATTGAACATATCGAGCGATCCAGGAATAACAGTAAGCATAGCAATTCACGTAAAGAGCAAGAAGATGGGGCTGAAAGACGTAGTGAAGATTGAGGACAGGATATTGGATTCTTCTGAACTGAATAAAATAGCGCTTATTGCTGAGGGTGCAACAATCACCATCGTAGAGGATTATGAAGTCATAAAAAAGTTCGTTGTTGTTCTCCCGGACATCATAACTGGAATACTCAAGTGCAGCAACGGCAGGTGCATATCAAATATGGAAAATAGCGTAAAACCATCTTTTACTCTCCTATCTAAAAATCCGCTGACAATCAAGTGCCATTACTGCGAGAGAGAGATGGAAACAGATGAGATATTTGGTAGTATAATCTAAAATTCGAGTATTCAGGGGCCTTCCTTGTGGATGGTTATTGCTATTTTGTCCCCATCCTTCAAACCATATTTTGTCCTTAGGTTGTAGGGGGATATTATCTCCAAGACCTTTTCGTAATGCGTTCTTTCAGGTAACACTATTCCGACTAGATCACCAAACACGGTGGCTTTGAGCAGCTTGATGGCTCCAAATTTTCTACCATCTTGTTCGAATGGTTCGACTTCGAACCCCGGTATGTTGTTGATAACAGAACTTAAACTTGCAAAGTCGTCCGTGAATCTTAGATTCATTGTTCCTGGGAAGGGCTCGAATTTCAAATATTCCTTTATCTTACTAACGTAACCTTCTCTAGAGATGTAATAAGACCCCTCACCAAGTCCAGTGAACAAGGTTCCCTCAACGTGGATGTCCTTGGAAGAACTAAGTATATACTGGATCGTGTTGAGTTGGTCCTTGAATTCTTCAAACGTCTTTTGAGTTATTGTGACCTCTTCTCCACGTGAAATTCTCCTTCTTACTATGTATCCCTCGCGCTCTAGGACAATCAAATATCGCGAGACAGACTGTTGGGAAATATTGAGTTCCCTCGCAATCTTGGAAGTATTAAGGATCACCTTACCTCCTTTGTGATTTAATGCTATGTTCTTTAGAAAATCTAACATAACCGGTTTCATAACTTTCTCACTATTCTGTTGGAAATTGACGTAACTCTTATGTTCCTCTCTTTTAGGTCCTTCTTGAGCTTCCGATCATTGGTCAATACAATGCCACCGTAACGGGTTGCGGCCTCTAGAATACCTCGATCTCCGTTTGAGCTGACATCAAGAATCCTGTACTTGTCAATCAGTTTCAAGGCGAGCTTTGCATTACTGTCCGTATCTGACAAAGCTTCAAGTTCCCTTATCGCAGATACGGGGACTGCAATCTCTTCGTTAACGAATTTCTTCAAATCTATTCTCTGCTTTATAGAATAGATCAGGGCATTAGTATCCAGAATTATCACGTTTTTTTCACCAGGATGCCTAAACCATAGTTCTTCCGAATCCTGTCAATTCTGGCGGTAACTTTCTGTCCTTTCTTAGCTCCCGGAATTATAATTGTAATATCTCCTTTTACCGCAAGTCCATCGCCATCTCTGTTTAGGTCCGTGACTTCGAGTTCGTAAGTCTTCCCTTCCTCTATTTTTTCTTCAGAATATTTTATCTCTTTATGAGCATAAAGCGGTCTCTCTGCACCGCATGCCTTGCACCTTATTACTTCATTCCGGAATTCCCTAATCATTTCTGTATCATAGTTCCCGCATTCGTAGCATTGAACGTAAGTTCGCAGGTATTCCTGGAATGCTTTGTCAATGCCCCCTTCTGGGGGCTTCCCCTTGAAAATTAACCTTCCATCAGCGATTTCTCCAGAAAGACCAAATTGCTTAATGAGATATTTGAAAATGTGAGATTCATCCCTGTTAATGACCTCTACAATGTCCTTGAAATTCTTGATGATAGTCAACTTCCCCTCCGTTATGATCTCGGGTTTTGGAATCTGAAATCTCTTCTTTTCCTCTCTCTTTTGAACTGAAGATTTAACCTTCTTCAATAGGTCTGAGTATCTTTGTTCATCCACTCTGACGCATCAAAGACTGCCTAAATAAACTTTACAGTTGTCGACAAGGGAGTCGACTGGATGACAGAAACCTACATTTGGCTAACAAGATGGCACAGATTGGTAAATCTTGTATGACAAATTAATCGAGTCGTGTCGAACAATTTCTAAACACAATTTCGCTAGAGTAATCAGAAAAATACGTGCCACACGCATTGTAAATTATTTTATATACAAATTTATTTTAGGATGTTCAAAAAATAATTGTACGCCTTGGTTAGAAAGATTTATATAGAGTTAACTTCATATCTATTTTAAGAGGATTGGTTCCAAGTGGATTCTAATAGTACCAGGAGAATTGCACTTCGTCTGACACCGCAGGAAGATGACGAAATAAACGACTTTCTTAGCACATCGCTAAGGTACAAGACAAAATCGGAATTCATCAGAGCAGCGGTCTATGCATATATTCAGCATCCTCAGGTTCAAACCTCGGTGGAAGAAAGTGAAGTGAAGCTTTCAAAGGCAACACTCAACACTTTGGATCAGATGGTGATGAAGGGTCTCTTCAAGGACAGATATGACGCAATAGAGTTTATCATAAGGAAGGTTAACGAAGAGCACTTCTTGCCAATGTGGCTTAACAAACTCGTCAGGGGATACCTTGACGACAGGAACCTTTTGAATTTTGAGGATCTCCCTTTCGAAGAGAAGAGGGAAGAAAATCAGAGGGGTGAAAAAAAGTGATAGATGAAGATAGGACTGGCCTAATATACAAACTGAAGAGCGGTCTAAAGAATGATCAAAAATTTTTGGAACCTTCCATAGTATGCGTTGGAATAGGTGGAGGGGGCTGCAACATAGTATCCGAAATCAGTCACAAGAGAAGGGAAGTAAATCTCTACTGCCTGAACACGGATGCGCTCTCAAATGCAAAGAGAAGCGACGTAGTTTCACTTAACATCGGTGCTGAGTACATAATGAACAATAGGGACTCTGGAGGATATGTCGAAGTAGCCAAGAAGGCATTCAAGGAAGACTCTGCATTGATTGACGTTCAAGTATTAAGGAGGGCTGATTTGGTACTGGTCGTGACAGCGCTGGGAGGAGGGACCGGAACAGGAGGAACGGTAGAAATGGTAAAACTGTTAAAAGCAGAGAACACGCCCTTCAAGGTGTTTGCAGTAAGACCATTCGAATTCGAAGACAATAGAAAAGAGGTCGCCGACAGAGCTTTAGCTCAAATTAGGAAAGTAACGGATCACGTGGAAGTCTACGACAACAATGAATTTGAAACACTGAGAGACATAAACGCAAGAATAAAGGAAGATGTAGATGAGACCATAGAGAATCAACTTAAACTCTACGACACCCTTTATGGCAAATACAGCGACTCGTTCGATAGGATAGTGGAGGAAACACTAAGCGAAGTGCTGAACGAGAAAATACTCAGTATTGAATTAGAGATAGACCCACTGGTAACTGAGGCCTCAAAACCTCAGTAATTTTTTACTTCTTTGTTCCCCCACCTTTTCATTAGAAGATTTCCACTCAATACCTATTTTAAAAAAGGAAAATAGATATCGGCAGTTCACATTACTTTCTAGAATGTCATCCCTCAAGGTGCTCCTCAAGCAGCTGAATCCAGTCAATGGAGTGGAAGTGAATAAAAGGCTCATTGAACAAACCTTAAGTCAGGATTTTGATCTGGCAATTTTCCCCGAGATGTTCTATTCGGGTTACACTTTAAGGGACAATCTAAATCTCCACGATCTTGACCAAGAATTCGTCAAAGGCATTCAGAAGAGGCTGAATGACAGGATGATTATCTTCGGTTCACCCTACACGGAAGGTTTTCTTTACAACAGCGCTGTCGCAATAACAGGCGAGACATTTCACATTTACAAAAAGAGGCACCTTCCGAATTTTGGTCCGTTCGAAGAGCTCAGGTATTTCAAGAAAGGAGACAGCCCGTTGACCATAGATTTCAAGGGATTCAAACTGGGAATTGAAATCTGTTACGACCTGTTTTTCCAGGATTCAGTTGAAAAAGGAATAGACATACTGGTGAACATATCCGCATCTCCGTTTACTTCTTATCCGTTTTTTGAAAAGGCATTTCCAGCAAGAGCAATAGAGTACCAGTCCTATTTGGTTTATGTTAACATAGCAGGCTTGAACAGGAACCAGGTTTTCTGGGGAGGAAGCAGAGTTTTAGACTCGGATGGAAAGGAAATCTTGAAATTGAAAAAATTTGAGGAAGACTCTGGGGCAGCGGTTATTGAATCCTCCGTACTGGAACTTAGCAGGAGAAAGAGGAGAGTCCTAAGCGAGGTTCTTGATGACTCTGCGAAATGACCTGTTCCTTGCGAAGGTACTCAATACTGAATTGAAGTATCAATATTTGAAGAACACTCCAAGGTTTCAGAAGAGCGATAAAAAGTCAGTAGAGGATGCAAAGAGATATCTTTCGAGTAACGTGCGTTCTTCTCTTTACGTTAATACCGTGATATACGGTTCTATTTCGGTGCTTTTTGGGTTTGGGAGCGTAACATCTGGATTAGGGTCGTCGAACGAGAGTTTCATTCTATTCCTCCTCCTCTTGATACTAGCCATAATGAGCGATACGCAGTTTTATAGGGGAGTGTGGGACATGAGGTTGCTGACCCCCCTTAACCAATTGCCATTGAAGGTCGAAAAAAGAGTGGTCCCCTTTTCACTATTCTTTTACAACGAGTTCTATCTACCGTTTGTCACCATTCCAGCTGGGGTTGTACTATCTATTGGAACAGGGAACCCTCTGCCTATAATCATATTTTCTATCTTTACACTGTTGTTCATCTACCTTGCAAGATTGGTCTCTTTACTTCTAGGGGTGACCTTTGTGAGGACAAACACGAACAGGAAGACCAAGCGATTGTACCTGGGCCAGATATTTCAAGTTCTGATTTTTGTGATATTTATCCTGGCAATAGAGGTTGCCACCAATCCATCGTTTCAAAATTTCATCAGGATCCCCCAATACCTGTATTTCTTGATTCCAGTTGGGCAGAACTATATTTCGGCATTCTCAGTATATCCCTTTGCAGCTTTTCTGGCCGTATTTGCGATTGTCTATCCCGCATATCTCTACATCCAAAAGAAAAGTTTCACGGAAAAGATGGAAACGTTCACCGACGTTTTAAGAGAACAGCAAGGAAGAATTTTAATGAAGCTGAGAAAGCCTGTTAGATCGCTGATTGACAAGGACTTCAAAATTTTGTTTAGGCGAAGAGGAGCAATCATGATAATGGTAATACCCATTACTTTCATCATACCAATCATCCCCATGCTCCTATCATCCAAAGGCAATTCTTCCCAGCTTTCGTTGTACATTCCTTATTTGTCGTCCATCTTTCTCATAGAATTCATTCTATTGATCGGACTGGAAGGAAAAGCCGCGTGGCACCTCTCCTCTCTTCCGATAACCAGGAGGCAATATTTCTTTTCAAAACTTTACAGCATCTTTACTCTTGGATTGATCTACTATGCCCTGCTCATCATAGTAATTGCAGTAGCCAACAGGGGGATCGTCTCATTTTTGCTTGTTTACTACCCATACTTTGCTCTTATCCTCGCCGCCATTCTCTTCACCGGAGGAACGTATCTCGTAAAAGCGATTCCCAAGGAGGTTTATTCTCTTTCTCAGCAGGGATTAGGTGGTAGGTGGATTTTTCTTAAGACTTTCATAATCGGACTGCCGGTAATAATCATAAACGTTTCAATATTCGAAGTAGCCAAGTACTTATCTAATTTCAAAGTCTCTTATTATCTGAGGGGATACACAGTGGCTATAATCGTAGATGCCTTAATCTCATACCTCTTCCTGAGGTTGTTAATAAAGAGGGGAGATCACTTTTAGAGCAAGTTATAAAACCGCAGGGCATGGAGAACAAATGGAAAATATTCGCAAGGCAGATCCTGTTATCCCAAGTCCAGAAGTAATCAGAGAAGGGGCAGCGGTGATACTGAGGGGGGGTACGGTAGCGTTTCCAACCGAAACGGTGTACGGATTAGGAGCAAACGCGCTTGACGATGATGCATGTAGAGAAATTTTCAGAGTTAAGGGAAGGCAACAGGATAATCCTATAATAGTACACATTAGCGACTTCGAACAGCTTGACTATGTTTCAAAAGGTCTGCCAGACGATTTAAAACAGACATTTGAAAGAGTCTGGCCTGGTCCGCTTTCAGTTGTTCTGGAGAAGAGAAATTTGGGGATCGTCCCAACCGCTGGCCTAAACACGGTAGCTGTCAGAATGCCTGCCCACAGGATACCTTTAGAATTGATCAAAGCTAGTGGAAGGCCAATAGCGGCCCCGAGCGCTAACAAGTCTGGCAGTCCGAGCCCTGTATATGCATCAGAGGTCTTCGAAGACCTAGGCAACAAAGTTGATCTAATAATTGACGGAGGCCCGTCATACTTTGGAGTAGAATCCACTGTCATCATGTTTAGGGACGGAGAGATAGTTTTGCTAAGACCTGGAGCTTTTTCCGCAGAGGATCTCAGGGAGATCTTCAAATTGAGAGTTCGAGTAGCCGGTGAATCACCTAAGACTCCGGTGTCTCCCGGTATGAAGTATAGACACTATGCCCCAGAAAAGGATCTCGTATTAGGAAGGACAGAAGAAAAGATTATCAGTGCCTGCGAAAGTGGAAAGGTCCTTTTCATTGGCAGCTCTGAGACAGCATCGAAGTTGAACTCCGAGTCTATAATCCTCGGTTCAAAGAATGACCTATATGAAGTTGCAAGAAACCTCTTTCCATCATTCAGGAAGCTTGACAAGAGTAAGTACTCTGTGGGGGTCATCGAAGGTTTCGAGGAAAAGGGTATAGGATTAGCTATCATGAACAGGATATACAAGGCTACTAGTGGGAGGGAATTATAGTGCTTTCTCAAGAAAAGCAGATTCTACGGGGCCTACCTGTAGAACCCTCTAGATGTTATGTAGTCCAGAATGGTCTTAACGCTCTCATCGACCGTTTGTTCATTTGTGTCTATCACAATCTCTGGTGACAACGGTTCTTCGTAGGGGTCCTGCAACCCAGTCAGGTTCGTGATTTCTCCTGCTAGTGCCTTCTTGTACAGTCCCTTTGGATCTCTCTTGATTAGAACCTCTAACGGGCAGCGCACATATATCTCTATAAAGTTCGGAATTTCGTTTCTAGCCTTTGTCCGAACCTCCCGGTAAGGAGAAATAAGGGGAACCAGAGTTACCACACCATTCCTAACCAGCAGTTTAGCAACAAAGATTACTCTCTCGTTATGTTTTTCTCTGTCCTCCCTAGAGAATCCCAGGTCCCTTGACAAACCCTTTCTGATTTCGTCTCCGTCCAAAATCTCGACTCTTCGTCCGTCATTCGAGAGAATTGACTTTATCTTCTCTGCCAAAGTGGTCTTTCCGGCACCTGGAGGGCCTGTAAACCAGAGGACAAATCCAGGCTCATTCGACATATTCCACTCCCTCCAACGGTTTTCCTTGGATACCATACATCTTCCTTACTCTGTAAAGCTCCAGGATCGTTGGAGCAATCCTGTAGATACTGGAGTCTATCACCTTTCCGATCTTCTTATTCTTTCTGTACATTATGTATATGCCGTCATAGTCGTGGACTGCATCGTCTGGGCCCGTGTCGTTTTCGAGGAGATAGTCGGAATCGTATCCTAGTGTTCCCGCCGCTCTCCAACTGAGGTCATCCAGATAGACAAACAAGTCTGAACGGTCTCCGTTTACTACTTTATAGGCTTCTTCTGGTTCGAACACTTTCGTCTTCCACTCCTCGCCATTTGGCCCCTTTATACTATTTAACTTCTCCTTCAGGAGATCCAGTTCTTTTCTCACGTTTCCCTTCTCGATTATACCTTCCGGTTCCCGCCCTTTTATGTTCAGGAAGATTCTGGCGTAGTAACCACCCCAAGCCCAGGCTTTGGAACGAGACCAGTCAATATCGAGATCTTCCAGTGATGACCCCTGCTTTGGCTTTTTATCTCTAAGCTTAAGATATCCCTCTCTGATAAGCCACTGATTGATGGCAAAAGCTCCTTTCATACTCTTAGCACCGTGATCAGAGACTATCAGCACCACGGTATCTTCGTCAAAGGCAGCGAGTAACTTCCCTATATGAGCATCAACCATCTTGAAATAGGAGACGAACTTCTCTCTCATTTCCCTGTCATTTTCGTAGAGATGACTGCTTTCGTCAATGTAGCGCCAGAACGAATGATGTATTCTGTCAATTCCAATCTCGACCATAAAAAAGAAATCCCACTCCTTCTCTTTTATCATTTTCTCAGCCATCTGAAATCTGATGTCTGTCATCTTGTATATCTCGTCAATTATCTTCTTCTTCTCAGGTTTCCTGAACTTGACGTCAAACTGGTAATCCGGAAAATCTCGGAGTATCTCATTCTTAAGCCCTGGTGGGTACGTGAATTCCTTGTCCTTATCGGGAGTCAGGAAGTCTGTAACCATAAAACCAGGTATCGGTTTCGGAGGATAGGATGGCGGAACGGCTATAATGATGCTTTTCTTGTTTCTTTTCCCAAGTATCTCCCAGACCGTATCGAACTTGATATCCTGTGAGGTTGGTATTTTAATTCCATTGTAAGAGTTCGGAACCCTCGATCTAAAACCGTAAAGACCCAGTTCTCCCGGAGATCTTCCAGTAGCCATGACAATCCATGCTGGAACTGTTATAGGAGGGTCACAGCTTCTGAGTTTACCCGAGACTCCTCCATCAGTCATCATAGATAAGTTTGGTAATTCACCCTTTAGCTTGTTGAAAATCAGGTCAGGAGCTGCACAGTCTAGTCCGATTACTGCAACCTTCATGATTCTCACTCAATCCAGATAGCCAAGAGATCTGAGTCGGTCCTTTACTTTCTTTTCGTCCTCCGAGTTGAAAGCTTCCTGGTCGCTTCCATGTGCAAGAATCTCTCTAAGGACAAACGTGACATAGTCGCTGACTGAGGTGAACCCAGTTCCCTTGATTTTATCCTGGATCTTTTCAAAGAGGGGAGTTGGTAACGAAACCGTTGTGTATTTCTTTTCCGTGGCCATAAGTTGTCAGATACTTTCTGTACAAATAATTTACCTTAATTAAGTGTAATGTGTACGCACATAATTTGCTATGCCCTGGCATTAAAACCATTGTGAGGAATAAGAATGTTCAGTAGCATCAAGTGGGCTGAGAATCAAAGTTATGCGGTTATTGATGCTCCTAGAACTCAGCTAGAACCATTAGTTAGTTGGCTGTGCATCAACAAATTCAAGCCCAGAATTTCGACCCTTCTTTCTTTTTAGATCCTTGCGGTTCCTTCGCGTTCTGAGGCTCGTAAAAATCTACTTTACCACATTGATCGCATTTGTAGAGAGTGAATGTTTGAGTATTTTCTGAAAGCTGGTTCCATCCACCAAGAAACGTTCCTCCTACCCCGGTGTATCCTCCAGTCCTAAAATGCATTTCTCCCATATTCCTCATAATGGTTAGGCAATTTGAGCACTTTGGTTCCGTGATATATTTTCTAAGGTCTTATCTTGCTAAAACGTTGCTGACAAAATGCAGTTGTACAATCTTTGAAACAGTATTAAGGTACAGCCTCGCCTAAGACTTTTCATCCTCCCATGTCAGCATTACCTCCCTTACTTGCACTATCAGGGAATGGCGTCCCAGGAATCCAATATGACTTCCAGTACTCCGTTTTCGCAACAGGAATCCGTGTGAAGATAATATCCGGACTTTACACAGGGGACAACCATTCCATAGGGGAGCTGAACAACCCACATAGTAATGTTATCCCAAAGCGGGTTGTACAGAAAGAATTAAATATTGTATGTGACTTGGACAATTCTGGTGATACACGTGGCAGATAACAACACTATATTCATCGGGAAAAAGCCAACTGAAAACTATGTTTTTAGCACAATAATGCTCTTTACCAATGGAGCAGGCGAAGTCTCAATAAAGGCCAGAGGAATGGCAATAAAGAGGGCGGTAGACGTTGCTGAAATAGTGAGAAATCGAATGGAATCGATGATGAAGACAAAGGTAGCATATTCGGACATAAAGATAGCGACGGAGAAGGTTCAGAGAGAAGACGGAGAAAGCAACGTTTCCTCCATAGAGATTGTCCTAAAGAAGTAGGTGATTTTTCACCTACCATTAATTTTTGTTTTGTTTGGTAAATGTTCCAGATTCTCCATAGAGATGGTTTAGCTAGAATTGGAGAACTGGAGGTAAACAATAAGAAAGTCACGACACCAGTGCTTCTACCGGTACTTCATCCATTCAAGACTGATCCATGGATTTCAGCTATTAAACAAATGAAACTCGGAGGGGTTATCACAAATTCATATACTCTGAAAAAAGGTGGCTTTCCTGATGACAAAAATGTTCACGACCTGCTTAATTTCCCAAGTTTGGTCATGACAGATTCAGGCACATTTCAAGAACATATGTATGGTGAATTGAAGGAAGGAAACCTTGAGATGGTAAGGTACCAGGAGAGCATAGGATCCGACATTATAACTATAAGGGACATCTTCTCGGAAATGGACCATTCAAGGGAAAAGATAAGGGAAGACATTGAGGAGAATTTCAGGAGAGGGAAAGAAGCCCTGAATGAGACGAAGAAGTACATCGCCTTACCGGTACACGGGGGGATGTACAATGATCTCAGGCAAGAGAGCGCTACTATGATGGGTTCTCTTGAGAGTGAGTACTTCCCGATCGGAGGAATAGTTCCCTTCATGGAGAGATATATGTATTCTCTAGTTCTTGAGGCAGTTCTTAACTCTAAGATGAGACTTAAGAGCTCTGCAGTCATTCACGCCTTTGGGGCAGGCCATCCGATGTTTTTCCCTCTGTTATTTTTGACGGGAGTAGATGTAATAGATTCTTCTGCATATATAAAGTATGCTCGAGACAACAGAATACTCACCGAGACCGGGACTGTCGAACTGAATTCTTTATCCGATGAACTCCCAGCTTCGCCCTATTTCGATAAATACACTTTGAAGGAACTGGAGGCAATGTCCCAGGAGGATCGTACGACCACCATAGGACTTCACAACCTATATGTTTCCGTTAAAGAAGTCGAAAATATCAGACAGCAAATAAGATCAGAAAACATATGGAATTATGCAGAATATCGCTCTCATTCTCATCCTCTGCTCCTTGAGGCATTCAGGAAAATTCTTGATTATTATGAATACATCGAGAAATTCGAGCCACACTCAAGAAAAACTCCATTGTTCTATTGCGGCGAGGAATCCTTGATGAGACCCGACGTAAGGAGATTCATTGAAAAAGTTGTGCGGAAAGAGGAAGGAATCAGGATAGATAAGAAACCATACTCTTACTACTCTGATATTCCAGTTCAAAATGTGGAAAGCCAGTTTGGAACAGTACCCATGTTTTTGGATGAAACTTATCCAGTGGCCCAGTCCCTATTTCCTGGGGAGTATTATGAGAATTACAAGGACATAACCAAATTCGAAAAACCAGAATGGAAAGAGTTTCTCCTGAACAAAGTGGACTATGTGTTCAACTATCAGTTCGGAAAGAGCCTCTTTGCGATAGCAGACAAAAATAGGATAGAATTGCAAAGGAGTAGGAATACGGGTAAGATTAGGAATATATACTATGAGGGTAGGCAAATTCTGGCATTCAGGGCTTCCGATGGTTTGTTTAGTTTGAATTATGAAGGTGCCTTTCTGATTCATTCAAATTTCAGGACTCCAAATCACAGAGTGATCGTTGATCCGGAAGTCTCAGATTTCATAAAAGAGGGTAAAAACGTGTTCGCAAAGTTTGTAGAAGATGCAGACCCGCAGATACGACCTCACGATGAAGTTATAATAGTAGATAGAAACGATAACATGCTGTCGTACGGAAGGGCAATTTTGAACAGAGACGAGATGATTGACTTCAACAGAGGAATAGCAGTAAAAAATAGATTGAAATCAAAGGATTCTAGTTAAGAATTTATCCAACTGTGCATTTCCCTGAGAGTGGAGCTTAGGAGAGCACGGTCAATAGACGAATACAAGGCGGTTGAAAGCATCCAGAGAGTAATCTGGGGAATGGTCGATGAGCCACCGGTTCCCCTCCCTATACTTGTAGCTATGAATTCCAACGGTGGTCTTGTCGAAATCGCAAAGGATAATGAAAAAGTGGTTGGATTTAGCCTTGCATTTCCAGGAAATCACGGAGGTGAAAGATACTTGTATTCACACATGGCAGGAGTGCTCGAAGAGTACCGAAACAAGAACATTGGCTATGAAATAAAGATGCACCAGTTTGCTGAAGCCCGTAAAATGGGCTATACTGAAGTGAGATGGACATTCGATCCGATGAAGGCTAGAAATGCTTTCTTTAACGTGCACAAGCTAGGCGCTTACGCCTATGACTACAAGATCAATTATTACGGAATCATGGGTTCCCTTGAGAATGAAGGAGTTGAATCGGACAGGATAGAAGCACACAAGTTTCTTGACAGGGAAAAGTTCACAAGTGACAGATATGAGATTGGGGCGCAGATCTTAAACTATCCAAAACCGTGGGATTCTATAGAGATCAATGGGGAGTCTATTGCAGTCGAAGTTCCGACAGACCTTGGCAGGAATGATCTTGACTTGGCCAAGGAATGGAGACTGTCATTAAGAAAGGCAATCACAACCCTCGAAGCTAAAAACTATGTAATGAACGATGTTCTGAAAAGAGAGAGAACCGTACTTATGATATTCACTCAGAAGAAAAGGGTTGGGTTGAAGTAGAATCAGATTGAAAAGTCTTCCACTTCTGCTTCCTTTCTTTTCTTTGGCATCTTCTTCGTTTTCCAGTAAGTCGTGACATAGCCAGCCACTAAGTTTCTCAGTTTCTTTGATGCGTCCGGTATAACCTTGTCTATTATCTGCTTATTGTGCTCAAATTCCTTTCCAAGGTACTGTTCGTATTCCTCGTAAACCTGTCTTGCAACAGTCTTAACTAGTGTTGGCCTAATGGCACCCATTGCTCACGATATATTCACAAACTAATTAAATATTTCATTTTGGAAGGGTAGGGAATTCTGCTGTTCCTTTTAGGACCGAAAAAAGTGCCTCATATGTTGGAATACTCGTATTGCCCTCTTGATATTCCTTTTCGCTGCCATCAAATTCTAACTTAGTATTCTTCGTGAAGGTGACTTCAATCTTGTCCCGGAATAAGTCAGGTATGGCATCTACTAGTGGATTGAATTCTGTTATTTTGTCTAACTGCAGGACTTTGACAAGCATGCCTGATTTACCGTGTAAGCTTCCAGGCGTTCTAATCAGGCGATGGATGTCTATTGTCACAGGTTCGTCAATCTTGGAAGAGAATCTTTTAATGGCGATTTTTTTAGCGATTCTATCAAAGGTTTCGTCATTCCTGAATTCTCTCTTGGTGATCTCGCCGATGCTCTCACCTGATTCATCTTCGATTCTTTGTCTCCACTTTTTATCCTGGGAATCTAAAATTTGATTGAGGTAATTCCTTACGACGTTAATTTTCTCGTCCCACTTTGTTCTGGCAGTTGACCTAAATTCTGAAGCGACGCATCTGCCGGAAATGTAATCCACAATTTCCCTCCGCTCTTGAGATTCCAATCCCTCAAATATGGAATACACGTGCACATGATACCCTCTGCTTCCAGAGAACACGACTTCAAGATCTCTCTTATCAACACTGAGATCATCGGTCAGGATGTTTAGGAGCTTAACAAGTTCCAGTTTCACGGTGGCGAGCATTTCCGCGTATCCCATTTTTTCTGCTCCTTCTATGTGGTCTCCGTCGATATCAAAAACCAGATCTGCTCCCCTCCATCTCTTGTTGTCCATATCTGAACCGGGGCTATCGTAGTATGCGCTAGAATAGTAGAAATGAAGGGGCGTATTATCCCTGACATATGCCAATAAAGTGGGCATATCTGGAAACGAGGTATGCCTCACCATTCCTTGCTTTCCAAAGGAAGTGAATGCGAGTTCTCTCTTTTCCAATGCCCTGATTTCGAACGACTCTACATATCTGTAATATTTCTTAAACAGTTCTTGTACGACTTTACCGGACAGATCATTCATCTTTCTTCCTGTTGAAGATGAAATACAGGGCTATAATTGATATTACGACTCCCCCTGCGAAAATATATCCGTAAAGAGATCTCACGCTTGGGTTGTTGAAGCTAGTTGGAGTTGAATTGGAAAAACCAGGGAGTGCTCCTGAATTAAGCTTTTGTTGATTGGTATAGCCTGTTCCTGTTGCGTCTAGCGGTGCAATTTTTTCAAAGGCTATTGTTACATTCTTTTCCGTGAGGTTTCCCGTAGATGCTAGCGCGGTGATGAACTCTGCCCCATATGGATTGAGACCAGTGAGGCCGTATGAGAACAGGATGTAGTCTTTATTCGGGCTGCTCTTCCAGTCATAAGTCGAAAAATTCTTGCTATAGATCACGGGATAGACTGTCGAATTCCAGTCGGTGGTAGTGATTGTAATGTTGTAGCCCTGGTAGGTTTGATAGCTTATTGTTGGAAAGGAAGGACTAGACTGAGCATATGTCTGGCCGCTAATAATGATAACGGCCGATAAAAGTACGATTATGATTGCTGTAAATAGTCTTCGGTTCACTGCAGAGGGTATGTCTAACGGTTTTAATATTTTTCTCTAATGTATCTAATGGCACTCTTGAAGAATCTACTCCCGGTCCCCGATTCCCCCCTTTGCCTGGTCCAGTCTGATTCCGTTAGTGGGAAAAACACCCTCTCAGGGTGTGGCATCAATCCTAACACATTTCCCTGTCTGTTGCATACTCCTGCAATATTGTGTTCCGATCCATTAGGGTTCCAGGGATATCCCGTCTCATTTCCCTTGCTGTTGACGTACGAGACTACGTTCATCCCATCTTTAATAATACTTGTGAGTATCCTTTTGTCCCGAGTTACGAACCTTCCTTCAGAATGGGCAATTGGAAGTTTAATGATCTCGTCATCCTCAAATTCCTCAAGAAATAGACAGTTTCCTTTCCTTATCTTTACGTAAACAGTCCTAGCTTCAAACCTGTTAGAAATGTTAGGAGCAAGTGAAGCCTCGAGACTGTAATTTTGCTCCACATTCGGGATTAGGCCCAGTTCTACTAAAACTTGAAACCCGTTGCATGAACCCATAACCGGCCTTCCGTTTTCGACGAAATCTTCAAGTTCACGCATCAATTTTGCCTTAATCCTTGCAGCCATGACTGCTCCGGCCCTCACATAATCTCCCGCAGAGAATCCACCTGGGAAGAATACCAGATCGTATCTATCAAGCCTCTTTGTCCGATTCTCAAACTTTTTCAAGTGGACTATCTCCGGAGATGAGTCCGAGTGTTTGAACGACTGGAAGGCTTCCTCTTCGTTGTTTGTACCCTCCATTGTAAGTATTGCGACCTTAACATCTCTTTTCATTGATAACCCCTTTTCCAGCGTCTTAGTACTGAGTCGGTACTGACGTTCAGCACCTTCTCTTCCCCTCTCATAAAGATGATTTCGGATTTGTAGGTATTTCCTAGATAGATCGAGTCATCACCGAGCAAGCTTGCAAATTCCTTCTTCCTGCCAGATTTCACTTCTACAAGCCAGCTTGATTGCGGTTCGGAGAAAAGAGCGAAATCCGTTCTTAGTCCGAGTGGAGAAAGTTCAATCATCGCACCGATTCCTGACCCTACGGTCATCTCTGAGAGTGCGATCGCAATTCCGCCGTCCGAAACGTCGTGAATAGAGTTAACCATTCCAGATTTTACGGACTTTAGCAAATTCCATCCCCTTCTCTTAAGAGTCCTTGGGTCCGAATATGGTACTCTCCCTCCGTCCAGTTTCATTCTCCTGAAGTAGAGCGAACCTCCTAGGTCAGTAGTTGGCACGCCGACAAGGTAAATGGGGCTTCCCAGCTCCTTAAAATCTGGAGTAACCGAATGCTCAATGTTATCTACCCTTCCGACTCCCAGTACGGTAGGAAAAGTTGGAATCCTTCTCGTTCCTGCTTCATTGTAAAAAGATACATTTCCAGAGACGTATGGAATATTGAGTGAAGAAGCTGAATCGTGTAGTCCTCTCAGCATCTCAATGAATTCACCCATAATTTCTGGCTTTTCAGGATTACCCGAATTTAGACAATCAGAGAATCCTAGGGGTTCTGCACCTACTGATATCAAATTCCGGACTGTTTCATCCACAGCCGCCATGCCACCAAGGTATGGATCTATCTGTGAATAGAAGGGATTTGAGCCATGAGCAATCGCTACTCCAACATCTCTGTTCCAGTCAGGTCTTATCACTGATGCATCAGATGGCCCTTCCCTCCCTACGATACCCGTGAACGGTCCAATCACTGTACTACCACGAACCGTATGATCGTATTGCCTTACGGCGTATTCCTTAGTCCTCACATTTGGGTCTGACAACATACTCAGCATAAGTCTCCTTAAATCATCTGGATTCTTCGGGAGCCATTGGACGACTTTTCTTTCTCTAATAAGAGACGGCCTGTCGTATAGTTTTGGTGAGGTCATAAACTCAGTACTGAGATCCAGGACCTTTCTTTTTTTATAGTAGAGTTTTAACCTTCCCCCGACCTCGCTTTCTCCAATCACTGCTGCTGGAATATCCCACTCTTCCATTATTCCTAGTACTTTCTCGACCTGAGGTTCTCTCACAGCGAGAAGCATTCTCTCCTGACTCTCGGATATCCATATTTCCCAGGGCTTCATGTCCTCCTCTTTTAAGGGGACCTTGTCCAAGTACACTCTTCCGCCCATGTGTCCAGCGTTTAGCATCTCTCCCACAACGCTACTGAGCCCTCCCCCACCTAAGTCTTTCAGCGCGTACAACATCCCCATTTTGTTGGCTTCCAGCACTGCGTGAATGAGAGGTTCCTTGGTTATCGGACTTCCCAGTTGAACTGTCGTTATATCTTCCTCACCACTCTCCATCACTGCCGACGCCATGTTCACTCCGTGGATACCGTCCCTTCCGGTTTTTCCACCGGCTATTACAAGTTTGATCCCCGGTTCAGAGATGTTTGAGGACCGGATGTCTTTCTTGTTAACGACTCCAACACACCCCACATTAACAAGGACATTTGGTGAAAAGAATTCTGAATATACTATTCCACCAGAGACTGTCGGGATTCCTACTCGATTGCCATAGTCCCTTATTCCGGAAATCACCCCATTCTCAATGAATTTTGGAGATGGAAACCCCTTTATTTTTTTTGTTCCAAAATAAAGGACATCAGTAACTGCTATCGGTTGTGCTCCCATACTTAAGATATCTCTCAGGATTCCTCCAACTCCAGTAGCCGCTCCGCCATATGGCTCAATGGCAGACGGGTGGTTGTGACTCTCCATCTTGAAGGCTATGGCAGTTTCGTCGTCGAGAGAAACAAGACCGGCATCTCCTTCGGCGACAATTTTGTCCTTTCCTATTCCAAAGATGTATTTTTTTAAATGAATCTTTGAGCTCTTGTAGCTGCAGTGTTCACTCCAAGCTTGAGCAATTGCCTGGATCTCAACGTCCGTCGGTTCTCTTCCCTCTGTCTTGAAAAAAGAAGCAATGCGGGACATCTCTTCTGTAGATAGCCCCAGATGCATTTTACTCGAAATAGTTGCTAGTTCCTCTTTGGTTTTTCCTACAATAGATACTTCCATTGATAATTCCGCATTAGTCATCAACTACACACTCATTGATAACCGGATTTGCTAGAAGTCTTTCGCAAATCTCTTGTCCAACTTCCTTGCTTCCTTTGGTGAGTGTTATGAAATAGACTTTGCCGGTCTTTACATCCTTCACGTTGTCGTAGCCAAGCAATTTGAGTGCCTTTAGAACAGAACCACCCTCAGAATCTTCAACCGTTTTCTTCAATGTCACAGTGATTCGAAGTTCGACCATAGGAGCAGATATATTCGTCATAGATAAACTTGACAATCAGCTGTACTTTATCACTAAGTCCATGAATATATCTGATACGTCCTCGCACTTATCGGTGACCGATTCCATGTACTCATAAATCTCCTTTAATTTTAGGAGTTTGACTGCATCATTTATTTTAAATATTTCTCCATAAGATTCTTCGAGCAAATCATCTGCCTTGTTTTCTAGCTCGTTTATTCTCACCGTTTCGTGCATTATATCCGTCATATCGCTATTCGTAAAGCTACCGAACAGATTTAACGCTCTATTGACCTCGACGACCGCTTCTAATATAATTTCGCTGAACTCATCCATTACCTTCGTCTTTTCTACATTGAACAGCGAAATCCTCTTTGCAACAGCGTTTATGAAATCTAGAATATCATCGTACTTAGTCGCGAGATTTCCTACATCCACTGATTCTAGAGGCTTCTGCATATGATTGACCTTATCGTATATCTCGTGCACTATACCATCAGCCTCATGCTCAATCCTCCTAATGCGCTCCGCCCTCTCGTGCAAGTTGTCGTAATGTGCTGTCATTTCTACTAGTTCTTTAGCTCCGTCCCTGACCTTCTCACCTAACCTCTGGAGATACTTTGAGAATTCCAGGAAAACTATAGAGGAATCTTCCAAAGAAAGACCCTTGGCCTCAGTTCCCAGTAACCAGGTAAACATCGCGCCGAGGAGCATGAACACGAACACTAGAATGAAGAGATTGTTCCACCCGTAGTACAACTCAAATATTGGAAACATGAGTGTGCCAAAAACAGCACCGAGCCTACTGAATGCTGAGGAAGTCCCCTGAGCAGTTGCTCTCAGTCGAGTCGGAAAAATCTCTGTAGGGACAATCCAGGTGGTCAGGTTCGGACCGACATTCTCAAAAAAGAGATAACCTGCCAGAACAATCAGCATTACGTATATTCCATGTCCAAATGTCAGCGCGAAAATGAACGCACTAACGGCCATACCAATAAATCCTATCTCCTGCAGCCGGAGTCTTCCAATCTTCTCAATAACCATAAGAGCTACTATGAAACCCACCAGAACGATAACATCCAGCACTATCGTTCCAAGGATGGCGTGTACTTTGTCCAATATACTTGTCCCTCCAAAACCTACCTTCTCAAGTATCAGCGGGATGGAAATTCCAACTCCATAAACACCTATGTCCATGAAAAACCAAGGAATCCAGGCAAACATGGTCCTCTTTCTATATGCGTTATTAAATAATTCTGAAACTCTTCCCCTTCTTTCAGGTTCCACGGATGATAGATCTTTGCTGTAGTCAAGACTGTATTTTTCCTTTATCTGCTGTATCACCTTGTTAGCTTCGTCGACCTTACTGTTCGCAAGGAGCCACCTAGGTGACTCTGGCATAGTATGTCTCAAGAATAGGACCACAACTGCAGGAACTACTCCAGATGCCAGCATTATTCTCCATGTAGCGATCTGCATTCCAAAAAAGTTGATGAATTCATACCTGCCTACAGAAAATCCAACCACAGCTGCGACTAAGGAGCCGATTCCCCAGAACATAAAAGTTCTTGTCACCAATTTGCCCCTTTGCTGCTTTGGAGAGAACTCGGCAACATAAGTGGAAGAAATTGGATAATCTGCTCCTATTCCGATTCCCAACAATAACCTGAAAATTATCAACTCATTTATGTTGGTTGCAAGCGAAGTGAGGAATCCGAAAAATACAAAGAAAATTAGGTCTATAACGTACAGTGTTCTTCTTCCCACCCTATCTGCGAATCTTCCAAGAAATAGGGAACCGAAAAACATACCAATGAGAGCCGAGGACTGGAGAAGACCGAGTTGAATTGCTCCGAGCGTGGATGGGGCAAGCCAGTTTTGAGATTCTACATAAATGAGTGCTACGGATATGATGAAAAGATCATATCCATCCAAGAAGACACCGGCAGAAGATAGTGATACAACCTTTCTCAGAAATCTATTTTGCTTCCTTACGACCTCTTCCATTCCCTTGTGCATTACCATTTAACATAATTAAATTAGCATGGAAATGCAAACGTAAAGCATGACTGAAGATATTAAGCTCGAGGACATAGAATGTAGTTTTGGGAAGTGGATTTTCGTGCCTTATTGGATGCAGTTCTTTTTTACAAAAGGAGTAGGATGCAATCTTTCAATCAGCGTTTAATGCTATACTACAGTTAACTCAGTCAAATTCAATTAGGTGCCAATTTCCTACATGTTTCCCGCTTACATCACTTATTATAAAGAATTAAGGAATGTTTAATACCTGAATGACCGAGTTCAGATTTCGTTTCTAAGTTCAATAGAATCATTGTGAAACGTCCTCATCCTCTAAATAAAGGCATAGCGATTCTGTTTTGTAACAATTCGAGTGATGGTGGTTAGACAGGACGATAATCTTTCTGATTTAATCGCTATTCATTATAGATAAACAAGTTAAGTCTGAATTTAAGAAGTAAAAGCTTCAATAATTCAATATCGTCAATGAACAGTAGCCTATGTTAGGCGAGGTTAAACCTATTGCTATTTAAACGATTATGAAAATAAATAAATAGAGGTACCACCATATTCGCTTTCGAGGTGTTTATTTGGCAACATCAACGACAACTTTAGGCGGAACAATTGAAAAAACAGCAGAAAAGTCAGACGTAAAACTCAGAAGAAAATTAGGAACAATTGACCTCCTCTATCTGAGTTTAGGCGGAATCATAGGATCTGGCTGGCTTTATGCTGCTTACGGTGCCGCCTCTATAGCTGGACCTGCAGCCATCGTATCTTGGATTATCGGCGGAATAATTATCATATTCGTTGCGCTGAACTACGCTGAGCTTGGTGGCATGCTACCAAGGTCTGGTGCCATTGTAAGGTATGGACAGTATTCTCACGGACAGCTAGCTGGATATATGTTTGGCTGGGCTTACTTCCTATCGGCAGTGTCGGTACCTTCTATTGAAGCACTGGCCGTCATTGGCTATGCTAGCAGTTACTATACGGTGCTCTATAATGCAAATACCCCTTCAAGTCTTTCGACCACGGGCCTTTTCTTCGCAGGCCTTCTGATGGTAGGCTTCTTCTTCCTCAACTGGGCAGGAGTCAAAGTAATGGGTAAAATCAACACAGGAATGACCTGGTGGAAACTAATTATTCCATTTGCGACCGTTTTTGCACTGTTCGCAGCGGGTTTCCACGGAGGTAACCTGAACACATCATACCAAGGATCGAATGGATTCATGCCATTCGGGTTTGGCCCTGTTCTTCAAGCGGTAGCAGTTTCGGGGATAGTCTTTTCCTATCTTGGATTCAGACAAGCACTTGACTATGGAGGAGAGGCGAAAAATCCACAGAAGTCGATTCCAACGGCAACTGTTCTTTCAGTGGTTATTGGAATGGTACTTTACACGCTTCTTCAGGTAGCATTCGTCACAAGTTTGAATTTCTCGAAGCTGGGACTTGCTCCAGGAAACTGGGCAGGCCTTCAAGCAAATGCGGCCGGCAATTTCCTCAATAATGCGATAACAACTCTACATGCTGCTCCTTTCGCAAATCTCGCGTTAGGGGCCGGATTAGTGTTCTTAACGTACACACTTTTCGCCGATGCTTATGTCTCGCCAGGAGGAACTCTAAATGTATACTTAGGCACATCTCAGAGGACACTGTACGGTATAGGAACCCAAGGCTTCCTACCCAAGGCCTTCATCAAGGTTAATGAAAAGACCAGAATTCCAGTCGTTGCTCTTGTGACGTCTCTGATTGTAGGTCTCGTCTTTTTAGCTCCTTTCCCTAGCTGGTACAAACTCGTTGGATTCATTTCTTCGGCAACAGTATTCACGTACATAGTCGGTGGACCCGCCCTAAGAGTATTTAGAAAGCACGCACCAGATCTGAAAAGACCGTTTAAGCTGCCTGCATCAGTAATATTCTCACCCTTGGCATTCATAGGTGCATCTCTTATTGTCTTCTGGAGTGGATGGCCGTTAGACGGTTATCTAGGTATTGCAATATTTGCAGGACTATTACTATTCTTGGTGCTTAGACTCGCGCACGCTATACCCAATACCTTCAATGCAAAATCTTTGAAAGCTGGATGGTGGGTACCAGTTTATACGGTGGTTCTGATACTAATATCCTATATAGGGGACTCAGGCTTAGGAGGAAGAAACATAATTCCCTTCCCTTGGGATGATGTGGTTGTAGTGATAGTGGGAATAGTATTCTACTTTATAGCAGTGTATTCCGGAATTAAAACGGACGAGATTTCAGAAATAACTGGCAGCGGAACACAATATCTTTCGGAGGAGTAATAGGACGGGTGATGAAAAATGAAAGGTGTAGGTTACCTTACTGGTGGAGTCATCGGAGTCGTCATCTGTTTGATAGGTCTTGTATTGACCGCATTAACTGGTATTAATGCATCAGGAAATGTCTACTCGTACGGCATAGTCTATGCACTGTTGATGGCAGTGGGATTTGTAGTCGCTGTTTCTCTATTCGACATGAGACGAGCCTGATCTTCCGAACAGAATTCTTTTTATTTTTTTCTTTCATTTTCCATTATTTTCTTGGCTCGTTATTTTAATTGGTCAAATCGAAATAGGAGTATCATATATCTGAAAAGGATGTTACTTTCTTTCGTGGGAAAAGGAGGTGTTGGAAAAACTACCATAGCATCTGCTGTTGCCCTTAGTTTAACAAAATTGGGAACAACTGCGCTTGTTTCAAGTGATTTTATGCCATCACTCAAATACTTATTTCCGGAAGTTCACAAGAACTTAGAAGTAATTGAGATGCAGGAGAAGGATATCGCCGAAAAGTGGAAACAGAGTTACGGTGGCGAGGTTATAACGGTTCTTAGAAATCTGTTCGAAGTTGAAGATTGGGTCCTTGACCATATCGCTGGTAGTCCTGGTGTAGCAGAGGAATTCTTGATTTCTAACATTGTCGATCTGGACCTATCTAAAAAATATGACTATATAATTTGGGATACTGCTGCATCTTCTTCTACGATGCACCTAATCCTACTTCAAAAGGAATTTTATGACCACCTGAGCAGGGACGTCAGGATATATCTAAAGCTAAGAGATGTAGTGCATTCAGACAGTATCTTGGACCTTTTGGAAGAGTGGAAAAGACTGGCAGAGAGGGTCTGGAAACACTTGCTATCTACTAGATTCTTTCTAGTGACGACGAGCGACGAGTTAAGTTTCGTTCAGGCAATGGAGATTGAAAAAGACCTAGGCACAATGGGAATCAAAGTCAGTGGGGAAATTATGAATAGATGCAGGGAAGACGAAGGTAACAGTTTTCTTCTAAGTGTTCCGGAATTGAAAGGGTCTGCAAGAGACATAGTTGAAACGATAGCCAACCTGATCTCTGACAACAAAAAGGTAATGGACCTCATTAAGTAAATCTCCAGACATACCAAAACGTTAAGATTAGAAACCTCATTTTAAAGTGACATTCATCTATGATTGACATAGGAAACAAAGACGCTGTAAGAAGGGAAGCAAAGGCAGAAGGATTCATAAGACTTAGAAAGTCCACTCTCCAAAGTATTGTGAATAACACAATAAAGAAAGGGAATGTAGAGGAGGCCTCTAAAGTGGCAGGAATCTTAGGAGCAAAAATGACTCCCCAGATTGTACCGCATTGCCATCAAATACCACTAGAATCAATTGAACCGTCTCTAAAAGTTGAAAAAGATGGGATCAGGGTCACCTGCACTGTCAAGGCGCGTTACAAAACGGGGGTAGAAATGGAATCTCTGGTGTGTGTCAACTCCATGCTTCTGACGGTTTGGGACATGGTAAAGTATCTAGAAAAAGATGAAGAGGGGCAATATCAGTTTACTGAAATCTCTAGCGTCAGGGTCCTCAGTAAAATAAAAGGCATAAGGGTATAGAAATGGTTCATAAGGAAGCACACAGTGAGAAGTTGAAGATTCTTCTAGTCACTGTCTCTACATCAAGGACAGAAGAAACGGATGTTTCAGGAGAAGCTCTCAAAGGAAAACTTGTAAAGGACCATCACTCCGTCGATAAACTTGTGTGCAAAGACGATGAAGAGGAGATAGTGGATGCATATATCTCCAACAAGGATTATGACGTGTTCATTTATATTGGGGGAACCGGTCCCAGTAGCAAAGACGTCACCGTTCAGAGTTTGAGAAAAATTTCTGAAAAGGAAATGGTTGGATTCGGAGAACTCTTTAGGTCGGAATCGCACACTCGATTTGCCTATCTTTCAAACGCGACTCTCTTCATAAAAGACAGAAAACAAATCTACTGCGTGCCTGGGTCACCGGATGCTACTGAGCTAGTTCATTCTATAATCAGCTCCCTTATGAGCCATCTGTATCACGAACTGACAAAGGAGTAGTTGCTTTCCTGCACCTTGGCAGCTATAGGATGGGTTCTCCTATATTCTCGGGAAATGTGTAACCTGGGAACTCACTGCTGTACTTTTTCGACTGTTTCAGTTTAGAGACAAACTTCTTACCGTTTTGGGAGTGATAAAAGTCTTCCTGCATAATTAAGTCGTAGTTCTCATCTCTTATCTTGTGGAACTTAAGACCCATTACTTTGGCATAAAATTCTATCGATATCCCTGCATCTCCCCTCCCCTGCTTGACTGCCTTAGCCACTGCAACGTGGCTTTTTGCCTCCCAGAAATACCCACGTATCTTATCTTTTGAGAATCTTGCCCCCATTTCGCGTTCAATCTCTTCGTCAATGATGTCTCTTGTACCTGATCCCCTATTTCTATTGACAAAAATTAGTCTTTTATTTAGGATTTGTGAAAATGTAGTAATCCCACTTCTAGAAATCATTCCCTGTGATCTTGAAAAGCCTCTTAGCATTACAAACTTATAATTCCCCTCTCGAAGCAAGAAGGAATTGTATTCCCCATTTTTTCGGAGATGAATGCCACTTACATCTGCTTCTCCAAGCTTTATTGCTTCGACACCGCCCCAGGAACCTGCGTTGATAATTGTCGGAGCCTTGCTAGATTCAAATAAGATTCTTTCGATAACTGGATCATTTGATCCTATGAACAGCACGTCCCTTTTAACGTCAGAAAGAGGGAAATATGGAACAGTCTCGTCTCTTTCATAGTAATTTTTGCTGCTCTGGATCACTATGAAACCGTCCGCATAGGAGAGACGACTTATGGATCCGGATTCTCCATATATTGGGTACGCTCTCCCACTTCTTCCGATTATTGCGGGAATAATTTGGTCCTTTCCCTTCTCTGAGTTGATTCTGAAAGGTAGGGGGACCTTGATTTTGTCTTCAGAGGGTTGGCCGTAGGCAGATAATACCGATGGGACAATTATGTACCTGAGTATCGAAGCCGCAGAAAGGGGAAACCCGGGCATTCCCAAAAAAAGGCAACTGTCAAATGCAGCAGCAAAAGTAGGTTTTCCTGGTTTTACAGAAATGCCATGAAAGAGCATCCGTCCCCCAAGTTCTTGCACCACCTGATAGAGTAGATCATGGAACCCAGCTGATGTTGAACCGGAGGATATTAAGATGTCATACTTTGCGATATTCTGTTTCACGAAAGTCAGCATCACCTCCTTGTCGTCTGACAAGGTTCCTAGCAGGTGACAATCAAAGAGATCCGTCCCATCAAAAACGGACTTGAAGTAATACGAGTTGCTATCGTATATCTCCCCTTCCTTGAGCCGCATACCTGGCCTAATCAGCTCATTGCCCGTAGATACTATTCCCACCTTTAGTTTCGACCTGACAGTTATCTTTTTAATCCCGGAAGAAGCAAGGAGAGCAATACTTTCTGGACTCAGGCGTCTTCCCTTCCTTACCAAGTACTCGTTAGTGAAGAAATCGGAACCTGCGTGTGCTATGTTTTCTCCCGGAGACACCGATCTAAATACTTTGACCGTGTCTTTCTTCCTGGATGTGAATTCTACCATTACCACTGAGTCTGCTCCCCTCGGAATCATCGCCCCCGTTGAAATATACATACTCTCTCCTCTCTTGATTTCCGATTCAGGTTTCGTCCCTATCTCGACCTCTCCGACAACCTTGACTCGTCTGGGGGAATCTTCTTCAGAGCCTATGACCGATTTATGATCCAATGCATAGCCGTCTACTTCAGATCTATCAAAAGGAGGCACATCTTCGGGCGAAAAGACGTCTTCAGAAGCGAAATACCCAGAGGCCAAAGAAATGTCTCTATCTTCTGACTTGATCAGATTCTTTATTTGGGAAGTGAGGATCTCTTTAGCTTTCTCTGGATCCACCAGTATGTGGAATACTTTCATCATTTTTACCACCTGAGTACTTCAAAATTTACTATCTCTCCCTCTTCAATGCCTTCTGTATTTTCATCCATGACTAGGATTCCGTCTGCCCCAATCATAGAGTATATGACTCCAGAACCAGTAACTCTGGTTGGGTACACAATCGTTTTTCCGTTCTTAGTCATTGTTTTCACTCGAACGAAACTTCTAAACCCAAGCGTATTTACGAGACTTCTTCCAAGCAGCCCAGATCTATGTTCTTTCTCCTCGTTCCTGAGACCGAGCCATTTATGAATCATTTCCAAGATAACGTTCTCAGAGGCAATCAGGGCTGCAACAGGAAGTCCAGAAACCATGAACACCGGTTTCCCTTTAAAGACACCGAACGAAGTAGTTCTACCTGGTCTGATTTTTAGTCCTCGGAAAACGAGTCTCCCACTATTTTCGATTAGTGAAGGCAGTATATCTCTTTCTCCAGGACCTGTTCCTCCAGTCACTATAATTATATCTTCAGCAATACTGTCAAGTGCTTTCTCTATCACATTTTGATTGTCGGGAATCACACCATGACTCACTGCATCGAAACCTTTTCTTAGAAAATAAGATTGGATCATGGGTTGAGTTGAATTCCTAACCCTCCTAGAGACTAGCTCATCACCAGTAGAGATTATTCCAATGGATAGCGAGAAAATGCCTATTTTCTCTATTCCGCATTCCAACAGTGCAGCAACGTGTGGAGGGTAAATTCTTTCTCCTCTACTAAGGATCTTAAATCCTTTCTTTAGGTCCTCACCTTTCTTGCTGATATTTTGGTATTTTCGGACAGGTACAAAGACTTGAATTTTACCGTCATTCTCAGATGCATCTTCCAGCATTACTATGGCATCTGCTCCTTTTGGCACCTTCGATCCGGTCGCAATCCTAAGAGCCTCTCCTTCCGCTAAGTTGAAGCTTTTTGTTGATGAAGGAAAGATTCTTCCAACCATCCGGAAATTGGAAGGATTAGTTTTGGTTGAGGAAATGGTCTCTTTTGAGTTTAGCGCATAACCATCCACTGCGCTTCTATCGAAAGGTGGGAAATCTGACGGAGACCTAACATCTTGGTATGAAAATCTACCTACTGCCTCTAGCAGCGGAACGACTTTCGATTTCTGATATGGTCCAAAATTCCTGGCCCTTGCAATCGCTTCATCCAATCCGATGAACGATTTCAGTTCCATGAAGTAGAAATAGCAAAAGACCTAAAATACTTGCTAGTATTGAATTTCCTTAGCAGCAGCAATATTCAGCTTTAGATACTTTCCTCTGGGCTGACTCTTCACAGAAGCAAAGAAATAGTTTCCATTCATTTTGAATCTAACGTACTTTCCTGATTCAGTCCCAATAATTCTGTATTCGCTTCCTTCTTGATCGTTGAAGATTAATGCCTTCTCGTCCAGTAAATAGTTATGACCATCCAAAGTGACGAGGTTTCTATAGTCCAATAATGATAATGTCCGGAAGTGCTCTATCTTTTCCACTGAATCGACGACTTCCACCACCCTGCCGTTGTCAATAGAAATGAGGTTTGAAAACCCATTTTCAAGGTCCTTGGAGTTGTGTGTCGCGTACAGATATTCGAACCTATAATTTACTGACAACTCATCGATCATGCTGATCAATCCGAGCCGTGCTATTTCGTCCTGGAACGAGAACGGCTCATCCATTAGAAGGACAAGGGGCCTTGATATGATTGCTCTTGCAATGGCAACTCTTTGGGCCTGTCCAAGGGAGATCTCGTTTGCTCTCTTACTTAACAATGGTTCAAGCTCCATTTCGTCGACTATTTCTTGGTAGATTGCAACGTCCCCCCTTCCGTACCTGATGGACATCCTCAAATTATCGTCAACACTCATTCTTCCAAAGAGAAGGAGATCCTGTGGAATGAGACCTATGCGCCTCCTTTCGGGCGGTAGGGAGTTCACATCAATTCCACCAATTTCCACTTCTCCTTTGGAATCGATCAATCCTGCAATAGAGTTGAGTAGCGTAGTTTTGCCCGTTCCATTCCTCCCTATGAGGAAATTTCTCCCCCCCTGCAGAGTTAATTCTTCGATCTCCACCTTGAATTCTCCCCTACGAACTGAAAAATTCTTGATTTTGATCATTTCTTCCCCTCCAAGAGTTTGAATGCTAATAGAGCAGCAAGACCCGTAAATATGAGAATGGAAGAAGATGCAACGGTTCCTGGCAGGTCCCCTGACTGGAACTGAGAATAGATGAAAACTCCTGCTACATTCACGATTCCAGGGAGGATGTAATATGCCACGATCAGTAGGCTACCGACCTCCGAAATCGACCTCGCCCAGGAAAGGATGAGCCCTCTGAGCATCGCTCTGCTCATCAATGGTATCCCCACTATGAAATAACTTTTCAGTGATCCCATCCCGAGAGTTCTCCCAATGTCTTCAAATTTCATTACGTCCCTTGAATAAGAAATCTGCACAGTTCTAATGGTGTAGGCCGAAGATAAGAAGAAGAGCGTTACTATCACCGCCAAAAAAGTGTCAAGGAACTGATATCCTGGATATATTCTGGTGATCAGTTTTCCAATAGGCATTGAGGGCTCAAACGTGATCAGCATCATTATTCCGACAACGGTATGGGGAATCATTATGGGAAGCTCTACTAGGCTATCCGCGACCTTTACAAACGAGTTCTCTGTCCTTGATACGAAGTAAACGTAGGGAATAGAAAATGCGACAGCCAGAGCCGCAACTACTAGGGCCAGAACGTATGTGTAGTATATGCTTTTAAATATCCCGGAAGAAGCATCACTGATGATAAAAGAAAAACTCTCGTAAGTAAGAGTTCTAAAAATAGGGGTGAGTATAAATATGATATAAATAATGAAAAATGGAACGAACAGATATACTAGAGCTTGGCCTCTTTTCATACCTGTTCATATGAAGACGCAGGAATATATGAAGGTACAGGTTGGGTTATTCCACCTAGGAATGAAGGAGGAGTGCTATTGGAAGAGTAGATGAACGGTACGCCAATCGGATCAAAATCGGATGATTTCAGGTCATAATAGCCCAGGTTGCTGACAAGATAGTAGATAAACTGCTCAGATTCTCCAACACTTTTAGAACTCGAGAGAATAGTGGCTGCATAGAGAATGGGACCCCCTCCAAAATTTCCAATGTTGCTCTCCGGTGGGCCAGTCGTGTTCACTTCTGAATAGAATTTTACCTGGTTCTCGCTGATATTGCCAAGATTTATCCAAGAGGGTAATCCGTTACCCCCGCGAGAATTCTCATAAAAGTAGAGGTGCTGATTTATAGCCTGAGATTTGTAGGTGAGAGCATAATCCACTGACCCTGTAGTGAGATAATTGTCCAGGCCTATTTCTACTGTGGTTATGTACAGATCGTGGCTTACCTTCCAGTCGTACCCGAATATCTGATCATAGAGTGCCATGGAATCATTTATCGGATAGCCACCACCATTGTTTTCCCTAACAAGGGTACCATTAGGACCAAACCACGAATTCCATGCTCGATTGTATTGTAGAAATTGTGATTCGTCGTTATTGAACGCGAGTTTAACGTAGGGATTTGACCAGTTTGTGTAGAGAATCCCTGCAAGTTTGATCATCTCTATAGCTTGGAACCCGCTTGGGTCCAAGGATGAATTGGAGGCAGCAACTTTTACGCCGGGTGCTGTCAGATTTTCAAACCAAAATGGATATGAACTAGGAATACTGAACGAATTGTTTGTCCAAGTTATTGCCATTTCGTTGGACGCAAATATGACCATCCATTTTGTGTAGTTTGGCATGAGGTACTGGGGGATAACGCCTGCTGCAGCTGAGATGAATACATCTCCCTGAGCTCCAGCTTTAATTTGAACAGCATTAGATACCGATCCTCCGAACGTTATGCCCGCCGGTATTCCAGTTATATTTTGGAATGAGGGATTGAACTGATCCCCGAGAACATACTTCAAGGATCCCGCTGCGTAAACCGAGAGAGTGTGGGTTTTGGTACTTGCAGTGTGATTAGTCATATAGCCGGTTGCATATCCAGCTCCTATTCCTATTATAAGGACAACCACCAGAACTATAGCAACAGTACGATCCTTCATCAACCTATTAGGATGATTCATTATTTATTCTGATTGGTCCTGAGATGAGTCTCTTCCAACGGTTCGAGACTGACAAAATGATATATATCCAGTTACCAATCCTATATTATGTATGGGGTTAACGGAAAAGTGCTTTGGATCGATTTGGATGATTCAAGCTTCAAGGAGGAATTAGTCCCTGAAGATATTTACAGAAAATACCTGACTGGTTACGGACTTGGAGTTTATATGTTGAACAGAGAGATGGATGGTAAAGAGGATCCTCTCGGACCGGACAACATATTTGGTGTAATGACGGGCATATTCAATAGCCATTCCGTTCCGCTAGGTGGAAGATTTGAGGTAGTCGCAAAGTCTCCTTATACAGGCACGTGGGGAGATTCGAACTGCGGTGGAAAATTTGGACCGGAACTGAAGAACTCTGGATTTGATGCACTCTTCTTCAGGGGCATCTCCAAGAAACCTGTTTATTTCAAGTTGGTCGACGGGAGGTACTCCCTAGAGGATGCCTCTGAAATATGGGGAAAAAATGCATACGAAACAGAAGACTTCCTCAAGAGGAGTGAACCAAATGGACAGGCCTTGGTCATTGGAGTTCCTGGAGAGAAGAAGATGCTTTTGGCCTCTATAATGAACGATTATGGTCGCGCTGCCGGAAGGTCTGGGCTGGCTGCGGTCATGGGCTCAAAGAAACTGAAGGGGATAATAACTAGAGGCACTCGAAAGGTAGAACCATTTGACAAAGAAATGCTTAGGCTCACCAACAGGGAGATTCAGATACAATTTGCAAAGAATATCGAACTAGCCAGGCCGTGGCAACTTTATGGGACTACTGATATTACCGAAGCAGCCCACTTAAATGGAGATACTCCGATAAAGAACTGGGCTGGAGCTGGTCTGGTAGATTACGGGGAAGAGAATGCTGCAAAGATCAGTGGCAGGGAAATTGCAAAGGATAAGTTGAGGTCTTACGGATGTGCACAGTGCACGCTCGCGTGCGGAGGGCACGTCAGAAGAAACACGAAGTATGGTCCGCTGGAAGGTCACAGACTGGAGTACGAAGGAACGGGTTCCTTTGGGGGACTGAATCTTGTATCTGATTTGGATGCTATGGCAATGGCATTCGAACTCTGCAACATAGAAGGACTGGACATTATATCTACCGGCGCGGTGATAGCGTTTGCAAATGAGTGCTTTGAGAAAGGGATACTGACTGAAAAGGACATAGGCTTCAAGATAGGATTCGGAGATGGCGACGCTATGGTAAAGATGGTCAAGCTTATTGCTACAGGGGAAGGCATAGGCTCGGTACTTGGGAACGGAGCAGCAAATGCATCTAAGATTATAGGAAAGAGTAGTGGTGAATTCGCAATGCATGTTCAAGGACAGGATCTGCCTATGCACGACCCGAAACTGATGCCAAGTCTGGCGACCACTTATCTTGCTGATCCAACTCCGGGAAGACATACAGCTGGAGGAATTGGATTTGATGAGGGTGGAAAACTCACTCTTCCTTTTGAATACGGACCTTGGTCTGGAAGGAAGATAGAAAGATACGAATATTCTGGCAAAGGAAAGATACAGGCACTTTCCGTTTATGGAATGCAAATTATGAATTCAACAGGAATGTGCCAGTTTTCGACTGCCGTCTGGCCAAATAGCTTTCCCTACCTTAAGCTTTTCAAGGCCATTGCTGGGTGGGATATGACTCCCGACGAGCTCATGGCAGCTGGAAAGAGAATACAGGTTGCAAGGTACCTCTTCAATTACAAAGCGGGAGTCAACCCGTGGAAAATCACTCCAAACGGAAGGATTATTGGAAATCCACCTCTAGGGAAGGGCCCGACGGGTTCGGTAACAGTAGATTATAAAACCCTTGTAAAAGATTATCTCGAAGAAGTTGGGGTCGATGAAGATGGGAAACCAAGCGAAAGCGTGCTAAGGGAGTTGGGTATAGAGGTCTAGAGAAATAACTCTTTTTCCTCTCTCACTCTTGAGTATTTGAAGATGGGGCCATCCTCGCATACGTAGAATTCGCCGACGTTGCAGTGACCACATACACCTATTCCGCACTCCATTCTTCTTTCTAATGAAATGTAGATTCTGTCCTCCCTATAGCCAAGTGCAAGAGCCTCTTTTACAGTATTCATCATCATAAGAGGAGGGCCGATGATGAATAAGGCAGACATCTTGCTCAGGTGAACTTTCTTCAAAAGTGTCGGGACAAATCCAACATTACCTTGCCATCCAGAGTCTCCTCTATCGACGGTGATCTGAAAGTTGACCGATTTTTCCCATTCTCTGATCTCTTTCTTATAGACTATATCTGATGGCCTCCTTGCCCCGTAAAGCACTTCCAAATCCTTTCCTCTTCCTTCACCTACCATTTCTTCTATTAGGCTTCTGATTGGTGGAATACCTATTCCACCTGCGACTGCCACAATTTCATCATGCTCCTTCCATGGCCAGTGAGTGCCATAAGGTCCCCTCACTCCCACGCGTTTCGAGTCCCTAAGGCGTGACGTTACAGACCCTATGTCCCTGATCGTGAAGACCAGATTTCTTCCAAATCCAGACGCTACCGATATCGGGGCCTCGCCAACTCCTTGCAGAGAAAGCATGAAGAACTGACCTGAACTGCCATTATTCTTCCCATTGAGTTCGATGGTGTAGACGTCAGAACTCTCCTGATTTGTTTCGGTTACATCAAGAATGTTGGGGCGATATTCATTCTGCAGAGTAATCGTGAGTTATCACCTCCTTTATGTCTATTCCCACAGGACAGTCTTCAACACACCTGTTGCACCCCGTACAGAGGTAGGTATCCTTCGATCTCTTGAAATAAACGAATTTGTGATAGAATCTCTGCCTCAGCCTTTCGTCAAGTCCCTTACGTACGTTTCCCGCAGAAGAAGTAGTGAAACCGGTCAGTATGCAAGAATCCCACTCTCTCTTTCTTTCATCACCGTCATCGTACAGATCAAAACAGTAACAGGTGGGACACGAAAAATTGCAGGCTCCGCAGGATATGCATCGGGATGCATATTCCTTCCATAGTGGAGAGTTCCACTTCATCCTCCCTTCCAATCCCTCTACTGGAAGGATCTTCATCTTTTCGTTGAACTTCCTGTTAAATTCTCGAAAGTATGAGTCATCTTCCTTTTGAAATGAGTCAAAGTATCCATCGTATTTTTGAGACGCCATTACGTGATACTTCTCTCCCTCCCTTAGTATCTGCAGGTCGTATGTATCGAGAACAGGACCACCAAAACTGGTGCAGAAACCTCCTTCACACGGTTCATTGCAGACAAAGTTGGCAAAAAGAGTGTTCTTTCTCTTCCCCGTATAAAAAGGGTCCTTCCCGAGGACCTGTTTATCCATTATATAGAATCCCTTCAAGTCACAGCTCTTTATACCAAAGAGGGCAATCTTTTTGTAATCTTTGAGGACCAGCACGTTTTCATTTCTGCCCATGAGAAACTCCTTTGGGGCATATCTAGATCGCTTTTCAGATATCTTATCGAAAGTCTCAACTCTATCGAACAAGATCTCCCCGTCCTGCTCCAATGCTCCAAACGTTTCAAAATCTCTGGATATAGAGTCGAATGCCTCCTTCATTTCGTCCTTCGTCAACAGGTAATTCAAGCCGACAACCTCACTGCAACGACCTTAAATTCCGGTATCTTGGACTTTGGGTCTAACTCCTTTCCTACCAACCTGTTTACTCTTGATTCATCATAGTGGAACGGTGCAAACACTACTCCTTCTGGAACCTTGTCCGTAATTCTAGATCTTGACTTGATTGATCCGTGTCTGGACTCGATGGTGATGTACTGAGAGTCCTTGATTCCTAACCTATTTGCATCAGCGGGGTTTATCTCAACATAGGGTCCGGGAGACTCTCTCTCAAGTAGGTCAGCCCGTCTGCTCATAGTTCCTGAGTGGTATTGGAAGTAATTCCTACCGGTTGTCATGATCATGTTGTATTTATCGTCAGCTACTTCTGCGGGGGGACCGTAGGGAATTGGAACTAGTCTGGCCTTACCTATAGGAAACGAAACGGTATGGAGTATTTCTGTCCCTTCGGGGTTATCTGCGTTTATTGGCCATTGTTTTCCAACGGGGTGGATGTTTTCGTAGGACGCTCCCGAATAACTGGGGACCGCCCTTCTGATTTCGTCGAATATCTCGGAAGGAGAACCATAGTTCTGCATTCCTGCCACTCTTTTTCCTATCTCATTCAGTATCCACCAGTCTGGTTTTGACTCACCCGGACCATCGTAAACCTTGCTTACTTTTTGTATTCTTCTCTCAGTGTTTGTGAATGTTCCCTCCTTTTCTAGGGAAGTGGATGCTGGGAGCACGACATCCGCTAGACCCGCAGTTAGCGTCATGAAAACGTCTTGAACTACAAACAGTTCCAAGTTTTCGATGCCTTTTTCGACATCGCTTATAGCTGTCTCTGTCACGAGTGGATTTTCACCCATCACATAGATTGCCTTTATCTCCCCGTCAGCAGCCGCATCGAACATTTCGGAAAGGGTGAGGCCCTTCTTTCTTGGGAGGGTCCTTTGCCAGAGTTTCTCGAATGTTTCGACCCTTGGAGAATCGACTGAAACGTATCCGGGGTACCATTCCGAAAGTGCACCCATATCTGAGGATCCCTGAACATTGTTTTGACCTCTCAGGGGAAATATCCCCGATCCTCTCTTTCCCAAGTTTCCCGTGATCAGGGCTAGGTTGGAGACAGACATCACATTTTCAGTTCCATGAATGTGTTGCGTGATTCCCATTGCGTAGAGTATGGCAGTTGGTCTCTCCAGGGCAATCATCTCTGCTGCTTTTCTCAGCAGATCAGGTTTGATTCCCGTGACTCCTTCAGTCTTCTCTGGAGAGTATTTGTCTAGCTCATTCTTCAGCTCTAGGAAACCAACTGTTCTTTCAGCAATGAACTTCTCGTCTTCCCAGTGCTTCTCTAGAATTACATGCATCAATGAGTTCAGTAGTGCTATATCTGTTCCGGGATTGAATTGCAGGTGGATGGTCGCATTTTCTGCAAGTTGAGTCCTCCTTGGGTCTGCTACAATCAGATTCTTTCCCATCCTTCTTCCATTTAAGATTCTTGTTCCTATAATTGGATGTTGCTCCGTCGTGTTGGAACCAATAACAAAGTATGTCCTTGAATCTTCAAGGCTCTTTATTGAGCCAGTGGCCGCTCCGGCGCCCAGGGTAGAAATCAATCCAAGAGCGGTAGGACTATGACAGCTTCTTGCGCAGTGATCGATATTGTTGGTTCCTATCATTCTCGCTATTTTCTGCATCAGATAGTTCTCTTCGTTGGTACACTTCGCAGATGACTGAAATGCCACTGAATCTGGTCCGTATTGCCTGATGATTTCAGTGAGCCTTCGAGATGTCTCTCCTAGGACCTCATTCCAAGATGCCCTCACAAAATTTCCGTTCCTCTTGATCAGGGGAAATTTTAGTCTCTCCCGGGAAGAATTATAGGACAGACCCGATGAGCCCTTTATGCAAAGTTTTCCCTCGTTTACAGGAGATTTAGAATATCCGATAACCCGTTCTCCTACGCCCAGGTCATTTACGACTATCTGGCAACCAGTCCCACAGTAAGGACATACGGTTAGAACAGACACTCTTACTTTATTGCTGTGAGGTATAAACAGTTATCTTAATACCTATTTTTCATGAATGCAGTGGGCGGCGGCTCGCGCCTTTTCCAAGTCCTCAGGAGTATTAACGTTCATCAGTTTTCTGCTCAATTTTCGATTCATGTGGATCAGACGGAACCTTTCACTCACAAATCCGAATATTCGTTTGGTGTTTTTGGATGATTTCAGCAATTCGTCATATATCTGCTCGTTGTAGATTGCAAAAAGAGGCTCCACAGTGCCTTCTGAGTCTACTGCGGCCAAAGGGGTTCCATTGTACTTTGAGACCAACTCTGAAATTGTCTGTGCATCTAATAGAGGCATATCTCCACCGACGGCTAAAAATTCACCAAAAATTCTTATCGACTCGAGGATTGAATCAATCAACGTCCCCGTAGTAAGGTCTCTTTCGACTAGACAGCCGTCGAGCTGGAGATTGCTGTATTTTGAATATACGATGACAGATTCAAATAATCCTGTGTGTTCAATTGTAGTGTAAATTCTATTGATCATTGGCACTCCGCAAATGATCATAAGATGCTTTCCAGGCAATCTCCGACTTTGCTTAACGAATATTACTGCTTTCACTTACAATCGTGAATGACTTAGCGGGTTCTAAATTCTTCTGAAAGACTGCGATAACGATTATAGCTAATTGCTTATTCGGTAAGCATGGCTGTTCCCCTGAATGAAATTGGTCCCTGTAAGTGGGAGATTCCGAAAGACCAAGGAAAGGGAATGAGAGTACCGGGTATTATATACTCCAATAAGGAACTGATCAAAGGAATAGTTTCGGATGAATCACTTAACCAGGTAGTAAATGTCTCGAGACTTCCTGGTATTGTTGGAGCGTCAATCGCAATGCCAGATATCCATCTCGGTTACGGGTTCCCGATAGGAGGAGTCGCAGCATTTGATTTGGATGATGGTGTGATCAGTCCTGGGGGAGTGGGTTACGATATAAACTGTGGTCTGAGGCTGATAAGGACAGATCTTTCAGAAAAAGAAGCGAGAAGCAGCATAAAACCGCTTATAGACACAATCTTCATTAACGTTCCTTCAGGAGTCGGGAGGACTGGGAAGCTAAAATTGAGTCGGGACGACTCTGAGAATTTATTGGAAGAGGGGGTCAATCAGGCAGTGAAGCTAGGATATGGATGGTCCAGGGATACTGAAAGAATAGAGGAGGGAGGTGTTCTGAAAGTGGCAAACAGAGAAAAAGTATCCCAAAAAGCAAGGGCAAGAGGTTTTCCACAGCTTGGATCTTTGGGAGCGGGAAATCACTTCCTAGAAGTTCAAGTCGTGGACAAGATATATGACCACGAAACGGCAGCTAGATTTGGATTACATTCTGAAGGGCAGGTCATGGTCATGGTACATACCGGATCCAGAGGCTTTGGTCACCAAGTGGCGACGGACTACCTTGAGATCATGGAGGGAGCGATGATGAAATACGGTCTATCCGTCCCAGACAGACAACTTGCTTCAGTACCCTACAAGTCGAACGAGGCCCAGGACTATATCGGTGCTATGGGAGCGGCTGCCAATTTTGGTTTCTCAAATAGACAAATTATAACCCACTGGATCAGAGAAAGTTTCAAATCGGTTTTCAAAAGAGATCCAGAGGACATGGGAATGGACATCGTCTATGATGTTTGTCACAATATTGCAAAGGCGGAAGAACATTCAGTAGATGGGAAAAACAAAGAACTGATAGTTCATCGGAAGGGAGCGACCAGAGCATTTCCCGCTGGAAGAAGGGAGCTTCCATCCCTTTATATGAGCACCGGACATCCAGTGATTATTCCTGGAACTATGGGTACGTTCTCCTACGTCCTGGTGGGTACGCAGAGAGCGCTGGATGAAACTTTCGGGTCGACATGCCACGGTTCTGGGAGGGTAATGAGCAGATCTCGTGCGGTTAAACAGTATACCAGTCAAGCAGTTGCCGCGAATCTTGAGGAGAGAGGTACGTACATTCGCGCAGCGACAAAATATGTATTACAGGAAGAAGCACCTCTCGCATACAAGAATGTCGATGAAGTTGTCAGATCCGTGGAATGTGCGGGAATTTCAAAAATTGTTGCAAAGCTCAGACCAATCGGAGTGATGAAAGGATAAAGAGAACGGAATATCCCACTGCGATGAAAGTGACAAAGGGGATCTTGTAAACTCTTCTTGATCCTTCCACCCAGAATTTCTCCGTTTCCGATAACTTTTGTGTTGGACCGGGAGAGAAACCCCTGATGGAATTGGCCTTCTTAGGAGTGTAAATGTATGATGCGAAAGTGCCGAGTATGCTTGCGATTAAGATGACAAACATGACTGGGGGGAAGAGTGAGTCGATCAGGGGAATGTGCACGTAAACTGGAAATGCAACAGCGATTGACTGGAGTACCTTCACATCGCCTCTTCCAAAATTTTTAATAATAACCCCAAACAATTTGATGAGGACAAGAGAATAAGAGATTGATATAGTCAGAGCAGATGGTTCAAGAATAATGGAAACAACTAAAATTAGATAGAATGCAAAAGAAAATCTGCCCGCAAAAAATTCTGAAATTACAGGAACCAGAAACAGAGATATCCAGAAATTAGAAAATAGGTAATAGAAGAATAAGAAAACGTTCAAGACAAGGAAAGGAACAGTAGTGATCTTTCGCTTTCTGAAGTCTTCGTAACCAGAATAAATCAGTAACAACAACAGAATTAACGACACGTATACATAGTCCGAGGTGAAGTTCAGGGGATCACCTTTTACCGTTCACAAAGAATTCTATCTTTCCAGATTCATTCCTCTTGTAGAGCCCAAATTCCGACATATTCCTGACTTCGTCTGCGCTGAAAATAGTTCCGTCTTTACAGACACGTATGCCGTTGATACTGCAGCTGTCGCAAATTCCGACACCACATTTCATGAGTCTTTCTAGAGAAATGTAGATTTTCGCTTTAATATCCTTATCCATCCTGTCTAGGAGGTTTTTTATCATCATTTCTGGACCGCACACGAAGATGTAGTTATAATCATCCGCATGCGGAAGGAATAGGTCGATTACCGTCCCTTTGAATCCCACCGATCCATCGTCAGTCGCTACCCTGTACCCATTCCTTTGGAGGAACAAATCATCCTTTGTCCTGGCACCCACATAGACGTCCCCTCCGTATTTTAGTATCATACCATTCAATGATGCAAGCCCGGTCCCGCCCGCAATGTATGCGATTCTTCCGGAAGGGACCGGATACGAGTTTCCGTAAGGTCCCCTGTAGTAGAGTCTGTCACCCTTCTTCAGTAATGAGAGGGTCTTTGTTGTCTGACCGAAAGTCCGGAACGTGATTGTTGCTGGATCAGAAGTGTTAGAGATCGACATTGGAATCTCCTTCCCTCCCGGTACCCATATCATCAGAAACTGGCCGGGTCTGGCATTAAGGGCTGATTCAAACTTTAGGGTAAAGACATCCTTGTTCTCCTTCACCATCTCAATGACTCTGGAGTGCTGCATTGTCGACCATCACCCCCACAATGTCCCCTAGCTTGGAGAATCCCTCGTTATCGAGGTAGTTTTCTATTCCCGTATTTATATTGGAGTATATCGGATAGTCTTCGTATAGAAGGGCAGTCCCGACCTGAATGGCCTTTGATCCTACGAGGAAGAATTCTATCGCATCTTCCCAGCTCGTAATCCCCCCGACTCCTACTATGTCTTTCCCAGTTTCCTTGTAGACGTCATACACCGCCCTTAGGGCGACCGGTTTTATACCCGGTCCTGAATAACCACCGACAACATTGGATAGCGAAAATTTCCTGGAATATATCTCCACACCAATCGCTCTTAGAGTGTTTATCAGGACATACGCATCGGCTCTTTCCGCAGCTTTTGCAAGGGCCACAATATCCGTTACGTTTGGAGTGAGTTTTGCCCATATCTGAAGATTCGTACTCTTCCTTATCTCAGCAATTATTTCTTCAACCAAGTCTGGATCCTGTCCAACTTCAGAACCTACTCCCTGCACGTGCGGACACGATAAGTTCAGCTCTACCTTGCTAAACCCAGCTCGCTCGACTTTTCTCGCCAGTGTCACGAACTCTTCGGCATCTCCTCCAAATATCGAAACTATTGTTCTATTCTTCTCTGGGAAGTCTTCGTATTCCGCAATGAAGTTATCCATTCCCGGATTGGATAGACCAACCGCGTTCAACAGTCCTGTCTTTATTTCAGAGATAACGGGAGTATCGTACCCTTTTCTTTCTTTGACCCCAATTGACTTTGTCACAGCAGCTCCTGCACCCGATCTAAGACTGCGTAATATTGAACCCGAAGTTTCGTCCAAAATTCCGCTAGCTAATATAACAGGATTCTCGAGTGAGAAACTTCCTATTCTGGTCGAAATAGAGGCCATCGAAGCAAATGTCGGTGTCGGATAAAAATTTAAGTATTGTCAGCAAGAATCTTCTTTCTTTGCGAATGGTACATTCCAAGAATTTCTTCTTCGTTCGTTGCATCTTCCGCCTTTTTGTCATCCCTCCATTTTCCAGTAAATCGAGGAAACCTGATGGCGAGACCTGCGCCCTTCCTTACTATGTCTCTGCAACACGTATGGGTCGGAGACAGCGTGATTTCCGCTCCCTTCACTTCAAGCACCAACGAAGGGCTGAACCAGAAGTCCGCGTCAATGGAACTTTCAACTCTGGGATCTCTCCTTTTTGTTGAGTAGGACTTCAGCATCCTTGGAAGGTTGTCTAACTGCTCATCAGAGAATCCTGAACCAAGTTTGCATATGGTCTTGAATCTATCCTCTTCCTTGGAATAAACTGCCATGAGTAAAGCCCCGTAACCTCCGCTCCTCTTTCCCTGGCCACCAAATGCACCAACCACCACAAGGTCAACAGTATCCTCCATTTCGAGTTGGTACTCTCTCTTGTACTTTATCCAGAGGAATTCTCTCGCACCTGGTTTGTATATTGATTTGTCCTCTATGCTCTTTGCCATTATACCTTCGCATCCAGCTTCTAGCGCCTCGTTGAAGAATTTATCTGCCGTCTCTACGTCCGTCACGACCCTGCTTTTCGCTATTTTTATCTTACTTGACTCTTTGACAGAGTTGATAAGTTTCAGTCTTCTCTCTGCGTATGGAATCTCCATTAGGCTCCTTCCGTTCAGCATCATGGCATCAAAGAGAAAGAGGACCACTGGGATCTTCTCCATTGCCTCGTTGAGATCGTACTTTCTCCCTCTTCGTTTTGAAATCTCCTGGAATGGAAGCATCTCGTTTGTTGCCATATTGTAGGGCACTGCCTCTCCGTCCAGGATAGCGTTTTCCACCTTAACGCTCTCAACAATCTCCTTTACGATATCTGGAAACTGTGAAGTGATGTTCTCAAGTCTTCTAGAGAACAGTTCCACCTTGTCACCTGTCTTGTGAACTTGCGTCCTAAGACCATCATATTTGTATTCTATTGCAAATTTACCATCCATTCTCTCCAGAATCTCCCGCAGTGAAGGCAACCGCTCCGCAAGCATTGACCTGATCGGGATTCCAGGAGTGATGCGTATAGTGGACAGTGAATCTATACCTCCCGCCATTGCTCTGTATGCCAGCTCCGGCAGATCCGGCATTATGTTGTAAGCTCTCTCTACTAAGTCGCTCTTGTCCTTTGAGCCGAAGGCCAGTGCGATAGAATCTACTATTGTCATATCTGCCACTCCTATTCTCATCTTTCCAGTGACTATTCTAAGCAGATACCTGACTTCTACTGATTCGGCACTGTGAAGTAAGTCCAGAAGGATCTGGAGCTTTCTGGTTTGGGATCCTTCCCCGCTGGTTTTTGAGATTTTTAATAGTGAATCATATACTTTCCTGACAGTCAGTTCCTCAGTAAACAAGGATACCTGTCTCTTGCTCTTTAGTAATTCTTCTCCTATCTTTCCAAGGTCACCTTTCTTTACGAGGTCACCTTCTATAGCCTCTTCCCTCAGACCGCTGAGGGACGAAAGTGCTCTTATCGCTATTTTCTCAGCTATACCCAGCTCAATACCTTCGTAGTCAGGCGCGACTTTCCCTTGAAGAAGGAATACCGTTTCTCTTATGTCATCTTCTGCGCCCTGCAGTAACTTAGAGATCAGTTCTACCATCTCAAGTCTTTTAGTAGTGCTCTCTATTTTATCAAGGGTTTCCGCAAGAGCTAGGAATCTCACGATTACAAATATGATATCAACTAATAAACATCACTAATGACAATCGTCTAAATTCATGACCTGCAACTACTAAAAATAACGATGTCATCTGTCTCCGAATCTCCCCACTTGGTGCAGCTGCTTTATTCCTGTACTGTTTAAGTCAAGCGAGACGGTTTCCGTGTGCAGTTTGTTGCATCCCCTATAACGAGGGTAGTGAATTGAAAGTTGTACCTGCCATTGATCCGCTAAATGCTTTTATTTTAGTAGAAAATCTGGAATTGATCTAGTTGAGACCTGAATTTGAGTTTGTTGATATAAGTGAACCATTAATAATGACGGTTAAGGCTGGGTGGAGAAGGATGACCTAAAATGGTAGATGTTTTCTTTATTGGTGGAATGAGAACCCCACTTGGAAAATATGGAAAGTCACTGGCCGGATATAGCGCGATAGAACTCGGGACAGTTGCAATAAAGGCTGCACTCGAAAACGCAGGTATTCCTCCTTCAAAGGTGCAGGAGGTCGTGATGGGAAATGTCATTGAAGCTGGTCTCGGACAGGATCCGGCAAGACAGGCAGCAATAGCAGCCGGGATTCCGGTTGAGGTTTCTGGTTCAACTGTGAACATGGTTTGTGCATCCGGAATGTTGGCAATGGCGAATGCATTCTACCAAATAAAGTCGGGGCAGAGAGACGTAATGGTGGTTGGCGGTATGGAGAGCATGAGCAATGCCCCTTTCATCCTGGACTCAAGTTTCAGACGGGAGAATAAAGGAATCAGCGCATCTCGACCGGTCATGGACGCTATGATCAAAGATGGCCTGTGGGATTTCAAGTACAACAAGCACATGGGAGCAATTTCTGACGATTGGGCGAAGAACCACCACATAACCAGGGAAATGGCTGATGAATATGCTCTTGAAAGCTTCAGGCGGGCTTCTGAAGCAACAAAGAATGGATACTATAAAAAGGAAATAGCCCCTGTTAAAGGATTCGACATCGATGAAGGCATAAGAGATACGAGCAAGGAAATGTTGGCTGGACTCAAACCCGCATTCTCTCCGGATGGGGTGCTGACTGCTGGCAACTCGTCCCAACTCACAGACGGAGCCGCGGCCTTGGTTCTCGCAAATGAAGATTTCATAAACCAGAACTCCCTAGAGAAAAGGGCTAAGATTCTTGGATTTGATACAACGTCTATGGATCCTTCCGATTTTCCTTATGCACCAGTGCCTTCAGTGAAGAACCTGTTAAAACGGGTCGGTATGAAGATCGGCGATTTTGACCTGGTAGAACACAACGAAGCGTTCTCTGTCGCATCCATAGCAGTTAGAGACGGACTTGACATAGACTGGAAAAAGTTCAACATCAGGGGTGGAGCAATTGCTCTCGGTCACCCTCTGGGAGCGTCTGGTGCAAGGATTGTATTGACCCTGATAAGAGAGTTAGAAGATCTGAAACTTGGAAGAGGGTTGGCAACAATCTGCCACGGTGGTGGTGGGGCTTACTCTGTAGCGTTAGAGGCGATATAAAATGAAAATTGGAATAGTTGGAATGGGTATAATGGGTTCTGGAATTGCACAGATTTCTGCGACTGCCGGTCACGATGTCATTGCAACGGATGTCAGCAAAACATTTTACGACAAAGGGATAGCCGCGATAAGCAAGAGTCTTGACAAGCTGATTGACAAGAAAATGATAAATCGGTCCAAAGAAGAGGTACTCTCCAAAATAAAGTACGCTGAGGGCTTGAATCAATTTTCGGGGTGCGACATTGTGATAGAAGCCGTGGTCGAAAACCAAAAAGAAAAAATAGAATTTTTCAAGAAGATTGAGCCGATAGTTTCCCCCAAAGCGTTAATTTCGTCAAACACCTCATCAATCAGCATAACTTCCCTGGGATCCAGCCTTAGGGACCCATCAAGGTTCCTGGGCATTCACTTTTTCAATCCAGTGCCTCTGATGAACCTGATAGAAATAATAAAGGGAGTGCGTACTTCGAACGATGCAGTTGCAAGAGCAATAGAATTCTCAAAAAGTGTCAATAAAGAATACGTCGTGGTCAACGATTCCCCGGGTTTCGTAACGACGAGAGTTATAGCCATGCTGGTCAATGAAGGGGCATTTGAATTCTCGGAGGGCCTTGCGTCTAGAGAGGATATAGATAAAGCACTGAAGTTGGGAGGAAACTTTCCGATGGGCCCCCTGACGCTCGGTGACTTGATTGGCCTAGACACTGTCGTGAACATAATGGACGTGATGTACGATTCGTTCAAAGACCCCAAATTTAGGGCAGCACCAATTTTGAGAAAGATGGTTGAAGCGGGAAAACTTGGCAGGAAGAGCGGAGAAGGTTTCTACAAGTACTGAGTCGTGGAATCCAGGATGAAGTTAAACCGTATTAATAATTGAAGTAAATTTTGTCAATTTTCATATAGACGAATTTTACTTCAATAGATTTAATCCTCCCAAAGATTTCCACATTTTTAATAATCGAGAATATTATGCTGTATAATGATGAGAGAAATTCATGCACCTAAAGGATCAAAACTTAATACCAAGGGTTGGGGACAAGAGGCGGCCCTGAGATTGTTGATGAACAATCTCGATCCAATGGTAGCTAAAGATCCTGCCAACTTGATAGTTTATGGAGGGAAGGGGAAAGCTGCGAGAAACTGGGAAGCGTTTGATAAAATCGTCGAAAATCTCAAGCTCCTGGATAACGATGAAACTCTCCTAATTCAATCAGGGAAACCGGTTGGAATCTTCAAGACCACTGAAATGAGTCCGAGAGTGCTGATCGTTAACGCCCAGATAGTACCCAAGTGGGCTACTGATGATATCTTTTGGGAACTGGAGAGAAAGGGTTTGACTATGTTTGGACAAATGACGGCCGGCTCTTGGATTTACATTGGAACGCAAGGCGTCCTGCAAGGAACTTTCGAAACTCTTTCCGCCTTAGCCAGAAAGGAATTTAATTCTGATACCTTGAAAGGTAAGTGGTTCCTTTCGTCTGGACTAGGTGAAATGGGAGGAGCGCAACCACTAGCAATAACCATGAACGATGGAACTGGAATAATAGTCGAAGTCGATGAGGAGAAAATCAATAGAAGATTGAGAGATAGATACCTTGATACCTTCACCAGGTCGTTAGATGAAGCCCTGAAAATGAAGGACGAGGCCATCGAAAAGGGAAAACCTCTTTCGATAGGGCTTCTGGGCAACGCTGCAACAGTATACGACGAACTGAAAGAAAGGAAAATTGTTCCAGATATAGTCTCGGATCAGACCGCTGCTCATGATTTGAATGTAGGATACATTCCAGAAGGTTATGACGTTAGGACTGCTGAACAATTTAGAAAGAATGAGCCCGAAAAATACAAGAGTGAGGTCTATAAGTCGATAGTGAAAGAGACCAAGGCCATATTATGGTTCAAGGAGCAGGGATCAAAGACGTTTGATTATGGAAATAACCTACGAGGTAGGGCTGTCGAGGGAGGACTGAAGAATGCTTTTGACATCCCAGGGTACATTCCGGCGTATATAAGGGATCTTTTTGAGATAGGATCAGGACCGTTTAGATGGCTGGCCCTTTCAGGCGACCCTGAAGACATTTTTAAAATAGACGATGAGATAATCAGAACCTTCAGGGATGATTCACATCTCTTGAAGTGGATAAGGCTTGCGAAGGAGAGAGTGCACTTTCAGGGACTTCCAGCAAGAATATGTTATGCAAAATATGGCCAGAGGGAGGAGATAGGACTCCTGATCAACCATCTAGTGAGGGATGGAATATTAGGCGCACCGATAGCCATTGGAAGGGATCATCACGATACAGGAAGTGTAGCCTCACCATACAGGGAAACTGAAAAAATGAAAGACGGTAGCGATGCAATAGCAGATTGGCCGATACTTAATGCACTTCTCAACGCAATTTCAGGAGCTAGCTGGGTCTCTATTCATCACGGTGGAGGTACAGGTATTGGCAACTCGATTCATTCTGGTTTCGTCATCGTTGCTGATGGGACTTCGAGTGCAGAGGAGAGGATGAAAAGAGTTCTTAATGCCGATCCCGGAATGGGAGTGCTTCGACACGCAGATGCTGGATACAACCAGTCTCTGAATCTCATTAGGTCTGGAGTTAAATTCAGAGCCCCCTATGTGAAGTAGAGCCCAAATCTTCCTAAACTCACTTCGGTTGACCATCATACATTGGCTTTAAAAATCAGGTCGATAAGGGGTAACAGGTCAGTCCCCTGTTCCTGATCGCCCTATTTTTATACAAACCCAATTTCAAAAACATGTAAATATGTGGTGTTGTATATACAGCATGCATCTATTTCTTGCAGAAACACCAAGGGATCAGGAGATTATAGATTATCTTGTTGACCAGAACAAGAAGCTTGGTGATGAGATCAGGAAAATAAATGAGGAGAACTAAAGGTTCAAGAAGGAGATTGAAGAGTACAAGAAACGGCATCCTTCAGTTGTAGGAGTGAAGAATGGGAAGTCGTACTTTATCATAGAGGAACATCTCCAGATGAATGGGAGCACCAAGAACCCTGGAGCACAGTTCGGTCACAAGGGACACTTCAGGAGAACTCCAAGGATAACGGAACGAATCACTCTAAAGGCATCGGAATTCAACTGCCCGATATGTTCATTTCCCCCTGTCTGGAAAGGCATACGGACAAGGGTTACCGGAGATGTCCCTCCCATCGAGCCAACAGCCATACAGTACCGCATAGAAATGATGTACTGCAGAAAATGCAGGAAGACGTTTGAACCAGACATAGCCAATGCACTCCCGGGTGCGAGATTGTCCCTCAGGGCAATGCTCACACCGCATACCTGAAGATAGGCGTGAGGATGAGCATAGAGAAGGTATCATCGACTATGAAGGAGATGTTCGGGATAAAAATGTCTGAGGGAGAAGTACAGGAGATTCTCTATCAGTTATCAGATGCCCTTGGCGATGAATACCAAGGGCTCATTGATGCAATGAGGGAAGCGCCATCCAAGCAGATGGATACCACTTCGTGGAGGGAGAACGGATTGGACACAGATCTATGGGTGTTCGTTGCAAAGGCAGACGCGATATTCCATACAGCGAAGAGCAACAACAACGAGGTTGCTCTTGCCATCCTACGCAAGCACAACGATACTGACATCCACGATAGATACAGTGCATTCGATACACTTGCATCAAAGACAAAGAACGCTCAACAATATTGTTGGAGTCATATCATCTCGGGGGCTAGGGAAAGAGTTGAAACCTAAATAAAACAAAAAAAAGTAGAAGTCTGAGTTTCTCATTCGTCTAGTTCGGCCCAGACATCGGATGATCTCCATTCGGGTTCCTTGGAAATCTTCAGTCTTATCTTCATACCCACCTTCACTTTCTTCATGTCCTTGGTCTTCAGTCTGGTCAGGAAGAGCGTATCTACTCCCTCCAAATCCACATATACTAGCTGGAAAGGAAGATCTTTCAGGAATCTCTCTCCTGAAAAGTACAGGGTCGTGACCGTGTGAATTTTTCCTTTACCCGATATCTCTACCCATTCGGTTTCTGCAAGGCAGTATGGGCAGTCTGACCTAGGTGGGAGGAATGTGACCTTGCAGTGATTGCACCTCGTAGCCATCAGTTTACCTGAGGATAGGGAAGTGAAGAATCTACTCGTTTTTCCGTAGGAATGTTTGTATGTTATCTCATATGGGGTCTTTATTATAAGTGGGTCCATCGAATATACTTCTGTCAACTTTATCACCTCTCCATTATGGTCGCAGTTACATACGTCCCAGTGCCGGCGTGAGAGTGTATCAATCCTCTCTCTGCTTTCTTGATCTGAGTCTTATCAGATCCGTGGAACTTTCCAGCAACTCCTTGAAGTTGCCAGAACATCTCAACACCCTGCATAACTCCAGTCGCTCCAACGGCATGCATCGCTCCGATCAGGCCTCCGGAGGGATTCACTGGAAGATCCCCGTCTAGGGCAGTGACTCCTTCCTCTATCAGTTTACCTCCTTGTCCGTACTTTGTCAAGCCAAGATCTTCATAAGTCTGAATTTCACTGCTAGTGTAAGCGTCGTGGAGCTCGATGACATCCAGCTGTTTCAGGGGATTTGTGATCCCAGCCATCTTGTATGCCTGCCTGGCCGATTCCCTGCCTGCCCTGAATGAGTGAACCCCCGGGTATTCGAGATTTTTGTACCATTCCTTTTTCTCGTGTGGCAAAATCGGAACCCCTGAAACGGTTCTCGGCCTATCTCCAGCCCTCATTGCGTCGGTACCTGCACCCGTTCCAGTAATCCAAATGGGTGTATCCGTAATTTTTTTTGCTTTCTCCTCTGAAGCAAGAATCAAGACAGCAGCCCCATCACTCATGAGGCATATATCCAACCTTTTCAGTGGGAAGGCTACGTAAGGTGATTTTAGAACGTCATCGACTGTTATCTTTCCACCCTCCTTCATGCCGAAAGGATTCATCTTTGGATTCGTCTGAGCAAACTTGTTGTGTTGGGCATTGTTTCTGTTTTTTACAGCAACCATTGCCATCTGCTCCTCAGTCGTTCCAAACTCTTCCATGTGGCGCTTTGCCATAAGAGCATAATAACCGCTGTAAAAGCCACCAATCGGAAAGTCCCAATCCGTATCGGAGGCCAGAGCGATGAATTCGTTCCCTTTTGCAGTGTTAACTTCAGACATTTTCTCAAATCCTATAACCATGGCCACATCTAGAAGACCGGAGGCCACATGTGCATACGCATCTCTGACGGCAAGTCCTCCAGTTGCACCGCCCCCCTCTATTCTTACGGATGGTTTGGGGTTGAATCCGAGATAGTCTTGAATTATCGACCCAAACAGGAGCTGATTCTCGAAGTGATCAGAGAAGTAAGAAACTATTGTTCCATCAATGTCGTCCTTTGACAAATTGATATCGTTATCGAACAAAGCCATCCTCGCAGCTTCGGCCGCAAGCTCTTCCTGAGTTTTGTCCCTTCTTGCTTTTGAGAAATAGGACAATCCTCCTGCAACTACTGCTACTTTTCTTGGCAAATAATCACCATTCGGCTAGCAGACAAACGTTATTAATATTTTGTTTAGAAACCATTTTTGAGGTACTATCGTCCAGTATTCAAATAGAGACTGAAAGAATTCTATAGCGTGTGACGATGAAAATATAGAACTAAGTAAGAGGTTGTCAAGGAGCCTACAGATCTTCTTTTACCTTCGAGTAAGGAGCTATCCACTCCAGTTGCAGGCCTTCCATATCCTGGCCAAAGTTGAAGAATCGGACCAAGAACGATTTCGTAAGAAGGGACGGAATGATAACGGTTGACTTGACCGCCGACCCGTTGTATTCCTCAAAATATGTCACAGGCTGAATCTGGTCTTTCAAGAGTATTCTGAACAAAGGATTTATTGCACTCTTTGAGAAGTCTATCCGCATTACATTATCCGTTGCCTTACTCCCATAAGAAACTGCCCCAAAGGGATCGGAAACCCCCCTCCACTCTATTGTCTCATCACCAGTGGGTTCCTCCTTATATCGGAACCGAACCACTGAGAGGGGAAAATTTGCATCGATCTCATCCAGTCCATTCTTCACTCCCCTTGATTTACCAATTCTGGTGACCCTGACATCCTTACCTATAGAAACAAGAGTTTTCGCGAGGTTAGAAACATTCTTTAGATCCGATTGGTGAAATCTGTATTCAACAAGAAGCTCTCCATTCAGGGTGTAAAAACGATTAAGGATCATGGAAGGAACCGACGAAATATTCTGGTATATGAGCCTGATCGCTGGGAGTTCGACCTTCTGAGTTATCATGACAAAACTCCCGTAATAAACCGGGCTGAGGTTCTCTAACAGGGCAACCCTGTCGACGGATGCACTGTCTAAAAAGAAGTTGAAGGCTGTCTCTTTACCACGAAGATAGATGCTCATCGGTACGGACTTCATCTGATCTTCCAAAATAGGTAGATTCATGTCACCAATTCTTGCGGACATAGATAGGCTCATATCGAGGCGCAGGTCGATCGCTTCAAGCATTTATAGCATCAAACAACCTTCGTATATAATTTATTGGTCTCAAGGCTTCAAGGTGAAGAGCGTCTTGCCAGTTCATCACCAATTGCTTTCAATCAGTAGTAATAGAATTCCCCAACCTTTCTCTGTTCATTGTCCAGTCTGGAATCTGGCTTGTTAATTCTAGGTCTTTGCGTGTTTTCATCGCGTCTAAACGTTATACTAAGATTCCTGAGAAAAGTATTCATGCCATCCTTCAGGTTCAGAGGGCCGAACGATCGTCCCTCCTTGCCTCCTTCTCCTGCGAAAACTATGAGCGAAGTTGAAATAAGGTCTATGAAATAGATATCGTGGTCCACGACCATTACCGCATTCTTGTTGTTTTCAGCAAATCTCTTTATCATCCTCGCTACTATCATTCTTTGATCCGCGTCAAGATAGGCTGATGGTTCATCAAGGATGTATACGTCCGCTTGTTTTCCTAGTGTCTTTGCTATGTATACTTTCTGAAGGTCGCCACCAGAGAGTTCTGACACATTCGTATCACCAATATTCTCTAGATTCAAAGGACGAATCACATCATTCTTGAATTGATTTTCCGAGACTCTATCCCCTAGACTCTTTTCGAGAAACTCCAGTACCGGGATCTGGAAATCAGACTCAGGACTCTGGGGCTTAAAAGAGGTCTTGACGCGATTAGTTATCACTCCGCTATCTGGGGTAAGCTCGCCTGCCATCATTTTAACGAATGTTGACTTTCCCGTGGAATTTGGTCCTATGATCCCGACAACCTGTCCGTGCCTAAGTTCCCCCTTGTCTGTGGTCAGTCGAAAGTTGCCAAACGCTTTTGACAGGACACTCCAAGAGACAAAAGGTACAAGACTCTTATCCATTTCTGGGGGCTTCTTTGAGAATTTTATTTCGTAGTCCCTGAACTTCATGTTCTCCTGTTTTATATACCCCTCTAAGTAAGTGTTGATCGCCTGTCTTGTCACGTAGGAATTGCTGACTATTCCGTATCCTCTAGCCTCACCATAGGTCAGGTAGATGTAATCAGTCATGAAGTCTAATATGGCTAGATCGTGTTCTACGACCATGACCTTCTTGGATTCTGAGAGCTTTCTTAGCATACTTGCTATCTTCAGTCTCTGCGAAATGTCTAGATATGAGGAAGGTTCATCGAAGAAGTATAGATCTGCTGGCTTCAGCAATGCAGCAGTTATAGCCAGCAGCTGCAGTTCGCCGCCGGAGAGAAACTTTACGTCTTTGTCGATTATTCCTCCTACGCCCATTTCATCGAGTTTACCCTGGGCTTCATCTCCGTACTGCTTCAGGAGATCCCTCACCAAACCGGAGAAATGTTTTGATATTGAGTCTACGTATTGTGGTTTCAGGGAAATTTTGATCTTATCTGCGTACACCTTGGCGAGGTATTCACCGAGGTAAGTTCCTTTGTAACGTTCCAGTACTCTATCTTTGTCTCCATCAGATTGAGCAAAGTTGGGTATGAGGGCGCCGTTAAGAATATTAAGTATGGTCGTCTTTCCCGTCCCATTTTGCCCCAATAATCCAATCACTCCCTTCATTTCAAGGGACGGCAAACCGTATAGTACAAAGCCATTCGTTCCGTACCTGTGCACTTCCTTGCCTTGCTGTCTAGCTGGAACCCCAATAATCTTTATCGCTTCGTAGGGGCATCTGTGAGCACATATTCCGCAACCAATACAAAGTTCTTCATGAATCTGTGGATACCCACTCTCCATGAAGTCGACCGCCATTATTTCATTCCGAACAGGAGGGCAGTAATACTGGCATTCTTGCCGACAATTTTTAAAGTGACACTTATCCAGGTCAATAACTGCTACGTGCATCTTAACCTATATTTTTATTTTCCAGACATCGTCTGGGAGACCATCGTAGACCATAGACTCGCTGGAAACCACTTCTTCACTCTTTATTCCATTGTTGTAGGCAAGTTTCCTGACATTTTCTGGTCTGATCAGCCAGTAATGGATTCTCCATTCTCTTCCATCAAAGAGGGTAGTTTCCTCTCTCTCAGTGTCCAGAATGCCGAGGTCTTCCAGCATGTAAAAAGCATCCCTGTCTTCTGGCTCCAGCATGTTGTCAATTACGTACCTGCTGTATCCGAAGAAGTTTAGAACGTGAAAGGCTATGTCATATGCTTCTTGCTCACTCATTCTCTTGCTTTGCCTGCTCATTCCATTCGAAATGGCCCTGGCCATTAGGTCAACTGTAATAGGTCCAACTGTGAACGATTGTTCTACTAGAGTCATAGGCTTCACTTGACTTTCATGGAAGTACAAAAAAGCTTATAAACTTAGTCATTCAAATTCTTTGAAGTACAATGAGATATCTAGATTTCCCGTCAAGCCCAATCGGTCTTGTTCTGGAAAAGAAGATATTGCCAGTTCTATAAATACACAAAATATTAATCTATCGAAAAACTGACGAACCATATGACAGAATTTGATAGCGAAATGGTAGTCAGATTTCAGGACATGAGATCACCCATCAGTTACTTCTCGAAGGTCTATGGGTTTAATGGTTATCTAAACTTCTATAACAAAGGAACAAAGACGGATGCGGTCGTTACCTATCTGAGGGAAGGCAAAACAATGGACGAGCTTAGAAAGGCCATCAGGTCTAGAGGGTTTGAGTTTGTTGATAGAAAAGCTGGAGTGACCATAGAAGTGGGGGAGGAGTGCTATGTGTGTGAGATGATCGATTCCCTACTAAGAGTGGACAACGCATTAATCGATGTCCCCATATTCGTGACTGAAGGCGATATCATCCTGCGAGTAAAGTTCTTCAAGTCATCATCAGAACTGCAGAGGATAGTGTTCAAGGACTCCGAGAAGAGGGATTTCTTTAGCATAGACTATCTTGGACCCATTCGAAGCGACAAGGACTGGTTGCTGGAAAATGAAAAGGGGTGGGAAATGAAGAAGCTAGTCTTCTACGTGGTGCCTACTAACTCATTCACACTAAGGTACGCAAAATCAAACAAGAACTTTAAGGCAAAAATATCGGTAAGGAGCGTGGACAAAGCCGGGTTCTTGAACGTTTTCTATGAAGTTGACAGCGATTTCCCCGAGTGGGAGAGCGCACTTCAGAAACAGGCTAAAAAGTTTAGACTGGTGCACAAGGGTGAGTCGGGCGTAAAGGTGTTCCACGCAATAGTTCCGGAAGAAGGCATACTTATAGATCCCTACAAGCTTTCAGATTTCGACCTGCCATTCAACTACTCTCTTGAAATATCCGGAGAAAAGTCAAAGGTAACAATGATTTTCGAGAAGAGCAGCCTGGATTCATTCTTCAAGTCGATAGGCAAAGTCAAAGACGAGGAATTGCTGGAATCACAGCTTGAGATCAAATCCGTAGAGAGGTACCCATAGAGATTTGAAGATTGTACTATTTTTTGAAAGTTGTACCAATAATTAGTTAATATAAGCACCGGTGTTAGTGCTATGAGGAAAGCACTAATTCTGACGCTTGTTATAGTTGCTGCCCTTATGGTGGTACCGTTGAGTTCAGCGACGGTGATAAATGCAACTATTAACACTAAAACAAACGTAGGATATGTCAATGCAACCAGCAACTACGTGCTCTACTATACGTATCCAAGCAATAGCTCCATGTCAAATGAAATGAACGGAACGGTAATATGGATGAATGCGACGTCCTACCTAAATACCACCGGCATACAGCAACTAGACCAAAACATGAACGAAAACGAAGACCAGAATTCCTACCAGAATGACAGCCACTCTCAGGACCAAATACCTTCGGGGAACGACGTGAGGGATTCCAACAATTCTACGAATTCATCGGGAGATTCAAACTCCAACACTAACAGCACCACAAATTCGACTACCAATATTACAATGCCGACAGTGCATGTAGTGAATGCCACACTGAAGTATCAACTCCATGCATTTGCATCTTCAACAAACCTAACTGTCTTCAGAAACCTTACTCTCAATCTAAAGATATCCAATATCACGAAAAAGGTTGGAAACAACACCACCGTAATTGACATGTCTTGGAGGGCGTTCAGGGTCCAAGGGCAACTGATGGGTGAGTTCAGAGGGAAATTGGAACTTATGGATCCAAGCATAAAACTCAACCTGCAAACTGACGTCAATACAAACATGGATGTCAATCAGCTTGGGAACTTTGGTAACTTTGGAGAAGACGGAAACGTGTTCGGCAACTTCCAGCTTGGAAATCTGCTAGCAAGCGAAGGGTTCGGTAGCCACGTAATGAACTACCCGACAATAGATTTCCATGTTTTCTCTGTTCCGCTCCAACAATGGGCCAGAGTTTATCACAGTTCTACAAACAGTACTACATTCTATTATAACGCAAGCACGAACTATTCCCTGAATTCATCTGTGAGTTACAACGGCTCTAACTATACATTGAAACTGAAAACTGATCCAAGCGCAGCTATTACTACAAACGGGAAAGCAATGGTGACATCCTCTAACGAACTGGCTGTAGCTAATGCGGCTAGTCAGACAACTCAGATGTCCCAATACAGCGCATTGATAATCACTGGAATAGTGGTAATCGTTGCGATCGGACTTGCAGCGGTGTTCATGAGACAGAGAGCAAGGAAACAATAAACTCTCCTTTTTTTCTCTTTTTTATTCTTATTCCAGGAACTGGAAATGTCTCTTATGGTCAGGGAACAATATATTTCCACTCCGTAAGCACCATAAAACAAAGACTCCGTTTTCTGACTAATCTTCTTACGTCTAATCGAAAAACAATTATACCATCTTACATAATCGGAGAAAATGAACACCCCCGCATCTTATCACCTGAAATTTGACTTCAAGTTCAAGGAACTGAAATATAGTTGTACTGAAATCTTGAAAGGAAAATTTTCAGGAAATATTGAGCTAAATAGCGAGAATCTTTCTGTGACGGCAACTAAGATTGATGGGAGAGACGTACCATTTACAATGATTGATAAGAAACTGACCATCGGTCCAGCCCAAGGTGAGGAATTATCGGTAGATTTCTCGGGGTCAGTATCTGAAACATCACTGATGGGCATTCACGATGCCAAGTATGAAAAAGGCCACATCATTACAACCCAAATGGAACCGACCGGAGCTAGATCTGTATTCCCATGTATTGATGAACCAGCTGCAAAAGCGCGATTCAATGTTGAAGTCACTGTAGATGACGAGGTTGAAGTTATATTCAACACGAACCCAGTCGTCCGAGAGGTTGGAAATGGGAAATCTCATTTCGTATTCGAAGAAACTCCGCCCATGTCAACTTACCTCATTTACCTGGGCGTTGGGAAATTTGACATCATTTCCAAGAAAAGTGATGACAGAGTACTGTACGTCGCTACGTCGCCTGGGAAAGCAAGAGAGGGAAAGTTCTCGCTAAACCTCCTAAGCAAACTTTTCAGGAAGTATGAAGCTTATTACAAGATCAAATTCCCGCTTCCAAAGATGCACCTTATAGCTCTTCCACAATTTGGCGCCGGTGCGATGGAAAATTGGGGAGCCATAACATTTAGGGAGATTGCACTGCTCGTCAATGATTCCACAAGTTTCAGGTTCAAAAAGCAGGTAGGGTACGTCGTATCTCACGAATTTGCACACCAGTGGTTTGGAGACCTTGTCACTATGAAATGGTGGGATGACTTATGGCTCAACGAATCATTTGCCACCTTCGTTGGTTACAAGATACTTTCCAAGATTCACAGGGACTGGAACCTGTGGGAAGATTTCCAGAGGGAGGAGACCCTGTCATCTATGAGAAAGGACGGACTGCTTTCTACACACCCGATCAGAGTGGAAGTGAAAAACCCAGAGGAAATATCCGAAATATTCGACGATATCAGTTATGGAAAGGGTGCTTCTATCCTGAGAATGACAGAGCAGTACATCGGTGAGGGAAAATATAGGGAGGGAATCTATCAGTATCTGAAAAGTCACGAGTATTCAAACGCAACAGGGGAAGACCTCTGGTCATCTCTTTCTGCAGCAAGCGGCATTGACGTGAGCAGTTTGATGAAGTCCTGGTTGGAGAAGGGAGGGTTCCCGCTCATAAGAATCAGTGAGGAGAACGGAGTCATGCAAATCAGTCAGAAAAAGTTCTCCTACCTGAGCAACGATGACCCCTACTTGTGGCAGATACCGCTGTTCCTTGAAAGACCTGGTGGGAGAAGGAAAATGCTCCTGAAGAAAAAGCAGGGAAAAATCAGGAATGTCGAGGGATTGAAGATCAACCCGAACGGAGAAGGCTATTACAGAGTTATGTTCGAAGGTAACCTTATCGATAAAATGCTTACAACTGAGTCATCCCCGGAGTTTGTAATGAAGACGATAGATGATTATTATGCATTCCTGATGTCAGGCATGATAGATCTACCTCAGTTTATGTCATTAATGGACAAGGTGAAGTACAGAAATGAATACAGCGTAGTTCTCAGACTGCAGGATGTACTCTCGGAACTCGTCAACATTCTTGATTCAGAGCAGCTTAATTCGGTATTCGTCCGTTACCTAAGGGACAAAGAAGCTATTTTCAGGAGCGGCCAGGACGAGAACTCTAAAGTGATACTCGAGAGGGTACTGACGGGACTTGCTTTGAAGGATAGCGACTTCAGGTCTACAGAAAAAACTAAACTGAGCAACTATTCGAGCGTCTCCGCAGAAGAGAGGACCGCCGTTTTAATTTCGGCGGCAATCGAAGAATACAATAAGGAAGCACTCTGGACCATGGTCAAGAGCCCAGTAAACGATATGGAATCTATAAGGGCAATGAACGCTATGGTTCACCTACCAAAAAATGAAGAGGTCACTCAATTCCTCGACTTTGTAAAATCAAAACCGGAATACCGTGGAAACTTCATATATTCTCTGTTCGAGGCCATCTCAAATAGAAACTACAGAAGGGACCTGTGGAAGTGGAGTTCTGATAATATCAACGGAGTTAGGGAAATTTTTGTTGGCAGCAGCACAGTTTCTAGGTATGTGGAAGAACTCATCGCGTTCGGAGGAATCGGAAACAGGAGCATAGTGGATGAGTTCCTGAGCAACCAGAATATTCCTGAGGCTGCAAGGGCGATTAGGAACGGAATGGAGAGACTGGAGATAAACGAAAAAATGGTTCAAAGAGCTACAAAATGATAACTGATTTATAATATCCTAACATCTCGAGTGGATTGTTAATGAATCTTTACGAATATCAAGCCAAGGAACTTTTTAAGAAGTACGCCATACCAATTCCATCTGGGAAATTCGTGGCAAATGAGTCTGAACTTGGATCAGACAGATTTCCAGTAGTTGTGAAGGCGCAGGTTTTAACTGGAGGGAGAGGAAAAGCCGGAGGCATAAAGTTCGCGAATAACCTGGAAGAGCTGAAGGAAAAGGGGAAAGAGATCTTGGGAATGAGCATAAAAGGCCTTAAGGTCAGGAGTCTACTGCTGGAAGAAAAACTGGACATCTCTAAGGAATACTATCTCTCGGTCACCCTGGACAGGAGTTCCAAGAGACCTATCATAATAGCTTCAACATCGGGCGGGATGGAGATAGAAGACGTACCGGATGCAAAAATAGTCAAGTACTGGATCGATCCGATAATAGGATATTCTCAATTCATAGGAAGGGAAGTGGCATTTAGGCTGGGTCTAGTTCCTGAGGAATCAAAACAGTTCCAGGAAATTCTATCCAGAATATATGCACTCTACGAAGGGTATGACTGTGAACTTGTAGAGATAAATCCTTTGACCGTCCTGAAGGATGGAAGAATGATCGCTGGGGATGCAAAGATAGTGGTTGATTCGGATTCACTCTTTAGGCACAAGGACCTTTCCGAGAATCCTGCGGAGAGGACGGATCTAGAGGAGCTAGCGTTTAAGAAAGGATATGCACTAGTCGAACTTGGCGGTGATATTGGCGTCATAGCGAATGGAGCAGGCCTAACCATGGCCACCTTAGACGGACTCACCCTGATGGGATTGAAGCCGAAGAATTTCCTGGACCTGGGTGGAAGTGATGATGTCGAAAAAGTTGTCGGCGCGTTTCAGATCCTGAAGGAGGCCAAGATCAGGGGAATACTTATAAACATATTCGGGGGAGTTACACACTGCGACACTGTAGCAAACGGAATTGCAGAAGCGAAGAAGCGTGTGGGTATCCACGTCCCAATCGTTGTCCGGCTCTCCGGAGTCAATGAGGACTTGGGTCGAAAGATACTGAGGGACAATGGAATTGAGTCATATTCTGACATGATGGATGCAATAAAAGAAACTGTTAAGGTGGTGAAGTGAAATGAGCATTCTGGTAAATGAAGACACAAGAATACTGGTCCAGGGAATTACCGGGCATCAGGGATCATTCAATGCTATACAGATGCAGAAGTTTGGATCAAAAGTCGTAGCCGGTACTTCTCCGGGAAAGGGTGGGACGGACGTAAACGGAATCAAAGTCTTCAATACCGTCAGGGAAGCCATGAAAGAGGAACCCAACGCGACATTCATATCGGTCGCAGCACCCTACGTTTTCGATGCCGCCAGGGAGGCTTTGTACAGTGGCATAGACCTGATCTATATCCTTACGGAAAAGGTCCCATACCAAGATACGATGAAAATCGTCAGTTTGGCGAACAAACTAGGAAAGAAGGTTTTGGGACCGAACGGACCGGGGGTCACATCTCCATTCACGTGCAAACTTGGAATAATGCCTAATCAGATATTCAAGAAGGGTGACGTAGGGGTCATCTCTAGGAGCGGTACGCTAACCTACGAGATCGTCAACCAAATAACGACAAACGGTCTGGGGGAGAGTACAGTCATCGGACTGGGAGGGGATCCGGTCACTGGAATGAACTACATCGATGCACTAGAAGAATTCAAAGAGGACGAGCAGACCAAAGCAGTAGCTATGGTGGGGGAAATCGGAGGCACTGCGGAGGAAGAAGCTGCGGAATACATAAAGAACAAATTCAACAAGCCCGTAGTGAGTTATATTACCGGAAGAAGTGCTCCTCCCGGAAAGAGAATGGGACATGCGGGGGCGATAATCTCGAGAGGAAAGGGAACTGCGGAATCAAAGGTAAAAGCCTTGGAAGAAGCCGGAGTCAAGGTCGCTTCCTATCCATATGAGATTCCGTCACTTCTGAAAGAGGTGCTGAAATGAAGAGGGACTTAATTTCGGTACTGGGTATGAAGGACGATTTCGAGAAATTTATTGAGGACGGAATCAGACTGAAAAAGAGTTTCAAGGCTGGCAAGAAAGACTCTTCCATGGATAGAAAGACACTAGCTATGATATTTGAGAAGGCATCCACGAGGACGAGAGTGAGTTTCGAAACGGCCATGACCCAGTTAGGGGGGCATGCAATTTACCTTTCCCCTAGAGATATGCAGATGGGAAGGGGTGAAACGATTGCGGATACTGGAAGAGTACTTTCAGGTATGGTAGATGCCATCCTTTACCGTGCATTTGAACACGATAATGTAGTGGAGCTTGCCAAGAACTCCTCCGTCTCAGTGATAAATGGACTGGACAATCTCGAACACCCTACGCAAATAGTGGCAGATTACATGACTATCAAGGAAAAGAAAGGCAAATTAAAGGGACTAAAAATCGCTTATGTAGGAGACGGTAACAACACCGCCAATTCCCTGATGCTTGCTGCGGGACTGGTCGGAGCCGACTTCTGGATAGCAACACCGAAAGGGTACGAACCGCCACAATACTTCCTGAAGGAATCTAGGTCTCTAGCCAGGAGGCACGGATCAGAAATAGAAGTGACGAACAATTTCAAAGAGGCAGTCGCAGGAGCAGATGTAGTGTATACAGATGTATGGGTTTCAATGGGTGAGGAAAAGGAAAAGGAAAGGAAGGAGAAGATATTCAGGAGTTTCCAGGTGAACGAGAGAATGGTCTCGCTGGCCAAGGATGACTATATTTTTATGCACTGCCTACCCGCACACAGAGGACTAGAGGTTACTGACGCAGTAGCAGACTCAAAGAACAGCGTGATATTCCAGGAGGCAGAAAACAGGCTTCACGCAGAGAAAATTATACTGAAAAAAGTGATCCCTCGGAACTAAACACATAAAAAACATTAGAAAATTGTTCCACAAGATATATAAGGAATGAGAAGTTTAAAAAACAATGAGTAATGGAATCTACCAGAAATTGAGAAGAGAGGGTGATTACGTACCCCGATTCCTTATCAAGCTCTGGCAGATAAGAATAAAAGAGAAGTTCGGGCTTGAGGTAGACAGTGACATCGCAGAAGTGATAGTGAAAATCGTCCACGAGAGGAGTACCTGGAAGCTGTCGAGGGCTGAAAAATACATTACTGTCCTTCTGAAACTCAAGGGAGAGTCGAAAGAAGAAGCGGAGAAGGACGCCAGAGACTTGGTCAGAACAGTTCTTGAGTGACTATTTCTGTCTGCACGATCTGCAGATGACTGAAGAATCTACGTAACGGTAGTCCGACCTATGATGGACAAGATCTTTGCCTCTTCTGAGATAGAAAGGTCTTCCGCTAGTAATATTAGGCAAAAGTAAATCGCATGTCAAACGGGATGATGTTGTCGGCAGTTCAATTGATGTCTGAGGTACAAAAATGAAGCAGGTTGCCCTGGAGATCGTGTTATCAAAACTTCACAAGAATAGCCGTGGAAAAGCATCTCTGGAACAGTATCAAACGCCGCCGGGACTAGCAGCCAAGGTACTGTACAGGGCACTAAGTGATGGCTGTTTGAACGGGAAGATTGTGGCTGATCTTGGATGCGGAAACGGCATATTTGCCATAGGTGCTTCACTCCTCGGGGCAAGCAAGGTATATGGAGTTGAGAAGGACCCTGCTATCATAGAGATTGCAAAGGAAAATTCCAGAAACCTGCATAGGAATATTGAGTTCTTGAATTGTGACATTTCTGAATTCAATATAAGGGTCGATACAGTAATAATGAACCCTCCATTTGGGAGTCAGCGAAGAAACGCAGACGTGCCGTTTATAGAAAAAGCTCTAGAATTCTCTAAAGATTTTTATATCCTGCTTAACTACAAAGCTGGCGATTTCTTGGAAAGAATCATAGGGGGAAAAGGGGAGATTACCTGGGATGAGAGGTTCGAGATCCCCCTTGTTCATTCCTACGATTTCCACAGGAAAGAAAGCAAGATGATAGATGTAAGGGTTGCAAGGGTGAAAGTATGGTAGGACGATTGGTGCTTCCGGGAGAGTATTTAGGAACGGAAGAGGAATTCATAGCTGGCAGTGGGACGTATGAAGATAATGGTAGAGTTTATTCCTCCAACATAGGCAGTGTTGAGGTTGGATCAGATTTTAAGGTCAGGGTGAAGGGAAAGAAGGAGGAAGTTACTATTCAGCAAGGTGATGAGATAATAGGAGTGGTTACGGAGATAAATGAGCCCCTTGTTATCGTAAGCGGTGAATACCTCATTAAGACTGGTAGAGTCTATGAGATCAAGGCAAGGGCTCTGGTTCACGCGAGCAGGATCACGGGACACTACCTAGATCAGTGCTCGAAGGTTGTAAAGGCGAGGGACGTCGTCAGGGGGAAGGTTGTCGGGACGAGGGGAAAGATCGACCTCACTCTAGAACCCCCAGATGAGGGAGTCATATACGCCTACTGCTCCAGATGCAGGAAACCGCTGCAAAGAATTAATAGCGGACTATATTGTACTTACTGTCAGAAAAACGAGATTCGCAAGGTCTCGAGAAAGTATGGAGAACTCTCTGAAGGAGTCAGGAAGAAATGAAAACAGAAGGCGGGAACAACAGAATAAATGTAGAGAAGCTCGACGTAGAGGTTAAGCATCTCAGAAAGGAAGTTGAGAACATGAAGGTCATATTAAAGGGACTTCTCCAGGTAGTAATGGAGAATGAAGAAGAAGACGATTACTACGAGTATACCTAGGTGGTTTAGATGGCAGTTCCGATGGTAGTTATGCAGAGTTTGATGCAAAAACCAATATCCCTCTTACTGAAAGACAATACTGTTCTTGAAGGAGTACTGGAGAGCTATGACGACTACATGAACATAGTGATATCGAACACGGAAGAAATCACAGAGACTAACAAGAGAAAACTTGGAACGGTTATACTCAGGGGAAGTAACGTAGTTAGGATTTCGCAGAAATAAGCTTGAACTACAAAGCTCCAAGACAGGGACATATAGGTGATCGGTCCTGAACCGTAGAATGGTTTTATCCTAGAAGAAAATTTAAGCGCAAAGAATGTCAAGACTCATCATAGGAATAGAGAGCACAGCCCATACAGCATCAGTCGGCCTCGTTGAGGACGGAGTCATCAAGGGATTCAGGTCCGATTCCTATCACCCCTCAAGAGGAGGAATAAATCCGAGAGAAGCTGCAGAGCACCACAGATCAGTTCTTCCAGATCTTTTGACGGCCCTGCTCGAAGAACACAATATCAGAATTAAAGATGTGAACGGGATTGCCTTCAGCATAGGACCAGGACTGGGCCCTGCCCTCAAAACGGGAGTAGAACTTGCCCGATATCTTTCAGTAAGTTATTCCAAGGACTTGATACCGGTTAATCACGGAGTAGGTCATCTCGAGATAGCTAGGAAGTTTTCCGGATTCAAGAATCCCCTTTTTCTTTACGTATCAGGTGGAAACACCCAGCTAATTACCATAGGGGACAATAGGTATTCCGTCCTGGGAGAAACACTAGACATAGGAATTGGCAATTTCCTTGACAAAGTGGCGAGAGACCTGAACATACCCTTTCCTGGTGCCCCAGTTCTTGAGAAACTCGCTAAAAGGGGGACTAAGGTGATGGACTGCCCCTATACCGTTAGGGGAATGGACGTCTCCTACTCAGGTCTTTACACGTTCCTGAAGAACAGAATAGCAAAAGAGAAACAAGAAGATATCGCCTTCAATGCACAGGAGTATTCCTTTACCGCTCTTGCAGAGATCGTCGAAAGGGGGATGGCCCACTTCGGTCTCAAGGAGTTTGCGATCACGGGAGGAGTGGCAAGGAACAGGAGATTACGTGAGTTACTCTCAGGCATGGCCAGGATGAGGGGCTACAGGTTCTATTTCCCTGAGGATTCTTTGCTTTCCGACAACGGTGCAATGATAGCCCTGGCTGGATACATGAGCGACCTCCGGACATCATATAGAGTGAAGCTTGAACAGACTGACAGGGTAGACTCGAGGGACAGCAGGTGGATTGGGAGGAGAGAGCTCCGTCCAAGAGGGATGGTAGGAGGAGAGAGCGTAGTATGCAAATCAAAATTTGAAGGACTGGACTGCATAGTAAAGAAGAGAATGGGAGGAGAGTACAGAAACGAGCAGCTGAACAGAAACATAAACAATTCGAGGATCAAGAGGGAGGTGAGAATCCTTCACTCCTTCAAGGCTATTGGCATAAGATCTCCTGACGTTCTCTATGTTGACCTGGCCAATTCCTCGCTCATGCTGAGTAGATTAAAGGGAAAGGTACTCAGCCAACTCACCAACGACGTCGAGTTTGATACTACTTTGCAGAAAGTCGGGAATGTCGTCGCCCTGATGCACGAAAGGAGAATTTCCCATGGGGACCTCAACCTAGGAAACGTTATAGTTTCTGATGAAGTATACCTAATAGACCCGTCGATGGGAGAGCTCGATGCAGAAGCGGAGGATCTGGGGGTTGATATCCACCTCATGAAAGAATCACTTACCACTCTCGGAAGAGAAGAATCATTTAGGTGGTTTCTTAAAGGTTACAGGAGATTTTCAAAATATGGCGAGGTCATGAAGAAAGTTGCAGAAATCGAAAATAGGAGGAGATATACTTGATGTTGGTCACTTCCAATAAAGGAAAATATGTCGAATACAAGGAGATGATGGAAAGGGCAGGACTGGATCTAGAGTTAAAGTTAATGAGCTACCCGGAGGAGCAGCTTGACACCATAGAGGAGGTCGCAGAAAAATCTATGAGTTACCTAAAGGGAGTGATCAAGGGGGACTTTTTGATAGACGATTCCGGACTGTTCATAGAGTCACTTCGTGGTTTCCCGGGAGTCTACTCTTCTTACGTCAATAGGACACTTGGAAATGGTGGCATACTGAAGTTGATGGAAGGGATCCGGGATAGGAATGCTGAATTCAAGACATGCATTGCATACTATGACGGTAAGGTGAATCTCTTTGTAGGAAGGACCAAGGGTGCTATTTCCGAGAAAATGCGTGGCAGCAACGGTTTTGGTTTTGACCCAATATTTATTCCTGAGGGGGAAGACAAAACATATGCAGAAATGACAACAGAAAGTAAGAATTCACTGTCTCACAGGTCAAAGGCAGCGTCCGCTCTGCTCGAATTTCTTAAGAAAAAGGAAATATAGCCCTTTCAAATCCAGTGGAATGGAACGAGGAAAATACAAGGAGTTTAAGATTCCCATTTCGCTGGTCATGCTTGCAGTAACCCTCTTCCTATTTATTGTTACGGTTGCAGACTTCTTCTATGGACTTAACTCCCTTCCGCTCAATCTCCAGTCATTCATCCTCTATATAGGCGACTGGAGGGATTACGTCTTCATCCTCTCTCTAGCAGGACTTCTTTACTTCATCTATCTATTCACAGCAACAGTATTTCAGAGAAGAAAATTTGAAGAACTCATCTATACGGACAGCAAAGCCACATTTATCAAGAATGCGCGGGAACTTGATTTGATATCAACTAGGCTAGGGCCGTCCTTCAGGAAGAAATACGAGGAAAAGAAAGACCAATTCCACGTAAAGTGAACGCTGTAGTATTCCTGGCCACTCATCCTTGGTCTTCAGCTTTCGAGAACCTTTTTGACGAATTCCGGAAGCACAAAGCAGGATTTGTAAAGATCGCTGTTCATGTATCTTCCGGTGAAATCGCGCCTCTTCTCTATTCTGCCATTAGAGGCCATCACGTAAGACCACATTCCTGAGGGATAGGAAGGAACAAACGACAGGTAGGGCCGCACTGTCTTGAAGTGTTCTTTCAACCCTCGATAGGCCTTCTTTATGAAATCTGGGTTCATGAACGGAGAGCCGCTCTGAGTGACGATGATGCCATTACTATTCAATAACTTCCTGGCCTTTGAATAGAACACATCAGAGAAGAGAGATGCCGCAAACCCAATCGGATCGGTAGAATCCACTAATATTATGTCATAACTCATATCGGCATCGACAAATTCGAACGCATCCATATTGTGAACCTTAAGTCTTTTATCGTTGAATGAAGCTGCTATGCTGGGAAGATAGGCCTTTGAGGCCGCGATAACTTCCTCGTCTATCTCAACGAGATCTACACTCTCAACCGGGTATCTGAGCACTTCCCTTGCTACCCCCCCGTCACCGCCGCCAATGATTAAAACTCTCTTCGGATCAGGATGCGAGACCATTGCGGGGTGGGAAAGCATCTCTTGGTACATGTATTCATCCTTTTCTGTTATCATGAAGCATCCGTCGAGAATCATTACTCTCCCAAAGAACTCTGTATCGAAAATGTCTATCTTCTGATATTTTGACTCTTTAGAGAAGAGGTGGGACTTTACCCTGACCCCAAATTTCACGTCTTCGTTTTGAAGTTCCGAGAACCACAAATCTATCTTCACGCCTCTCTATGATATAGAACAAAATAACCTTTGTGAATTTTGAGGCTTACAGCACCCACAAATAAGATTAATTGCGATTAATCAACAACCTTTATGAATTAAAATGCGATATCCCTACGCATTATAGGTGAAATGATGATGCAACAACCTAAGAGTGATAAGAAACCCGAAGAACTCGACCCATTTAAAATTGCACAAAAACAACTGGATGAAGCGGCCGGAATAATGAAGCTGGATCCTCAGGCACATGCCATTTTGCGAGAACCCATGAGCATGGTCCAGGTTCAGATCCCAGTGAAGATGGATGATGGATCTACCAAAGTCTTCACAGGATTCAGAGTCCACTACAATTTTGCGAGAGGACCTACCAAGGGAGGGATCAGATTCCACCCACAGGAGAGCCTTTCGACGGTGAAGGCTCTGGCTGCGTGGATGACCTGGAAGGTCTCACTGGCTGACATTCCTTACGGCGGAGCAAAGGGAGGAATAATTTGCGACCCCAAAACTCTCAGCGCTGGAGAGCTTGAGAGGCTTTCGAGGGGGTATGTAAGGGCAATAGGAGAGTACATAGGCCCTGACATCGATATTCCAGCCCCAGATGTTTATACGACACCCCAAATAATGGCTTGGATGATGGATGAGTACTCTGTAATGGAGGGCTACAACGTTCCGGGTGTCATTACCGGAAAACCACTGGAAGTGGGAGGATCACTGGGAAGAGGAGACGCAACGGCAAGGGGTGGAATGTACATCCTGAGAGAGGCTGCAAAACATCTTCACGTCGATCTGGGAAAGGCCACTGTTGCAATCCAGGGATTCGGTAATGCTGGAGAGTTTGCACACAAGCTCATAACAGAAATGTTCCACTCCAAAGTTGTCGCAGTATCCGATAGTAAGGGAGGGATCTACAACGCAGACGGACTTGATTTTGTAGCCGTCAAGGCCCACAAGATGAAAACCGGAAGCGTAGTTGGATTTAAGGGAGCAAAGGAAATATCAAATGCAGAACTACTTGAGCTGAAGGTGGACGTCCTTGTGCCCTCCGCACTTGAGAACCAGATTACCGGGAAGAACGCTGCAAACGTAAAAGCGAAAATCGTCCTAGAGCTCGCAAATGGCCCAACGACACCAGAAGCAGATGAAATTCTTGCCAAGAACAAGGTATTCGACATCCCAGACTTCTTAGCGAACTCTGGTGGGGTCATAGTATCATACTTTGAGTGGGTTCAGAATATAAATGGATTCTACTGGGACATCGATGAGGTCTACAGCAAGCTGGACAGGAAAGTGTCAAAGAGTTTCTGGGAAACCACGGAGACGATGACCAAGTACAATACGACTCCAAGAATGGCAGCGTACATCCTTGCAGTGGACAGAGTAGCAAAAGCAATGAAGATTCGAGGCTGGTACTAAACCGAAAACAAATTTGACTTCTTTTATTTTTTATTCCTTTTCCTCATTATTTCTGCAATTGTTCCTTCGGGCATAAATTTGTTAACTCATTAGTCCATCAAACCTTTCTAAATATGCCTGATCTATTTAGATCATGTCAGTGAAATATAATCTTGAAGATTCTTAGATATGGAAGACGTCTAGGGGTCGGACTGTATCTCTTAGAGGTTCTTTGACATTACCAGATTAGTTATGTGATATCCAGATTTCTTATAGAGGTTTATAGCTACTTCGTTGTGTCCAAATACTTGCAATGAAATCCTTCTCTGACCTAGACCTGAGAGCACGGCGTCTAGAGCCTTCAGTGTCTCCTTGCCAAACCCCTTCCCTCTCTCCCTTTCGTTTATGGAGAAGTCCCAAATCCAGGCTCCATCTATTTCATTGTCTGTCCCACTTACTCCCACCCAGATCATTCCCACTTTACGGCCAGTGACTCCATCTTTTATCGTAAAGAGATGGTGCCCTTCTGTTTTTACTCCATTCGGAAGAAGTCTGGCATATTCTTTCTTCGACCTTTCAAAGGCTTCTTTCTGCCTCCAGTTTCCGGACTTGACCTTTTCGCTGGCATAGTTCTCTACGGCAGTTTTCAGGTATTCTTCTAGGTCCTCTTCACTCATTGGAATTAGTTCTATCATTGTTGTGTTGGAGTTCGACTTTATTTATGAGTTTTTGCTAAAAAATCATTTTTTCAATTTTTTCATTTTTCATTAAGAGCTATAAAGTTAAAATATCGACACACTGATTTTTATATATGTTCAGGGCGAATCCGAGACATTCATATCTCATGGAAATGGAAGAGTTCAATTCGATTCTCCTCGAAGATTTCGTGAATAGCTATGGAAAGACTCTCCTGCTACTTGGGGATGGGGTGTTTGTTGATGCCCATTATTTAAAAAGGAAACTTGGAAATCAATTATACATACAGAGGATTCTTAATATGTATCAGTTTCAGAAAACCATAGTTGAGGATTTTTACTATGACGATTTCTCTATTTTCATTGTGGTCAGGCTCTCTGAATTGAAGGAGTGGAAGGAAGACGTGTTGCTTAATATATCGAGCGCACTAGAAGAGATATCTAGACGGACAGAGACACCCAGCATAGTATATTTAGTCGGAGACGAGGAGTTTAGACCGCCTTGGTTGGACAACGTATTCCGCAGGAAGATACTCGAGGTCGTTAAGAGATGGGAAGAAACACCCCTAGCCTTAGAATGGAAATAGAAAGTATAACGGAAGAGATAAGAAAGGCTGAAAGATTGATGAACAATCGTGATAGAGATATAGTGGAAGACTTCATAAAAAAGACCAAGCTTCACATTCCAGAGGGCTCTATAACGAGCCTAGATCCTTATTTCTCATTTCTTCTCTTTGTGCTGATAGAAATAAAAAAAGAATTCAAATGATCGTTGATGCTTGGGGAGGAAAGGCCCTGTACACCATAGACGAATACAGAAATATTAAGAAATGGAATTACAACCATACAATATACGTTGCTGGGGAACGGTTAGAAAAACTAACAGATGAGATAGACTTGGTACCCTGGATAAGATGGAAACTGGAAGAGCACGAAGACATTTTTTCAAGAAAAAAAGTAGTGAGTATAACTATTCCACCCAATAGGATAGGAGACCTAATTCTTGCAATAGAAAAGATTGGAAATTTCAGAGATTATAAGGTCTATAATGCAGATATAAACGTTGTTCAGTCATTCATGGTCAAAAACAACTTACACTTTTTCGGCGATGACGTGAGGAAGGATTTCGAAATACCTGATCTCAACATACTTAACATAAAATTCATCAATTCTCTGGAAGAAATCGAGATCAATGGCGAGCTGTTCACCAATCTCTCCTCCTCGTTCGATTTCTTCTTTTCAAACCTGAAGGAAGCCAATCTGATTGTTTCCGAAGGAGGAGATAGGTACTTTCCGGAGTTCTTTGCAGTTGCTAAGATGCAGGGATATTCCGCCAAAACCTCGAGAAGCAGGGAAAGAACGTTCACTTCGTACGGAAGGATCAGTCATAGGACTAGCGGTTTCAATGTTTATGGGATACCTCACATCGACGGGGATACATCGTTTATTTTTAGCGAAGGTGGACTTGAAGGGTTGGCGACCATCTCCAAGATTACTTCTCTGCCTCTTTTTCATTCCGCCCGCATTACTCCCGGAACTGCAGTATCGTCGTATGAAGTAAGAAAATCTCTGGAGAAGGGAATAATGATTCCTCTTTACAAGGATGATCACGAGATGATAAAGGATTTAGACACGTTCATAAGTGCAGATAGAGGTGGACTGTACCTTCAACCCATACCAGGCATTTACGAGGAAGTCTATGAACTAGACTTCAGTTCGATGTATCCATCCATAATAGTCAACTATAATCTCTCACCGGAAACTATCAACGTAAGGTGCCAAAAATCCATGAGAATAGAAGACCTCGGCTACGAAATCTGCCTAGACAAGAGGGGTATGCTATCCGATTTTCTGTCTGACCTTCTTGATCTCAGGCTCTATTACAAAAGCAAGAAGAGCTCGGACGAGAGATTCAGAAGAAGGGATGCAGTCCTCAAGTGGCTCCTCTTGACGTCGTTCGGCTATACCGGTTACAAAAATGCAAAGTTTGGCAGGATAGAAGTTCACGAATCTATAACCTGCCTTGGAAGAAAGATACTTACGGAGAGCGTTAAGATAGCAGAAAATGAAGGCTTTAGAACTATACACGGAATAGTCGACTCAATCTGGCTTCAAGGAGACGGGAATGTACAAAAGGTAATAAGCCAGATAGATGAAATGAGCAGGCTGAAGATCTCACTAGAAGGATTCTATAAGTGGATCGTCTTCCTTCCCGCTAGAGATGGAAGCGGGGCTCTGAACAGATACTTTGGACTAATGGACAATGGAAAATTCAAGGTTAGAGGAATAGAACTTCGACGAACAGATTTTCCAAAAATATGCAAAGAGATGCAGGAGGAAATACTAAAGATCTATGCCAGGGTAACGAAAATAGAAGAGTTTCATGACCACTACAACGAGGTTAGAGCCATTTACGATTCATACAAGGAAAGGTTGATAAGCGGTGACGTCGAGGACTCGGAACTTAGACTGTCAATAGTTGCCACACGTCGACCAGAATTCTACAAAGTCAATGGAATAAGAAGAAGAGCCATTGAAAAGGCGAATAATGCTGGACCTGGGGACAAGTTATCGATGTTTGTCATAAACGAGAAAAGAGGGACCGTAGACATTGAAAACCTCGAGAACAGGTATGACAAGAATTATTATCTCAGAAAATTGGAGATGTCCTGGGAGAGCATATCATACCCATACAGACATCAATCTATAATACACCAAACGAGTATCCAAGAGTATGATACAGATTGAAAACCTATCTATAGACGGGGAAGTTTATACCGGGGTCAAAATAGAAACGAAGCCCGCACCAATAGTTGTCATAAATGGTAGGAATGGTTTCCTGATGTGCGGATATCTCAACATGGAGGCAGCTGATAAAACAGGCGCAATTGCCGTCTCCATTTCTGGAGTAAACTCCTTTGAGGACCTTCTAAACAAAGATGTCGGCAAAATTAGTGCAAAGGCGCGGGAAAAGGGAGTAAGGGAAGGAATGAAGGGACGGGAAGCTCTCAGGTTTCTATAGAAACGAGCCAGCCATCAGTCATTGGCTTATAGAAATCGATCCCGTTCTTTTCATTACATGAACTGTAATCTACTGTAGTGGTCTGAGCGCTGTATATAACGGTGTCATCAAAAACCTTTGCAAAGTTCGTTCGCAGAGGCCTCTCTTGCCAGGATGCGTATTTGATGACCTGAAAATCAAAAATGGAGAGCCGTTAGGTTTCAATACCCTTGTTGAAGACTATTACTTACTAATTCAAGGTGGAATCACTTGACAGATAACTCTGAGGGGATTATCCCACATTACTTGAGTGGCGTGGGTTCCGAGCCTATTAGCAAGATCTTCGATCTTCGACACACTCTCGAACCCTCTTGGAGTCTCTTCTATTCCTAGGAAATCACTTCCAAGTGCAACATGATTCCATCCGAAGTTGTCCCCTACGTATTCGATGTGCTTTATCATATCATCTATGGACGGATCTTTGCCAAGCGTCGATTTGATGGCAGTAATGCCTATAACCCCTCCTGTCTTGATTATGGCATCTATGGAATCATCATCCAAGTTTCTAACATGATCGAATACGCTCTTTGCATTTCCGTGAGAAGAGATAACGGGCTTCTTAGTCACAGAGCAGGTATCTAATATCGTGTTTCTACTAGCATGGGCAAGATCTATCAAGACATTCTGGGTGTTTGCTATATTGACTAATTCATTTCCAAAGCCTGTAAGCCCATAGTCTTTCTTGGACATCGCTGCAGCTGCGAATTTAGTGTCGTAGTTCCAGGTGAGGCCTATAGCTCTCAGCCCCAAGTTGCGCAATAGATAAAGATCATATGGATCTTTGAGACAGTCCGTTCCCTCTAGACTCAAAAGGAGTTTTGTTCCCCGTTTAGCGAGGTCGGAATTATTTCTTACAATGGAGACAAAGCCTTTTCTTTCTAGATATCCATAGAATTTCATTTGTTCCATCAGGTCGTCCCACAGCGGTACTGTGGCACGAGTTGGAAAACCGTACTGCTTTGTCAACTCTTCAGACCTATCATTTACGACGGAAATGTGTGGAAAGCAGACGCCAAAAATGACCGCATCCTCGAATTTTTCAATTGCCTTAAGGCTCGATTGCTCGGTGGATGAAATAATATCTGCACGCTGAGAAGTAATCCCTAAGTCTTGATGAAGATCAATAAATCTCATGACTGAGGAGAAGTTGGATATTATTTAACTTTTCAGGCAGACTAGAGTTCATCAGATCAGGTTTTGATCAATCACTTTTTCATTGTTATCCCTCTATCTTTGCTAGTCGAGCATTTTCGCTATACTCATATTATGTAGTCCCGAGAATAAGATCTTAATGAAAATCTGTGTCTAAGTTATCACTTGTAAAGTTCGTAAACTTTAAGGTAGGACCCCCGCTTCTTGCTTATGATATCTGTCTCATCGGATTCAACTGAAGCAGACCCAACCTGTCTTCCTGCCGGGTCTTCAATGATGCAGGTGAGTCCTTTCCTAAGAGTTCCTACTACGCTCTTTACTCCTGCAGAATACAAATTGGCACCGTTCTTGATCCCTTCATAGGCACCTTGATCTATTACTACTTTCGGGAAATTCCTTGCATTCATGATTTTCAAGGTAGGAAGCCACTTCTCTTGGAACTTGACTAAGATAGGGACTGAACCGTCATATATTACTGAGTGGTCGTTTTCCTCGATCTCGAGGGTTTTCGACTCAACTGAAATTCCAAAACTATCCAAGAGCGTTTTGAATTCTTTTGTCTCCCGTTTAGAAAGAAAGTGCCTTTTCACCGATTAATGAATAACACTCCCTCTATAAATATTGCGCAATAAGCCTGGTCCCAAGCTCACAGTTTGACAACCTAGGTTTTTGGCATATACTTTCCTTATAGATTTATCTGTCCCCTGGTTTCAATGTCATCCCTCCTTTCTCCTACTCCGATCAGTACTATTGGAACTTTCAGTTCCTCCTGAATGAAGTCAATGTAGTCTTCCAATTTATTCGGGTCGTCGTGCCATGGAGCGAAGGTTTCATAATTTACTTTGTCTGGAATAGCCGCAGGATCAAATTCCAGAATCTCTGAACCATTGGATTCGTACGAAGTTGCAATCTTTATCTTATCCATGCGCCCCAGAATGTCGACTTTTGTCAAAGCAATATAGTCAAGGGAATTCAGCTTGACTGCTTTTCTTAACATGGGAAGGTCAAGATATCCTACTCGTCTGGGTCTCCCAGTTGTTGTTCCGAATTCATTACCAAGCTTTCGGAGCTTGTCCGCTTCTGGACCACTCATTTCTGTTGGAAAGACCCCCTCGCCTACACGCGTTGTGTATGCCTTAGCTACACCCAGGAATTTAGAAAAGTACTTTGGAGAAAGACCTGTACCGACAGTCACTCCGCCAGAAGTAGTATAGGAAGAAGTCACGAATGGGTACGTGCCAGAGTCAAGATCTATAAACGTCCCGTTTGCCGTCTCAAACAACGCCCTCTTTCCACTGTTTAGCTCCTCCTCCAAATAAGCTCTTGTGTCAGAGATGTATGGTTCTATTTTTGCATAATCTGCCATCAGACTAGCAACGTATCCCTCTTCCAGTGGGATCTGGTAAATTTTACTTAGAAGAGAAAGTCGCTTGCCTAGACCGTCAGGGTCTCTGAAGTCAACTAGCCTTATCCCATACCTTCCAGCTTTAGATTCATAGGCTGGACCGATACCCTTCAGAGTAGTACCTATCTTACCCTCTCCCCTGAGTTGCTCTAGATAGCTATCCCTTTTGAAGTGTAACTGAGTGACAATATGTGCGAGGTTAGAGATTTTAAGGTCAAAACTGGATCTGAAAGTTTTCAAGAATGCGATTTCCTCTATAAGTCGGCTGAGATTTATGACGACCCCTCTAGCGATAACAACTGTTTTGGTCCTCAAAAAACCGGCCGGTACAAGGTGATACTTTATTGTTCTATCTCCAATGACAACTGTATGACCCGCGTTCTCTCCTCCATTAAATCGAACATTGATATCGAAATCCTTTGAAAGATGATCTATAATTTTGCCCTTACCCTCGTCACCAAACTGGCAACCAATCAGAGTCAGAGTCTCCATTCAAACCTTTTTACCATATCGATGAACAGATAATAACTTTTCATTCCCAATCGAATGGCTGATCGATTTTACTTAAGAATGGCATACTTAAAAATCGCCGGATCCTCTCAGGGCAGCTCGAAGTTGAGCCAACTGGTCTCAAAGATTACTTGCAAATATCCGCAGAATATTCAAATATTAAGCAGGATGAGAAAATCAAATATAATTATACACTTGATTGAATTCATGCGGTAATGACTCTAACTGGAAAGCTTCGAGGATTAGGAGTAGCATTAAGATACTTTCCAAGAGCTAGATATTTGCGATATTATCAAAAAACGCTGGAGAAAACCGGAAAGCCTCCTGAGAGACAAAGAAGCATCAGGGAAGCAGTCAAATTAAGGGACGCCATGATAAAGTCAGGTCCCCTCTTCATAAAACTGGGACAACTGCTATCCTCTAGGCGAGATGTGGTTCCTGAAGAGTATATTGAGATTTTGACCGATCTGCAGGACTCGGTTCCGATGCCACCGTTTGAGCCTGTTAGACACCTTATAGAAAATGAAGTTGGAAAGATCAACGAGGTCTTTGAAGATTTTGACCAGACAGGAGTTTCTGGGGCTAGCTTGGGTCTGGTTTACAAGGCCAAGTACAAGGGAAATGTAGTTGCGGTAAAGGTTAACAGACCAAACATTCAAGAAACTATTCGAAGAGATAGAGATAAGGTTGTAGCTTTCGTAGGACTGTTAGAGAGATACACTGGGAAGACTTTTTCACTGTCTACCTTCACAGAACAGTTTTTGTCAAGTCTCGAACTAGAGCTCGATTATGAAAGGGAAGCGGAGTCCATTAAAATCATAGGTGACAAAATCAGTGAACTGGATCTTGAAATGGATGTTATTGTTCCGAAGGTCTTCAAAGAGATTTCGACATCCAGGGTACTTGTGATGGAGTTCATTGATTTCATTAAAATAACTGACGTTGATGAACTCAAGCGCAACAACGCAGATCCAGTTCGACTGGCGAAGATCATTGATGAGCTCTTTCTAAGACTAGCACTTAGAGAGGGCAGATTCCACGCTGATCCTCATCCAGGAAATCTCGGATGGAGCAAGAGCAAGAAACTTGTTTTACTTGACTATGGAATGACCTCTGAACTGACTGAGCAGATGAGAGACAAGCTCTTAATGGGATATTATTATCTCTCTACTCTGGATGCTGCTCACTTACTGAACGTACTTGTAGATATCGACCTGATAGACCCGATGGCAGACAGGAGGTTTATGGAGGAAGTGTTGGGCACTATCTTCAAGGATCTGGAAGGGAAGGAGATCAACAAGATAGAATATCAGGAACTCGTTCATAGAGCAAATACAGTTCTGTTTAGATTTCCATTTCGGTTACCTTACAATCTAGCACTTTTCGCCCGCATGTCTGTGATACTGGATGGTGTCTGCAAGACCCTTGATCCGAGTTTTAATTTTGTTGATGTCGTCGCTGACATAATGAAAGAGGAAAAAGCCTCTTACAAAGTATTGAAACGGCGATTATTCGATCTGCCCAAGAAAATTCAGAAGATTGTGAACGACTACTTGAGTATTCCAGAGCTATTGAGAAACACCGTAAAGGTCCAACCCCGTAAAAAAGAACCGAACTACCCGAGCGCGATTATTGCATCGGGATTCCTTGTCTCCGGCGCTATACTCATTACGAGTACAGTCTATGGAGTTCTCCTGTTTGTCGGAGGAGTCATTTTCGTGGCGCTTTCATTTAGGGGCTAACTTATTGGAACACTCTTTACTTCCTTTCTCTTAACAGTAATTTCCAATACGCCGTTCTCCATTGTGGCCCTAATAGAGTCAGCCTCGAATTCGCTGCTTATCCTGATGAACTTGGAGAATTCTTCGACTCTCTCCTCATAGATTATCCTGCCTTCTATGCTTTTTTCCCTTTTTCCCGACACCTTCAAACCATTCTTTGAACTAAGTATCTTGACGTCCTCTTTCTTGAATCCAGGCAGATCCAGATATATATGGACCTCTTCTCCTTCCTCTGAAATGTCTATGGGTGGATAGAAGACCTCCGATATTGTTTTGATTCTTTGGCCAGCCCTCTTTGCTACTCCCTCTATACCTATTTGCATACTTATAGAGAGACGAAGATAATATAAGATTTTTGTACTTTCTTTCTTCAATTTGGGCCGATTAGTTTCATTATTTCTCTTTCCCTAATTTCAATCCACTCCGAGTTCATTGAACTGATATAAACTCTTATAGCCTGTTCAGTACCTGACTTCCTCAGGAGAATAAAGCTGTCTTTATCGACAAGTCTAAGACCGTCCATTTCGTCGGGGGTCATTCTGGGGTAAAAATCTCTGATTTTTGTTTTTATGCTTTCAAAGTCGTATTTATTCGAGATTTTGATTCTTCTAAGTTTGTAATCAGGTAGTTCTTTGATTAGACTTGAAATTTCTTTTCCCCTAGAGGCAACTATATCTAGTGCTAGTGCAACTGACAGTCCTCCATCTCCACCGTTGAGATAGTGTGGTAGGATTACCTTTCCATTTTCTTCTCCTCCCATTACCCCCTTTGTCTTAGTGAGAGTTTCCGATATTATTGGTGCGCCAACGGGAGTTCTTATTACATTTACTCCGTGTTTTTCAGCTATCCTGTCTACCAGAAAACTGGATGCGACTGGAAAAACTATGTCTCCCTTCTTTTTTTCTAATATGTGGTCTGCAACTAGCGCAACGAATTTATCTCCATCTATCATTTCGCCCAGCTCGTTTATGAATACTGCTCTATCTCCATCTCCGTCGTGAGCCACAGAGAAGTCGAATCTGACACTCTTGGCAAAAGAAATCAGTTCCTTGATATTTTCTGCAGTCGGTTCTGGTTCTCTACCGGGGAAAAAGGCATCCTCATTCGCGTTCACGCTTACATATTCCACTCCCAGCTTGCTAAGTAGCCTAGGAGTCGTTACGAGTGTCGTCGAATTAGCGCAATCCACCAACACCCTGAACTGCCTTTTCCTGATTCGTTCTTGATCCACATTCTTAATAATTTCTCTTAGGTAGGGCGTGATAGCATCGTCTGCCCTAGAAAGACCCACAGTGTTCCATTTGGCATTTTTGAACTTTTCACTTAAGATTAACTCTTCTATCTTTGCTTCTTCGGCCTTTCCAGGATTTGTACCATCCTTTGCTATGACTTTGAACCCGTTAAAATTTGGTGGGTTGTGCGATGCGGTTATCATAATTCCTGGAATTTCATTCAGTTTGCAATACACCTGGATAGCTGGAGTTGGTATCATCCCAAGGTCTATCGCATTCTTTCCGGAGTTCAAAAGACCCGCCTCTGCCAAGTTCTTTAGCAGTCGAGAGGTAGTCCTGTTGTCATAAGCAAGTGCTATATCCCTATCTTGATAATGAGTTCCGACAGCCATTCCAAATTTATAACCTAAGTCGGCCATTAAGTCTTCGTTTAGTACTCCCCTTATACCGTTAGTTCCGAATAGAGGCATTATCCCTCATTCTAAGGTCAATACTAATATTTTACCCACTCTGTCAGTAAGTTCTTTGAATTCTTGTGGCGAATTTTAGATCCTGATGAGTTCGCTAGTCGAACTACCCGAGATTACAAGCTCATCTAATCTAATCGTTCTATTTACCAGATTGTAATAGTCTCTTATCACATTGTCCTTGATCCTTGAAAGCTCAAGTGAATCAGCAAATACCAAGATTGAACCTGAATATTCACTGATGTTGAATACAAAGGTCTTTACAGAATATCTTTCTAGGAGTTTTGCCATTGTCCGCTGAAAATCAGAAATTACCCCAAGGTTGTATCCCAGAGACTGTGAAAATTTTGATATGATCGAGATGAACGATTCTGTGTCATTGCCATAAAATGACTCCATGGCTCGACCATACGTCTCCTCTTCCGCCATAAGATGATTTCTTATTCCGACGTATGGATAACCTAGAGAGGATGGATCCTTGCCTATCATATTCCGTTCGTTAAATTTCTTGAAATTCTTCTGAAAATTCAAGTAGTTTTGGTTCGAAGTCAGAGAATTCTCAGAAATGAGGAACATTGAGAAAGGTTCGAAGTTGACACTCTCATTCTTGTAGGATCTTGTTAAAACATCATAGAAAAGCAGGTTCCCTTCCTTTCCGTGCTTCCTAGCTATTGTCTCGTGTTCATAATGCTGTCCGCGAATTCTGTCTTGAATTTCTCCACTGATTTGAGTGAACTCCGAAGTACTGAGCGTGACATCATTGACTAACGAAAAGGACTGAACTAGCAGGTCAACGAATGCAGAATAATAACCCATAGATAGTTGATATCCAAGATTCTCTTCGACTAGAATTGTTGGTGCATGAGTCCACCCTCTCTGAATTGCGATATTGGTCATGAGCTTTACCGGATCATACCAATCATTGGAGAGTTTGGACATCTCGAACGGAAGTTCTATTGAGTTCGTGCCGTGGTAGGAAACCGAACTTCCTCTCCTAACTAAGGCGTTTATTGATATGGAGACAGGAAAAGCTATAATCTTCTTCAGATTTGAAAAAGCTGGTAGTCCAAACAAAGTGTCAACACCAGACTCCGAAACCTTATATCCACCTGAAAAAGCGTTTACGGTTTCTTCGTCAAACATTATTTGACAAATATTTTAAACATAAAAGTTTTCTTTGTGCATGATAGTATCTGATGGAACAATCCTGGACCTTATTCAGCATGGTACGATGTCTATTGAGCCGTTTGATCCAAATAAACTAACTCCCAATGGCTATGATTTTAGCATAACAGATAAAGTGATTTTAGCTCCTAATCAAGGCACGCAGGTAGAAACTGTTGAATCTGTGTCACTTCCTGGGTTCATGGGATCGATGATGTTCCTCCGGTCATCATACGCTAGGAAAGGTGTGGTGGCTAGTTTTGGATTCGTGGATGCCGGATTTAAGGGGAAGATTAGGTTCTATCTTAAAAATCTCGGAGAGGAGACTGTAGAGGTGGTTAAAGAAAAAGGAGTATTTCAAATGATATTCCTGAATATGGATAGGGAAGCTGTCAAAACCTATGAACTCAGATCTGGCCATTACCAGAACCAAGGGTTAAAATGAAAGAGCAGGATTCCAACTGTAACTGTACCGATCATTATAATTGCAGGCTCGACGACTTGATGCAACAGCATCAGATTTGATGATTGATTGGCGAGAACGTGCCTATTACTAAAATAATCAAATATCCGGGTACTAAGAATACATTAATCCCCCTTATAAAAAAGGTATTTGTTGAGACTGGAGCATCTGTTCTGATCGATGTTTTTGGCGGATCTGGAGCAGTGTGTCTCAATGTTGATGCAAGCCAGACAGTATATAACGACTTGAACAAAGAAATTTTTAACCTGTTCAAAGTGATCAAGTCAAGGCCAAACAACTTCCTTCAAGTCGCGAGGAAGTGGACTTCAAGCAGGGACCAGTTCAATGGTTACTACAAAATGGTCAGCTCGGGCAAAATGAATGTTCAAGATGAGGTTCAATCGGCCTTCAGGACTTTTTATAAATTCAACGTGGGATTTGGAGGAATGGGATCCACCTATCGCACCAAGAAGGAGAAATCAGCATATTCTACGGTCTTAAAAATCCTTTCCAACTACAGCGACATTAGTTCAAGAATTTCTAAGTGGACAATAGAGAATCTGGATTTTCGAGAGCTTATGAGGAAATACCATGCAGAAAATGTATTTTTCTACCTAGATCCCCCTTACACAAGCAAGAGCTGGTATGATGTAGATTTCAATATCAGGGCACTCGAAGATCTCAAGAAGTTGACGGGCGTGATTCGAGGGAAATATCTTTGTACATTTGATTTCAAGGATGAGAATTCAAAGGAAGTATTTGGAGAGCCAAATCACGTAGTGAGGTTCGTAAACCAGAACAAGCAAAAAAAATATCCCCAAGTTTTTAGGGACTATTCCCTGTACTACAATGCTGTAGTAAAGTTTGAATAATATCAGACCCGTCCCGGAAGTTGATTCTCGTACGATTTCCTAACCAACTACTTCTCATATCTACTGAGCCTGTCTTTCTTCCTAATTACGATTTAGTTCAGGTGTGGTATGTTGAATATATGAGAGTTCAAGAAGTCATTTCTTGCCATCCCTTGCCTCAGTAATCGCAGGAATAGGGTTGCTAGGAGTATCTATGCTGATACTTTTTGAAAGTGATTTTTCATAGACCGTAGTTATTCCATTTGTAAATTTCCCGATTACCCAAAGTGAAACGTAACTTAGTGAGAAGACGAATGCAGCGACCACAACAATTGCGAGAGCCTGCAGTTCGAGCTGTCTAAAAGCAGCTATCCCTCCACCGAACAGCAAACCGTTCGGAAGGTTTGCTGCGCCAGATGCAACAGAGAATCCGGTTTGAGATACGAATGCGATCATCAAGAAGCCGAAGAGACCCATTAGGAGATGCGTGGGAAACAAACCGATTGGATCACTGAACCATTTCCTAGTCATTACACGCTCTCCGACTAGAAAAAGAGGCCCACCGACAAGACCTATCCCTACAGCTACGGCAGGACTTATGTAGCCAGATAGGGGGGACATGAGAATTAAACCAACGAGTATACCATTTACAGCATACATGTATCCCGGGTCTTTCTTTGTAATTAAAAATCTAAAGAACATAGTTGAGATAAGTGCTGAAGCTGCTCCGAGAAAAGTATTCAACCCCACGACTACAGTCTCTCCGTTAAATGCAAGTACGCTTCCTGCATTGAACCCAAACCATCCTGCCCATAACAGCAAAATGGACAAGGTCAGCCAAGCAGGATCGATTCTGACGGCCGTCTGTGGACTCTCAGCCAGTCCCTTTGCCTTTTCTTCTCTCCAAATTTTAAGAACTATAGCAAGACCGGCTATTCCAGCAGCGGCGTGTACTACTAATCCTCCACCAAAATCCCTGACGCCCAATTGGTATAGCCAACCCGTTGGATTCCAGATCCAAGCGGCAGGGAGGGTCCAGATCAGAACATAATATATGACAGAATATGCAAGGAAAGCGCTCATTTTCATTTTCCTTAGTGCCACAACTCCTACTATGGCGAGGGTGACAGACGCGAATGCCGTTTCGTAAAGAAAGTACGTTCCCGTGGTTAGACCAGTACCAAAGTACTGAGAAGTCATCGACCACCACGTACCTTCTATGGCGCCGGAGGCATTAGAGAACATACCGCTAAAGAACAGACCATGGTATGCAGGAATGCCAATTATGCCGTGATACGTCGGGGCAAAGGCTATGTTGAAGCCAACAAGGGCCATTAGAAAAATGGCACCACCACTGATTAATAATGTCTTCATTATACTACTCGAAAAGTGTTTTCCTAGTTCACCGTATTCAAGAAATCCAATTGCAATTGTCATCAGAAAAACCAAAAGGGCAGCTATTACCATCCATAGATTGTTAACTAAGACTGCGTCAGTCAATATAGATCACCAAATTTCAATGACAGAATCGTCTTCAAATAATTAAGTTCTGCGAATAATATATTTTGAGCAGATTTAAAATATTTAGTAAATTAACATTATTAAGACGGTGCTTGACTGCACTCCGACTAACACTGAAAATTGATTGCGATTTGGAAGGAACGATATCAATATTTACATTTATGAAGTCGCGATGTAGTTTCATGTTTCAATTACAGCAGTTTCCTGGTAAACCCATATATTTGTATCTTAGGGAATGAATGTAAGACGCATCAACAAGAATAACTATTTTGGATACCCGGCTGCTTGGTTCTGCACTATATCAAGTATGATTTCGTTGCAGTGGAGAGCTAATTCTAAATGACAGGAATCGAGTGACTTCAATTAAATCAAAACATTATCGTATCCCGAGAGGAATAACTCCGAAAATGTGCAAACTAATCTAAAACTCGCTTTACAGATTTATAAATGGTAAATAGAGCCTACCAGATAATTGCGTGTTATGGCCAATTTCCAAACTGTTAAATAAATAAAAGTCCATACTATTTTGAGTGTTGTTATGACCTATCAAATGTTTATAAATGGCGAATGGAAAAATTCTTCGAATGGAGAGAGTTTCACAGTCCTTAACCCTGCGACTGGATCCCAATTTGCAGAAGTGCCAAGTGCTACGAATGACGATGTTGATTTTGCTGTTGAATCTGCCGGGGACTCTTTTAACAGGGGCGTTTGGAGTAAGCTAAGTCCCGGAGAAAGATCCGTTATGCTACTCAAAGTAGCTTCAATGATTGAGGAGAGAATGTCGGAACTGGCCATTCTTGAGACCCAGATTTCGGGGAAGTCGATAAAACAAACAACGGGATATGACCTCCCCTATACGGTAGACAACATTCGATTTCTTGCAGGCGCTTCAAGGGTACTGGAAGGGAAAGCTATGGGAGAATATGTTGGTGAAGGTACTAGCGCCATTAGGAGAGAGCCAATTGGAGTAATTGGCGTCATAACTCCCTGGAACTACCCGTTAATGATGGCGGTATGGAGAGCATTCCCAGCACTAGCAATGGGAAACAGCGTTGTTGTCAAACCAGCTAGCTATACTCCACTAACTACATTAGAACTTGCTAAAATCATAGAAAAGGTTGGTGTTCCAAAGGGGGTATTCAACGTAATCACCGGACCTGGGGGAAGAGTTGGAGAGGCACTTGCAAGGAACAGAAACGTAGACATGATAGCGTTTACTGGAAGCACAGAAGTTGGCAAGAAACTCCACGAACTTGGTTCTTCTACCCTAAAAAAGATATCAGTCGAACTTGGGGGGAAGGCTCCTTTCATAGTCTTTGAAGATGCTGACCTAGATGCTGCGACGGAGAGTGCGATAGTTGGGGGATTGGTCAATAATGGCGAAGATTGCGCAAACTCCACGAGGTATTATGTCCACAAGTCAGTCAAAGACAAATTTACCAACTTGCTTATAAAGAAGTTGAAGAAAGTGAAGGTTGGGGATCCAATGGATCCAAAAACGGATGTGGGTCCTCTTGTGTCCAGTTCTCAGAGGGACAGGGTGGAGGGATACATCGAGAAGGGAATCGAACAGGGAGGAAATCTACTGGAAGGAGGAAAGAGACCAACGATAAAGGGAATGGAAAATGGGTTCTTTCTGAATCCCACGGTGATCTACACTGAAAACCAACAGTCCGATATAGTTCAGGAGGAGATATTTGGACCTGTATTCAGCATACTGCCTTTCACGACGTACGACGAAGTCATTTCCAAGAGCAACGGTGTCATCTATGGACTTGGATCGTCTGTGTGGACAAAGAATGTAACGACCGCGATGAATGCTGTAAAGGATCTGAGGTTTGGTACGGTCTGGGTAAATGAACATGTGACTGTTCCATCTGAAATGCCGTGGGCAGGATACAAACAAAGTGGTCACGGTGCTTCACTTTCTGCTTACAGCCTGGAGGAGTTTACCTACATAAAGCACGTCTACTTTGACTTGACCGGTAAAGTCAGAAAAAGCTGGTACTACCAAATTTATGGAGGAAATTAGGTGAAACGATGAATTCCGATAACTTCAACCCGATTAGAAGCGACACGGGGTTGGATTTTGGCAATCCGCCTAGGGTCGTATTTGGTATTGGAACGTCCCAGAACAACTTACCACAGCTGGTAAAGGAGTTTGGGTCCAAGAAGACAGTCTTGGTAAGCGATGACATAGTTGCCAAGACCGGGGCACTAGAAAAGATAGAGACCTCTCTTAAGACTGCTGGACTGGAATTCGAAAGACTCCTGATTCCTGTAGGTGAGCCAACCACGGAAATGACAAAGGAATTGGTTAGCAAGGCAAGAAGGGATAAACCGGATCTCTACATAGGAGTAGGTGGTGGGAGTGTAATGGACCTAACAAAACTGATGTCGATAATGGTAACAAACATTGGTGAACCAAAAGACTACTATGCGCTGCCCCCCGACGCATTCTCCGATAAAGTTGCAAATCCTGGCTCCAACAAAATCCTGATACCAACTACTGCAGGGACTGGGAGCGAAACATCAAACACACTTGTGGTCACGGAGGCAGGATACAAAACCTGGATTACGAGTTCCAAGGTTACCTCAAACGCTTCGTTAATAGACCCATCGCTGACATTTAGCCTACCTCCATTCGCGACTAGGAACACGGGTATGGATGCACTTAGCCATCTGATTGAGGGAGTTCTAACCAATGCGCCAAATCCTTTGTCAGATGGGATGATACATCAAGGCGTCCATTTGATTTCCAAATACCTCACCAGAGCATATAACAACGGAAACGACGTTGAGGCAAGAGTCAATATGTCGTACGCTGCAATGATGGGAGGGTGGGTGATAGCCTTCCCTTGGGTCGGCGGACCAGCAACAATAGGGCACTGCATGTCCGAAGCATTGGGTCCGAAATTTGGAATTCCACACGGATTTGCCTGCGGGATAATGCTGCCCCACGCAATGGATTACAATCTTCCTATGGTATCGCAAAGACTGAGGCCAGTAGCTGAGGCTTTCGGAGTGGACACGTACGGTCTATCGGACCTAGAGGCCGCTTCAGAGGCCATAAGTTCGGTGGTTGCACTGATGAAGAGTCTGGAGATGCCGGTGGCGCTGAAAAATGCGTCTAAATTTGGCAAAGACAGACTCTTCGAAATGTTTGAATACCTCCTGAATGAGAGGCAATACATATATAACCTCCCGGCCAACAACCCGAGAAGGGTCACAAAGGAAAACTTAACTGAATTGTTCGATGATATATGGGAAGGTAAGTTTACCACTGTTTCGAAGCTTACAGGTTGAGGGTAGCCCTAGATGCTCACTACACCTTTAATTTGACCTCTTATTTTTCTAATCTCTTTTCTTTAAACTGACTTTAGGGTAATTAAATAGATTATCTACTTACTGGTAGAGGTAGCTCAATTGACGAATTTTACTAATCTCCTTCCGAGATCTGCAGATGTTAATTTAAAACGCCTCGAGATCATTAGGGAAAGTTTGTGAAAACGTATCTTGATGCAGGTGCCGGGATTTGGACCCGGGCTAAAGGCTTGGAAGGCCTTTGTGCTACCAGGCTACACAACACCTGCAAGGGCACACCGTGAATTCTTGTCATTCTATTAAAAGTTTGCAAGATACAGTTTAAACCTTACTCATCTCCAGAATTTTCTTTACCCCCAAATTAGATTTAAGGCGACAATCATTGAACGAATACAACTCGAGAAAATTAGATATAGATACTAGGACTCGGTGGGTATGAGGAAAAACCTCTTAATTATCGGCTTGATACTACTTGTTATCGGGGTTATTGTTGCAGGTTTTTCGACATATGAAGTTACAGGGGGAGCAGTTCGTTCCATAAGCGGTGCTGGGAATATAATGAAAGCTGGGACAAATGGTGACTTTTATTCAAATACGCTGAATGTCAGCCCTGATTATGAATTAATTGTGGTTTCTAGCGTCCAAGCTTATCTGATCCCTTCACAGGATCTAAACTCAGTAAATTCTGCCAACGTTGCTGGTTTTGCAATAACCCCTTCGACGCATTCTGCATCATCAACAAACACCTATGTTTACATTGGTCTAAATGGAAGTTACGTAGTAGTGACTTTTGGGAGTACCCCGCCGTCCACAATGGACTACGCTGTTCTTAAATCTGGAGGTTTAAGTCAGCTCGTTATCTTCGGACTCTTGCTCATTATCGGTGTGCTGCTAGCAATAGTTGGGATTATCGTGGTGATCATTGGGGCTGTTCTAAAACCTAAGAACAGACCAATCCAGCAGTTCTAAACATATCATAAATTGAATTATTTTTTATTTTTAATAAGTGCCTAGCCTGTAGCGTAACTCTCGCCAGACTCCCTAAAAAGGATAAAATAATGAAGACGCATCAATAGTCGATGAGGGAATATTTCAGAGATGACGAGCTGAGGGCTCTGTGGAGTACAGTTCTTGAATCCAAGACTGCTGACATTGCCCGTATCAATTCAAAAGATTCCAAGGACAAGACATTATCTATAAGTTATGAAGAGATGGATAAGATAAACATGGACTTTGCCCTAAATTTCCTACGGTACCCTGACGAATACCTAAATCGCCTGAGGGAAGTTTTGAATGGATGGGAAGAAGGCAAGTCTGTACATGATGGTCTTCTTTCGGATGACTTCAAATCCCGGAAGGATAACAGGGTACGAATCTCGATATCTTCAAAGCTTCCTGACATAAAGAGGAACATAAGAGAGCTCAGAAGTGAAGACCTAAACACATTCCTTCAGGTAGACGGGGTGGTCAAGAGAGTATCGGAGGTAGTGCCGACGATAGTCAGTGCTGCATATCGATGCAGCTATTGCAAGGAAATTATTCTTTACCCTCAGATGGGTACGAGGATTCTCGAACCAATTAACTGCGAAAGGTGTGGCAAACCAAAGGAAGAAGCTAGATTCAAATTCATTCCAGAACGTTCAATCTACTACGACACCCAGATAATTACCATAGAAGAGAAACCAGAGTTCCTGAGAGGTGCTGCTCAGCCTGCGAGACTTGTAATTCATTTGGAAGACGAGCTGTGCGGGAAGAACAATCCGGGTGATAGAATAACAGTCAACGGGATATTGAAGGGAAAACAGAAATCCCAAAATCCCCAGAATCCTTCGAGGCAATTTGACATCTATCTCGACGCAATGTATGTAGAGAGGGAATCATCCGAGTATGAGGAGGTAATGCTTGATGATGAGGACATAAAGGCAATTGAAAGGGCCGCCAAAGACCCGGAAATATACTCCAAGTTGGTCGGAAGCGTTGCCCCAGCAGTTTTCGGCAACGAGATTGTCAAAGAGGCAGTGATACTGCAACTCTTCGGAGGGGAGAGAAAAGCGTTTGACGACGGGACCTACATCAGGGGTGATATCCACGTCCTTTTATTTGGAGACCCGGGAGTCGCGAAATCGCAGATACTGACATATGCGGCCAACATATCTCCTAAAGCTGTATACACCTCAGGAAAAGGGAGCTCTGCAGCCGGACTAACAGCCGCCGCAGTCAAGGATGAACTCTCAGAGGGAAGGTGGACCCTCGAAGCCGGAACACTAGTCCTTGCGGACGGCGGATTAGCTGCAGTTGATGAACTAGACAAGATGGATAAAGAAGATAGCGGCGCAATGCACCAGGCAATGGAGCAACAGACTATTTCAATATCTAAAGCGGGCATCAATGCCACGCTGATGTCAAGATGCGCTGTACTGGCAGCTGCTAATCCGAAATTTGGGAGATATGACGAGAGCGAGCCATTTCCAAGCCAAACCGAATTTCCTGTGACATTGCTGTCAAGATTCGACCTGATTTTCGTCATTGTTGACAGGCCCGGGAATGTTGATAGCAAAATGGCTGATTATATTCTCAAGGTACACAAGGCTGGTGAGAGCATAGCTGGAGGACGTGGTGGGGAAAAAGCGCAAATATACCCTGTATTCGAGCGTGACTTCTTAAAGAAGTACATTGTCTATGCAAGGAAGTCCAGTTTTCCGATTATGTCATCCAAGGCAAGTGAGATGATCAAGAAATACTATGTTGATAAAAGGGCATCCACCGCAAAGCAAGGCACTGTCGCAATCACGCCCAGACAACTAGAAGCTCTGGTTCGGTTATCGGAGGCTTCTGCAAGAGTCCGACTTTCCGATAGAGTTGATGTACAGGACGTTGAAAGAGCCGAGAATCTGATGGATTCTTTCCTCAACCAGACAACAGTAGTAAACGGGATACCGGACGTGGACATCATTTTGTCTGGATACAGTTCTAAAGACCGGAAATCTGCTTTCTCAATTACGGATGTAATAAAGAGACTTCAGGAATCCAATCCAAACAAACTTGCTTCGATTGATGATATCATGGAAGAGGCAAAGAAGGCAGGGATTGATGAAAAACTCGTGGAAACTACTCTCAAGAAATTACACGATAGCGGGGACATTACGGAACACAATAACGGAATGGCTTACCGCGTTGTAAAGAAGTAGATGCAAATACTTAGAAACACCGTCATTAACCCTCCGAAAATAATTAACCAGATGGAAAACAGAGAGCTGGTTTGGACTCTCGAGTATATTTACAGTTCTATTCTAGTAACATACGACTTCACTTTTCTGATACTTTCGGAGCGAAAGTGATATTATGATCGCGGCTCGAGAGTTGCCCCATCATTAAGTCAGAAGTAATGTATGATAAAGAGTAAACTAATAATACATATACGTTGATTCCATTTCAGTTTGCCGACAAGTGAAGAAGGGACGAACAAATTGATCTGGACACACGTGTTTAGAACGCCAACTGACACACTCCTTGCAGCTGCAGACGAAGAGTTGATAGGTAAGGTACTACGAGACGAAAAATTCAAACTAAACGTTTCTGAAAATTTTTACAAGGAAGTTCTCGTGGAAGATAATGCACTAAGAGATCTGCTATCTATGTGCTCGATCGCAAACTTGGTTGGAAGAAGAAGTGTAGGTCTGGCTTTGGACCTTGGTCTCATATCCAAGGAGAATATAATCTATATTCAAGGTATTCCACATGCCCAGTTCACGACGATGGAATAGGAACGTCTACTTCAGGTTCAATCCCCTTTCAATTTCAAGAGAATTCAACATCCAATACAATGAATTGGCGGATTTTGACGCTTTTTTGGTATCCCCTGAACCACTAGAATTCTGTTCCAGGGGATTAGAGTCAGGTAGTATGAACATCTATCCAATGTTTCTGAGCGACTTGAACGATGTTATCACTAAAATTCACGGTCCACTCTTAAAGAACTTCTGGAGGTCTGCACCTTCACTCACAATTAAAGGGAAACAGTCCGGCTTGAGATTTCCTGAGGTTATGGCCATCATGAACCTGACGCCAGATTCATTTTACGCTGAGAGTAGAACAAAGGAGGGTGAAGTCGATGGAAGGCTCGATGAAATTGAGCAAGCGGGAGCGAAACTAGTCGACATAGGGGGTCAGAGCACAAGGCCTGGTAGCGAGAGGATCTCGCCGCAGGAAGAAATGAAAAGAATATTGAAAGCTGTTGAAATCTCTCTAAATAGGAATTTCATCGTGTCAGTAGATTCGTATGCACCTGAGGTCCTGAGGGAATGTCTGGACATGGGTGCACACTTAATCAATGACGTCACCGGTATGGATAATCCAGAAGTGGGAAAGCTCGCAAAGAAGTACGAAGTTCCAATAGTCCTAATGCACAAGAAAGGAGATTTTAAAACGATGCAGCACTCGCCGTCATACCAAAATGTCATTAATGAAATCATCGATTTTTTCTATCAAAAAATTTCTCAGTCAGCTGAGCTTGGAATAGAAAGCAATATAATTCTTGATCCCGGGATTGGATTTGGAAAAAGGGTCGAAGACAACCTTTCAATAATTCGAAATCTCAGAGACCTAAAGCTCGGTCATCCACTTTTGATCGGATTATCAAGAAAGAGCTTCATAGGAGAGATTATGGGTGAATCGGTGGACCAGAGGGGAGAATCATCTCTTATTTTGAATACGATAGCGCTTATGAATGGAGCTGATATAATCAGGGTCCATGACGTTAGAGACAATTCAAAATTGATAAAAATTGTGAAAAAAATAAAAGAAATCTAGATGTGAAGAAGGTAGTGGTACATTATAATAGAAACGAACAGAATGGATATAGTGTTGACCACTTTTATTAGAGGATTTATGGCAGGACCTGCGGTATCTTTTGTCGCGTCTCCAACAGTATCTCCTACGACAGCCGCCTTGTGGGCCTCTGATCCCTTTCCACCATACTTACCTTGCTCAATGTATTTCTTTGCGTTATCCCAAGCTCCACCCCCAACTGTCATCATTATAGCGAGTGGAAATCCAGCTATGATCACTCCCATTAATAATCCGCTTACTGCAAGAGGTCCCAGAATGAATCCCACTGCTATGGGCGTTAGAACTGCTATCAACGCAGGGACCATCAGTTGCTTAAGGGCCTCCTTCGTCACGATATCGACCGCCTTTCCATAGTCTGGTTCGTCTTCACCTGTAAGAATCTTTGGCCTCAGTTTGAATTGTGATCTGACCTCTTCAACAATCGCAGACGCGGCTTTTCCAACGGCATTCATTAGATAGGAGGTAAAGAAGAACGGCAGGGATCCGCCTATTATGAGTCCTGACACCACGATCGGATCGGTGAGCTGGATGCTTTGGAACTTGACTATTTTGTCTATAGAGAATTGATATGCAGCAAAGAGAGTCAATGCTGCGAGGGCTGCACTTCCTATAGCATATCCCTTCGTGACGGCCTTGGTCGTGTTTCCCACTGCATCCAGAGGATCCGTTACTTCATCCCTTGTCTTCTTGTCAAAACCAGCCATCTCTGCTATTCCACCAGCATTATCTGTTATCGGCCCGTATGAATCTATTGAAATTATCATGCCCGTTGCAGAAAGCATGCTTGCAGCAGCAATTGCTATACCGTATAGGCCCATCGAAGAGTCGCTTCCAAAAGAACTAAAGGTTATGAAGTAAGAAATCACAATCCCTCCTATAATGACTACAGCAGGAATGAACGCAGCTTGCAGTCCGTACGAAAGGCCTGTAATTATGTTAGTCCCCGTTCCGGTTACGGAAGATTTGGCTATTTTTGCGACCGGCGAGAACCTTTCAGAAGTATAGTATTCGGTGACATAGACAATCACTCCCATGATGACCATCCCGATTATCGCATCAAAATATATTGCAAGATTTCCATTCATCAGATAGTAGTCTATGACATAGAATCCGATGGCGGACAAAATGACTGTAACTATCAGCCCCTTGTACAGCGCAGTCATTATTCTTTGTTTTGCTCCCTTTTTTACGAAGAATGATCCAACGATGGTAGCAAGTATTGCAGTTCCACCGATTGCCAGAGGCATGATTACCAAACTCTGCGATACGTTTGCACTGAGATGGTTGATGTAGATGAAATACCCCACCAGCATTGCGGAAAGGGCAGTAACCACATATGTCTCAAACAAGTCCGCACCCATTCCCGCACAATCACCCACGTTGTCGCCTACATTATCAGCTATAACGGCAGGATTCCTTGGATCGTCTTCCGGGATGCCTGCTTCGACTTTCCCCACAAGATCGGCCCCTACATCTGCCCCCTTCGTGTATATCCCTCCACCCACTCTGGCAAAAAGGCTCACGAGAGAAGCACCAAAAATATAGCCGATCATTGGAATAGGACTACCAAACCACATGTAAAAGAGTACTAATCCAAGGAGCGCAAGTGAAGCAACCATTAGACCAGTGACTGTCCCACCTCTGAACGCAAGTTTCAGGGCAGGATTAAGTCCTTTCTTTGCTTCGATGGCAGTCCTCACATTTGCCCTTACCGATATGCTCATTCCTATGAGACCAGCTATCGCTGATCCAATCGCTCCGACGAGAAACCCAGTAGTTAACTTCCACGCATCTCCGAGACCAGACTCAAAATAGAACGCCACAAATATTATTACCGCAAGTATTGCAGCAAAGATGAAGACATTAGTGTACTGCCTTCGCATGAATGCGTTGGCTCCTTGACGAATTGACTTCGAAATTTTTTCCGGCTTTTGTTCCGTAACTGGTATTCTTAGAAGTAAGAAACTCTGCACAGCGGCATAAGCAAGTCCGATTAGTGCTGTTGCCAGTATGAATAGTTCCCAGCTCAGTAGGTATGTCATCTACCCCGAATTTTCCAATCGTTATTAACGTTTACTTCGTGTACTGGTCGTAGAAAATTGGGAAATATGCAACGACTCACGCGATGATAACTTTTGTCTTTTCTATGGAGGGTATTAGTGGTCTATAATAAATAAAATTAGAGGGAGGAAGGAGCCCTCACCTTGTTTCGGTCTATCTTCATTCCTCTTGGAGTCACAATCAAATATCTGTTACCAAGTGCAACAACATCTCCTCCGTTGTCACCTGCTGATCTCTTTAATTCACTCACTATTCTCCTCATTTGAAGTTCGTCAGATTGAATCGCAGCAGTGTCAAGAATCAAGACATCTCCGTTGAGGACTATCTCCGAGAATTGCGGAACCTCCTCAAATTTTACCAATTCACCTATCTTTACAGATGTGCCCGCTCCAGGTTCATCTGCAAACTGATATTCATTGAGGTCTATGTATTTTCTGGGCTCTTTTGGTGGTCTATCTGTTTTAATAACAGTCTTTTTTCTGAACGTCATTGGCATCGGTGTTCACCTGCAAATAAATATATTTCGTATTAATTAATATTTTCCTCCTCTTAGTTAATTTTCGGGACTTGCATAATAGGAACTTTTTTTAGTCAAACTAGGAAACAGTTCCACTTTAAAAATCCCTGAACTCACAATTCTCTTCCTTAGTATGGTAATTTCATAGGAAAAATATTTTTGTCTTGAATGATAACCCATTACCCGGCTTAGCTCAGTTGGTAGAGCGGTGGACTGTAGAGGGATAGCGCTGTGGCGCAACCGCCGCCATCCACAGGTCGCTGGTTCAAATCCGGCAGCCGGGATCAGGCAGAAAGCGTAAATTAGTACATGGGATGAATGACCAAGAAAAGCGAAATGGAAGTTTTCACTAAAGATTACTACGAAGGGACTCTCTTGCTCTTAAGGGACCTAGTCCTTGAACACCCATAAGAAGTGAGAAACCAATTCAGTCAGGACTGTAAGCAGCACCAAGAGATTGAGGATGAGGGGCGAAATAGTAGTGCCAACCCCAGAGGCTTGTCCCAATCGGAGTAAATAAGGTACTCACAGACCTGTAAAAATAGATGTGAATAACCAATGGATCGTAGATGCCTCTTAAGGAACCAGTAGTAGGGACAATTGGGACAAAGAATACGAAAGCCACTACAGCAATGGCGATTACAGCGGCAATCAACTTCCTGCTTGCCATCAATGTTTCATGAAACATACTTACTTACGGTTTTCCCAGATTAGGGCTTATCAATCTTGCTCCCTCGAGACGGAAAGGAGAAGGCCTACAGTGTAAGGGAATGGAGAATTTTTAAGATCACAAGAGATTTGGGCTTGGGGGTAACTGAGAATTTTCAGAGGTTCATAATCTCTGAAGATAGACATCCAGACCTATACCTGAAAACAGTAATTTATGAACCTGTAGAGATTTGGGAAAATGGCATATATTCTGATTCATTTTTACACCGATGAAGGGGAAGGTCGCCATGACTATTGCAATCATCTTGATAGTAATAGCAGGAGGCCTGACTTTCAATTGCGAAATGAATATTAGAGCATTAAGCGGAAAATCCCCTCTGAATATTTTAAATGCTGGCTCGGTCATTGTTATTAATTCATTGGACAAAGAGATGGTTGGTGGTGCCGCAATACCCACTAAATATTATGGGATTACTTACAATTTGGATTTGAAGGGAAATTTCATCCTCTCAGGAACTTGGAGTTCCACCAACAAGTCTATAGTATGGTTGATGAATGATAATGTCACTTATATGGAACTTCCAACTCCTAGGGAAACTCACGGCGTCTTAAATCAGACTATTTTTGCAGGTTATTACACTCTTATAATAGGTGGATATATAGGCGACAGAATATTAATAACTTCTTCCATTAAAACAAGCTACAACCCTTTCAAAGTAGGGTCATTTAAAATACCTGCTGGAAGCTATTTTTATGATTACAATGGCACATCGTCATTCTCATTAAACCTAAGTGAACCTGCAATTCTGGTTGGTTCCCTTTATGCCAAAAGTAATTATGGTATATCACTAACAAGCGACAACGGACAAAGATTTTCGACTTCCGCTTCTGGACCATACCTGATCAAATTTGGGTTGAATAATGGAATCTATTATCCTGGCTCTTACGATTTATCATTTTGGGGTACAGTATTCTATGTCAACCAGACATTGGAATTTATCTATTATTACGATAATTCTAGTTGATGCTAAATAGGATAATTGGTTCGGATGGCGGGCACCTACAGCATTACCTGTGAGTAGAATCATTATAACATACTCTTTGAAATTTTTAGAAAAATCGGAGTTCTAAACAGATAGATGACAATTAAGATTCAATTGTCGTAACAGAAGGATCTGAAGAATGAAAGTTTGGCTACTTTGCAAGAATCTCTAGTTCCGTCTTCACACACACGAGTATGGAATTGTTATTTCTATATAGTGAAAAAAAACAACAAGGGCATTCAAAAAAATTATCATCATTCAACCATAAAGAACCTATTGAGAAGATGCAAGAAAAAGGTCCTTTCCAATTGAAACGACTAGTTTAGAAGGCGAGGGTAAAGAGATATCTTTATAAAGGGGCCAGGGTAAACAAAGTCGGGCCAAGAATTCAAAAACCGAGCTAAAATCTCTTGGCATTAAGGGAATCTTTTACATAAAGTTAGAAATACAACATCGTCAATTCCGGAGCTGATTTGGTTATCGATTCAATTTGTTTTTTATAGTTATTTAGATGATTAGTTGAACCTAAAGATTTTTGTATTCCTAAATAAATCCATACACATAAATATAATGTTATTCATGAATACACAGCGTTGAAAAACGCAAAGGTGGAAATAATGGAAAGAAAAAGTATTTTTGTTTCCTTACTAACCACAGCAGTAGTTCTGGTTTTTGTCTTAACGGCTCTCAATTCGCTATCGGTCACCTTTGCCCAGACCCCTGAGTCTCCGCAACCTCTTTTTATAGGAATGCAGGAAGACATGCCAAACTACAACTTCTTTGATCTCGGAAGCAATACTGTCTGGAAAGCCTACGCTTTCGGAGATTGGAATTTTGAGGCACTTTCTGGAGTAGACTTCAGTGGTGCTGCTGTACCTTGGCTTGCTTCCAACTGGACTCAACCACAGCAATTTCACTATAACATTGTAAATCCTACAACGAATTCCGCGGGCATAAAGAGCGGTCAAATCCAGTTTTCATCCACAGGTGGACTAACTGGATACAATGTAACTGTTAACATAAGACACGGAGTAACGTTTACAGATGGTACCCCAATGAATGCCACTGATGTGGTCTTCTCATACTTCGCAGAAAGGTATGGAACGACCTACTCCGGAACTGCTACGACAACTCCATTTGACGTATTTGGGAATGGGTTCCTGACATTCCAGGAAGAGCAACTCTCAGTCCACTATGTTAACGAGTATACTGTAAAGTTCACTATGTGGAACACGTACGGAGAATTCTATCTCACCACTCTAGGTGGTGCAATCATAATTCCTATGCATGTATGGGATAGTCATCTTGTAACTTCTGGAGTGCCGGATATAACAAATGGGACTGTGTACGTAAATCCTCAGACAGGTGTGACAAACGGAATAGTTGATACTCACTGGAATACCGATCCTGCCGCAACCATAGGAACTGGACCGTGGTACTACTCTTCAGGAGTCCAATTTGCATACAGGATAGAGAAACCATACACAGGTTACTGGGGAAAGAACTTCACGACTCCCGCCGGGTATCACGTCTACCCTCAGAACATCTCTTACATGGAGTTTAAAATCTACACTGACCAGGATACTGCAATGCTTGCGCTAGAGAGTGGACAGGTTGACTATGTTGCCTGGCCTCTGCTTCCTGCTTATGTTCCAATCCTCGCAAAGGATCCGGAACTGACACTTCATTACAACTCTCAGAACGGCTACTTTTATCTCGCCTTTAATGAAAACCAGCAACCCATGAACAACTTGACTTTTAGGCAGGCCGTATCCTATCTGATAGACAAAAGCACAATCGTGAACACTTATCTATCAGGATTTGGAAGTGCAGGTGATTCACCAGAGCCGCCGTTCTGGACTGCGTGGTATAACAATTCTGTTACGAGGTATCCTTATAATCTCGTCAAGGCAGAACAATTATTCAACGAGTGTCTCCCAATGGGACCAAATGGTTTGCGAACGCTACCAAATGGCCAGCCTATTCCTCCGATAACAATACTCACTCCGCCCGCGTCATACGACCCAGTCAGAATTAAGGCCGCACAGATGATCGCATCCGAAATGTCTGCGATGGGGATACCCACTGTCGCAACGGCCGTATCGTTTGATAAACTCGTTGCTGCTAGCACATCGTTCAACTATCAGATGCTTACTTTGGGCTGGTCGCTATCTTTGGATCCGATCGGAAACGTTGCAGACATACTTGGTCCAATGGGTTACCAGAACACTTATGCTTGGTGGCCTAACAACCAGACTAATCCTAATTTTCCAAGTGTAAAGACTCTTGCGGATAATGCCTCGTCCCAGCTTGCACTTCAATTTGAGGCTGCTCAAGCCAAGGCTTATGGCACATTCAATATCAGCCAGATGATTTATTATACGAAGGAAATGCAGGGAATTGCGACCGAGGCATTGCCGGTGAATGTCCTATACTACCAAGCAAATATAGAAGCTACCAATAACCACTGGGCAGGATGGTCCGGATTTGTATTTGATGGAACGGTATTCAATACGTACTCTCTTGCGGCAATTCATACCTCAGCAGTCACTCCTGTTCAAGTTCAGCCGGTAAACAGCCAGTTATCTGTACCTTCTGCAGTGGGTGTTGGACAAACGGTGACAGGAAAGGTTATGGTAACTGACTCGCTGGGTGATCCAATTTCAGGTGCTTCTGTTTCACTAGCTGCATCGAATTCTAATGTAACACTCTCCACTTCTTCCGGGGTAACCAACGCCAACGGAGTAATGTACTTCGGAATCACCGGAACTGGCACTGATTTCGTTACTATTACGTCCACTGCATCGTACGGAGGCAGTCAATCAGTATCATCCGAATTGATCCAATCATTAGGTTCTAATCTTGTCCTAACCACGTCACTAACCAATCTTTCTGTTACTGCGGGAAGCAGTATCACTGTTCCAGTGAAGGCGGTTGACCAACACGGAACACCGGTAGCAGGAGCTAAGGTTACTGTACTGGGTTCAATAGTTGGCTATGGGTCCATAACTCCCAGCAGCGCAATTACCAACTCTAATGGTATTGCTGACTTTGTTTACACCGCTCCAACAGCCAGCGAACTTTCAACCATTTATATGAACGAGCATTTGCTTCCAATACTGCAATTCAATGCTACAGACTTTGCAGCTGGATTCACGTCTTCGAACTCTTTGCAACTGCAGCTTCTCGTTCCAAACAACGTCCAATCACAATGGATAGTTACACAACTGCAAAGTGCGTCTTCTTATTCCGTGGGGAACGGGGGCAATATCTCTTTGGTAGTGAGTACAAGGGATACAACGGGAACCATCACTGGAAACCAGAAGCTTGTCGTCTATTACAGCAATTCGTCCTACGTATCGAATCCAGTCTACAGCCTGACTTCCAACGCAAATGGTCTTGCATATCTGAATCTCACCTTTGTTCCAGGATTGTCTCCACAAGCGGAAGTGATTGGGTTCCAGCAGGCCTCGACTTTTGGACTAAAAACCTCAGTAACAATTGCTTACTATGGCTCGCAATCTAATGTCGCTGGTCTTTATGGAGGTTATCTCTACTTCACTTACAACGGAACGGAATCCAATTTCATGGGTGGTCCAGGATCTCTCCAAATGATTCTAAAGCTATACGACAGAAACAATACACCGGTTTCGGGTATGGTTCCAGTGGGCATTATTACGGGAACTACACCTGACGGACAGCTATCTGACTTTAGCGACCCATCTTGGAATGCCTCGGTAAACAGCTACTTCAACAGCGCGTGGGAATACACCGGCATGGTTCTATCAAGCACTTACGTCAATCAGCCTTCGATAAACATTGCAGGCGATTACGCAGGCGCTGCCTCGAACGAGTCAACTCCAAATCTTGCCATGTGGGATTTTGGTGAGAATGCTTCTGCAGTCGCTGCAGATTACGGAATCAATACAACAACAACCTGGCAGTACATCTCCACTGGTTATGGGATCAACATGAGACCCTCGTACGTAATAAATGGAACGGGAACATATGATCTTCTGGGGACATTCTCCAGTTACAGAGATCTTCCTCAGACTGTTTATGTACTTGTAGGATCTCAGCTGTACTACTTTGTATCTGATAGCATAAGTGTGGGATATCTCGAGGTTAACGGTACGGGTCTCTATGAAAACCAGTTTGCCGACCAGAGAGCACAATCTTTAGATCTAGTGAGTTACAGTATCGCAGACACCTCTCTCTCTTCTTACAACTCCTCAAGTACAACTGAGGTTCTTAACGGTAGTGTCAAACTCACAGACCAAAATGGAGTACCCATCTCAAATGTGAAGGTTGGAGTTTGGGGAATGATTGGCAAGGTTGTTGAGTTCAAGTCCTATGCTCCAACAGACACGAATGGAGTAGCTTCGTTCAGCTTCAACCTGCCAGCGGTAACTGCTCCTACAACATACACAATGTACTATGGGGCGTACTACAAGCCGGCTTCACAAGCTTCTTCTGCAGCGCCATGGGGATCCTATTCAATCCTGCAGACGAACAGTCTAGTTGAAAATCCTGCATTCATCGATGCAAATCTTTCGATGCCTGACTATGCACTTTCTGGTGCTTCCAATGCCTCTCTGACCGTCAGTAACCTACCTACGGGATCTACTGCTCAGATCACGCTGCTCTCGCCTTCTGGTGGAGTTTCTATTCAGAATTCCAAATTCAACGTGACAAGCACATCTGCATCCATCATACCGATCACCCTTTCCTCAAACACCACATTCTCCTTCCTGAGTCTCAATGCCCAGGTCCTGATACCTGGATTCTATTCTACCACTCTATCAGCATTCTCCGATGTGTTCATGGCATACAATCCACTGAATCATACTGGCGGCTATCCGATTACCCACTCACTTACCGGCTCGGTGCAAAACAACTCTGTAGTGAAAAATAGTAGTTTCACGTTGACCGGCACAGCATTCAGTCTAGGTGCAATAACTGGAGTCCAAATATCCGTGAATAACGGCAGCGCGGTTAACGCAACACTACTTGGTACTGGAAACTCTGTGAACTGGACTGCCAATATCTCTGGACTCGTAAAGGGAAACAACACTATTCATCTCATAGTGTATAATTCGCAAGGAGCCCGTGTAACATCTACATACAACATAGTCTATTCCCCAACAGCACCACCTCCTCCTTCCTACAACTGGACTTTAATCATTGGTCTCATAGTAGTGGTTCTAATAGTGATAATCGCAGTAGTCGCAGTGGCGTATTCGAGTTCAAAGAAAAAGAAAGGAGCACCACCCCCTACCAAGACAACTTAACTCTCTTTTCTTTTTTATATATTTTTATTTTAATTTTAATAATACTTAAAATTATTTTACATGATTAAAGTTTTATTTTTTATTAAGGGTAATGAATGTAGAAAAGGTTAAATGCGCATTAATTATACAAACAACAGGGTATTTCGATGGCGGGAGTCCTTCGTTATATTTCAGGGAGGGCAATTCAGATCGTCGTTACCTATATCATTATTATAATATTCGTTTTTTTAATGGTAAGCTTGCTTCCAAGTAATTTCGTCGGTCTCCTTGCGTTTTCTCATATGACTCCTGCGGAGAGAGCTTATCTCGAATATCAACTGGGGATTGGACTGCCTCTCGGAAAAGCCTTTATCATTTTCTTCTCCCACATGCTAACTTTCAATTATGGGAACTCATTTTATTATGGCATACCGGTGATTAATCTCATAGGGCAGGCGCTCCCAAGGACGCTACTACTGCTTGGGGAATCTACCGTGATATCATACGTCATTGGCTACATTATCGGCACACTTGCTGGATGGAAAAGGGGAGGCGCCCTTGACAACTCTTCAATATATTTCTCTTTCGTCTTTTACAACATTCCAACCTTCTGGTTAGGGATAGTATTGTTGTACGTGTTTGCTTTCATGTTCCCTATTTTTCCTCTGGGAGGTTACATCACTCCTGGAGTTAGTGGATCAATCCAGACATTTTTGAGTCTACAATATCACGCGCTATTGCCGATGATAGTTCTGGTTCTTATATCTCTAGCAGGGGCTCTCTTACTCATGAGAACCAGCATGCTCGACGTCCTCGGGGAAGAGTACATAACCCTTGCAGCAGCAAAGGGGTTGAAAGAAAGGGACGTCCTTTTCACCCATGCTTCCCGTAATGCAATTCTGCCTTTGATAACCAGTTTTATTCTATCTCTTCCATTAATAGTCAGCGGCGCAGTCGTCACCGAGACCATATTTTCGTATCAAGGAATTGGTTATTTATTCATTAGCTCGGTCGACAGGCTTGATATGCCAGTTGTATATGCTCTCACATTCATCATCGCCATCCTCGTTCTGCTGTTTAACCTGTTTGCAGATATACTCTACGGATTCCTTGACCCAAGAGTGAGGTACTAGGTGAGAACATGGCTGAGAAGCTGAGTTCAAGAGAGACTCTTGGGTCATTCAGGAGATCTTCCAAGCAAATCCTGGGCGCTTTCAGAAGGAGTCCTTCAGGAATGTTCGGATTGGCTATTATTGTTGCATTTCTGATAATGGCAATATTCGCTCCAATAATAAGCCCTTATACGCCCGAACAGACCGCCCCATATTCAATACAGTTTTCTGGAGATATGGGTACAATCCCAGTTAATATTTCTTCCATTGAGCAACCGCTGAGTATTGTATCAAGTCTCGGTGGTGGAGTTGGTAGTTCCGTCGTCACTGACGGCATTATGGTCTTCAATGAGAATGGTCAATCCATGACTTATGGAATAGGAATAACAGGAGGGAATCATTCGCAACTGAAACTCGATATAAAAGGCTCCAGTTATCACCTCATTCCTAAGGGGATTAAGGCTCTCTATAGCGTTGTTTATGAGAAGTCGGTTGGGATATCGTACATAGGACTGGGAGAAAGCACGGTATATCTCCTCTACGGCAATCTTTCTGTCCATTACAAGTACTCACTTGGATTTAATATCACTTACTTTTCAGGAATTTTCGATAGATATCTTTACGATCCCTACGTTCCTACTATGGGATTTGCAGTTTCAGGGGGGAATCATACATTCCTGTTCGTCGAAGAAGGAAATTTTTCAGTATTCACAAATTATCTGTCTTTCTATAGATTTGGGCTGTACTTCAATACAACCTATCCAGTAATTTCCAACCCGCTTCCCTACCTGTACATAGATCATTCGCCAAGCATAGTAATTCCGACCTCGGAGAAAATCTACGATTTCGCAATAAATGTGACGAATGAAATGTCCTACTACAACCTGAGTGCTGGACAGGTCCTATGGTCCCAGGATTTGAAACTGCAGGACGGAAGCCCATATTCAATCCTGAGTAGTGGTATAGTCTTTCCGGACTCTTCAGCCTCGGTTGATTACAACCAAGGGAAGAATGTGATAGTTGTCCCGACTACAGGTGGGGAAATTCTAGAGTACGGCGCAAGAAATGGCACCCTGATGTCAGAAGTCAAGCTTACACCTCTCATAGATGCGGGTCCCGTCTCAATTCAGGGCTCTACCTTGGAGTCTCTGTGGTCTGGGATCTATGTTACGAAACAGATAGAAATGCCAATCAGCTTTTATAAATCAGGAACCACATACGTTACATTTTGGAACCCTGATCAGTCCGAATTCTCCGATCTCGGATATATTGTCAGTGTCCCGGGGAAGATTCACGGTCAGGCACAATTCATAGAGTCTGCAGGCGTTCTGATGATACCGGCCGGAGACTATGCGTACTACATGAATATCATTGCGCCTGCAAAGTCTTCAGGTACACCAATACTCCCCATGCCTTCTGGGAGCAATTATTATCCTCTTTACATAGGCAACATTCTTTTGGGAGGAGCATCTACAACTATTTCCGGAAATTACGTAATAACTATTACAGCAAATGACAGTATTTTCTATGAGAGCGCAGTCGGTTACAAGGTTTCACCACTTCCCCCCGGAACTTACAAAGACCCGGTCACCGGAAAATACTATTCGTATCCCTTAGGGACTGACTATGAGGGGCACAGCATACTCTCCTGGATAGTCTATGGAGCAAGAATGGAACTGATAATTGGTATAGCGGCTGCCGCCAGCGCGGTATTAATAGGAGTGTTCATTGGAATCCTTTCCGGTTATTACGGAAGGGCGATGGATGCCCTTCTTATGAGGTTGGTTGATGTCTTTCTTTCCCTCCCGTTTCTCATATTCGTTATACTGCTGGTATCACTACTTGGCACCAATATTTGGTACGTGGTAGTAGCAATCGTTGTTTTCAGCTGGGCTGGCATCGCGAGGGTTGTGAGAGCAGTGACCCTCACTCTAAAGACAAGGCCATACGTTGATGCTTCAAGAGCAACTGGAGCTTCGAACAGCAGGATAATGACTGCCCACATCCTGCCGAACGTCCTTCCTCTGACATTCTTCTACATGAGCACTGGAGTTGGAGGTGTAATAATAACAGAAGCAACCCTAGACTTCCTTGGTTTCGGAGATCCATCTGCGGTCACGTGGGGAATGCTCCTGCAATTCCTCCAGACTACAGGATACACCCTACTTGCTCCTTGGTGGCTGTTTCCTCCTGGTATAGCCATAATACTGCTTTCGCTCTCTTTCTATCTGGTGGGAAGGGCGTTTGATGAAATAGTCAATCCTAGACTAAGGAGGAGGTAAGATGCCCCTACTGGAAATAAAGAATCTTTCAATATATTACAAGCTGCAGGAAGGATGGGTCCACGCAATCGAGAACGTGAACCTAAATCTTGAACACGGAGAGAGACTTGGACTAGTGGGAGAATCGGGATGCGGAAAAACAACGCTTGCGTATTCTATAACATTTTTGCTACCCAACAATGCACACCTGAAGAATGGCACAATCAAATTTGAGGACAGGGATCTAACTGCGATTGCGGTCAAAAAAGATGGAAGAATCAACATGTTCGCTGAGGGATTGAGGAACATAAGATGGAAGGAGATTTCCATAATCTTTCAATCAGCCATGAATTCCTTCAATCCGGTAATGACGATTGGCGAACAGATCGCGGAGGCCATTCAAACTCACGAAAAGATTGGAAGAGAAGAGACACAGGAGAGAATTAAGGCACTGTACGATATTGTTGGTATCCCCAAGGACAGAATGGATTCCTTCCCACACGAATACAGTGGCGGGATGAGACAGAGATCTTTGATTGCTATGTCAATCGCACTGAATCCAAAACTAATCATTGCCGACGAGCCAACAACTGCCTTAGACGTAATAACTCAGGACAAGATTCTGGCTGAACTGGTCAAGCTACAACAGAGCACAAACAGTTCAATGATCATAATTTCTCACGATATAAGTATAGTCGCTCAACTGTCGACGAGGATAGCGATAATGTATGCAGGCGAGGTCGTAGAGAACGCCCCGACAAGAGAAATCTTCAAAGCACCCAGACACCCATACACTATGGCTCTTCTTAGGGCATTTCCCTCGATAAGGGGTGAAAAGAAGCGTCTTTCAACTATCCCTGGTTCCCCTCCTGATCTGATAAACCCACCCAAGGGGTGCAGGTTTATGCCAAGGTGTCCATTTGCCAAGGAACGATGCTCGACCGAAAGGCCGGTGCTTAGAGAGGTCTCGTCGAACCACAGTGCTGCATGCCACTTTACCGAAGAAATATTTGGAGGGAAGTAGATGGAGGAAGAAGTCGTACTAAAGGTAACTGGGCTCAAGAAGCATTTCCAACTCCAAAAAAGCTGGCTTTCTTTTGCAGAGCCATTATATGTCCACGCAGTAGATGGGATAGATTTTGAGCTGCACCAGCGGGAAATAATAGGCCTTGCAGGAGAATCGGGATGCGGAAAAACAACAACCGCTAGATTGATTGTCAGGTTGGAAGACCCGACCGAAGGCAAGATTCTTCTAAACGACGTTGACATTGCGTCACTAGAAGGAAAGGAACTTAAGGGGATGAGAAAAGATATCCAGATGATTTTCCAAGATCCTTATGAGTCACTAAATCCAAGACTTACCATCTTCAAATCGGTATCAGAGCCACTCTATGTGCATAACATAGGGAAAACATATGAAGAGAAGAGAGAGATGGTTATAAAAGCGATAGAAGAAGCTGGACTGAAACCTGGGGAGGACTTTCTGGAAAGATTTCCTCATGAACTATCTGGGGGACAGAGACAGAGGGTTGCAATAGCGAGGGCACTCGTGGCGCAACCAAAGGTGATAATTGCGGACGAGCCCGTATCGATGTTGGATGTTTCCATAAGGGCTGGAATCATGAACCTTCTACTGGATCTTCGGGACAAGTATGGTGTTCCCATGATTTTTGTCACCCACGACATAGCCGTTTCCCGTTATATGAGCGATAGGATAATCGTCATGTATTTAGGCAAGATAGTAGAGATGGGAGAGACAGAAGAAGTAATAAGAAACCCTATGCATCCGTATACCAAAGCTCTGCTTGAAGCTGTACCGATTCCTGACCCGGACGTTAAGAGGGGGGAGGTTGAGATTAAAGGAGAACTACCGAGCGCGGTAAACATTCCAGAAGGTTGTAGATTTGGTTCCAGATGCCCATATTTTGAGAGGGGAATTTGCGATGCCAAGGAGCCAGAGCTAAGAGAGGTTTCCAAAGGACATAAAGTCAGCTGTTTCTTCGCAGAAAAAATAGCCGCTAAATAGAGGAGACATAACGGTGCTAAGGACTCGAGAGCCTAGGTCTGGGATGGTTTAGTTCACTATGCTTGCAAGATATCTCAAAATTGCGTTTGTAATTTTCACAATTATTTCCATCATACTCGCATCGCTCTATCTTAACATTCTCGTTCAGACTGGAAAAACCTCAACTACTTGCTCTGACGAAATTCCTGTCGTTATGGAATACAATGAAACCCACAACGGTAGCACCACGTTGTTTTCCAAAATTGTAATCTATAACAACGGCAGTCTCCCCCTGAATTACCTTTCAGGACCTGAAATGATAGTGTATACTGGATTCAACAGGACCTCTACGACCAATTACACCCTTTCAAAAATTATCCCAAAAACCATTCTACCTGGAAATTCGGAGACGGTATACTTGAACATAACTATCTCTTTTAAGACTGAGATTAGTTATTTCTGTCAAATAGACTATTATGTAGGGAATTGGAAACCCAACCCCTTTGTAGGGGATTACCAATACGTCAAGTATTTTTCTGGAGTGCATTTTGAATGGAATGGATGATTAGGGCAAGGGATGTCATCCTGGTTTCGTTGGCAGTTCAGCCTGCTATGCTCATCACAGGTTTCCACGCAGTCTTTCCAGATTCGGTTGGATATATTTACACAAATATCGCTCTTCTGATCGCAGTTTCTATAACGGCCGGTTCTAGGCTCACCAATGTGTTGGACATATTTGTTGCTGCGATAGTTTCTGCTGGAGCATATTTAGTTCTTTTTAGGTCACTAATCTCTCTGATAATAAGCCCTTACCTCTACCAAGGATACGAGGCTTACTCACTTTTATCGTCCCTTCTCGCTCCAGGTTTCTTCTATTTCTTTGTTTACTTCTTTTTGGAGGTTCTATGCCTATTCATAGGTTCAAAGATGAGAGAACGCTGGGAATGATTGGCATCCTGTCGGTAGCATAAAAGAAAAGCTTATGATTTCGACTTCCATTTTTCTCAAGTAGCATGAACGTTTATATTGCAGTATTTCTTGTAATTCTGATCATTCTCTTCATATTCTTTTACTGGCTACCCTTTGCAAGAAGGAGGAGAATAAACATAGATCAAGAAAGAAAAGAAGATAAAGTTCCTGGGGGAGAAGAAGAGTACAACAGGATTCTTAGAGAAGGGAAAAAATATAGAGAGGAATACAAGAGAAAAATGGGAAAATAGATCAAAATCTTATCTAATTATTGCACGATAAGTTAGATCCGGCTTTATTCATGCCCTTCATCTGATTTCCGTTGCCTCAGCTCTATCTGGTCTTTGCTACCTCTTCTGGCGGTCTCACCTTTCTGAACCACACGAAGAATAAAATTATAGACGCAATGTACAGTATTGCGGCAATATAAAATGGTAGAGCTAGCCGTCCCTCTTTCATCATCAACGAACCGGGATAAGTACTGAGTGAATTCGGCATTCTGAAGAAGATGCTGGATATTCCCGAAGCGATCCCTCTCTCTTCCTGAGGAATAATGCCCATTATCAGAGAACTTGAGAGCGGACCTGAAACGTTCATCAGAAGAGACCTCATTATGTAGAAGAGTGCTGAAGTCTGGTAATTTCCTGGAATCGGTGTCAGAACCATGAATACTGTGGATGCGAGCATTGTGATAACCATCGCATTAATGATCCCCAGTCTCCTGCCGAGTGCCGGTGCAATCAAGGCAGAAAATGCTAGCAACAATCCAGAAAGTCCTAAAATTGGTCCGCTAATCGTATCCGGGATGGAATATCTGTAGTTGAACCACTGACTCATCAGGGGTACGAATAACCCCGCGCCAATGGCTATGCCGACGTTGGAAAGTACGTATTTGGTAATGATACTTCTAGTGCAGGACGTTATGATTTCTCTTGTAGGCACGACGTTCTTTCTTGGGGGTTCCCTCATTTTGACGAACATTATAGTCGCAATCATAGTTGCTATTCCCAGTGAAACATACAGTAGCACATGGGATGTGAGTTCATTTATTCCAATTTTGGAAAGGGGGTTGACAAGATACAGCATGAAACCTCCACCTGCCCAAGCTCCATTAGAAGCCAAGGAATAGAGAGAAAACGTTGCTGTCCTTTTTTCGTCCGTTGCTATTTCTGAGAGCATTGCACCCCCAGATGCAGTGAACGCAGCATCAGTGATTCCTATCAGCACGGCAGCAGTATAAAGTTGGATAATGTTTGTTGCGAACGCGATCAGTATTACTGATATGCCAAGAATCAGGTTGCCATAGACTATCATTTTTTTTCTGCCATTTCGATCAGAAACTATGCCTAGAGGCACCGCCAGTATAGAGCCAGCTATCCCTTCGATAGTGAATACAAGTCCCGCGTAGACAATGGAAATTCCTCTTACAGTGTGAAGAAAATAGGAAAGGTCGGTAAAAATTAGTCCTAGCGCAAGGTTTCCAAGGAAACTGCCCCCAATCAACAACTTAGAGTCCTTTGTGATACCGGAGAAATCCCTGATAAAACTCAAGTTAGTTGTCAAGGTTCGACCCTCTGATATTCCCCGTCAGAACACAGAAAAATCTGCCCCAGCACGAGTTCCTTTCCCCTTCAAGGAGAGGAATCCCATAGTATTTCCAATACGAACATTCTCATTATATTCCGTTTCAAAACTCCGGTCCCTAGATCCGCACCCGAGCCGATGAGATGCCACTTTTTTTAATGGAATTAGCGAACTTAAGCTTTGGCTTTATGTATCCTTCCTATGGTGAAGAATATAGAGAAACTTTCTCAAATCTTACACATCTTCACATAATTCTAGAGATAAAGCAGCGCTCTACCATATAGAATGGTATTAGTTGGAAGCATGTAACGATCTTCACAAGCATCTAATAAACTTACGCCTTGTTCAGTGATAGTGCTCATCTGAAACTCCTATTTTGGGTTGAAACTAGCGTAAAAAAAATTAAAACTATATCTTGGAAGCGGATTCTTGTTCTATGAATGAACTGATAAATGAGATTCTGGCAGATTATGATAAAATTTGGTCAATTAGGCAAGCTCAAAGTCTTATGGGATGGGACCTCGAGACCTATATGCCAGAAGCGGCAGCTAAACGAAGAGGAGACGCATACGCAAGACTGTCTTTGATGGAACAGGAAGCCTATCTCCCATTGAAAGAGAAAGTGAAAAGAGCTCAGGAGAAACACGATCTTTCCGATCCCGAGAGAGGTATCCTGAGGGTACTTAACAGGAGGATTCACTATTTTACTGCAATACCTCCAGAGCTGCTGGCAAGACAGGATAGAACTTCTGCAGAAGCGGCGATTGTATGGAGAAAGGCTAGGAAGGTATCTGATTTCTCCATTTTCAAACCTTACCTAGAACAAATAGTAGAAATCCAGCGAGAAATAGCCGAAAAATTGGGCTATAAGAATCACCCATACAATGCACTTATTGATCAGTACGAAGAGGGGTTTACAACAGATGATGCAGATGCAGTTTTTTCTTTTCTACTACCCGCTTCAAAAGAGATATTTGATAAAGTGTCTCAGAGAGCTTATTTCTCAGGCGAACACGAACTGGAATCCAAAAAATATGACACTAAGAAAATGTATCAAGTTAACTCAGAAATAGTCGACCTACTACTTATGCCCAAAGATAGGTTCAGAATGGACATATCGACACATCCTTTCACAATCGGAATATCTCCGAATGACGTCAGAATCACCACAAGATACGAAGGAGTAAATTTCAAAGCTTCGCTCTACTCAACCATTCACGAATCCGGTCACGCAATCTATGATCTTCAGATCCCAGAAGATATTTCTACAACACCTGTCTGGGGTGGAGCGTCTACTGGAATCCACGAGTCACAGTCTAGATTCTGGGAGAATTTTGTAGGCAGGAGCAGGATGTTTACAGAGCTTGTGACACCAATTCTCAAACGACATCTGAAATTCTTAAGCAAATATACTTCCGATGAGCTTTACAGATATTTCAACAAGGTAAATCCAACCATGATAAGAGTGGACGCGGACGAGGTGACCTACAATTTCCATATTGCCGTTAGATACGAGATAGAAAAACAGTTAATATCCGGAAAGATGAGCGTTTCTGACTCTCCAGAAGCCTGGAATGACCTGATGGATAAGTACATTGGAATAAGGCCCAAGAATTATTCAGAAGGGATTCTCCAAGATATTCACTGGTCTCAGGGCGGATTTGGATATTTCCCTACGTATACCCTTGGAAACGTCGTTGCAGGAATGGTCTGGGACTCTGGGAATTATAAACAAATGATACGAGACAATGATTTTGCTGGCATTAAGGGGTCACTCTACCAGAAGATCCATAAATTTGGATCTATATACTCGCCAAAAGACCTCCTGTTCCGAACGTTCGGGGAAACGTATAATCCGAGTCATCTGATCAGATACCTGAGAGAAAAGTACGTGAATGAAAATTAGGCAGAGCTCCTTTCGACGTTCATAGGTAGTACAATAGGGGTAGGAGAGTGGAAAAAGTGATTAGAAGAGTCAGACCTTGAGTCAATCAGAATCTTAATCGTCTGAAACTGGTCACCTTTTTTTTCTATGCCGCATCACTAAAGCTCCCAAAACAAGGAATATTATTAGCGGGATTATGAGCAAGAATGTGTAATCGAATTTTTGAATCAGCTCGATGGTCTTAAGATTCGTAGAGTTAAGAGACGTCACTGTTACGTTTGTGGTGTAATTCAAGTATCCTGGAGCGATAAATTTTACAGAATAGTTACCTGGTTTTAGGGAAATGTTGTACTTGCCATTTATGGCATTGTAAGAAGTCCCATTGACTAGAATCACTGCGGTAGAAGGCCTGATTTTTCCAGTCAGGTAGCCATCCAGTATTTGGAATACTTCAAGTTTGGTTATATTTGTTCCATTTACGATGACAGTGCCAGTTGACGAGTTGAGAGCATAGTTACCGGTCCTTGGAATTACAAAATTATAAGTCCCGTTGGGGACTGAAAAATTGATCACATCATTAGTGGAATTTACAGTTCCTTTTCCGTTAAGGGATACTGACCACATTGTACCACTGGGAAGACCAGACTCCACGAATGAAATGTTGAAAAGATACGGTACAAATCTAATCTCTACCTGAAGTGAAGTACCGTTGACCACAATTACTCCTGATTCATTAAGATCTCGATAATCTTTATCCGTGCTGAATGTCGTAAAATTGTAAGTGCCATTGTGGAGATAGACGGAGTATTGATCAGTAAGTATCGAACCAGAATTTATTCCAGATACATTAAGATACCACGATGCTCCTGCTGGAAGGCCATTTTCTTGGAAACTAACTTCGTACGTACTATTAGGTAGTAAAGTTTCTTTACCTGCTGAAAGTGTGACGCTTCCATAATTCTTAACCTCTCCAGTAGCAAAATCGTAAATCTCGATGGAGTATTTGCCGGGGAAAAGAGTCACGTTGAGAATACCTCCAACGAACGAAGTGACATTTAACGGTTTCCCAGTATAGTTGAGACTTTTTACGTACAAGGCTCCACTTGATATGTTCGTGATTATCTTAAGAGAAGAGAGTTCACTAGAGTTGTATAGTTGGCCAAGTGGACCTGACCCACCTTGAACGTAAGCGGCAACTCTCCCTGTGATGCTTCCATAAGTCCATCCTCCAATTGCGTTGTAGACCGTCTCACCGGTGTCTCCTCCGAAATTGAAGGCATTCTGAATCGTCTGGTAGTTATTTCCATTATAGTATTCAAGCATAAGCAGTATTGAAGAACTGATGTCTTCACTCTGGCTTGAATTTCCAGGTCCACCTATTATGAGTTCGGCATCATAGTAAGTATTTGCTGGGTTGTAGCTGTACCCACTCACATAAAAGTAGGGATTATGGTTCAGTTTCGAAGCAAAGTAAAAAACAGCTTTGTCGTAAACAACCCATCCATGCCCGTCGTTATATAGAAACGAAACCTCAGGAGAGTTCCCAGGCCCTAGGTTTGTATTTACCTTCAGTAAGAATGAAGAGTTGGTAGTGAGCGAGATGTTATTCCCTGGTAGAGAAGAGTTCGCGAAGTCGTAATAAAACTGTGAAGGTCCTGATTTACTTCCTGTATTGCCGATCGTTCCGTTCCCTAATATGGTTGAGTTGTACATATTTGCGTTGGGCGCTGATAGATTCCATATATTGTCTATGAAAGTTATCTGCAAAGACGATGTATTAAGATAGGCTACGTCCTGTATCCAGTAGTCGTATTGGTTTGAACGATACGAGAAAACTAGGTTTACGTTGAGCTGGAAGGTCACGTTATATGAATGAACTGACGGGCTATACATGGAGATGGACTCGATGGTGACATTTCCCATGAAAGAGGAAGTGGAATAATTGTATGGCAACCCTCGATTTCCTATTCCATAATCGGCTATTCCGATGGGAGCGGGCTCAGAAATATAGGATCTGTACGGGTCAACTTGCTGGCTTGACTTATTATAAAGACCCAACACTCCGTTGTACGATTGTGATACCCTAAGATTCACATGGGATGTCGACTCATTTTGATGGCTATGTTCGACGATGGTACCGGCTGATGTCAATATCAACAAGAGCATAACCGAGATTACAATGATTAAATGCAGTCGTCTATGCAGAGAATCCACTCCCTGGGCCGTTAATGAAGATTTCGATATAATTTTTGCTTTTAAACCTTAACTCACTGTTTTTTACTGGATAGATATCTCTTTATTCTGGTCTCTGTCCTGGAACTTGGCTATTCCTGATGGTCTTTTACCAGTTCTGATCATAGAATTGTTTGTATACATATTACATTTGTATACGTTTTATGGTGCTTCCCGATTGGGTCAAGAGATGGAAGTCCAAGGGGAGTAGAGATAATGGAATTCAGTAGCCGCTACTATGCCTATAGGGTGAGCAGCCACAGGGACATCAAAAAGAAGAGTGCGGTGAAGATAACGGATGAGTATCTAGGAGTAGTCTCGATAAGAGGAATAGTCAAAAAACAGTCCTTGACTGAAATTAGAGGAGACTATGACTACAGGAACGTTGCATTCCTCTATCAGGTGGCAGGCAAGAAGATCATCCCCTTCGTAAGGGAAATATTCCCTTACCTCTCGAAGATCATGGACGAGTCCATGACTCCTTTTTCATTATCATTCAGAATACCACTTCTTTTCTCCACACTTTCCTCATCCTGTAGTAGTTCATAGGAGTAATAAATGCCCCCTAACATGTTACCGATTAATGGACTTACACCTAGCTCAGCACAGAGTGCGAACTGAAGCAAAATATAGCCAACATTGGCTGCTGTTCCCGAAACAACGTAAAGATGGAATTTACTGTATGGTATATGAGACCTGTCTGACGTTCCAGATCGTACCGTGACCAGAGAGTTGATTAAGAACGTAACAAAGAAGCTTATTCCATAAGCAATGGATACTCCTAGGAGTTCATTGACGCTGAACACGATAGTCAAATAACTGAAGAACTCTACTATAAGAAATCCAATGCCGTTCACAATTGAGTATTTGATGTACCTGGGAATATTGCTTGCCAAAGTTCTCTTCAGATTAGAAATACAAAAGGCACATCTGATTCCTAGGAACATGGCTCATCTCATGCTCCTCCGATCGATCCCAATTTAAAACTTAGGGAACTGTAACCCATCTATGATATTGGTATTCTAGAAAGAGAACGGCGACTCCAGTAGCTAAGCTTGGGGCAACCAAAATTACCATATGTCCATAAAATACTGCAATAGATGACCCAAAGAATGCGAGGGAGTTGGTATTTGAAATGAAGATAGACCTAGCTATATTGCGTAAATATTGAAGAGTTAAGGATTAAAAGTGAACGGTTGTCATAATCCCTGGCCTATTGGTCAACGAATCGACCATCAAAACATGGCACCTCTAAAGGAAGCTAGTCCCGTACCTCGCAGCCCCAACTGGATCACGATGTTTCAGAAGGTTCTGTTTGTGTAGTTTGGTGGTTCACTTAGCAACATCACATTATGCGGATGGCTCTCACTGATACCTGCTTGAGTTATAAGAATGAATCTTCCACTTTCTCTGAGTTTTTGAATTGTTGGAGAACCTGTGTATCCCATTCCAGACTTCAATCCTCCGATCAACTGGAATACGGTATCGGCCACCTTTCCTTTGTATGGCACTGCTCCTTCCACTCCCTCAGGCACGAACTTGCTCGAACCTATTTTGCCGTATCTGTCATTTTCTCCTCCCATGACTGCCCCTAAGGAGCCCATTCCTCTGTAGGTTTTGTACCTTCTACCTGAGATGTTAATTTCTGTTCCAGGCGCTTCGTCTGTCCCTGCCAGTAGTGACCCAAGCATTACGCTGCTTGCACCTGCAGCTATAGCCTTTACAATATCTCCTGAGTACCGGATTCCGCCATCAGCAATAACTGGTACACCATGCTTATTTGCGATTTCTGCTACTTCTGCTACCGCGGTTAGCTGAGGAACGCCTATTCCGGCAACTATTCTGGTAGTACAAATGGAGCCAGGTCCAATACCAGTCCTGAGACCGTCCACTTCTGCCGAGATAAGATCTTCCGCAGCTAGAGAAGTAGCTATATTTCCTGCTATTATGTCGATATCTATTTCTCTCCTCATTTTTTTGACTGAGTCGATTAGATTTAGATTGTGGCCATGAGCACTGTCGACTACAATCACATCCGCACCTGCTTCCTCCAGTACCTTTGCCCGTTCTAAGTCAAAAGCTCCAACCGCGCCACCGACCAAAAGCTTACCTTCCTCATCCCTTACTGCAAGCGGGTCTTGCTCTCTCTTCATTATGTCCTTCGCAGTAATCAAACCAACAAGGTTTCCTGAATCATCGACCAGTGGAAGTTTTTCTATTTTCCTTTCGTTCATGATGCTAAGTGCTTGGTCCATAGACAGGTTCTCTTTTCCGGTGACAACTTCTTTCGTCATTACGTCTTCGACTTTCTTGTTGCTTCCTTTCAAGAACCTAATGTCTCTGTTCGTTAGTATTCCTACCAGTTTATTATTGCGGATTACGGGGAGACCTGCAATCCTCTTTTCTCTCATCAGCGTTATTGCGTCTTGCACTGTTGTCCCTGGGCTGACTGTGTATAGGTCCCTTATAATAAGCGATTCTTCTCGCTTAACTTTCTTGATCATTTCAGCCTGTACTTCCCTCCTGTTATTTCTGTGAATTATTCCTATTCCTCCTAGCCTCGCTAGAGCAATTGCCATTTCTGCCTCGGAGACTGTATCCATCGGGGATGAGACTATTGGAATATTGAGTTTAATATTTCTAGTGAGTGAGGATTCAACGTTAACACCTACTGGCTCGACCCTGCTTGGACCAGGTACCAATAGGACGTCGTCGTAAGTGTATCCTATCTTAGCTTCTTCGAGCTTTGATATAAACATATGACGGTAATATATGTGATAATAAAATGTTATCCGACTGTAGGCCAATCACAAGAGCCGCATTTAGCTTATTGGGTTAACAACAGTTTTATAGGCTATTTCAATCCAGTATCACAGGGGAGCTCGCCGAAGCGGGCTGAGAGGATCGATGAGATCGACCCGTCGAACCTGACCCAGATAATACTGGCGGAGGGAAAAAAATGAGTGAAGATATAATAAAGAAAAAGACAAACTACGTCGTATACGTGGTTATTGGATTAGTAGTGCTGGCCGGAACACTGGTATATTTTACTTATCCGGATATTGTGACATCACAGGAACCAACCATCAATATTCTGACTTATGGTTCCTTCTTCGATTCTGGTGCAAACCCAAATCAGACTCTCAAGTATCTGATTGACAATTTTGAGAATTGGCACCACGTAAAAATCAAGATATCCTATGCATCAACCGACTTGTTTGGTCAGATTGTCGAGACAAAGGGAACCGGCTATGATATCGTCATTGGACTCAACAATCTTGACTCCTATTTAGCAGCGAAGAGTGGTTATTTCTATCATTTCAACGTGAGTAATGCATCTTACGTGAACAAGACCCTTTATTCTTTCATACAGTCGTCTGGGTACGTAATCCCCTACGAGTATTCGCCTCTGACAACGGACTACAACCTTTCTGGACCAATAAACACGTCTATCATCCAGAACCTCTCATTCTCTGATTTCTACAATTCGACCATTGCAAATCAATACATACTTGAGAACCCGGGCACCCTGAACATTAATGGAGAGGATTTCTTGCTTGGTCAGATCGCCTTCTATACCGGGATACTTCACGAAAACTGGACCACATTCTGGGAATCAAGCAAGGGAATCCAGATAACTTCTGATTGGAGTTCCGGTTTTACCTTGTTTGAAAATGGTCAAAGGCAAATGTTCTTTTCATATGCAACAGACCCGGCTTACAACGCATACTTCAATGAGTCTCCGATTGGAACCACTCCCTTCCATTACGGCGGAAAAAGTTATGCATGGATGCAGGTACTTGGAGTTGGGATTCTCAATTCTTCTAAGTATCATAACATAGATGAAGAATTCGTCAATTGGCTTCTAGGAAATAAAGTCCAGAATCTTATACCTCTCAATGAGTGGATGTACCCAGCCAATGAAAACATAATTTTGCCTCATGTATACTCGGTAAACCCTCCAGTCTCATCAATAATCCCTTTGAATTTCTACCTAAACATGAGTGTTGCGGCCAACAACATAAGCACTTGGTCACTAGAGTGGAGCTCGATTGAGGGCTAGAAGAGGAGTACTGCCTCTTGCGTTCGTAAGCATATACGCAGTTGCCGTAGTAATAGCTCCGTTGCTCTATCTTGCATATTACGCATATCACTCGTCCTTAGACCGATTAATGATTGAAGTTTTGAAGGCATCACTTGAGCAATCACTCATGCAAGCGACATTATCAACCATTATATCTCTTTCAGTTGGTCTTCTATTCGGGCTGCTGTTGATAGTATACAACGGCAAGATGAAAAACATCTTTATCTCCTTGCTGCTGGTGACATATGTAATGCCAGGGATAGTGATGGCAATTGGCATTATTTCGATTTTTGGATACTCGTCAAGGTTTTGGGAAATAATCTACGGGAATGTAGTATACAACGCTCCTATGATTTCCGTTCTTGCTTTTTCGACCGGTAATTCTGCCAACTTACGTGAGATCTATTCTGCAAAGACGCTGGGAGCAAAGGACTCAGAGATAATTTCTAAATTCTACCTACCGAGCAGTCTTCGAGGGGGGATGCTGGGAGCAATACTCACATTCATTCTTTCTTTTGAGGGATTTAGCCTTCCACTCATTATAGGAGGACCATCCTACTCCACGATGGAGGTTATGATATACGAACTGAAATCTATCCTTCCCACCATTTCTCAAGTCCCCTTCTCGGGCGCATCTCTACTGGGGCTTATTCAAATCGCAATCCTGATAGTTCCTCTGTATGCATACCTCACGATTCGATCCAGATCAAGAAGAGATGACTCAAATCTCCCTCCCCCACTAAAGCGCTATAACGTGGTTGCTCTTGTCGGTCTAGTCCTTTTCATATTTTTCATATCGGTTCCTTTTTTTGGAATGTTTGTGAAATACCCGATATGGCTATTGGACTTGCATTCCGTCACTTCAAAACTGCAGATATCATTTTCCGCTTTAATCAGTAACACAGTTCTTTTCTCTTTTGCTAGCACGTTCATTGCATTTATGATATCGATTATTATTACCGTATATCGCCCAACTCTCAGGAATCAATTCTTGATCCTTCTCCCGTTGATCTTCTCCCCAGTTACTCTCGCGCTTTCATATTTCCTGATTTATGGGGAACACATTCCTACTAGCATTCTCATCATCCTGATTTTTGCTGCCATAATAATACCTCTAAATCTTAGGATGATGATCCAATCGACCGGAACAATCATGCCTTCAGAATCAAATTCTTCTAGAATCCTAGGTGACTCCCCCTTCGCAACTTTTTTCAAAGTTCAACTACCCAGGATAAAATGGGAGATGTCGACCATACTCTCCCTAATGTTCATAACGGTGATGGGAGAGTTTTCTTCAATAGTGACCGTCTATACGCAGTCGACAGAGACAATAACGATCGGGATTTATAATCTGCTTTATCTTAGGGATCTCAGAGATACTTACAATCTGACTGAGATTTTCTTGATTGTAATATTTATTTCCTCTTTAATCATAAACCATTTGGGAAAGAGTGGTTCGGTTGGACAAACTTAGAGTTCAGGCAATTTCTAAGAAAATAGGTTCCGAGGACATTTTGAAAAATGTCAGTTTCTCCCTAAAGGAACGAGAGATAAAAGTAATCCTTGGCGCGTCCGGCAGTGGAAAAACGAGCATCCTCAATTCAATCGCAGGCATCATAAAACCAGACTCAGGCGCCATAATCAAGGATGGAAAAGACATCACGGATCTTGAGATCGAGAAAAGGAATATAGGTTTCGTCTTCCAGGACCTGGGATTATTCTACTCGATGAACGTAGCGGAGAATATTGCATACGGACTAAGAATCAGATCTAAAAATGTAGATGAAATCAACAAGAAGGTGCATGAAGTCAGCGAGACCCTTTCAGTCGAAAACCAATTGCACAAGTTCCCTTCTCAACTCAGTGGTGGAGAAAAGCAACTGGTTGCGCTTGCCAGAACACTGATAACAGAACCCGATCTAATCCTGATGGATGAACCACTGTCATCCCTAGACTCCTTCCTCAGGAACAGCATGAGATGGTACATTAAGGATATTCAAAGGAGGTTTGGGGTTTCAATTATCTATGTGACGCATGATCTTGCGGATGCTGAAATATTGGGAGACAGCATTGCTATCCTCCACGACGGGTCCATACTTGATGACGGTGAAAAGGACCGTATTCTTAATCGCCCAAAGACGGAGGATATAGCAAAAATCCTAGGTTACAATATTTACAATGTCGGTGATAAAAAATATGCTATCCATCCAAGCAAGGTGGTATTTGGTGGGCTAATCAAAGTGAAAGTAATTTATGAAGAAAAGGGGATTAAACACAATTATCTTGTTGAGACTGAATTTGGTAAACTCAACATAGTAAGTGATCAGGCGCTTAACGTAGGAACTGGTATTTCTCTTGAGAAATCCATTCCGCTTTCCTAAAAACCTGAACTTGGTTACGTTCATTTACAAGGAATCGGACCAATTAAGCTAATAGAGTGGGAATGCATCCAACAGTAAATGTTATGTGGATGTGACGAAGCTGGGAGAGGACCAGTAATTGGGCCTATGGTTATAGCTGTGGTGTGTGGAGACCCTAACAAAATTAAGAAAATAGGTGTTAAAGATTCGAAGGCACTTTCAGAGTCAACTAGGGAATCAATGTTTGACCTGATCATGAATTCAGCAGATTTGGTTGATTTCGTTGTAGTGACAGAAAAGGAAATTGATGAATCAACCTACAAAAATGAACTTAATCTCCTTGAGGCAAGAGTAATCTCTAAACTGATCAGAGCGGACAATGAATACGTGATTGATTGCCCAGACGTCAACGAAGAGAGATTCGAAAGACTAATGAAAGATCTGAGTGGAAACCAAAAAATAATTGCAAAACACAAAGCAGATGTCGACTATCCTCTCGTTTCTGCCGCTTCAATAATAGCAAAAGTTACCAGAGAGAGGGAGCTTTCAAAGATAAAAGAAGAAATCGGAGAATTTGGGTCAGGATATCCATCGGATGCAAGAACAGTTCTCTTCCTGAAGGAATACTTCAAAAAGAACAAGAAACTCCCTGCTCACGTTCGAAGGTCATGGAAAACTGTTGACGCAATAACTTCAACTCTTGATGACTATTGAAATTATTTATTCTTAAACTAAATGAGTATTAACATGCCTGAGGCGCTCGAAAACTATTTTCTAAGATTGAAGAACGAAGCAAGCCTTCAGTACGATATTGCCACGAAGGCCAGGGCGCAAGGCAGAGATTGTGAAACAAAGGTGGAGATTCCACAAGCAGAGGATCTTGCGGGACGGGTCCAGGCCCTGACGGGAATTGAAGCATCAGAAATAATAAAGGAACTCTCTAAGAAATATGACAGGGAAAGAGTTGCAATTGAGGCTGCAATTTCGGTATCGGATCGTTTCGACGGTCCAGACGAGGTCAGAATAGAGAAAGGAATAAGGGTCGCACTTGCTATTCTGACAGAGGGCATACTTGTTGCACCACTGGAAGGCATAACGGGAGTCAGGGTAAAGAAAAGGAATGGAGACAGCTATCTTGCAATATATTACTCAGGGCCTATAAGGAGCGCTGGAGGAACAGCTCAGGCTCTTAGCGTTTTCGTAGGAGACCTACTGAGAAGGAAATTTGGGATAGGAAAGTACGTTGCCACCGACGAGGAAATCGAGAGATGTAAGGAAGAAATACCACTCTACGCAAGAGTGCAACACCTCCAATACATCCCAACAAACGAGGAGATTGAGACTGCTGTGAAGGGTTCACCAGTTTGCATAACTGGAGAAGGTACCGAAGAAACAGAAATAACTGGACACAGGAATCTTCCAGATATCGAGACAAACAGACTTCGCGGAGGAATGGCCCTTGTCATTGCGGAAGGACTCATTCTCAAGGGGCCGAAACTCAAGAAATATGTGAGTACTTTTGGACTGGAAGGATGGTCCTTCTCTTCAGAAAAGAAAGAAGAAAAGAACCTGTTCCCAAATTCAAACTACCTCAAGGAAATGCTGGCAGGTCGACCTGCCCTATCGTACCCCTCAAGGAAAGGAGGGTTTCGACTGAGATATGGGAGGTCGAGGAACACTGGGCTGGCAGCAGTTGCAATTAGTCCGGTAACAATGAAGGTACTCGATGACTTCATAGCTCTTGGGACGCAAATAAAGATGGAAAGACCAGGTAAAGCGGGAGCGGTTGTTGCCAATTCTAATCTTGATGGACCGACCGTTCTTCTTGAGTCTGGGAGTCTCGTCAACCTAAAGAACGAAATGATGTATGAAACGAATCGTGAAAACATTAAGGAAATAGTAGATCTAGGAGAAATAATGATTTCGTTTGGGGAGTTTATTGAGAACAATAAGGTTCTATTTCCGGGATCGTTCACTGAATCTTGGTGGAGACAACTCTGTGTCAGGACGATTGGCAGAATTCCTGAGGTTAATTCAGAAAAAGAGGCAGTAGAAGCATCGATCTCGCTAGGGATTCCACTTCATCCCTCCTTCACTTACCTGTGGCACGATGTCAGCGTCGAAGACATTCAACTGTTCTCTGAAATAGTCGAAAACGACTCTGTCATAAGAGACGACTGTCTGGAGTTACCTGTGACTGATTTCAGCACAAGATTCTTGACTGACATCCTTTGTGAATTCGAAGTTACTGATAGAATCAGAATTAAGAATTATCGGAGTTTGATAGCTCCCTTGGGTATGAGGAATGAAAACAATAAGGTAGTATCAAGAAAGAAGGTCACAGGTAGCGATGCCATGAGAACCATAAATGCACTGGCAGGATTCCCCATACTTCCAAGAGGACTAACCAGAATCGGTGCAAGAATGGGAAGACCAGAGAAGGCAGAGGAAAGAAAGATGAACCCTCCAGTTCACGTTCTTTTTCCCATTGGGAACGTCCAGAAAAATAGGAGGGACTTGAATCAGTACGAGGAACTTCAAGGTACCGAGATGCAAGTGAGACAGTGTTCTGGATGCGGAGCCATAACGTTTAGCAATGTTTGTGAGAAATGCGGTTCCCATACCAATCCGACTGACCGGACCAAGGAATTCGATATCAACATATCTGAGATTCTTAGAACCAAGGTGGAACAATTAGGTGTTGTGGTGCCAAAAAAGGTAAACGGAGTAAGGGGGCTCACATCGACACACAAGACACCAGAGCCTATCGAGAAGGGGATTTTGAGGGCCTCTTATTCTGTCTATCCATTCAAGGATGGAACTTGCAGGTTTGACATGTCAGACGTACCATTGACCCACGCAAGACTCAGCGAGATTGGGTTGACGCCGGAAAAGGCAAGATCTCTTGGGTATTCTAAGGACCATACGGGAGCAGAGCTGACCGATGATTCTCAGATAATTGAGATCTATCCGCAAGACGTCGTTCCTAGCAAGAAGGCAGGACAGTACCTCTTAAGAGTCTCTAACTTCGTCGACGATCTCCTGCAAAAATTTTATGGCCTTGAGCCTTTCTACAGAGCAAGAAGCAAAGAAGACCTAATAGGTACTCTTGTAATTGGACTCGCACCACACACCTCCGGCGGAATACTAGGAAGGATCATAGGTTATACCGACGGAAGTGTATGTTATGCACACCCTTTTTTCCATGCTGCCAAAAGAAGAAACTGCGACGGAGACGAAGATTCTATAATGCTACTGCTGGACGGTCTGCTCAATTTCTCACTTGACTACCTGCCAAACTCGAGAGGAAGTTTTATGGATGCCCCCCTCGTACTATCTCTCAGGATCAACCCAGCAGAAATAGACAAGGAAGCTCTAAATCTCGACATTACTGGAGAATACCCTCTGGAACTGCTGGAAATGACCATGAAGTTCCCTGATCCATCTGAGATCACAAAATATGTCGTGACTGCGGGTTCCAAGGTGAAGAAGGGGGAGCTGTTCCCTAAGTGTGGGTTCTCTGATGACACTTCTTCAATAAATACGGGGACGCTCGAATCGAGCTACAAGACTATTCCCAGCATGGAGCAAAAACTGGAGTTGACTCTGAAACTAGGGCAAAAGATAAGGGCAGTTGACGCTTCAGACATGGCGGAACGAATTCTCAAGTCTCATTTCATACCGGATATAATGGGGAACTTGAACAAATTCGGGTCCCAAACATTCAGATGCACAAGTTGCAACAGAATATACAGGCGACTGCCAATCACAGGTAAGTGCAGAAAGTGTGGAACGAAACTGGTGGGCACAGTCCACAAAGGGAACATTACGAAGTACCTGGAAACCAGTTTCAAAATTACCAATCAGTTCGAGGTCAGCAACTACGTCAGACAGAGGATAAGGATAATGAGGGAATCGGTCAATTCAATATTTGAGGCAAAAGACAACAACTTCAAGACGCTGGAGGATTTCGATGATACCTAGGGTATATTTTGTAGGGACTGCAGGTTCTGGAAAATCCACGCTGGTTAATACGATGAAGGAATGGATGGAGAACCTTAGCTACGACGCGATAACTGTAAATTTGGATCCAGGTGCAGAATTCTTACCATATACTCCTGACATAGACATTAGGGAGAATATATCGCTTGAAAGCGTGATGCAGAATTATAATCTTGGGCCTAACGGGGCTCAGATCGTTGCAGCTGACCTTGTTGTGCAGGAAGCTGATAGGATAAGGGAATTAGTGGACTCGTACGATTCTGACTACACTCTAATCGACACTCCGGGGCAGCTCGAACTGTTTGCATTCAGAGGGTCTTCCTCACAGCTGATCTCGAGCCTTGGAGATGAGAGCAATGCTATGCTATACCTCTTTGATTCGGTACTAATGAAAAATCCTGAGTCATATGTTTCATCTAGATTTCTTGCACTGAGCGTGATGACCAGATTTTACATTCCATTTCTAAACGTGGTATCGAAGGCCGATTTGCTTGAACCGGCTGAAAGGAATAGGATAGAGAGATGGGATAGGAATAGGAATGAGTTGATTAAAGACCTAAGAGAGGGGTCAGCTTCCTTAAACGTACAGCTATCAGAGGCAATATTGGGGGGGAGCGAAAGTCTCGACATACTGGGAGAGAGCGTATTTGCTTCTTCAGAAAACGATGAGGGAATGGAAGACATTTATTCATTCCTTCAGAAAATCTTCTTCGGGTCTGACGACTTGGAAAAGCGGTAGAATCACAATAAATAAAGAAAAGTATAAATATGCCGTCTGACATACGTATGATTATGCCAAACGATTATACCATTCAAAATCAGAGGAACTTCATCTCTCCCGATGATGAAGAGATTGCGAAGCTAGTCGAGTCAATGAAGGTGAACATCAAGATCGTCGGCTGCGGCGGAGCGGGAACTAACACAATAAACCGCTGCGCAAAATCCGGCATCTTTGGTGCAGAGCTAATTGCCATGAACACCGATGCTCCTCATCTCCTAACCGTACAGGCAAATCGAAAGATTCTGGTGGGAAAGAGGACAACTAGAGGGCTTGGGGCAGGCGCTATCCCTCAAGTTGGAGAAGAGGCTGCACGTGAGGACTACAACGACATCCAGTCCACACTGGGGAATTCTGAAATAGTTTTTGTCACATCAGGAATGGGTGGAGGAACTGGAACAGGAGTCGCACCAGTTGTAGCCGAGGCTGCAAAACATCAGAAGTCACTGGTAATAAGCATTGTCACCCTACCATTCTCAGCAGAAGGAAGAGTAAGGATGGACAATGCCATATATGGAATAGAAAAACTGAGGAAGGTCTCAGATACTACAATCGTTATCCCAAACGATAAACTGTTGGAAATTGTTCCAAGGCTGCCCCTGGACCAAGCTTTCAAAGTAGCGGACGAAATCCTGATGGAATCCCTAAAGGGTCTTACCGAGATAATTACGAAACCAGGATTGGTAAATCTCGACTATTCAGACATTCAGACTGTTATGAAGGAAGGAGGAGTCGCTATGATAGGAATAGGGGAGAGCACTGGAGGAAAAGCTACCGTAGAGGAGGCAGTTTCCGAGGCAATCACATCCCCCCTCATTGAGGCAGACATATCCACGACAAAAGGAGCACTTGTAAGAATTGTCGGCGGAGAAGATATGACGGTATCGCAGGCAGAAACTGCAGTCAGAATGGTTCAAGAAAAAGTGAACCCCATGGCTAGGATAGTCTGGGGTGCGTCCGTTGATCCTGCTCTCGCTGGAGAATTCAAGGTACTCGTTGTTCTTACAGGTGTTAACTCTCCATACTTTCTTAGCTCCTCCAAGGGTGTTGCAATAAAAGGAGCTAAGGGATTAGATGCAGAAATCGACTCGGTGATGTAGAGATGGAGAAGAAAGGATTTAGACTGGCTTCTGGCCTGTTTGGATTACTTGCCTCGATTCTCTTGGTGGTTTATGTCTTTCAGCTTGGACACGGAATACTTCAAGCAGTACTCTATACCTCATTTGCCTTCCTAGCGTATTCGCTCGCTTCGTATCTACTACTATCTAACTCGGCAAACAAGATAGTAAGGGTAATACCCTTTGTATACCTAGGCGCGGGCTTAGCAATGGTGTACACAGTAGTTGTACTGGCTGGAGGGCACAACATGTTCCTGTACCTTACAATAACGACTGCAGTTGTTGCGGCAATCAGCTACCTATATGCAGCATATTCGACCGGCTACCATAGAAACGTGAGCAAGTTGGGTCTCAAGACCCATTAGTTTTTTTATTTTTTATTTCCTTCGTTTCTTTTAGTTGGTTCTGAAGTCTTAATATAGTATCTATTTATCAACGGGAGTGAAAGAAAAGGTACTGGTGTTTGCTGCCCTCCCCTACGTAAATAGCAGTCTCCATCTCGGGCAGATAGCTGGAGCATATCTCCCATACGATGTTTTCAGGAGATTCCTGAAACTAAGGGGATATGATGTGATTGCTACTTCCGGCAGTGATGAGCATGGTACTCCAATAACGGTCAAGTCAATAAGAGAAGGTGTACCTCCAGAGGAGATCGTCAAGAAATTCCACGAACTGGATCTAGAGATATTCAAGAGTTTAGGCATCGAATTCGACGCTTATATAGAGACGTCATCGACTCTTCACAAGGAAATAACGGCAAAATTCCTAAAGAAGCTGATGGATAATGGATACATCTATGAAGCAGAAATGACGCAACCATTTTGTGTAAAGGAGGACATCTTTCTAGCTGATAGATACGTACAAGGAAAGTGTCCTTACTGTGGATATGAGTTAGCCACTGGTGACCAGTGTGAGAATTGTGGAAGAACACTAGAACCCAACGAACTCCTCAATCCCATCTGTATTTTTGACCAGACAACCCCCGATTTCAGGCAGACAAAACACCTGTTCTTCCGTCTTTCAAACCTACAGAAAGATTTGATGGAATACATCAACTCAAAAGTGACATGGAGACAAAATGTGTTGAATTTTTCAAGAAACTTCATAGCAAGCGGTCTAAAGGATAGACCCATTACCAGGGACTTAAACTGGGGAGTGGAAGTGCCTTTTCCGGGTTATGAGAATAAGAGAATATATGTATGGTTTGAAGCTCTCTTGGGATACCTGACTGGAGTTGCGTCCGTACTTGGAAACCAGGAAGATGCACTGAACCTATGGAAGGACAAGAGCATTAAATATTATCACTTTATTGGAAAAGATAATATTGTATTTCACTCAATAATATGGCCGGGAATGTTGATTGCACACGGAGAAATGACTCTACCTCATTATGTGGCTGCAAATGAGTTTCTAAACTACCAAGGGCAAAAGTTCTCGAAGAGTAGAGGCACTGGATATACCGTACTCCAACTCTTGGAAAAGTATGATCCCGAATTCCTGAGATTTGGAGTGCTCTATAACCTGCCCGAAGAACACGATTCAGACTTCTCTGTAGAGGAATTTGAAAACAGAGTTAACACGGAGCTAATTGACAAGTTCGGAAACTTTGTCAACCGGGCCCTCGTCCTCGCATTCAAGAAAGGACCTGTTAGTTCAGATCAGATTGCGCAAAATGAGGTGGACAGAGAAGCGGAAATGATCATTAGGAAGTCAATGTCGCAAATAATAAAAGATATGGAAGAAATTCATATAAGAAATGCCTTTAGAACGTGGTTAGATCTTGCCTACTACGGTAACAGTTACATTACAAATCGGAAGACCTGGGACGCATGCAGAAAGGACGATGCAAACTGCAATGCGGCAATATATACTGGAGTAAAACTTGTCTATGCGCTTGCCGTGTCAGGCCAAATCTTTCTACCGAAGACATCAAAGAAAATACTCTCCTGGCTTGGATATGAGGAGCCCGTTGAACTGAAAGAAGACCTCTATTTCCCCGTTGCTAAATTAGTTACCAAACCAGACAGGCTATATGAAAAGATTACCAACAAGCAGTTGAGCCTCCGACTTCGAGTTGCCGAAGTCGAGAGAGTTACGGACCACCCCAATGCAGAGAAATTATATCTCCTGGATCTGAACTTGGGAGATGGCAAGAGAAGAATAGTGAGCGGCATAAAGAATTATTATGACAAGGATTCCTTGCGAGGCAAAAAAATAGTCATCGTTTCGAATCTTAAACCCGCTACGATCAGGGGAGAAGCATCTAACGGAATGCTTCTAGCTGCTGAGGATGAGACAGGAATTCACCTGGTACTGGCCCCGGATGGAGCAACACCTGGAGAGGAAGTCCGGATTGGTGATATGCAAATAGATCCGTCAGAGATTTCGATAGAGGAATTCAGGAAGTTTGTTATTAAAACAACCTCCAGAAATTCGAAGGTAGTTCCTGCCCTTTTCATTGAAGAGAAGCCCATTTACTTGGAAGTTCCAAGTGGCACATTGGTCCTTGACGGGTCGCCGAAGGAAGGGATCAGAATAAAATGAAAGGAGACCTTCATATTCATTCCAAGTATTCTCCAGATTCGACGCTTGAACCTGATAAGATCATTAAGACTGCCAAGGAAAGGGGCCTTGATTTTATTGCAATTTCCGATCACAACAGGTTTGTTGAACACAAGGGAGACTTACTAATAATACGTGGGGAGGAAGTTTCCTCCAGAGACGGACATATACTTGCACTTTTCATCAATGGAGAAATCCCATCTAAACTGAGTCAGGAGGAGACAGTTGACGCGATCCACAGCAGGAACGGAATAGCTGTCTGTGCTCACCCCTATAGAAGTGTAAACGGGATAGGATCAAAATTTAGAGATATATACGATGCAATAGAAACAAAAAATGCAAGATGCAGAAGAGGATGCAACAAGAGGAGCGAAAGGTTGGCCCAACGGCTAAATAGACCAATGACGGCAGGAAGCGATTCGCATCATTACGATGAGATAGGGCGAGTGTTCATTGAGGTGGACGCGACGAATGAAGAATCCATCAGGAAGGCAATAATGACTGGTCGGACAAAAATTGGAGGGGAGGATCTCACCGTTCTCGGACAAATCAGGCTTTACTTTAAATTAGGAAGAGATTATGCATTCAGAGGCTTTAAGAGAATTTAGCTACTTCGGTTTAAAAATAAAAAAATTGTTTATTAAAGTAAACTAAGCTTTTCGATTATGTTTTTTACTCTCTTCCTGAGTTCGGCGTCGTTTGAGATTTTCTCTCTATTATCAGAAACATAGTCTGCAAGCGTTTCAATATTCCGAAGTGCGTCTTCTAATCCACTGATCCCAGCAAGGCCACCCATTGTTCTCCATGGAAACCAGCTCCCTTCGAGAACGCTTTTGCCTTTATCAGTTACTGAATAGTATTTCTTCCCATCCCTATTATCCAATGCAAGATAACCCTCTGCGGTCATTTGTTCAAGAAGTGGGTAAATGTGTCCCGGAGACGGCCTCCATCTGCCCATTGACATATTTTCAATCTTGTCCATTATCATTGCACCAGTAGAGGATTCCCTAGAAACTATGGTAAGAACCCAGTATTTCAATCCGAATCCCCTAAACCTGCCCATTTCGTGCCCCATGAATCCCGTTTTCCCAAATCTCCATTCATTGTCGTCATCATAATGTCTCATATATTGATCACCAACATCTTTTTCAGATATCTAATTCAGATATCGAAAATAGATATTTAAACATTTTTAATTACAGGCCAGCATGAAAGGGAAGAGGATATCGCGCCTTATTTGCTCTTATCTAAAATGAAGGAGTATTAAAGCAAGGAAAAGACCGAGATTCAGATGAGCTTCGAAACCCTTTGGCTAAGGAAGTCGATCTCTTTGCCTATCTGGTCATCATACTTTTGCACTTTTACAGCAAGGAGGAAGGTTTCTCGCAGTGGCCTGATCACGATTCTACCTCCGTTGCTAAGTTCGACACTTAGTTGTCCCAGGTGCTGTCCAGCAGTATTGGCAAGTTCGTGAGCTCCCTCGTAGGTCACGCTGACGAGAGGCGCATATGACTGCACGTCGGGGTCATTGGATTTATTGCTTGCGACTGGAACACCAAAATTCGAGAGGAGAACCGTCCCTTCGACATAAGGTTTCCTGGCATATTCCTCCAATAGACCGTCCACTGTCTCCTTTGCCATTACATTTCATTATTCAATTCATTCATATAAATTTTTAATCGTTACTCCTGATTAATAAAAAAAATTCATCATTCTACCTCCCTGTCCAAAAGTTCTATCTCTCTGGACTCAAGTATACCGAGGTATAAGGAAGCAAATTGCGCTATAATGACGTTCCTCAAGTATCCGTCTAGAGAATCACAGTCATAAGGGAAGTTTCCAATCAATTTCTTTCTATTGAACTCGCTTTTAGATGAGAATGAGATAACATCAGCAACTTCCTTAATACCATTTTTATTCGAACTTATGTTCACAATATTCTCTTTAACGAGGTCCATTCCAGAATACGTTAGGAATAGGTTTGTGAACATAGCAGCAAGTCCCGTCGATTTTTCGTCATACAATACCTTTAACCTTTCTTTCTTAAGAAGTACTGCGAGTCGTTTTGCTTCGTTAGCTTCAGTCATTTCGGAAGGGCAATTTATCTCTATGAACTTTTCAATGTCTTGAAAATTGACTCTTTTGCCAAAAATAGAAAGGAGACACCCGAAAATTTCAGGAAATAGGAAAGGAGTCGAATATCCCTTTGGAAGCGGAATGTAATCCCACCCTTTCTTTCTTGCTAGCGTCTTTACCATTCCTCCAGACGACATGACTATTCCCTTACCGCCTGTCGCCTCAAGCGCTGTAAGTGCAGCTTTTAACTGTCCAGAATACGAAATAATGCAGTTTTCTCCCCCCAAGGAAGGGGAAGAAAATGTCTCAACTTGAATCTTATCCTCTCCTAGAACTTCTTGGGCCATAATGGCGAAGATTTGGGCGTTGCCTTTTGCTTTGACAACAAGGTGGTCAATCTTTCTCCCTAAAACACAGTTCATAAACCTGTTCGGAGTTTGCCGTATCCAACTGAACGGTGGTAATTCATCCATCTGGATTACAAATTCATCGTCGAGAATGCTTCCCACTTTACTTCATAGAATCTAGGTAAATAAATTGGTCTAAAACACAAACTTTTATCTATTGTTACATTTAGGATAAAATGGAGATCTCCATTCTTGTAACGGTTAAAAATGACCTAAATAACACTAAGGTACTGATCTCCTCCCTGAAGAAACTGGGTAAGGATTTCGAAATTGTCGTAGTAGATGCGTATTCCACTGATGGCACTTATGAATACCTCCAATCAGAAACGGATTCGATGGGCCTGATACTATCAAGAAAAGAGGGCAAAAGGTCAGTCGGAAGGAACGAGTGCATAAGACTGTCGAGCGGAAAAAAACTTGTTTTTCTTGATTCAGACGCTGAAATTACGGCCACATGGGAACTTGCTCTAAAGAAACAGATATTCAGGGACATATTAGCAGGTAAAATTATGCAGGAACGTGGAGCGATATGGTCAGATCTTGAGAGGGTTCCCATCCTTTACAAAGGAAGAGATGTCACCTTTCCCTCAAACAATCTCATGTACAGCAGAACCGTCATAGAAGAGATTGGCAATTTCGACGAAAGGTTCAACACTGCAGAGGATATAGACCTAAACATTAGAGCAATTGAAAACGGCTACGAAATCTTTTATGATGAGAATGTAGTTATTTCTCACCATCCTCGTCAATCCTATTGGTCTATGCTCAAACAGAGCTATAATGATGGAATTGGAAGAAGATTGATTAGAGAAAAATATGGACTTAGAAGTTCGTTCAACAAAAGAAACCTGAGAAGGCATCCACTGATAGAGACAACGCGCCTAGCTTCAGGGATGGTAGGCTATCTTTTCGGGGGCTGAAATTGATATCATACGTCATTCCAGCACTTAACGAAGAAGGAAGTATTGGAAGAGTAATAAACAATATCAGATCTGTTGATGCGGAGGCGGAGATCATAGTTGTAGACTCTAACTCTGTAGATAAAACTGCAGAAATTGTCAGGTCGCTAGGCGCGACCCTGGTAAATGAAGACAAACTCGGCTACGGTAATGCCTACAAAAAAGGCTTCTCAGTTGCAAAAGGTGAGATAATTGCAACTCTTGACGCAGATGGAACCTACCCGCCAGATGAAATTCCAAAGATGATGAAGTACATCAATGAGGGGTACGACTTTGTATCGGGAGAAAGGCTCTCCAACTCCTCAAGAGAAGCCATGAGCCTTCAGCATCTCATAGGGAATACTGTTCTCAACATCGTCGCAAGAGTACTCTTCATGGTCAATATTAGGGACAGTCAGTCAGGAATGTGGCTCTTTAAGAGAGAGATTATTCAGGATATTATGCCGAGAGGAACTGGAATGGAATTCTCCGAAGAAATAAAGATCAGGGCTGCTACCAGCTACTGTTTCAAAGAGGTTCCTATAAAGTATGAAAGAAGGATGGGAGAGAAGAAGCTGAGACCCTGGAAGGACGGAGTTTCTAATCTCCTCTTTCTCTTGAAATTCAGGATCAAATCTGGTATCAGGACTCGATCCTTCAGATGTTCTCGATTCTAGGAGCTATCAAGAAAGTAACCTTTCCCTTGCCGTTCAAGATGGGAGCTTCCATTCTGAGAGGGTAATCGTTTCCGATTGAAATAGAAACTTCTGCCGTGCTCTCCAGAGCCCTGAGGAACTTTGTAAGATACTCTAATGCAAATGAACTCTTTGAGTCTGAAGTAAAGATGAATTCCTTTGCAAGGCTTTTTGGGATAGTCATTTCCGTAGTCTCCGAGTCTGTCTCCCCTTTTGCAAAGACACGGAGCTCGTCACTCTTTATGCTGAACGTAACAACTTCAGATATGCCTTCAGCAGCCCTGATTCCCTGGGACAGAAGGTCCAGGTCAGTGACTATCTTGTCCGGAGGCTCTATAGTTGGAATCTTTGGAGTTGTGAGGGCAGATGGGTCTATGATCGGAATCCCAGCAGATAAATTTCCTAGTTTCATTGAAATCTTCTTTCCATCATACTTGAAATCGATTATCTCAGTGGACGCCGTCAATTTTAGGAAATTTCTCATCTTTTCTATGTCCAGGCCAAGACTGTCATCCCCGGTTACGTCAAACTCTTGGAAAGCTTCCCTCTTGACCTCTATAGATATCATTGCAACCCTGGCTGGATCCATAACCTTTGCGGAAATCCCATCTGGTTTAAAATCAACTCTGGCTTCTTGCACCAGAGTCAGAATGATATTCGAAAATTCCCTTATAGTCTTGGCATCGACTTTAATCTGAAGCATAATTACCGAGAGTTAAAAAATTACGTCCTTTTAAGCTTTTCCTTGACTCTCAGAAGATATCAAGAAATACTAATCTTGTGTGCCCAATAATCTATAAATTCCCAAAACAGAAATGAAGATGGAACGACCAAACCTTGGTCACTCTTTGGTCGTCTGTTCTGAATACCCACATCTACCACAGGTGAGTCTGTCCTCGTGCTGAGCCAGGAATATCCCCGGTCCACATTTCGGGCAGAATTTTCCCTTTCTGATTAATTTTCCATTTTCAACTTTATACATTTCCCGTTTTTGCATTCTGATCTCCTTCCTTTGTCTTTAGTCCATTTCTAATAAGCAAAAAGTCCGGTTCCAGTGCCATCGCCTCTTCCTTCGTTTTGTATATCTTGGCATATCCCTCCGTGTAATGCTTTCCGAACTTCGACTTCTGATAGTCAATAATCACTAGCTCCGCTGGTACCTGCAAATTGGCAGCAATCTGTTTTTTTGTCTCATCTCTCTCAGGAGTCTTTTCTTTGGAATGAACTACCCTGTAACGAACTTCAACTCTGTTCAGGAGTTTATTTTCCTCTCTGCTTTCTATTTCGATCTTCATTTACATTCCCCTTAACTTTTCCATGTCTCCGCTCACGAGCTGTCTGAGATAGTCACCCACCTCGTAAACTGCTATCCCCTTATCGGGAACTCCATAAATAACTATCGCACCATCCGGGGCTAGTAGTATAGCCGGAATAGAGGCAAGATCTTCTTCACCGTCCACCTCTATGAGCGTATTACCTTTTGACTTGAATGCATAATCAATGGAATTCCATAATTCTACTGTAATTGATCCTGCTGGATTCCTGACTTTGAGATTATTATCCCACCTGTTTGGTATGGATGGAAGTATTTCATCCCTCTTAGTCTTAAAATCAACAATCGATAGTTTTGGTACGATTCTATACTTCAAAGCAGTAGCTGTGACGACGTCACCTACAGTAATGAGAGTCTTCGACGACAGGAATTCTATTTGAGATTCCTTCGTAACCAGTACGTCAGGCAGTCTAGAAAACTGTTTCCTCAGCTCTGGAGGTATGACGATATCTCTATCTAACTTTAATTGCATACTCACCTGGAGTAATGATTCCAGCTCGTTTCCCAATGATGGAGCGGTTTGTATCCAGAACGAAAAGATAACCCTTCCACTCCAGAACCGTGTCTCCTCCGCACTTTTCGCACTTCAGCTCCTCTGTTACGTTCTTGCAGTTTCTGCACGCGCGCAGCTTTATCACTTTGCTTCACCCTTTAACCAGAGGAACTTGCCCAGGAAGTTCTGTCTCATTGTAAGGCCAATCTTGCTCTCTTCCAATTTTGAATCGGAAAGAGAAAGGGCGACGATCCTAGCCCTTACGAGGTCTCCCATCTTCAAATCTCTTTTCGTATCTTTTCCAGTCATCCTCTTGTTGTCCTCGTCCACTTCAATTCTATCGTCCATAACCTGACTTACATGGAGGAGGCCTTCCAGTGGTCCAATGCTCACAAAAGCGCCGAATTTCTTCAAGTCTGCCACGTCTCCTTCCACAACCTCCTGCATCATGGGCTGGAAGGCCAGTATCTTCATTTTAACTTCCTGATAGACACCCCCATCCCCGTGAACAATCCGTCCCTCGCCTTCAAGTTCAGATTCCAGAACCAGCAGATTTATGTATTTTCTGTCATTTGAATCTCTCACAAGTTCCCGGTCCAGCACTCCAATCTTTCCCTCGACATTCTTTACAGCAATAGACTTGGCAGTGGGTTCATATTCTTCTCCCAGTTTTTCTGGAGGAACCCTAACAGTTTCGTTAGTCTCAATTATGAAATACATGTGATCCTCTTATATACCACCGGATTTGTCCTGAGTATTTATTTTTTTCAAGAGAGGGCTACCCTGTTGATTTCCTCTCTTTTCCGTGATAAACCTGTTCCTTCTACTTACTTGTTGAGCATATTCTCAAGGCTGAAGATCTTGTTTATTTGCTCCTCCGTAAGGATTTTCCTTTCCCTCAAGAGCTTTAGGAACGGCACGTTCTTCTCCTTAGCCTCCTTGACTATCTCTGCAGTCCTCTCATAACCTATAACTGGGTTCAGTAGTAGAGCGGTCCCAGGAGAGTTGATAAGCATCTGGTAAGCGTAGTCAGAGTTTATCTTAATTCCCTTCAGGGTCTTTTCTTCCAGTATAGTGAATGTAACACTGAGAACGTCGAAGGCCTCCATCAAGACGGTATAGATCACTGGAGTGAAGACATTGATTTCCATTTCTCCTTGCGAAGACGCATCGTTTACCGTCTGAGCCAATCCTCTAGTGAACAGTGCGCTCATGGTGACTGCTTCGAGAATGCTGGGGTTGACTTTTCCAGGCATAATAGACGACCCTGGCTGAACAGCAGGAAGTATTATTTCATTGAAGCCGGCAACAGGTCCCGAATTCATCATTCTTAAGTCTCTTGACATCTTTATAAGGGTCGCAGATAGGTTACTGAACCACGAAGCCAGTAGATTGAAATCCGATACGAACTGCATCACCATCATTAGGTTCTCTGCTGCAACAAAGTTCTCGCCATAGTACTCGTTAATGTTGCTGTACACGAGGTTCCTGATATCCGGAGGTAGATTTGCCCCCGTTCCTACGGCAGTTCCACCAAGATTCAGTCTTTTCAGTCTAGAGAGAATGTAATCCTTCTCTTCGAGGAAGGACCTTAGTTGATCCGCGTATGCCTGAAATTCCCCTCCAAAAGTCACTGCAGATGCATCCTGAAGGTGAGTCCGTCCTGTCTTGATGCTGTTGGCGTTATCCTTTGCAAGGGTGTCAAGTCTATCAATAGTCTTCTGAATTTGCTTCGAAAGAGATTTAAGTGCAAAATAGGTGGTAATTCTAATAGCAGCAGGAATGGTGTCATTGGTGGACTGGCCAATGTTTACCTGGTTATGCGGACTGATTAGGTCGTGGCTTCCAAGGGGTTTCCCCAGCATTTCAAGTGCTTTATTTGCTATCACTTCATTTACATTCATGTTAGTGGATGTTCCCGCCCCTGCTTGAATATATTTCAGGGGGAAATCGAGTTCGTTCTTGTTCTTAAGCAATTCGTCCGCTGCCTTTGTTATTATTTCTCCAATCTCTTTAGAAATCTTGCCCTTGTTGGTGAATGCCCTGACATACGATCTCTTTATTACGATCAGAGTGTCGATGATTCTCCTGTCCATAGGTCTATAATAAGGGAAATTAGATAGTGCCCGAACCGTTTCTGGTCCGTAAAGTCGTCCATCAGGAATCTCCACTTCACCTAGTGAGTCTCTCTCCTTCCTGACCATGATTCCTGATTAGTTATGAATATTTAACTGGTGCTTTTATTTCTTGATCAGCCCGGGTAATTTAAACCAGCTTTCAAAAAAAAAGGCACTATGGTTCAAGTAAGTACGAAGGGTATCACAGCATCAATTTTCCTGCTAGAGAGTCTAATTCCTGACGGGATGCCCTATGCGACCTGGAAAACCACCATCTCTGAAATTCGGTATCATCTCCCGTTCTTCTCGGAAGCACGTGAACGTGAAAATGATATATTGTCTGTCCTGCAGGTCTCCCAGTAGAATGCATTATATTGATTCCTTCAGCCCGCAGGTTCTTTATCATCATGCTACTGACAATCTGTGCGACCCTCATTACTTCTGCCAAGGTATCCGCATCCACATCTGAAATATCGACATAGTGATCATTGGGTATCACAAGTGTATGGCCCTCGAACAGTGGATGAATGTCTAGAATGGCAGATACTTTACTATTCCGGTAAACGAAAGTTCCTTCTTCCTTTCCGTCAAGAATTCTGCAAAAGATGCAGGTGTCAGAGTGTTCCATCAAATCCCTCGACTGTCTGATGATTTTCAAGGCGCTTATAGTCTTTTGGATTCGCCCAAATTGAGGGAAAGGAATAAGTTTTTCTGTGTCCTAGTTTTTAATTTGTGAGTCTCAATTTGACAACATGTTTTTATTTTTACTTACTATAATTTGGCAATGAATAAACAGAATCCTTTCAATAATCTCACAGAGGAAGAGGAAAGAGTCATTGTTTACGGCGGTACTGAGATGCCGTTCTCTGGCGAATTCTATAACCACTTCAAGAAGGGTACTTACATCTGCAGGAGGTGCGGTAAGCCACTATATAGATCCAGTGATAAGTTCGAATCTAATTGTGGATGGCCAAGTTTCGACGATGAAATTGTCGGAGCGGTCAAGAAAATACCCGACAAAGACGGAGTCAGAACAGAGATTAGATGTGCTTATTGTGATGCTCATCTAGGCCATGTGTTCTACAATGAGGGATTTACTCCGAAGAATACCAGGCACTGCGTCAATTCCATATCAATGATTTTCGTACCCACGGAGGAGCCGTGAAATGACAAAATCCATAGTATTCGGAAGTGGCTGTTTCTGGTGCAGCGAAGCCGTATTTAAGGTCATCGGAGGAGTCACGTCCACCCAACCAGGGTATTCGGGAGGAAGTGTAGAAAACCCATCGTATGAGAGAGTGTGTGATGGTGATACTGGTCACGCAGAAGTGACCAAGGTCGAGTACGATCCGGAGATCATCTCCCTTTCAGAACTCCTAGATGTCTTTTTCTCGATGCACGACCCCACTTCATTAAACAGGCAAGGTGACGACATTGGTGAGCAGTATAGGTCAGTGATATTTTACAGTAATGACGATGATAGATCTGTTATTACACAAAAAATCGAGGAAACACAGAAGGATTACTCGAAGAAGATAGTTACTGCCGTTGAACCTTTAAGGAACTTCTATCCTGCAGAGGAATATCATAAAGACTATTTTCAAAAGAATCCGAGTCGACCCTATTGCAAGGCGGTCATAGCGCCAAAGGTGAATAAGATAAAGCACTCATACAGCGAGATCCTGGTTAGGACGTGAGCCTAGGGGCAGCTACTCAGTAGAATGTATCGAGTGGAAAATCATTGAGCAAGAGGTTTGACCGTCTTCCCTATCTTCTTCAAAATGCTTCTTTCAAATATGACCTTCATGTAAAGCGCGTCGTGCTCTAGCAGAGGAGAGAAGGATATGAGCGTTATTTCATCATCGAAATCTGCTAACGCATCCGCAAAAGGTTCAAACTTAAGATTCCCTTTCTTTATCGGAGTGATTCTGTACTCATTCTGGTCTAGGAATTCCACTCCAGAAAACTCAAAGTAAAGAGGCCTCTTTTTCTTCTTTGTAGTTTCGATTATGTCTGCGAACTCATCTTGCTCTGTTGGTGAATTCTTCTTCGAGGAATAGATGTGCGATACGTTCGTGATGGTAGTGATGTTCTTCACACTACCAAGCAGTGAATCTATTTCATCTTCAGTACCAATTACCTCCCCCTTTCCAGAATTTTCTATGCACAGCTTTGGCTTTATCTTCAATGAGGTCAGCTTCTCTGAGATTTGTTTTAATGAAGATGCTGTGTTTTTTAGACTCTTTTTTCTATCCGATGATGCAAGACCGAGATGAGTTATGAGGAATTCTGAGTCAATAGCATCTGCAATCACTCCTCCCCAAATAGTGTGTTGAATAGAATCCATCACCATTCTCTCCTCAATTGAGAAGTCAACATAGTATGGCGTGTGTAGCGATACTTTTACATCGAGCTCTCTCGCAACATCTCGCGCGAGGCTTAACTCCTTGTAATCTCGTGCCATGCTCCAGAAGAGCTCAGTCCCGATATCATCCTCTTCAATCTGAGTATTGAGACCAACAGATTTGTACTTTCCGTCCTCATCACTTCTGAGGAGATCGACAAGGAGCATGTCGTCGAGCTCCTTTGGCTTCATACCAACAAAGTCCCTCATTTCACGCTCCTGGGTACTTATTCTGAATAGTTGAATTTCAAGATAATTCAATCCAAGTTGGAAGGTATTTTCCACAGCATCTTTAACTGTTCTTCCCTTAGAACCAAGTGGAATACCTGCAATTCCGAACCTATACATTCGTTTATCCTTATAAAAGGGTAGTAATAAAACCTTGTGAATAAATTGACCTCTGCGATTAAAAAAAAGTCCTCTGATCCTTTCACCTAAGAATCGATTTCAATTATACCGTGACAGTTCAAGATCAGTCTAGATGTTTTATCCGCCTTGACCCTAATCACAAATATCCTGGCGTGTTCATAGTCGTACCTGTAACTAATTTTTGTTGAACGAAAAATAATCTGACCAACAAGTTTCACCCATTAGGAATAAAATCGATCCGGTCAGGCTGGAAATGGGCTATTTATCGCTGCCAAGACCGGTCTAACCGACTTCATCTCCTCGTACGTAAAATCTGGACAACCTTAAACATATCGGGAAAGAGTGTAATTGATTTGAGGGCGCGTGGATTTGCGGGTCCTGGGCTTGGTCAAAAAAAGGGGGAACAAATTTTTGAAATGTATTCAATTTCGGCGTAACATTCACAATTCAATAAAATTAGCAGTATTTAGAAATAAATGACCAATCTCCAGATTAAAAACAATTGACTTCATATTGGTCTTTAAAAGTCGATTCAGTTATCTGGGATTCCGGTCGACTTTGCAAGAAGTAAAATAGGCACAAATGCGATCCCAAGGATACCAAGAATAATCCAGCCGAAATCTGGTCCTATCCTATCGGTCAAGAGTGTAAAAAAGAACGGAGAGACAGAACCAACGGCGATACCGATAAAATTTACGAATGATAGAGCGAAAGGCACCATGGCCTTGTCCCGTACGTAGAGCAACGAAAGAACGTAAAGTGCAGAGAATCCTGACTGTACAGAGAATCCGCATACTGCAACTATCAAGGTAAGTATCACAAGATTCCCCGAAAATGGAATCAGGATGAAGAAGATGCTGCTTACAACGAGTGTGACATAAGTGTACGGTCTTCTTATGTGAACCTTGGAGAGGAAGTAACCACCCACAACACCACCAAGGAAACCAATAGTCAGGAACAGTCCGTCTATAAAGCCTGAGTAGACAGAAGCTATCCTGAGATAATTCTCTCCGAAATAGACCAAGAACTGTCCTCCAATTGTTTCAACGAATGTAGCAGCAAGCGTTCCGATCGCAGTGAACCAGAGATATTTGTTTCTGACTACAGTAATCATCTTTTCTTTGAAACCTATTGATTCAGCTTTGTGCTCCTTTACCCCCCTTAGGGCAATTGCATTCTCGATGGCGATGGAAATGACCAAAACACCACCTATTACAAGACCAAGTTGCCACCCTATAACCTTATCAATAAAAACCCAGCCGAACGCACCAACACCTGCACCCAAACCGAATACTCCATTGTAGATTCCCACCTGCAAAGGATACGATTCCACAGGAGAAATGTCTCTCAGAATAGATAGACCGGGAGAAAAGAAAAAGGCAGATCCCCATCCCGCTACGAATCTAGAAAATGAAAGTTCTGCAAGGTTGTGGGAAAATCCTGATGCTATTGCCCCTAGTCCTAGAAGAAGCAGACCTATGAAGGCGACTCTTCTTGATCCTATTCTTGAAGCTAGCGCTCCTCCAATGAGCTGAAAAGGGGCTAGGCCGACATAGAAGAAAGTGGTCACAATTCCTAGTTGTACTACCTGTAGTCCCAAGTCTTTCGAAATATAGGTAAGACCAGGAGCTATATCGAACCAGTTGAGCGCGTAAACAGCTCTTGCAACGTTTATCGAAGTAGCTTTGAACAGGTATCCCACGGTCTTTCCTACTACGAAAGGGCTCCTGAAACAAATAACTTGTCTCCGTAAAATAGGACATTCAGGGTGCATAGCATTATTAATAAAGTGACTAGCTAACTCATGATTATTGTTCTAATTAAAAGGTCTAAATAGCTCCTTCGTGATACTTTATCGATCTATATGAGAATCATGACCAAAAGGAACCTTGAAGACGCTTTTTGCGGCGAAAGCAAAGCAGCTATGAAATACTCCATTTATTCGGAAGTTGCAGAAAAAAATGGATTATCTAACGTGTCCAGACTCTTCAAAGCCATATCCTATGCTGAGACAGTTCATGCTACCAACCACTACAGAAATTTAGGGATGATTAAGGGAACATCAGAAAATTTGGAAGATGCAATAAGCGGAGAACACTACGAGGTGAACGAGATGTACCCTGTTTTCAATGAGGTTGCGAAATTCCAAGAAGAAAGGGGGGCTGAAGTATCAACTAAATATGCTCTCGAGGCTGAAAAGATTCACGAAGAGCTTTACAGTGATGCTCTTGAAAGTGTCAAGAAAAAGAAAGATATAGAGGCAAAGGACATCTACATCTGCCCTGTATGTGGATATACCGTCGTTGGAAAGCCCCCTGAAAAGTGCCCCGTTTGTGGGACCGGAGGATCAAAGTTCAAGAAGTTCTGATTATCTCTTAGTTTGCCCTTTCAGGCTTTCGTCCTCCAGGAGGAGCTCCTCTAGGAGATGACCTACCTTCCAGTCTAAGGTCGTAGCTGTAGTGACTGCTACAATCGTATTATCTCCTAAACCCGTGGATTTTAGCGAGCCCAAAAGTTTAGAATAATCATCCCTGTCGAAATTGTGTAATATGATTATTCTCCTATCCTTGACAGATACCATACATATCCAGAACAAGTCTACCAATTTTAGATGTGCGGTTCACGAGCGGTGTCATTGAGTTGAAGTAGTTCGTTCGGAAGGTATGTGAGATAACATTCGAATTACGGAACTATTTTTTAAGGATGAAACCTATATTCACTTATGGAAAGGATTAGCAAGAGGGTGTCGGAGTATCTTTCTTCCAATCCATGCGCGATGGATTCTCTCCAGTCTGGAATAGTAAATTATTCATCACTTGCCAGATACCTCATGAAGCAGCTTAAGACTCAGAATTTCAGTGCTGTGCTGGCTGCAATCAAGAGATACCCCGAGCGAAATCCGTCTCTAGAATCCGCCTACAAATCTGCACTAAGTGAGTCAAGAATTGAGGCATTCTACTCGATAACCAACCTGACAGTTCGAAATTCTGTCGACAATTTCGTCAAGGTTTCTAAGATTTACGCCGGGATCTATGGGTCTGGCGGTAAGATAAGGGTTGTCCAAGGGAGTCAGGGAATTGTTATGGTAATAGATAGGAAAAATACCCCAGAGGTTCGTAAACAATTTCCCGCAGAAGAGGTTCTCTCCTTCAGAGAAGATCTAGCCGAACTTGTCGTGATCTCTCCGCTCATTATTGAAAAACTTAGGGGGTATGTTGCCTACATTTCGACCGTACTTGCCATCAATGGAATCAACGTTTATCAGGTAGCTTCCTTCTACAATGACGTGACCTACATTATGGATGAAAAATACATGGATTCAGCAGTCAAGGTAATCTCAAGGCTCACTTCTGGTCAGAAGGTCGGTTCGTGACTTCAAATATTAGACGTTGCCTTCTAGATTCTGCAGTTATTTCAAACTTCTGATCTTCAATTATGGAGATTACCTTGTATTTCCTGTTCATTACCCTACCAACGATGCAGTACTTTGTACCTTTTATTTCTATTACGTCAATCGTTGCGAAACCAGTGATTGGTGCAAACGGTGGATAGAATAGTGAAAAGAAGACTCCTGCGAGTACGTTCATCAAAACGTAGGTGACGTCATTCAACGGGATTAGTTCATACGAGAAGGGACCTATTATTACAGTGGCTATAGAGATCACGTAGACCATTACGCCAGGATTTCCACCGAGTGATGAGTGTACCCTGAGATCTTTGTAAATAGTTTTGTAATTTCTTCTCCTTGAACTTAGCACAAAACTTCTAAAATATATGACTGCAGCGATTACCAAGAAGAGAAAGATTATCCCTAGGACTTTGTCCATGTTCCAAGCTCCTGCTCAAAAGAGCAACTCTGACATATCTCACCTGGCGTAGGAGACCCGCAAATTTTGCATTTCCCCATCCTAACGTCTATTTCAACTGGCATCATATCTCTAATTTTTTCGAATGAGTTGATGATTGAATACTTTGTTCCCGGAGAGCGTTCCTCCCATTTGTCTATCGACTCTCTAAATTCGTTCCTGATAGCGCTTCCAGCATATGGACAAACTGAGTGGGAGAAGTCAATGCCTTTGATGATTGCGTAGAGCAGTACCTCCTTCTCAGCAATTTTGAGGAGAGGCTGGAGTCTCGGTACCAGTCCGGCCTTCGTCTCGCTATGGGGTCCCATTCTTGCGATCCTTGCCAGGTCCCCCCTAACTATATTCATCATCACGGATTGGGCCGTATCGTCAAGGTTCAGTCCCGTAACCATGTAGTCTACCTCTTCATCAATCCCTGCCTTGTTAATGAGCTTCCTTCTGAACACTCCGCAGTAACTGCACGGGGCGAGCCTCCCCCCTTGCGAAATGGTGTCCATGGTGGTTCCGAAATTCTCTTCTATACTAAGGATCCGGTGTTCAATGCCCAGCTTCTTTGTCAAGGATGAAGCTGCCCTAATGGTCTCAGGTCTATAGGACTTGATACCCTCGTCAATAGTCAGTGCAACTATACTCACGTCCTTCCTCTTCCCGAATACCCTCTGCGTCTCATAAAGAGCCACTGAACTGTCCTTTCCACCAGATAGAGCGACTCCTATTCTGACCGGCTTAGTAATTTTTAGCTCTCGTCGGAACTCTAAGTTTACTCTCTTCTGGAAGAATTCGACGAAGTGCTTGTCGCACAGATGGCTGCCATTGTACTTCAGGAAAACAACTGCTTCCTTGTTACAAAGAGAACATTGCATCAACATTGTAGTCAAAAAAATTATAAAAGCCTTTTTTATTATTCCCCATGGAAGATTTTGAAAAAGAGCTTGCGGAAGTATCGAGATACTTCGAGAGTTTCGCAATGACTGACTATGAGCTGAGGGGATTCTTGGCTCTTGTTCTACTGGGAGCGAGTACCCCAGATAGTATAGCAATGACTGCTAAAATTCCAAGAACTTCCACGTACAAGGTTCTTGAAAAACTCGAAGAAAGAGGCTTTATAACTTCACTGGAGGGGAGACCTAAAGTGTTCAAGGCCAAGAACATCTACGAAATCAGGAAGAATTTCTCCAAGAATCTTGACGTTCTCTTCGATAAGCTCACGGATATGAATGAGCTGCTGACTCAGCAGGGCCTTCCTCAGCTCATCTATACAATCTACGGGCGGGATAGGGTGCTAGAGAAGATGAAAGAGGTTCTGAACTCTGCTGAACGGTTCGCATCAATCTCCACTCCAAAACTCAGAGACCTGCGACAAGAGCTTGGGAAGGAGATCGAATCAGCCATAACAAGGAATGTGACCGTTTCTATAGTGGCCCCAGACAATCAGAGAGTACCGCAAGGTACAAGGGTCTTCAGGAATAACTCACTCATTGCGACCGACATGGTTTCTGACGGGACTAGAGCACTTATAGCAGCCCCGGATCTTTCCGCGTGTGGTTTCACAGACAATCCCCTGCTAGCTGAACACATTAACAGCTACATCGACATGTTGATGAGCAAAAGAGCCTGAGGCGTGAACACCTTTGAAAGTCTACGTGATCGACAACGGAGGACAATGGACCCATAGGGAGTGGAGAGTGCTAAGGGATTTAGATGTGAATTGCGAAATCAAAAGTAATGAGTCCAACGTCAGCGAGATAAGCGATGCAGATGGTCTCGTTTTATCAGGGGGAGCTCCGTCCATAGCCTATGAAAGCTTTAGACTGGGGAATACTTCTCTGTTCCTCGATGAGATGAAAATCCCAATACTGGGAATATGCGCTGGGGCGCAGTTTATGGGGATGCATTATGGTTCCAAAGTAAGCCCCGCCGTTCATCCAGAGTTTGGGAAAGTGGAAATTTCGGTTATAGAGGGAGATTCAATACTAAGAGGTCTTCCAAAGAAGTTCTTCGCCTGGGAGAGTCACAATGACGAAATAAAGGAAGCACCGACGGGATTCCAACTACTTGCATCTTCGGAGACTTGCAAAGTTCAGGCCATGGCAAACAGCGACAAGGGAAGGTACGCTCTTCAATTCCATCCAGAAGTTGAGCACACTCAGTTCGGAGTTAATATTTTCAAGAACTTTCTTGAATTATGTGCTCCCTGAGAAATTCTTTCACCTTTTCTCTGAATTCTTCGATCGTAGAGTCATTACAGATGTAGCGATCAGCCGTTGCAATAACTTCTCCAATTCCCCAGGATAGCTCTCTCTTCTCCCTGACGGTAAACTCTTCCGGGTTCCTAGGATCATCCTCTCGTCCACGCTTGAGAAGCCGGCCATACCTGTAATCCTTACCTGACGAAATTCCAACTACAAGGCCTATTTCCATATCCTTTCTGAACCTTTGAATCTCTTCGATGTTCCTGACTCCCTCAACTACTACAAAATTGCTCTTTATTCTCTCGATCGTTCTCTTAGCCCAGATGTCCATTCCGTGATCTCTTCTTTCTCTGGAAGCTATTTCCCCACTCATAGAGATGCTTAGACCGATACTCGATGTGAAGTCTCTGACTACATCACCCATGTTTACTACTTCGATACCCATTTCTCTTGCAACCAAAGCAAATTCGTCCTTGCCCGAGCCTGGCATGCCAATGATAAGAATAGCCTTAGCCTTCACGGTACCAGATTAGACCAAAGATATATAGGTTTACGAATCCGGAAGGGACTTTTGCAAAGGCTTGACGTCTTTCAGTTGGGACAACATTTCGTCTGCTATCAGAATTTCCTTGATTTTGGAAGAGCCGTAGTTTAGGCTTGCCGTCGTAGTTCTACCGTATCTTCCAAAACTCTGAACCTTGGTATCGATGAGACCAAGATTTGAAAGCTCTCCAATTATATCTGCTACTCTGCGCTGGGTCAGGCTGCCTACTCCCATTCTGTCTGCTATCTTTTCATACAGGTCGTAAAATTCTCCCATTGTAGAACTCCCACCGTTCTTTATCTCGTTTATGAGCGTGATGGAGAAGAGCACCAGCTTGCTGTGTAGGGGAAGCGTGAAAACTGTTTCGACTACCACGTCCCGTTCCAGTTTTCTTTTTGCCTCGTAAATTGTTTCATCACCGATTCTTCCTTCATTTCCCTTTTCTGTTATCTCGACAGCTATCCTGAGTAAGTCGATTGCTCTTCTTGCGTCTCCATGTTCCTGAGCAGCAAGAGCAGCACAGGTTTTCATTGCAGAGTCGTCAATTGAATCTGCAATTCCCGCATACATCGACCTGTCACGGAGGATGTCGTATATCTGAGAGGCATTGTATGGATTGTACACCATGGTCTCCTCTATCAGACGACTCTTCACTCTGGGATCCAGGTATTCTGTGAACCTCAGATCATTGCTTATGCCAAGTATGCATACCCTCCCCTGATTTGAGACTTCGTTTATTCTAAGGAGCTGGTAGAGAACAGAGTCACCGCTCTTTCTCACGAGTTTGTCTATCTCATCTAAGACTATGATCGCAATGCCTGCGAAGTTGTTGATCTTTTCGACAACCGTGTTGTAAAGTTTGTCTAGCGGCCACCCAGTAAAAGGAAGTTTCTCCTCCCAAGCGTCCAGAAGACCATCCCCCACGGAAAGCAGAACACCGTAAGGATTGTCGACTATTCCACAGTTGACATCTATAATCTTTATCTTTGTGTCCAGCCGTGACTGTATCGCTTTCATCATTTCATTCTCTACAAACTTTACTACGCTCGTTTTTCCGACGCCGGGTTTACCGAATATGATAACGTTTGAAGGCTTGAAATTCTTCAACGATGGGGAAAGAATTTCGGCAAGCTGCTCGGCTTCCTCCTCCCTGTGCGGCAACCGTTCGGGCACAAATCCAGGTTCCAGAGCTTGTCTCTGACCTTTAACAATCAACGACGAATGGTTGAATTTTTCAAACAAGTTTTTCGATGATGCGCCCATGGTATAGTAAGAGAAAAGTAACCATATTAAAACCGTTTCTTATCAAGTCTTTTACCAAAATGAATAAATATCCAGCATCTCATGCACTCCCCTCTGTTTCCACTGGAGAACTATGTAACTGGTATTCTATTCGATGAGTTCTGTAGGCTTTCCAACCCCCTTCGTTTCCATTGGAACCATTTCAGACTTTTCTTTCTCATCTAGCAGTGTTTCCATTTCTCCGACGAGGTAAAGTGATCCTGTGATTACGGTGTTTCTTCCTGAATCGATTGCCGCATCGAGTGCACTGGAGGGTCGTTTTTGAACTTCTACGTCTTTAAAAAATAGTTTTGCCTCCCTCTTTAGAACTTCACTGTCTTTCTTCCTTTCCAGCTCGTTCGGTTCCGTTAAGAGCACACTCTCTGAAACTTCTGATAAATTCTGCAAAATGTTGTAGCTGTTCTTGTCCTTCAGCACTCCCAGGACGATCAGAGGGTCCTTTATTGAGTACCTCCTGATGTTAGTACTTAAAATTCTGCTTGCCTCGGAGTTATGAGCCCCGTCCATTATCAAAAGAGGATTTCTCCTCCTTATCTCAAACCTTCCAGGGATTTGATCTTCCTGCAGGCCTTGCAGAATATCTTTTTTGCTCGGAGAATTCTTCAGAGATTCACAGGCTAGTATTGCAGAAATAGAGTTGTTTACCTGGTGTTCACCTAAAGCCCGCAATTTTACCTCATAGTCGTCATGGCCAGTATCCAGTCTGAACCCCGTGCCTTCTATTGAAAAGTTTAGATTGCTCACTGCACAATCTTCAACTTTCTTGATACTAGAACGATTTACATTTGCAGTGCCTTCAAAAATGTCACTCGCCAACTTGGGGACCTTTCCGATTACTAACGGTTTGCCCTTCTTGATTGTCCCGGCCTTCTCTTTAGCAATGTACTCCAGACTTCCCCCCAGTTTGTCTGCGTGCTCAAGACTCAGGCTTGTTATCACAGATACCTCTGGATCAATTATATTTGTGGAATCCAACCTACCTCCCAGTCCCACTTCCACCACTGCAAACTGAACTCCCTCTCTCCTGAAATAATCAAATGCCATGAGCGTGGTATATTCGAAGAACGTCAGTTGTGTGATCTCTCCGTTAAATTCTATGGTGGACCTGTGCTGATTGACGAATTCATTTACGAATTCTAATGGGATCTCCCTGTCATTGGCAATGATCCTCTCAGAAAATCTCCTTAGGTGCGGAGATGTGTATAATCCGGTCGTAGAGCCTCGCTTCAAAATCCTGTAAATGAAGGTGGAGGTAGACCCTTTCCCATTCGATCCCGCAACGTGAATGCTCCTAAAACTCTTTTCAGGGTTTCCAAGAGATTTTGCGAATGCTACTGTTGGACCCAATCCAAGCTTTATGCCAAATCTTGAAAGTGAAAACAGGAATCTCTCCCCGTCCATTAGCGTCTGTAGGCATTCGTCAGTAAAAAGGTTTATTTATGCCTGAACTTAGGTTTGTGAAGTCTATAAGAATAATAGTCGTCGAACCTAAGAACCCTGGAAATCTGGGCGCAATTGCGAGACTCATGAGGAATTTCGGGCTTGACGATCTGATGGTGGTCAATATGCACCGGATTCCGAGTGAGGACTACTTCAGATCCATGAGGGGGAATCAGATTCTTGATAGATGTAAAATGGTAGATTCGCTGGTTGAGGCAATACGGGGACTGGAGTACGTGGTCGGTACCTCAGGAGTAAAGAGTGAGTCGCCAAAGGAAGTGCTAAGGAATTACTTGAATCCTAAGGAATTTGTAAGGTTATCTACAAGAATAAAGGGAGCTGTAGGAATTGTGCTAGGTAGAGAAGATATTGGGCTCACAAACGCGGAACTCTCGATGTGTGACTTCTTCGTTCACATACCAGCTGACGAAGATTATCCTATATTAAATGTTTCGAGCGCTGCTGCAATACTCTTCTATGAACTGTTCGGCTCTCCCAAGACGAGGAATGTTGAAGCAATAAAAAGGGCTGAGACAGACAGATTGATAGAAAAATTCAGAGAGAGTCTTATAAACAACAATTATCCCAAGCACAGAATTGAGAAAACAGCGCTTATGTTCAGGCGAATCATCTCGAGGTCAACACTATCACCCTATGAGTATAGGATATTGATGGGTTCCATTGGATGTACCAGGAGGAGGGATAACTCAAGGTGATCCAATAAACATCCTGCTTCGTCATTTCATCCAGTGATAATTGCGATGTGGATTCCTGGAAGTTTGTTATTTCCCGCGATCCTAGCTGTAGCGGCAATGGATGCCGTGGCAGCAGGAATAGGATTAATTCCTTCAAATTGCTTAATAAGATTCTTGTATACTTCTAGCTCTTCGTCAGATACGTACTCTGCAAAACCTCGGGATCGGACGAGCGCATCAAAAGCAAGTTCGCCATCATAGGAATGATAGTTGACTAGCGGTTCGTTTATCTCCGTTTCCTTGATGCGTTCTATTGGGAAGTCCCTGATTTTCTTCTCATTGTTCTTGAAACTTTCTATGACGGGATTCCCACCATCTGTGCTTGCTGCAATCATTCTTGGATTTCTTGGTGAGTCCAGTTCTTTCCTTATTTTTTCGAAACCGTGGAAAATACCTGCGAGTGTCGTTCCGTTCCCTACCGGGACGGAGACAGTATCAGGAATCCCTCCAATGGATTTGTATATTTCGTACGAGATTCCAGAAAATGCTTCGAGACCCAGTTCCGGGTGAGCTCCTGCATTGCCATCGTACCAGCCGTTATTCTTGGCGTCTTGCTTGCTGGTCTCCACGGAGTCTTCGTATTTGCCATCCACAAGCTTCAGTTCCGCCCCGTATTTCCTTTCAATCTCTATTAGTCGATTCGAGTGAAACTGTTTTGGAATGTATATGACTGATTTGATGTGATAAAGTGATGCGTAATATGCTATCGACGTACCGTAATTGCCGCAACTTCCAGCAACTATTTTATCAAAACCCAAGTCAACTGCCTGCCGTACGGTCAGACTTGCCGACCTGTCCTTCTGCGTGCCAGTGGGGTTTGTTCCTTCATACTTTATGTAAAGTTTGTTTATGCCAAGAAATTTCCCAAGCTTCTGAGAGTTTATTAGTGGTGTGTTTCCTGAGGTCTTATGGTTTGACTGCATCCTTAGACGCTAATTGCATTTCTGGCTTAAAACTGTTCCTCAGGATGGCTATACGCACGTCTGAATATCCCGCAACTAAAACGGGTTGTTCAGTTTAAGGAAATACCTGCGTTAGTGGCCAAATTATTATGGGGTGAGGTTAAAGCAAACTCCTTTTGCTGTACGTTGCTTCCACCCTGCGTTTGAGAGACGAACTCTCTAACCAAACCGTCTATGTGCTCATTTACACGTGACATCACGTGAGTCCAAGGATACTCTCTCATTGAGGAGGCGAAGTTTTCATTTTCCACAATCGCAGTGGATTCGACTGCTCCCCTTAGGTCCTTCAGGACGAGGTCTCCTCTTTTCTTCCTCTCAGGAGATTCGCTATGAAACGGCATTATCGCGATCAAATTTACTCTGTCTTTCTTGGAGTTCAATACATTACAGACAGTCTTCAGTACCGATGAAGAAAACTTACCTGCCGGAGAAGATACTATAACGACATTCTCCTCCCTTGCCTGCTTTCCAAGGAACTCTGTAATACCTTCCAAGGAGCTAAAGTGAGAAGAATCTATGTAAACTGAATTCACATATCCAAGTGACCTAACGACGTTGACGCCAGCGCCTCCTACACCCAGTACTTTAAAATTGTCTGACATATTAATGACATTGATATGACAGTATATAAACTTTGTGACATTTGAACGTATAACTTTCGGTTCAATCCCTCATTTTTCTGAGATTCCCTGGGACTTCCCTATCATATTCAATTTGCTCAGTAGGATACTGGGGGAGATACGAAGAATGTATTCGTTCTCCACCCCTCCAGAGTAGCCCTTCCCTATTTTACTCTTTTTAACTAATCCAGACAGTTCAATCGTTTTCAAAAGTTTGTAGATTCTTGCGTCACTCATTCCGGTACCCAGGTTCTTCAGGTCTGACGTCTTGAATCCACTTTCAAAGCGCTTAGATTCCAGGAGCGATTTCAGCATCAAGATTTCTTCTTGATCTAGATTTATTAATGAGCTGTCCTCCAACGGTGGGGAGAAATCTCTGTAGGCCTGAAGAACTGCTTCCTCATCTAGAAAAACGTTTCTCGACTCTGCATAAAGTGCCGAATTCCTTAGCAGTTCTATTGCATTTCTTGCACTTCCACTGTCCTCTACCAGTTCGGATATCCTTTCAATAGCAGAATTTGTGAAAGATCCTTCATAGAGACCGCCGTTTGCCCTCCTCGATAGAATCTCGTAAAGTTCGTTGGCTTTATACTCTGTCAACGAAAGTCTGTTATACTTCCCTAAACCTGAAAGGGTACTTTTATCAAGATACATCTCAGGTTCTTCCATCGACAAAAGCATCAGGTTGATTTCAGGACCACCAAGTTCTTTGCTTCTCGATAATGTATAAACAATCTGTCCGTGACTTCGCTTCAGGGATTGAGCTTCGTCCAGAACTATTAGGTTCTTCTTTTCTGGCAATTCTCTGAAGAGTATACTGGATAGAGATTCCGATCTTGTATTCCCCAGTTCTGGAAGCCTGATGTTTGGATCGTCGAGAATTGATGCAACTATTGATCTGTCCGTCTGGTTTACATAACAGTTTACGTAAACACCGTTGTAACCTTTCAACTCCCTCAGTAGGTATTTTCCAATAAGCGTCTTCCCTGTACCGGGGTTACCCCTTATAACGAAGGATGAAGATGTGGCACCAAGAGTTATCAACTCCCTGAGTCTCGCAATTTGCTGTTCTCTACCTATGACGTCATCAGGGACATATTCCTGCGACAGGATTATCGAATTTTTGATGATTTTCATTTGGATTTTAACCCTTAAACGAAAATTAATTATAAACCCTATTATGTCGAACTATGGAATACATTAACCTAGGAAAATCCGATCTAAAAGTTTCCGCAATTGGACTCGGAGCGTGGCAGGCCGGTGCAAAAGGGTGGGGAAAAATAGTTGATTCTGATGTAAAAAATGCTATTCTGACCTCTATTGAAATGGGACTCAACTTCATTGACACAGCTGAAGTGTACGGAGATGGTCACTCGGAATCTGTAATCGGCGAAGTTATCAAGGACATCAGGGACGAGATAATCATTGCTACAAAGGCTTCTGGAAGTCATCTAAAACCAGAATATCTCGAGCGTGCACTGGACGGAAGCCTGAAAAGATTAAACACTAATTACATAGACCTTTACCAGATACACTGGCCTGACATCTACACTTCCCTTAGGGATACGATGAAGACGCTAGAGAGAATGGCAAACGACGGGAAGATAAGGTACATTGGCCTTTCAAACTTCAGCATATGTCAGATAGAAGAAGCAAGATCCTACCTCTCGAACATGGATATAGTTTCTAACCAGGTAAGATACAACATCCTTCAAAGGGAAATTGAAGAAGAGATGCTGCCGTATCTGAACAAGGAGAAAATTAGCGTAATAGCGTACTCACCTCTAGCCCAGGGATTGCTCACGTTCAAGTACGATCTCGCAAATCTGGAACCTAGTGACGTTAGAAAGAACAACAGACTGTTCTCTGAACAGAATGTCAGGATAATAGCTTCATTCCTCTCCGTCCTGAGAGATATATCGATGGAAACAGGGCATTCGGTAGTACAGTTGGCACTCAACTGGCTGATTTCTAGAGGCAATGTTATTCCCATTCCCGGAGCTAAGAACAGGGACCAGGCGACAATCAACCTTCAGTCCAATGGGTGGAGGCTGACTGCTGAACAAAACAAGAGAATTGAAGACCAGTATCAAACGATCAAGGATAAGCTAGATACTTTCTAGTCTTTTACTCTGTGAATCAGTTCCACACTGGGTCCGAAGAGTAAATTCTTGAATTCAGCCGAAACGTCGTACTGTCTAGTTTCAATATCGCTTTCTATGAGCATCAGTTCCGAAAGTTCATCTGGGTATCCTTCTGAAAAAATGATCTCTTTAATTCCGGCATTAATAATCATTTTAGAACAGTCAGAACAGGGATGTGTGGTTACATAGATTATGCTTCCGTTTATTGCTGTTCCGTTATAGGCTGCCTGAATTATGGCGTTTTGCTCTGCGTGGAGTCCCCTACACAACTCTCTTCTTTCTCCGGCAGGGACCTTCAGCTGATCCCTAAGACATCCAACTTCGTCACAGTGAAGTGCTCCCCTAGGTGGCCCATTGTAGCCAGTGGCCATTATTCGCTTTTCTTTGACTATGACAGCACCTACTTTTCTCCTAACGCAATTAGACCTAGTAGCCGCCATAAAAGCCATCCTCATGAAGTATTCATCCCAAGAAGGTCTTTCCATCTTAGTTGTATACCTACCTGATAATAAGTATTTATGGAAATGAGAAAAAATATTCTCAATAAGCAACAGCATAACATTTTTATCTAACTTTAATTTGTATTAATATGGCAAAGTACAGCTTCAAGTGCGCTGACATAGGAATGAATTGTGGCTTTGAAACCAAAGCCTCGACCAAGGAAGAATTGATGCCTTTAATTGCAAATCACGCAAAAACCGCCCATAACATGAATGAGATACCGCCGGATGTACTGCAAAAGGTCAATTCAGCAATAAAGAAAAGTTTCTTCTGAAGTTAGTTAAGGCTTCAATATCGGGAACTATATCATATGAAAGTTAGTCCTTAGTTTCACAGATGCATTATGCAGGATACTATTCAACCCGAGTTCCAATCAATAATGTGATCGATGATTGAGTAGGATGTAGATGATCCGGTTCTCAGTTAGTTGGTTCTTGCTCCATTAGAATAGCACCTAGGGTTCGTCAACTTTTCAATCATAGGGAACTAGATCCGTCAATTTTGCTAAATTAAGCAAATAGAGGAGCTTTGACCTCCTTTGCTGGTTTCGGCAATGCAAGTACAATTAAAGCAGTAAAAAGACCTAGAGCTAGCATTATCTCGAATGCATACGGGAGACGGGAATATGTTCCTGCAATTATGACTCCGATGATGAGTGGCCCAACCGCCTGACCGGTAGTTCCTCCAAGATTCCAAACAATCGCATTACTCACAGTGGTAGAGCCTCTTGGAACGTAATCCGCTATCATTGACATGAATATCGGGAAACCACTGAAATTGAAAAAACCGAATGCTGCTAGTGCCATTAATGATTCAGTCCCGTTTGAGAATAGATAGAGAATCATAAGTACAACTGAGAGTACTGTTGTTGTAATCAGTATTTTTCGTTTATCGTGATTTTCTACAAGAAGACCAATTATCAGTTGACCAATTATCCCTCCTGAGAACATGAGGGTCATCGTCATGCCGAGGGAGAGTGAAGCACCATAACCTCTTACAAAACTTAGATACTCCGGTATCCAAGCGACGACACTAAAAAATGAAATGTTCCGAATGAGAGAGATTATCGCTAAAAGTATTATACCTCTTCCAACGGCTGATTTAGACGAAGCGGGACTGTTTTCGTCACTTAGAGGTTTAGCAATCTGTGTTTTCTTCGGAGGTCTTTCTAATTTTTCCTTATCCATATACTCCCTGATGAATAAGAACATCACAGATGATACTGCTAGCCCAAGAATTCCGAAAAATACTGCGCTCGAAGAGCTTGATACTAACACTATGCCTACAGCTAGTAGAAGAGAAGGAAAAATTGCTCTTCCTAGGCTCCCTGCCGAGCCGTTGATTCCAAGGTATCTCCCAAGCTTGTTTCCTTTATAGTATGATTGGAGAATTGCGGTTCCAGTTGGATGATAAAAAGACGCTCCAATACCTGTTATAATGGATGAGATTATGAGGAAATATGAAACCATGTAGTGATTCAGAGCTATCGAAAAGAGAAGCATCCCTGTTGACATAACTGCTATTCCTAGAATCATCCCCAAAGACTGCAAGTGCCTTTTATCGATAATCCTGCCAAAAAGGTTAGCACTGATAGCGGTAGATACATAGTAAAGAACGAGAGAAATCGTAATCAAGGTTGCATCTATGTCGCGTGCTGTAGCGATCAGATCAACAATCACAGGAACCAAGAAAAACATTCCATCGTTCAGGAAATGTCCCATCGAGGTGGCTATTAATGGATAAGATTTGCGTGTTAACCCGGTACCGATCGAAGATTGGATTGAGCCTGTTAAAGACACTCTCAATCACTTCCTCCCCGAACTTTTTGTTGCGACGCACGAATTGAATCGGGAGATTTTTCCAGATTCGTCTTAAGATTTTCTTCCTTAGTTGGAAGTGACGTAGTAGACCTGAAAGTCAAACAATAATGATACGGTTCAAAATAGAATTTGTCTTCAAGTAAAAATCCATATTCCCTGAAGAGACTTTCCACTTCAGATTCTTCTAGTCTGATCGAGTATGGGGGACCAAAAGGTGTTTCCATTTTCAACCAGTCTATGTCTACGACCCGCCCTCCCATCCTGATAAGCCTTCTAATCTCTTTTATCAGGTCTTGCTTATTTTCTGCATTGTGAAATGAATTAGCAATGAAAATAATGTCTACTGACCCACTTTCGATGTTTGTATGCGACATATCAGCTAACACTTTGCGTATGTTGCCACTATCAGCTTCTAAAGTTCCTAAATTTTCGTCAATTGCAGATAGAGCAACAGAGCTCTTATCTACAGCATAAACGGTTCCGTGGGGTCCAATCAAGCGTGAAATTGGAATTGCGTAATATCCATCACCGCATCCTAAGTCGACTACGGTTAATCCTCCGCTAAAACCAATTCGATTTAAGATGGCAGGTTGATCCTCCCTTTTTCTGCCACCTTGGCGGTGCTGAAATTTCCTCAATGAGTGCTGAACGCCATAGGACATTTCTTCAGCACTATCTTCTTCGTCCTTCATGTGTATAGATAAGTTATTCACATATAAGTATTTAATCTGTTATCATTTTATCTATATCATGACAATCAAAGAAAAGGTTCTCAAAGGAGTTACAAACCTGTTAATTCTAAGAAACATTGCAAAATCTCCATCTTACGGTTATATGTTGCAAAAAACGATATCGGACGAGTTACAACAGAACCTGCCAACGGGAGAGATTTATATTCTTCTAAGGAACCTTGAAAGAAAGAAACTGATCAAAAAAGAGAGCAGAATCAGGGTAAATGGAAGAATAATAACACAATACAAAATAACCCCCGAAGGAAAGCAGTTCTTGAAACGGCATTTAGTCCCAATGGAGACTGTGATAAGAGTGTTACACACTTTAATAGACGATATCAAGAAAATGGAACTATAGCTCAATTAGACGAATTAATCAACTTGATTCCGAGAATATTTGATGCAAGATATGTAGGTACGACTTGTTGATGCATTTTATTGAATGAGAGTGAACCATAGGAATCTACCAGTTTGCAGCTTTCTCTGTCAATTTTTGTAATTGCTTCACATTAGACTACAATCACCGACCTCTTGGATTGAATCTTGTTTCTACTCTCCTTGATGCTCCGGCCGGGATTTGGACCCGGGTCGTGGGATTGAGAGCCCCATATGCTTGGCCGGTCTACACCACCGGAGCTAAACATAATCAGGTGAAAATATAAAATCTCTCTCAATGATTACATATAGTGTATGAACCTGTGCACTCGCTATGAAAAGCGATCCATATATTGAGCTCCTTAGCTCCTTTGTCAATCCTAAGCATTCACAAGATGTATTCTATCTTACCATTCTTCACGAAGTAACTGTTTGAAATACGCATATCCTCATAAATCCTAATTCCACCTTCTGAGATAGTTACTCTAGAGCCTTTGGAGAATATCCTTAACTCCTTTATCCTATCACCCTTTTCTCTTAAGAATTGTTCTATTGCCAGTTCGTTGTCTTCATCGTCTTGGACATCTAACTGTACATTTTCCACCGGTCCAACATCTTCTTTGCTCTTTGTCTCTTCCTTATGAGCAATCGGCTCTGTTTTGGTGACCTTTGAAGGGATCATTGAAATCCTTGTTATAGCTTCGTTTCTCTCTTTAGCATCATTGCCCTTCCAAAGCCCAATGGTCCTCTGGAGAATAGAGATCAGGTCATCTCCTTTTTTTGCCACCTTCTCTTCTTTCAAGTCCTTTTCAGCAACTATGACATGGAGGTCATTCTTTGCCCTTGTAAAGGCCACATACATTATTCTGGTCTCTTCGTTGAGGGAGAAGCTGTGTCTCTCGCTCTTTCCTACTATCTTTCTGCTTGGAGACGTTATGAAATCCTTGTCTCGCTTGACTACCAGACCGGCATATTCATCTGAGTAATACTTCTCCCTGTCTATCCCAGGTCTAAGGTCATAGACTATGACTGTGTTGAATTCAAGGCCCTTGGCCTGATGTATCGTCATAATCTTTACCCTCGTTCTGTCTTCAAGAAGATCTTCAATTGGTCCACTCTCTTTGCTATTGCTGGCATTTTCCAACCACTCAGCGACTGATTGTGCATTTCCACCGTAATTGCTCACGTGAGATGAGAGAAGTTCCAGAATTCTGTTTAACCTGCTGGTTCTTTCCGTTCCTCCATTTGAACCGAGCAGTGCTGAGACGTATCCTTCCCTCAGTAGAATCCTATTCAGGACAAAGTCTATCCTTTCACTTTTTAATGATTCCCTGTACCTTCCAAGTTTTGAATCTATAATTTCTCCAAACTTGCCTTTCTCTCTTGCAAGATCCGAGACAGTCATCCCGAACAATGGCGAAAGGAGTAATCCAACCTGTGCAACTTGATCCCCCGGATCTGCCAGGTACCTCACGACGGATAGTAAGTCAAGCCCCTCCTGAGACTTGAGGATTGACTCTCCAGAGATGAGAACACAATCTACTCCCTCATTCTTAAGAATCCGTTTCAGGTTGAAAAAGTCGGTAGAAATTCTACTAAGAATGGCAATGTCACCTGGCGCTTCTCCTTCCCTTATCTTATTTTTGACTATTTCTGCTACTGCCTGAATTTTATCATCTTCCACATATAAGTATGCCCCTCCCTCGTGGTCAGAGAAGCCTTCCATTGGTTCGTATTCTACTAGTGAAGGAAAGAACTTGTTGAAAAATGCAATCAAATTTTTCCCACTTCTCCTGTTTGTCTTTAGCGTCACTTTGTTTGAGATTCTCTCAGAGAATCTCCTTTGTGCTGCTGGATGCGCACCTCTAAACGAATAGATACTCTGGTTGAGGTCGCCAACTACAAAAAAGGAAGAACCGTGGGACCAAAATCTTTCAAATATCGCTATCTGGAGTTCATCGGTGTCTTGAAATTCGTCAACAAGTACGTATCTGAATTTCTTGGCGATCTCCTCTCCTTTGGAGTCCATAATCTTCAGTGTATAAAGCAGAAGGTCATCAAAATCCATCAGCCTGGCTTTCTGCTTGATTTCCTGATAATGGATGGAAAAGGAGGTAAGAAGAGAAACGAGACCAGGGATAAGGGAAATTCTAAATTTGGTGGATATCTCCTTCATTACTCCTTCATCGAACACGTCCCTGGAATAGCGTGTGAAAAAGCTTTGATTCTTAAAGATCATGTAATCGAGATAACCCTTCTGCGCTTCCATGATGTCCGTGCAATCTCTTATGACCTGTTCTATATCAGTTTCAAATGCGTCTAATATTCTCCCAAGTATCATCCCTTCTTCGGTCATCCTACTTTCATTTCTCACCCCGATTATGTAATTCCTAACGCTTTTCTCCAGGAAATTGAAAGATTCAAGTTCGTCCATTACTCTGAAAGACCACGGGATACCAATTTCTGAACCGTACTTCCTAACAATTCTAGAGCAGAAATTGTGTATTGTGCCGACGTTGGAAGTGGGTAGCTGTCTGATTATATCGAACCGTTCATCCTTCAGTGCTCTTTTCTTCAACCTGTCTATAAGTTCCTCAGAAGCACGGTCGGTGAATGTAATTGCGACAACATTCTCTACACCTTGTTCAACCATCAGCTCATAACATTTGTTTATGAGAGTTTCGGTTTTTCCCGATCCAGGAACCGCAGAAACAAAATCTCCAGTCACTTTACCACCTTCTTTCCTGAACTCTGCAGACACTCAATAACGGACAGAATAGCTCATTCTCGCACTTCCAGAGATTACCTCCTTCCTTTACCACGGGATCAAAATCACCACTCAAGAAGTCATCAAGCACTGGATCTACGATATCCCTGCACTTTTTCATTTGGGCCTGCTCGTTCGGAATGGCATTGAAGAAACCTGCAGTGTTGAATCCTTCACTGATGTCTCTGAATGATACGTATGCCGCCGCCCTTACCTTCTTCCCGAGAACAGATTCCACTCCAAGCTTGTAGAAGAACAATTGGACCTTGGTATGTCTTTCATCGCATAAGTCGTTTTTTGGATAGCCGTAGAGTGAACTCTTGTAATCGATGATGCACAATTCTTCTTTTTCCTCGTCAATTCTATCTACATAACCACCAATGCTGATCCTCTTCCCTCCGAATTCATACCAAACTTGTTTATCATTTGTTGGGAAATGGAATTCCTTTTGAACTGTCTTCCTCCCTAATTCAAGGGCATGGTTGACATCCATCACAAAGAATCTTGCAAGCTTTCCATTAAGTAGGTACTTCTCTCTATAAAATTTGAGAGCTTCGATTCTCGACTCATATCTCTCTTTGCTAATCTCAGATTTTACGAACGAATCTGCAAGCTTTCCAAAATTCGCAGGTGATAAGTCTGTGGAATAGTATTTTTCGAGTATCTTGTGCGTCATCGACCCTGTGGTTCTCGGGTCGAGGAATTCACGAGGGGCATCGATTTCATCGATTCCGAGCATGCCATTTACGAACCCCTTAAAGTGACAGCCTGCATAGTTTTCTATAAACGTTGGGTAAATAGGCTTCTCAACCCTAGTTTTAATGAGTCGCTCATCGAGTATGTATTTCCTTGAGCTTTCAGTTTCCCTTCCTTTTTCCCATTCTGCAATGGGATTGATAGGGACAAATACCGAATCTCTAGGAACATATTCCTCTTCCCCTTTTAGGCTGTCATAAAATGCCGTAGATTCTGTATAAGTCAACTTGTCATCCATCGCAGAGTAGGTCGCTGTGACGTTCTCTGCCTGCTCGATTATGGACAAATATGCGTCTTCCATCAGTTTATCAAACGATCCTTCCAAGCCGATTCTTTGCAGAAAATCCCTTAATTCCTCAGAAAATGACCTCAGAGAAGATGATGCATCCATTCCTCCAAGATACAGATTATCTAGAGGGATCCCCGTCAAATCCAGGGGTTTTCCAATCAAGACTTTTGAACCGCCAATGACACTGACCTTTGGAATGCTCTTCATAGATTCCATATCATTGATCAAGTCAGTAGGGTCGTAAGAGTAGCCTTCAGAGGAAGCGTTCAATAAGGACAAGATTTTGTTCGGATAATTCCTCTGGCCAAGATATTTGCTGCAGAATCGAAGCAGAAGTTCAAGGCCATCCGGCCTTTCGATCCGATCCAGAAGAAATTCTAAGTCCTTCAGTAGATCGGTACCTATCTTAAGGTCTTGGAAGAGTGTCTTCCAATCCTTTATCCCTCTGGTTATATTCTTTTCATAGCATATGTTCTTTATATCGTAAATCTTCGATTGATCAATGCCAGAAAATGGACTTTCCAACAGTGATATCATGGACTCAAACGAGAAGTCCTCCTCGAGGCATTTCAGAGCCGCAATCACAAAGTTATATGGAGCGTCGTTAAGTACCACCTCGGCTACTGACGACGCTATCGTTGCTTCTACTCCATAAAGTTCCAATTCCTTGACCAACGCCACTGCGAGAAAGTCGTCTGGAAACACTATGCCAGTTATACCTTTTCTGGACTTCACGTCTCTAGCAATCCACCTAATTTCTGCATAGTAATCTGAGAACTTCTTTTTTGAAATTAAGGGATGTCCCTTTCTCGCTTCAGTGTGACTTCCGAATAATCTATGGTAAGGTCTCATGAAGGGAGGAATGTGATTAACGTAATTGGCAGACAGGTTGTATTTTAGGGGAAAAAGGTCCACGAACTCGCTAAAATCTTCTGCCTCACTCTTCCCCATTTCAGAAATGAGCTTGTAGTAATTTACGGTAATTTCGCTGTATCTCTCAATCTTTTTTTCTGAACTATCCCCAGCCACCAGCTTGTGCACCTTTGAAGTCTCACCAACAATTTTAAGGAAATTCTGCAAATTCCTAATCGAGACAAGATCATCTACTGATGCACCAGATTTGAGAAGGGCAATGTTGATTTCCTCATCAGATACTATATTGACATTGACTGAAGATGACATTTCCTTTATGAGATCGATTATTCCCTGTGCTTCTACCCCAAAATTAATCGAGTAAACGCGTGCAGCACCGCTTGAATAAAAAATGTGCCTTCTTCCTTCACCTACTGCCACGTATGCCTAAGTTAACTTACGATAAATTATTTACCAGTCAAAAAGAGCATGACTTTTGTGCAGACTACTGGTAGTTACAAAAAACTGATTTGTAACCTATTTTTGCTTAAAGAACCATTACCTTGTTGGAAACTTGATATATTTGTTAAATTCCACGGGGCCACGTTTTCCAAGATGCTAAGATAGAAATATTTAAATGTTACGGATTGATCCAACGATACCAATGGAGGTTAATCGAACCGCTACTAACCAAAAAAGCACTGACACTAAGAAGAAATTGAGAAAACTTAACATGCGAAAAAACGAAGAATTCAGGTTTCTTTTAGGGAAGTATTTGAAGGATTTACCAGAAAGTGTCAGGGGCAGCTTGATCGGATCCGTCTACGCAAAGGCAGCAAAGAATGGAGTTTTAGAAGCTAGGGACTATATTCTAGTCAAGAAAAATGCTGGAATTATCGACGACGTCACTAGTAAGAGATTAATAGATCTAGTTTACGACTACAGTACGTATCGCTAAGAGTATTGTGTAAACCTCTTGTAGTCTCCTTCCGCGGTAAGAATCCCAAGACGAACGCCGGCATCTAACCATGCATATGCGTAAGAACTGGCGGCAAGAGCATTCTCATAATCTCCTTTATCGTAAAAGAAAGTTGCGTCCTTGAGATAGTTGTTGCACATTTCTATAAAATCGGTTGCAGCTTTGTTGAGAAAGCTCTCTCGGGATGGAGCTATTTTTACTAGAGTTAATGCATTTCTTGTCATTTCTATGTACTTAGTACACCTTTCTTGAAGGGTCATCTGACGACCCTCACATTCTTACCGCCGTCGTCTGTTTCTCTTGGTCTTACCTCAATGAAAAGGGGAATGGGAAGTTCTGGTGATGCAACGAGAGCAGTCCCAACAGGTAGCCGTTGAATTTCGTCGAGTGATGAAGCGGTAAGACCTTCCACAGAGTTGCCGATGGCTTTGAGGTCATTTGGGTTTGTGACCTTCAATATTAACTGTGTTCCGCACTGTGACAACACATTTTTGTCTATTTTTGCAGGTCTCTGAGAGACTACGAGCAATCCAAATCCGAATTTCCTTCCCTCGGAAGCCACCGTTCTCATTATCTTTGAGGAGAACGCCTTTCCTTGCTGAGGTGCAAAGTTGTGCGCTTCCTCTACGACCGTAAGAAGTGGAGGGATTCTTTCCTTCTTTCTCGCCTCGAAAAGGGCATACAGCAGTCTCTGAACTATGAGCTCTTGCATATCAGGGGGAAGACCCTTCATTTCTATAATCGAGACCTTACCTTTCACCACCAACTCGTCAACTCTTAGTCCTCTCTTCCCCAACACATTGAGAGATTTCAGGTACAAAAGTTCCTTTTCCAGAGTTTGTGAGATCGATGAATCATCCTGCCTCCTAAGCTCCTTGATGACTTCATCAAAATCGTAATCCTTGCTGGAGAGCCTTATGGCATCGATTGCCTTTCTCAGAGGCAAAACATAAGATTTTGGATCTGACAGATTCATTATGCTTACAAGTTCTTTGACATTGATCTGCGAGAGCGTGAAAGTGAGTTTTTCATCTCCGTGGTCCGGGGCGAATGTGATTATCTTGTCTCCGTATGAAACCGGATGAATTGAGAACCGTTTCATTTCCTCCGTATCCGAAGCTTTCTTCTTCATTGAGCCATATTCCCCGTGGGGATCAATGACAACAACAGTCACGTCGTTCTTTATCAGTTCTTCTATGATTACCCCTGTGAGGTAACTTTTTCCACCTCCGGTCTTAGCCATCACGGATATGTGTTTCTGAACCATTGAATTAATGTCAATGGAGAATGGAATGGTGTGGCCATAAATCATTCCGACGTAAGCACGTCCCTTCTTTCCAACTCCAATATTAAGAGTGGAAGAGATGAATTCGTCTTCTGCAAAGTATACGGGTGTACCCGCAAGGAATGGAGTTCTTGGGTATTGGAGGACCCTCCTCTGGTCGAGAAAACCGATTATGACGATTTGTGCAGATATTGTCTGCTGGATCTCGACATTGTTTCCTTCCATTATCTGATACGACTTTTCGATTGAAAGATTCGTCTTGGCTTCAATCGAGTCCACTTTTCCAAGAACCCAACCGTCCTCGTGATGCTTTATTCTAACGTAATCCCCTTGTCTCAACTTTCCAGAAACAGAGCAGTTTACGATTGTTGGATGTATGTCTCCGTAGAGAATCCCGACAGGGTCCATACCTACCGCTTCCATTTTGATATCCTGCTCGATATAAGTTTAACTCCCTTTTCAGTTCTTTCGGGATCCTCTGTCCCGATTCCTACCCTGACTAAAGAGTCAGATCCAAAGTAATAACCTGGGACAGTGGAGACTCCGTCTGATAACAGCGAGAAAGAAAATTTGGTTGATTCCCCGTTGACAGACAGGGCATTTATAATGCTTCCCTTGTAGCCTAGCAGGTATTCATCCAAGTTTTCGAACAGTATCTTGGAATTCTCGTCAAGCTTCTTTTTGTTGTATTCCTTGAACACATTAATGTTGCTGAGGAGATAAGTGCCCCTTCTTTTCACATTTGTAGATATGACTGGTACAATTATGCCTATCCTCTCCCTCATCTCTTCGATTACATTCTTGCTGGCCACAATCCATCCCATCTTGATACCGGATTCACCAAAGAACTTTGAAATGGAGCCGAGTATTATTGTGTTTCCGACCTCAAGCTTTTTTGGAAAAGTCCCATTAAAGAACGAAAAGGTATCGTCTATCAATAGATAGGATTCATTGCCTTCCGTTTCCCTAGCAATTGACTTTATGCTCTCGTCGCTCCAGGTCAAACCGGTTGGATTGTTTGGGTTGCTGATGTAATATGCGGTCTTTTCGTCCACATCCCATGGTGATAGATCAACCCCCTCTGGAGACACCCTGTTATCTAACGCTGTGACTATGCCTATGTCCTTGGCCTGATAATGACAAGCTGGGTACTCCGGAGCGATGGTAACCAGCGTGTTGATCTTCTTCCTGAGATGGTAGAGCGTGAAAAAAGAAGCGAACGTATTAGATGGTGTGACAATTACCTGTTCTTTATCCACACCGTACAGTTTCGCTATCTGCTCTTCAATGTCGACTCCGCCAAGTCCTTCAGGATTCATTCCTCTCATTGCGCTAGATGCAAGGTTGATAGTCTCCTCTGGAATCGATTCGACGTATCTGAACATTGAAATGTCCATAGGCATGACGGTACAACTATTTCAGAGATATACAATCTTCCATGACTTTATTTACGTAGACAGGATTGCAAAAAGTGGATATCATCAAACTCGGAGGAAGCGTGATTACTGACAAGGAAAGCTATAAGAGAGTAAATCTAAAACTCTTGAGAAAGCTGTGCAAAGTTCTGTCCGAGACTGGGGAAAAAAAGATACTGATCCACGGTGCTGGTTCATTTGGTCACATACTTGCCATCAAATCCTCACTTGATAAACCGGGACGTATTAAGGGAAAGGAAACTGCTATTTCCAGGGTCATTTCCGATGTAACTGAGTTGAATTCGGTCTTGGTGGATGAATTGAACAAAAATGGTGTGAGAGCAATACCTGTCCCACCACATGCCATCTACGATGGAAGAAAACACAACTTCGAAATCGTCAATCTCCTCCTCAAGGATGGATTCGTTCCTCTACTTTTTGGAGATATCGTTCTTTCAAATGGTGGGTACAGGATAATTTCTGGAGACGAAATCGCACTAGATCTTTCTCGAAGATTTACCCCTAATTCAGTGATATTTGTTACGGATGTAGACGGCCTCTATGATAGCGATCCAAAGTCAAGCAAGACTGCCAAGTTTATCCCTTCAATAGACTCAAAGGACGTTTCCATTGTGAACACAGGAAAAGATGCCACTGGGTCCATGGCAGGTAAGATGGAAAGGATTAAGAAAATCGTCCTCTATACGGACAGAGTGATTATTCTAAACGGTCGGCGACCAGAGAGACTGCTGGCCTGTCTCCAAGATATGAACACTAAATGCACGGTGATAACATGACAGTTGAGAGAAGAAAGCTCGAACACATAGATATTATATCCAAGCAAAATGTTGCTCACGATTACAATTACTGGGATGATGTCGACATAGCTCAGAGGTCCATGCCGGAGGTCGACTTTGACGAAATAGATACTACGACAAAATTCCTTGGCAAGAAACTGAAGCTTCCCATACTGATTTCGTCCATGACTGGGGGACATCCGGATACGAAGAGGATTAACGAGAATCTTGCCCGTGGTGCTGCCGAAGCTGGGATTGCAATGGGAGTAGGATCAGAGCGGGCGGCAATACAGAATCGGAAAATGGGAGACTCTTATTCAGTGGTTACTGAATACGATGTCCCATTCAGGATAGCAAATGTTGGTGCCCCTCAGCTGATCAAACAGAGTAGGGAGGCCATTACGGACGCAGAGATTGAATATGCAGTTGAACTGGTGAAGGCAGATGCACTTGCAGTTCACTTCAATTTTGTGCAAGAATTATCTCAACCGGAAGGTGACAGGAAGTCAAAGGGAGTAAAGAACAGGGTAGGGAAACTTTCAAAGAAATACAAGGTAATAGCAAAAGAAACTGGAGCAGGATTTTCAATGCAAGATGCGCTAGATTTCAAACAGCTCGGAGTATCCGCGATAGATACTGGTGGAAGGTCGGGGACGTCATTTGCAGCTGTTGAATCTCTACGGAGCGGGAATACCAATGACGAAAAAAAGAAAGGTGTTGGTGTCACGTTCTGGAACTGGGGCATTCCATCTCCCATAAGTCTGATATACTGTAACGTAGAGTTACCTCTGATTGCATCGGGAGGGATCAGGACAGGACTGGATATTTTTAGAGGTATAGCAATGGGAGCTTCATTAGGAGGACTTGCATCGACCTTTTTGAAGGCAGCCCTTCAGTCTGACAAGGAGGTTACGAATCTAATCTCACAGCTGGAGGTTGAACTGAAAAGTGCAATGATGCTTACCGGCTGTTCAAACCTCAATGACATAAAAAAAGTTCGCAGAATATACAGAGGGAGACTTTTAGAATGGATGAACCAGATCTGAAATGTCCCGCATGCTCTTCAGAAAGTTTGGAAAGGGGAACGGACGAGTTAGAGATTCCTCACTTTGGGAAGGTAATTCATTACTTCATGAGATGCAAGAATTGCGGGTATAGAATAAACGATTTTGCGTTCCAGGGGGATTTTCCGAACCAGGATGAAGTAAAGATAGAAAACAAGGAAGACCTTGCTATAAAAATTGTAAGGGGAAGCGGAGCAACTGTTCTCATTCCCGAGCTCGGACTCGAATTGTACCCGGGTCCACTGGCTGAATCATTCATCACAAATGTCGAAGGACTGTTGAACAGATTCTTGCAGCTGATACCCCTGTTTGATGACCAAAGCAAGGCGAAAGAAATTGAAGAAAAAATTAAAGATGCTGTGGAAGGAAGATTGAGGTTCACCATCTCGATCAGCGATCCGTCTGGAGTTTCACATTTTATCAGGAATTGACCGTTCTGATTTTTTTTATCTTTAGGTTTTTCTGAATTCCTCTATCGATGATTTCTGATTCCAATATTTCAATGCAGTGGATAGCAAACGGAGAGCACGTTACAAGGGTTTCGTATTCTCCCCCCTCGCCAACTATAGATATCCCGTACCTTGAGTTCATAGTCTTCAGGAAATTAAGAACTCCCTCATCTATACCCCTTCCAAGCAAGTCTTCCCCTAGTCCCTCAGCCGCCACCGAGACAAAGATCCCCTTAGAACCAGAGGCTATGAAATCCCTTATGATCTGCTCCTGGTTCCTTCTCCAAAGCGGAAAAAAAGTCCTCAGTCCCAAGTCATAGCAGATCTCTTCTAGCTTGGTTTTCTGGAATTCAGATTCCACCGCGCCTGCCACCAGGACATACCCGCGATAAGAAGCCAGTGTGCTTGTGAATTCGGATTCCTGGATTAGAGAGTTTTCAATGTTCATCATTTCTGACAATTTGCTTCCGAGCTCCGCGTTTGGATAGTGGAACATGTAAGAGTCCTGCTCTGCCTTTACAGTAATGGTACGCTCTATTTCGATTCCAACAGACAGCGCTATGAGGAGACTCATGAATGAATCCTTCCCTCCGGACAGCAGCGAAATTGCCTTCATCACAAATTCTTGTTAGAAGAGACAGAAATCCCCATTTTCCCCAAGAAGTCGATAACTTCGTTGAAGTTTTTGCTATCTTTCGCAACTAACTCGGGCGGCATTATCCCTCTTTCCTTGATCATGCCCTTGGTTATCAACCTTGTAAAAGCGGCATTGGTGAACCCTGTCGTCCTGGTCATCGCGGAGTAACCCGTTTTAGGGTCCTCCTTATCAAAAATCGTGTACACGATTTCGTTGTTGGTTTTAGCAGGAGTCGCTCTGATTTCCATGTACAAAATGTCTTTGATATCTGGGAAGCTGAGATTTTTTAGGAATACAGATGCAAGCAGCTCCTTCGGAGCAACTTCGGCTCCGCTGACGTCTATTTTTGTTTCGTCCATCATCCCTATTTCTTTAAGAAAGTTCATCTTTTCAATGTGACCCCGATATCTGACAGTCTTTTCCACCATGTTTTTAGCCTTGACGTTCCTCAAGAGCGATCTTAGGCCGTTCGTGTAAAATGCTTCGAGTGACCCCAGACCATTTACGAAGAAGTATTCTAATCCGTCGCCAGGCTCAGTTTCTATGACCTTTCCGTCCTTGATTATCTGAACCTTCCTTGTAAATTCGTCGAGGGTATCTATAGGCGAAAAGACTACCTTGTATCCTATGGGGGGAATGTTCTTTTCTGGCAAACCCCCCACCTTGATATCGACGTTATCCAGATATCCATGTTCCGCAGCAATTCTCCCGACGATTGCATTTGAAAGCCCTGGTGCGATTCCTGCATCTGGGACTACAGTGATTCCAGCATCCAAGACCTCCTTCTCCAAGTTGTAGAAGTCTTCCTCCATGAAGCTGTTGTCAACGAGGTCTACTCCCGCCTTACAAGCTTCCTTGATTACTTTCATTCCGAGTCTACCCGGGAGCGCCCCTGAAACCACATCATAGCCCTTCATGAATGGTGCCAGAGATTCTTTGAATGCGTCCACTTTAATTGTGTCTATTCCCAACTTCTTCTTAAGTCGTAGAAGTTTTTCGGAGCTATAGTCGGCGATTGTTACCTCGCTTTCGTTCTTAAGTGCATATGCGATGCCCTCGCCGACCATTCCTCCTCCAAGAACAAGAACTCTCACTATATCACCAATATTCTATAGAATTTCGAGGTTTATCTTTTTTCGGGTTTTTATAATCTATTTATTTGTGTTGTTAATTAGGAATCAGTGAAATTCGACCTTGTCCTAATGCATCCTCCCTCAATCTATGATTTCAGGAAGAGAGATATCGTTGCTGGCCCGATATCTGAACTAGTTCCGAGCACCGGAGTTTTCGAGATGTATCCCATTGGGTTCCTCGCGATCCTCTCGTACCTGAATTCTAGGGGGTACAGGGTAAGAATAGACAACGTCGCATTGAAGATGCTGGGATCAAGGAAATACAATTTCAATGAAGAACTATTGAAGCTCGATACTGATTATGTTGGAATAGACCTCCATTGGCTCCCTCACGTTCACGGAGCTATAAACCTTGCGAGAATAATAAAAGAAGAGAGACCTGACATAAAGGTGATGTTTGGAGGATTTTCTGCTACGTACTATGCAAAAGAGATAATCTCGAATGTAAAGGATGTCGATTTGGTGATTCGGGGAGACACGACAGAACAGCCGATGGAAATGGTATTAGCAGGAAAGAAGTTGGAAAATGTCCCAAATGCGATCTATAGAGATAATGGGAAGGTCAAGGATAACGGCTTTACTTTCACCCCAGACATGGACTATCAGGAGTTCGACTATTCACAGATAATAAAGAGCTCCATCAAGACAATGGACGTCTCGGGTCACTTACCCTATTGTGACTGGATGAAGGAACCTGTGGCGATGGTACTATCAACGCACGGTTGTTCCTACAGTTGCGGGATCTGTGGCGGTTCATACTTCACGTTCAAAAATTTCTACAACAGAGCAGGTCCCATATTCAGGTCTTCCAAGAAAATCGTCGAAGACATCATGAGAATAAATGACGATCTAAGAATCCCTGTATTCGTGGCAGGGGATATTCTGATGAGATCTGACAGAGAGACAGACTACATATTTGAAAACCTAAGGAAGGAAGGTCTTGATGTACCTCTTTTAATGGAAGTGTTTGTTCCACACCCGCGGGGACGCTTACAGAAGCTCATGAGAGCATCTTCCGACGTGTCGATGGAAATATCCCCTGATTCATCTGACGATAAAATCAGATTTAAGAATGGGCGACCATACGTCAACAAGGATTTGGAGAAGTTCGTTTTTGACTTCATGGACCTAGGAGGCAAGAAAATGGATGTATATTTCATGGTCGGACTAAGTGGTCAGACTCGAGCTGATGTGTTCGATGATGTAAAATATGCTAGGCACCTGATGGAATCCAACAATAACGATAAAAGATTGTTTGTTTTCACTTCACCTTTATCGCCATTTCTTGATCCTGGTTCCAAGGCTTTTGAAACGCCAAGTACAGGCTACAAGTTGAGGTTTAGGTCATTACTAGACCATTATAACGGACTGGATCAGGGAAGAACCTGGGAGGATTTCCTGAGTTACGAGACTGAGTGGATGGATAGACAGACTATTGTCGAAACGACATATGATGCCATTGATTTGCTCCTTAAAGATAAAGAGCAGCTGGGATACATCGATGGAGAAGAATATAGCAGGTCTCACCATATTCTGGAGTCTAGCAGACTTGCCGTAAGATTGGCCAGAGCGGGAGATTATGGGATGTTGTCGCATGGCGACGCACTCATCAAGGACTGTGGTGATAAGTATACCATCCTCAAGAAACAAATCATGTGGGGTACTCCAGCGTCGGGAGAGAAGAAGCTCATCTTCATGATCTACAGGTCTCTTCATTCTTCCAGAAAGTAACCATCTTCCAATCGTTCTATTCGGAAAACGTAATTATGGCACCTCACTATCACAGATAGTAAATGAGGGCCTGGGATTTTATAAAAGGACTGAAAGCACCCATATATTTCACAAGCATCAGCCCAGTCCTTCTGGGATGGGCGTTCTCTAGGTTTCAGATTTCTTACATTGTACCGTTTTTACTCGTTGTCACCATATCAATGCAGGCAGGGATGAACCTCGCAATGGATTATTTTGATCACGCAAACTCTAGACCGCTAAGAAACGGGGACACGGTTTATCCTCTTGGCTCGTATTTCATCGAGAAGCTTGGGGTCAAACCTACAGCCATTAGAGTTTCCTTTGTCGTGATGTTGACACTTGCAGTTGTTTCTGGTCTGATGGTTGTTTATATCACCAGAAACCTGCTATTGCTTTATTTAGGTTTGACTGCAGTATTCCTTTCATTGTTGTATGTCATTCCTCCTGTGAAACTTGGGGCACGGGGAGTTGGGGAGGTTGCAACTTTTTTTTCCTTTGGACCCTTCCCGGTTCTGGGAACAATCATAGCACTCCACCATCCGCTAACTCTAGTAGAAGTTCTGGTTTCAATGAGCCTCGGTCTCTTGGCATCATCGATAAGGTATCTACATCATCTTCCAGAAGATAAAGAAGGGGGAATCAGGGTGAAACACTTCAGGACCATCTATCCGATCATGTTGATTACTGCGTCCATCATGACATCGGTGTCCGGGGAAATGCTGGTGGCAGCTGTGATCGTTTTCATTGTCTCTTTGGTCCACATTGCATACCTTCCGAGATCTTCCCTCGGAATATCAAGACAGACGAACTACTCAGTGGGAATCCACTTCCTCTTTACTGTACTTATAATTGCATCGCTAGCCTTTTTCATGTAACCAATAAACGATTATTACTCCATAGACGAGACTACGAAACGGTGGTACCTTTGAACCTTTTATCATCAATAGCCCTGAAAACGTTCGCAGGATCCCTGAAAGAGACTATCTTAACTTTTATGTTGCTCCGTCTCGCAATATTGAGAGAAAGGATGTCCATCGGAAAGTTGGTTCCTGCTCCTCTTTTTTCCGATGTAATCATACCAATCGCAGATAAATAAGATATTTTTTCTATCTTCTTTGCTCCTTTGAGCTTGGGATCCCTGTCGTACAGATAATCGACGTTGGTTACGTTGACCACTGTATCCCTATCTAGAGCTTCAGCTAACAGGAGAGAGACGGCATCGGTAGTGTGTCCGGGCTCAGTCCCGCCCATGACGACTCTCTGATATAACTTCATTTGTCTGACCGCTTCGTCTATTGACTTCGGGACTTCCATCAAATTCCCGAGGGCAAGAGAAACCATCGTAGCATTGAGTCTTGTAGCTTGAATCCCCATCATATCGAGATAGTACTCTTTCGCTCCTATCTTTCTAAGCTTTGAAATTTCTTCCCTTGCCATTGGTCCCCCTCCAACAACCAGTGCATATCCTTCCACCCTCTTTATCCTCTCAATGAATTCCAAAAGATATCTCTCATCACTCTTCGAGAATATAGACCCACCGAGGCTGATAACTGGCCCGCTCACGCTTCAACAACCTATAATAGAATAAATACTTTCATGGATGAATGCCAGAAGTAGAAAAAGTTAAGGCGGTATTCAAGGAAATTCCCGCAATCTATGACAAGATGAATACCTATATGTCCCTAGGTATGGATGTCTTCTGGCGAATAATGCTTCTGAGACTCGTCAACGACAGAGAGAGAATACTTGATGTCGGGACTGGCACGGGAAAGCTTGAAAGTTTGGCGGGATCGACGGATAGATTCGTTGGTTTGGACGTGACAAAAGAGATGCTAGCTTTGAACAAGAATTATGGCAAATTGCTACTTGCGTCCGCAACCGAGATGCCCATAAAGAATGACAGTTTTGACGCGATTGTCTCCTCTTTTGTTTTAAGAAATCTCCCTTCCACAGAAGAATACTTCAGGGAGGCGATAAGAACGCTCAGAAAGGGAGGAATTATGGCAAATCTAGACGCTTTCCCAGAAAAACGGAAACTTGTTTCTGAATTCTTCTCTGTCTATTTTTACCATCTACTGCCTAGGATCGCCAGAATAGCGTCCTCCTCTGACTCCTACAGCTATCTCGCAATGACTGTAAAGAATTTTAAAACTCCAGAGATTATTGCGGATGAGATGAGGACTGCAGGGTTCTGCGATGTCAAGATCAAAAGATTCATATCACCATCAGCCGCAATCGTTTACGGAACTAAGTAATTCGAAGTCCAATCATTCTTGCACAAGCTATTAATCGATAGAACTATTTAGCAGGCATGAAAAAGGATCTTCTTGATATAATCTGCTGCCCAGTATGCAAGGAAGATCTCACTCTCAAGGTCAGTAAGGTAGATGGGGACGAGATTTTGGAAGGTGTCCTGGAATGTGTGAAGTGTCACAACAGGTATCCGATAGAGGAAGGGATACCGAACCTTCTACCACCAGAATGATTAGCGCAGACGAGGAGCTCAAGAAAATACCTGTAAGTCTTTGTATCAGATGTAAGGGTTCCAAGCTGCTCTGCGGTAAGTCTTCCTGTCCAATCGTCTCAAAAGTATATGCCACTCAGGGGATTCCAGTTAGAGTAAGTGACGTCTCCGGCGACAGTCCGCCCTCTCTGTTCGTTGGTCACCATGGGTATCCTAGGGTTCGGATAGGTCCGGCGCTACCAGTAAGGCGCGGAGATACCGAAATATACGAACGTCCAGACAGGTGGCAAAATATGTCAATTGACGAAATAGCGCGATTGCGTTTTTCACTATACCGTGGATACAAAGTATTGCCCGTGAACGCGCCGGTAGACCCAAACAGTTACTTGCTTGAACTTCACGACCTGATTCTCTCCTCCAAACCAGTTTATAGCCAAATAGAGTACTCTTCGTTGGAGAGGAAGATAGATTTTTCAGCTGAATCTCAACCTTTTGGTCCGGGAGGATATGCAAAAAACTTCTACCACGAAAGCTCTCCATCGCATCCTACTGTTGAGAAGATATACTATGATACAGACCTTAAGGCCACCGAGGCGCTTGATATTCTTTATCAAGATACATCTATTTACACCCTAGAGAAGATTTTCTCCGCGGGTATGGTCGGAAGAACGAGAAATCGGAAGATCGTCCCTACAAGATGGGCAATAACCGCTGTTGACAAGACTCTCTCTGACCGCATTATATCAGAGATTCGAGACTTTCAGGATGTTGAAGGAAATATGTATTTTCATTATCGCAGGATAGGAAATGAATACTACATCTTGATCACACCAGGAGATTATTCTTTTGAGATGATTGAAAACTGGAACAACGGCTCAATTTGGACAGGTCCTAGGGAATCTGGTGCAGAGGGAGACTATGAGAAACCAGGAAGGATGGTGGTGAATCCCAGGATAGCTGGTGCATTTTTTGCAGCAAAGCTTCCAATTGTAGAGTTTATGAAGAAAATTGAAAGAAGGGGAAACATCCTGGTCATTAGATTCATAGATGGAGAGTATACGATGCCTCTTGGAGTATGGCAGGTCAGGGAAAATGTAAGGGCTGCGATGAGTGAGGTGAATTACCTTGACAGCATCGATCAATTCTTCAACATCATTAAGATCAGACGAAAAAAAGATTTAAGAGGAAGTAGCAAGACATACCAAACAATTAAACAACAAAGAAAGATAACAGAGTACGTGAACTAGATGTCGCTCGTCAAAACATATATCATCCCTCACGGAGATGAGATCCTTTCTTTCCCCAATCCCGAGAGCAGGCAAATGAATAAGTCCATTGCTAAGGAATCAAAGAATGACTCGTCTGAAACCGTTCTCATAATAAGCCCTCATTCGCTGAGAATTCCGTTAGGACTTCCGGTTGTGAATACGCAGTACCTTTCAGGCATATATGAAATTGGAAAAAACATTCTGAAGGGGGAATATGAGACCGATAGGGAGCTAAACTCCCAACTTTTCAAGAAATCGAAGTACTTTGTGGAAACCAATTTCGTTACTACAAGCGGCAAGTTGTCGACCTTTCCTGTCGATTTCGGGACTCTGATCCCGCTAACATTTTTTTGTAACAAGAAAGTGTCCATGCTCGGTCAATGGAGAACTTCTAAGAGAGACTTGCTGATTGATCTCGGGAAAAAGATGTTTGATGTCGTCTCCAAATCAGATAGGAAGATATCTGTGGTTTTCAGCGCAGATCAGGCCCACACTCACTTAAGTACCGGTCCCTACGGATATGATTCCAGGGCAAAGGAATATGATAAGATAGTTGAAAGAGCAATTGAGAACAATAAGTTTGACGAACTTGTCTCTCTGGAAGATGATTATATAGATGGAGCTAAACCGGATAGCTACTGGAATCTGTTAATGTTTTACGGTTTTATTGAACATGGCGGCTTGGAACCAAAGTTCCATTATTACTATCTGCAGGAATATTTTGGAATGCTGTTTGCAACAGCAGAATGAGAAAGAAAAAATTATTATCAAAGCAATACTGACGAGGTAGGGCTCGTGGTCTAGCGGCTATGACGTCTCCCTGACACGGAGGAGACCACCGGTTCGAATCCGGTCGGGCCCACTTATACCTATAAGTAAGTCCAATAAATTACAAGGATGCCTTATCAAAAAACTTAAGATGTGCCCAAGAATGTTCGGGACTGGTGAAGCGTTGGGTGTTCAAACTACAGGCGTTATTAATAAGACTAGTGAGCTAAAGCGAGAATTAAATTTTAGAGATATTTTTTTCTTATCTCTGGGTGGACAGGCACCTTTTCTGAGTATGCTTACATACGCAACCGCCGTGTTATTGCTTGCATTGTACTTTTCGCCAATAGTTGTAATTATTGGAACTGCTGTTGTGCTTGTCAATGGAATTGTAGTATATTATCTCTCCAAGAAACACACAGAGACTGGAGGTTATTTCAACTATGCGTTTAAACTCTTATCGAAGAGATTTGGTTTCGAGACGGGTTGGATTTATACATTTTATTCAATTTTGTACGCGGGAGGATACCTTATAGGGTCGGCTTTCGTACTTTCCTTTATCGTTGGAATACCTGCTCCAGTTGCATTTGCAATTGTATTCGTACCATCATCATTGTTTCTAATCTTAGGAATTAAACCATCGAAACATTATGCTGTTTTCGCAGCCTCAATCGAATTAGTGGTGTTGGTTGCTGTCATTGTTGTGTCTTTGTTTATATCGCATTTTGTTTTTTACAACCCAGTGAGCAATATTCCATCTGGCTCTGTAATATTTCTGGGAATCCTGTTCGCAATTGGTATACCTACTGGATATGGGGCAATCACTCCCGTGTCTGGCGAGACAAAAAATGCAAATAAAAACGTGGGCCGTGCAGCGCTCATGGTAATTATAATCGGAGGTTTATTGGAAGCGTTCGTTCTGTATGGACTAGTAGATGTTGGCATAACAACACATTCATTCAGAGCTATACTTTCTTCCAGTGTTCCAGTGATAACAGTTATGAGGTCTTTTCTTGGGAATTATTCCATACCATTATTTCTTTTTGCAGGAGTTAATGACGGCATACTTGGTTCTTTAGCTTTTTTAACCGCTGCATCCCGTGTTATATACGCTATGTCAAGCAATAGGCTCGTACATCCATTTTTTTCAAAGATTTCAAACCGCTCCAGCACTCCAATTACGGCTGTCATTACGGTGATACTCATCTCGGGCATAATTTTAATTCCCGCGGTCTTAACGATTGATGTTTTCGTGCTCTTTTTGTTCCTTGGATCCATAGCTGGTCTAGCTAATCTTGCTGTACATCTAACTTCCAACTTCTCTCTTCTTTCGGAATCTCTGAAATCCGCAGTGCGAAGTGTGAGAAGAATTGGCGTGTCTTTGTTTGCAATTGCGCTTTCTGGTTTTGTGTTGATATACAGCCTCATTGGGTCGACAGACGCACTTATCTTAGTCTTCATGGGCTATATCATTGCGGGATTCATAGCATTGGAAATTCTCGACATAAGATAGCAAAGGACTACAAAAAGAAAGTTTGATATGCATACAGAATAATTTTCCAAAAACCCCACCCATCTTTATCATTGAAGTTATTTCTTTGATTGAGTTATCGCATGATATTATAAAACAAAACTATTTTTACATAACACTATTCAACTTGCATATTGACTGATTTAAGCTCTGAACATGATTCCAAAATGGAACTCCCAAGGCACCTCTCATTCAGGGATGTTTTCTTTCTTTCCTTTGGAGGAATGTCGCCGCTACTGAGCCTGTTGACTTACGGAGCGGTCGCACTTTCCTATGGAGGTTTGCTTTCGCCACTGATAATGATAATTGGCACCCTGCTTGTGCTGATCAACGGTCTTGTAGTAATGCAGCTGTCCAGAAGGTTCAGGACATCTGGAGGATACTATACTTATGCTTTTCAGGTCCTTTCAGAAAGGGTCGGTTTCAGCACTGGATGGGTGTACCTTTTCTATTCTTTGCTATTTGGCCTGGCATATGTGATCGGTGCAGTATATGTGGTTTCGGCGATTTTCGGTTTCTCAGTATACCTGACACTTTTAGTTATTGTTTTGCCAGCATCTTTTTTCCTTATTGTTGGCATTAAGCCGTCGGCAAAATATGCGATCTATACAGGTATAATCGAAATAGGAATTATCCTGTTCATTATAGTCCTATCATTTTACCTGACCGGAGGTTCTGCGTATATACCGAACCCTAGTGCAACGCACATTACCGGAGGAGCCTTTGCACTTGGCATCCTTTTCGCCATGGGAATTCCCACCGGCTATGGAGCGATTGCCCCCATTTCCGGAGAAGTAAAGAATGCGGAGAAAGTTGTGGGAAGATCTGCCATTTCGGTAATCCTTACCGGAGGATTGCTGGCAACTTTCTTCATCTACGCCATATCCAACCTGCTCCTCCAGAAGAATATATCAATTCCCTTCGGCAGTTCCGGGTTGCCGGTCCTTTCAATCCTTTCAAGGCACTTCTCCGTATACAGCAGGTACATAATTTATGCCGTATCTATAGCAGCCATAAATGACGGGATGCTTGCAATCCTGTCTTTCGGCTCTGCAGCTTCTAGAACTATATTCAGAATGGGTTTTGACAGGACTTTTCCTACATTTTTTGCAAGGAAACTCAAGGAACAGCCCATAAGTGCAAATTTAACAGTTTCTGCTGTAATCATAGTGATTCCCTCCATCATGCTAGCTTTCCTTCCCGCATATGCCACTTTCATAATTCTTGGAACAATTGCTTCACTCGGAGGCCTTTTCATTCACATTATGGCAGGAGCATCACTGATGAGGATCGGCATCCGTAGAGGGAGAAGACTTATACTTAGGGGTTCAAAAGGCTTATTGCAGTTCATGGTCGACTATAAAGAGGCTATCCTGGCCGGAGCAGCAGCCCTTATCACTTCAGTGGAACTAGTATATTCGGCTTATTCCACCCTGATCATATATTCGACTTTCTTCCTGGTATGGATAGTTGCAGGTTACATAATCATGGACATAAGGGATATTGTGATGAGGACACCTTATTTGGCCAAGCTGACCAGAGGAGAAATTTCGGTAGCTGAAAGATTCAAGGATCTTACAAGCTTGAAAATAAGAAGCGCTCTTCCTGATGTGGTGGTAAGTATGGATGATTCAGTAATGACCGCCATGGAAAAATGCGTATCCATGGACTCCCCAGGAGCCGCTGTGACCGATCAAAACTCCGTGCCTGTTGGTACGCTCATTTTGAGGGATGTCTTTATGCTCACCGAAAAGGATCTGAGTAGAATGAAGGTGAAAGACCTCTGGCTGGAACGTCCTGTGACCATAGGCAGGGAAAGTGACGTCATAGACATAATAAGGACATTCAAGGAGAGCAGGATCCCAATTCTTTCCATTGTTGACTCTCAAGGGAAATTTTCTGGTACAGTCCGGGAAAGAGAAGTCATCATGTCGCTGGGAGGGATAGGGCAGGCTCAGCAACCGGAAAATTCAGACATCTAGTCGCTTTGAAAACAATAGATCAAACAACTCCACACATCCTTTACCTGTTATCACATTCTAGTAGGCAAAGGTGTAGAATTGTGCTGTTTCCTATCCATCAGTCTACTCCCCTAAAGGTTGACTCACCTTTATGGATCGTTCAAAAACAAATGTGAAAGATACGGCCATGATTATAGTTGCAAAAATGGACACTGAGTATAATGTGCTGTTGATAAAGCCGTTTGAAAGTGCAATTGATGCTATGATGATTCCTACCGCCCCTCTTCCTCCAAATATGCCTAAAGAAACTTTTGGGGCGATCTCCTTCATGAAGAGCTTTGAAAACTGATAAGCTGCAAATCCGCCAATTGAGGCTGTCACTACAATTAGAAACACAAGATACGGAAGATAAGATATCGGAATAAGGGTCATTTCAAGTCCAGATATGCTGAAAAACAAAGGTATGAAGAAACTGGAGTTTATTCGCTGGAATGTTCTCTTCAACACTCCATAGGTTTGCTCCCCAACTGAATTCTGGTGGATTATCAGGCCGGAAAAGAAGGCTCCAAGGACAAATGTGATACCAATGAATTCAAAAAACGATGATACTGCAAGCCCCATAACAATGACAACTGCAAAAATTATGGCTTCCTTATGAGTTTCGCTAAGTCTGTTAAAACCCCTGACTAAGTGTTCCGATTTTGACTTCAGGATCATGTCAAGAAAGTACAGGCAAACTAGAAACACAACAAATGAAATTGAGTCTAATGCTATGCTGAAGAGTTGCCTATGGAACGAGACCAGGATTATGAAGGCTACTGTATCGCTCATTGCCACGCCACCAAGAAGTCTCATGCCGTCTTCCATTTTAATGAGACCAGATTTTACCAGTAGAACTGAAGTTATGGAAATTGAGGGGATACTCACTGAGAGCGAAATGCTTACAGCTTCCAGATAAGGCAACTTGAAAAGATAAAAAGAGCCTAATGACATCAAGAGAAACGGAACTATAAAGGATGAAAGCGCAAAACCAGTTACATATTTTGTGTTCTTTGAAAATATATCAGATGAAGCCTCTATTCCAATCTGAAGAATGATGAAGAATAATGCTAGCAGGCTAATTGTTGATAGATTTGATGTTGGAAGGATAATGCCTATCACTGCTGGACCAAGTATTATTCCTGCTATGATTGCCCCGACCACCTCTGGAAGGCCAAACAGATTTAATAGTTCTCCAAGACCTATCCCAAGAACAAGCAGCAGAAGTATGGTAGTTATCAGGTCCGGCATGACTACCCCATAACCAGTTTTATATAAAAAATTCTGGACAGAAACTGAATACTGAATCAGTTACGGTCATTCATTTAACATGCTATAGGGTACTTGAAATGGAATTATTGATTATCTGCGAAAATATTAAACTCTTGTAAAACCAATTACCACAAGAGGATTTCGAGTAAGACTCTGAATATTCACCGATCAAGCTTGAACACAGGAATATTCCCATAAAGAATGCAATATTTCTCTTTTTCCCTGCATCTTTCAGGGAAAATCGATGGCTTACATAACCTATAATTCAATAGTATTTTAACATTTTTATATTCCTATATGATTAATAATCATATAACTATTTTATGCATTCTCTTTTTGCCAACTTTTTCGAGAAAAGGTATGGTGGCAGGAAATCCGCTAATTTTTCATTAATTGGTGAGCGGACCTCTGAGAACCCTCTGTTCTTGTTCAAACTTCTTTCTAAGAAGTTTGTCGCAAAGACCTGCCCGTATTATTACACTAAGAAAAATTTAGGGCAGGTCTGCGAACCCCCTCTCCGACCGAGCGGAGCAGTTTTGCGAAGCAAAACCACGAGCCACGAAGTGGCGAAGTGCCCACACGGGTTTACACGTGTGGGTGCGTAGCACAGGGCACGGGTGCTTGGAATGACCGAAGCGAAGCGTAGGGAATGGAAAGCACAAACCACAGCGAAGGGCAAAAGAGGGGTGGACTGCGAAGCAGGACGGGGTGAATTTTGCCCGTAGCGGTAGCCTATCTCCCGTTCAGGGGGTAGGCGGTGGTTTAGAGCCCTGTGCTACGAACTTGTGCGGAGCGAGGTTGGGGGTTGTTAGAGCGTAGTACGGCAAGAGGGGTAGGGGTGAATTGCCGTACGGAGCGGAATACGGTATCTATCTGGATAGGTAGCAATCATCTTTATCGTTTCTCACAAGTGAGGAAGAAATACAATCCTTTGGATTGCTCACAGAACCGCTAAAATGGCATACACGATTAGACACACAGTAGCCAACACGAGTCATAAAAACTGATTAGCTGGCTTGTGATATTCAATAGGTAGACAAAATGGACTACGACAACAAAGGAATCGTCTACGGAGTATATAGCCAGAAACACGTCACTCATCTCCACAGGTTCAGTCGTGCGGTCTTTGAAGTGACGGGCTATCTGTGCTGGATATGTCTTGAGCTTGATGCAAAGGACAAACTCCGTGAGTTAGGCTATCCAGAAAGTAGCCTAAAGAACCTTCTGCGTGTCGAACACAACGCCTAAAGACACGTCATTTACGTGTAGGCTTTACTTTTTTGCCTACCATCCCTTTTCTTCGGTGGTCGTTTCCATCCTTCATAAGTCCAGGTAAACCAACCGTGCTTAATGCACACATAAAGGTTGGAATCTTCATATTGGCTCATTGGGCTGGAACACTTAGGGCATATCCTTCTCATTCTTCCCACCAACGTATTTCAGTTTCACGAAGTAGTAATACTTCCTTCCTGCTTCGCTAATCTTGCTTTCAATCTCCACCTTGTCGCCTTTCTGGACTGCAATTTTATCCATTACGGAACTGCCGTAAAAATGGACTTCCTTATTGGTCTGTGTATCGACACAGATATATATGCTGAAAGGGCGTGATGGTGCTTCTATGTGCTGTATGTCAAGCACCTTTAGCTCCTTCCCAATCAGCTCGTCCTTGTTCATCAGATATGGGTCTTTTCCATCATTCGTTGTTTCCTGTTCAGTCATTCTACCACCTTCTAAGTAGCTTCTTTGCTCTCAAGAACTCGTATTCCTGCCTTGTCCCCAATTCAAGGCTCATACCACTATCGGAAACAAAAAACCTGATGTAATGCGGTTCTGCACAACTCCCGTCACGATAGATGGGATAGTATACGCCTAAGCCCTGTTTCTCGTCTTGATAGACTTCCTCAAATATGGATAGGTCTATGTCGTCATATTCTACCCATATCACTTTCCCATTCAAGACGTCCCTGACGCCTCTTTCCATCTTGGATATCTTGTTCTTGGTTGTCTGCATATTATCACTTTAAAGTGTTCTAACACCTCTGCTCTTGAGCTTGACCTTCCTCTTGTTCTTGAATACCTTACTGCACTCCTTGTGTGAATTAACCCCGTAATACGTCTCTATATGTTCCCATTCGTGTATCTCCTTGCCACATACTACGCAAATCTCTGTGTCCTTGCTCACGATGTAATCAATAATCCTGTGCTGGTTCGGCATACTCTCACAATAATATTTAGAATTAAAGATTTAAATACCTATCGTTTAAAAAGAAGAAGAAAACTACTTTCATAGTTTCCTTATATCGACATTAAAGTCCTCGTCAAAATCATTCTCCTGTAATTCCCTAAATATCCACGAAGACCTATCTGAGTTCTCTCCGTAGAAGTCAAAGAACCTTAGTTCCTCTCCTTCTTTTTCTACCATACGTGAGAGCGCATACCATTGGATAAACAGCCTTATGTGTTCGTCCGTTTCCTCATCCTCTGCATAAGTTTCAGTTTTAGTTCTCATCTCTTTATCACCCCCTTTTCATTTTTCCCTGCTTCGTACTCATCTTGATACTCCCTTATTTTCCCGTTTGCTTCCTGTCTCTCCCTGCTCCCTTCTGGTGCTTCGTTAAACTTCTGTTGCCAATAGTTGATTACTCTGCCCAACTCTCCTCTCGTTAGTTTTCTCGGCACTTCCTTCACTCTCTCGACAACTTTGGTAATGACCTTTACCTCTGGCTCTTTTGGTTCGTCCTTTGGAGTCCATTTGGGCCCGTCAGGTATGTATACAGTCTGCCTCAATGAGCGATAAGCAAGTCCAAAAGTGGCTGGGAAGTATATTCCCGCCAGAGTTCCTATTAGAAGGTCAAGACCAAATGGGATACCCAGAAATTGCATACAGAAAGCTTGTCCGATAGCCCATAGTATACTCCCTAATACCGACCAATAAAGGAATGCAAAGAAAGTTAATACTGCGAAGCCAAAGAACCACACCATAAATAGGTCATAAAACGAATTGCCAAGAGCCACGATGCTATAACCTGTCATTATTACGGGAACAAAAGAAATCCCGAAAGAAGCAAGTAATCGTTCCGTAAACGAACTCATAGCTTCATCTCCCACAGCTCGTGTAAAGTAATGCCGTTCTTGTAACGGCTTCTCGCTTCCGAGTTCGGTATAATGATTATCTGTTTCCTCTTGTCTTGCCCATCCCTGCGCAATAAGTCGCTAATATCGTGCTTCAATCCCGTTTCAATTTCAAAAACATACTTGTCGGTCTCTATATCAGCCGTTCCTATACCAGAGGGCATAATCTTAAACTGCACGTGCTTGTGATAAAGCACGTCTGCGGTCAGATTAACAACATATTCGTGTAAGTCGCTTGGATACTGTCCTTTTCTGCAATACGGTGTTTCAGTAGTCTTATACACTTTTAAAATACCGTTAATCATTTTAAATTTAACACTATCTAAATTAGGCATAGCCAGAATAACGCCACTACTATACATTCGGTCGAGTCTGTTTTTGATTGCGAGCTTGAAGTAGTTTACGTCCTTGCTGTCCTCACTATCCCGTATGTTCTTAGCCAGCCATTTAGCGATTTCTTGAATATTTTTAGGTCTGCTCAACGCCTCGATTATCTTGCTCGGATAGTCCACTTTGCTTTCGTAGCTCTTTTGTGCCTTCTGCTCCTGCTCCTGTACGGGTTTCCATTCAGTAACAGAATAAAAGGTTGGTTTTGGGTTAATCAGCTTAAAAATGGCTATGAATTGCTGATGTTCTTCTTGCACCAAGTCCACAAATTCGTGCTTTTTTAAGGAATTAACGGCAAAATGGTAAAGGTCGGATATGCTCTTTATCATTTGAAGGCTCTTGCTCCCTGTCTGTCTTGAAGTGAACGCAGTGGCGGAATTGTCAAAAACAGCTCCCTGAATGTTGTCTAACGATTGCGTAGCAACAAGCAAAGCCCCACGACTTCGCACAAGACGGGCAATATCTGAAATTATAGTGTTTCCCGACCTCGTGTACAGATGCACCTCATCGATGTAAAACATAGTATTGTCTCTCTTTCCACTAACAGCTTCTCGGAAAAGCTGGCGTAACAGGTATTCGGAATAAAACAAAAATCCCTTAACGTCCAGTCCAGAAGCGTCCACGACTATACTTTCAGGTAAGGAATAGTTAATTATGTTTTCTGAATAGACACGCTCCATTTGTCCCTTGATTATGCTTAAAGCTGACAAAGTAACGTTGTCTGTCTTCTCATTCATTCTGCGATTGACTTCCTCGCTAAATTGTTTCCAATTTCTCGATTGTCGGGCAATACTCTTAACTACATCATTAATGGCATTAGCGGTGATTCCAATAATATCAACTCCAAACGCCACGTTCCAAGCTTCCGCAAAAGCATTTGTGTCTTCAAATACGTTAGGCACATAGTTTTTGAGAAATAGTGTAGGTATTCCCAGCGAGCTATATTTGTCTGTATTTTTGTATTGAAATATGATTTTCTTAAACTCCTTGCCTTCTCTGTTTCGTATGTGCTGAATGATGAAATATACCATTTCAGATTTTCCAGATCCGCTTAATCCCCCGATGGTCAAGTTTCTTGACGCCTTTGAGTTCAAATATTTATTAAGGTCTAAAATTCTCGGATAGGTAGCTCTTCTTTCTTCCTGAACCCTGCGAACCTCTCCCTGTCCCACATGTTGCACATTTTCTACCATTGCTGTAATCACTAACTTGTTGTTCAGTTTTGAAAGATAGGATTTCTGCCAATACATAAATCCCGCAAAAAGTAATATAAAGGTAACAATCGCCAGTGAGACGCCAATCCCTTCCCCAAAATAAGCCGAGCCTAAAACAACAAAAAGCACAGCTAATCCACCTGCGGCGTACGCCGCTCCTGCGATTCCCTTATATTCTCTCGGTTTCTTCATTTTCTCACCACACTTAGAAACCCGTCTACTACTATCATCACAACAAACAACATAATAATGGAAAATACCATATTCTGGCTCTGTGCCAAATAAAGAAATGCCATAAAGCCAATCAGCCCGCCTATTGACAGTTTGCCACCCTTGCCTCTGTTCCCTCTTACGGCTCTTCCGAATATGTCCCGTGTATCGCCATTCTGAATGTGAGGTATTTCCATTTAGACCACTTCCTCATTATTTATTCTGTCAGCAAGCTTTTTAGCCCTTTCTCTGTCGAGTTGGTCTAGTAAAACGCCCACTGCACCGACAAATTCTTCAAAATTCATCTTGTCAGGTAATGACTGCACGGGTGAGGCAAACTGAGGAAATTTCTTTCCGAAATTCGATTTAACTCCTTTTAGGGAGACTTCTCGCTTTTTTACCTGCTCAGTGTCTATCATTACTACTATATACCATGCATAGATACAAATACACTAATAGGTTACGTATATTATGCTTCCAGAATATAAATATGTTCCAGACTGCTGGGCCTGTAACGTCATCATGGAAACAATATACCGGGAGTTAGGAGACCTCGATGCGTCACCAAAAAGCTACTTCACATGGCGAGGAAAAATAGTCAAACAAGTGGAGAACAAGATGTCTCGAAAGACTGCCCTGAAACATATTAATGAATTGATTATTCCTCCTCCTTTATCAAAAAAGAAATCATACAGAATTCTAAAAGAAACCTCGCAAACTCATATTCTTGACCTTCTGACGTACGTATCTAATGCGTCAGAAAGATTCAATGAAGGTCTTGTCAATCCTCAAACAGAGGACGAATTGCAAACCTATGTCTGGTTTACTTCAATCCTCGAAGAATCAATAGTATTGATGAAGGGAGAAGTGTCCCAACCAACCAGGAGAAAGATACTCAGATTTGCGTCTTTTGCTGAACGTTATCAGTTGGGCGACGTTGATATGGAACACCAGTCTTAGACAAGCTGTTTGACCTTAAAACCTCAACCTCATAACTGCCCTGCCATCTGGCAATACTGCCTGAAACTCATAGCCCTGTGTTAGATACTGCTCTATCTCTCCCGTATTAATGACCTTCTGCTTAGCTCCGTTGTCTGTCATTCTCCCTAAGAGTTTGTCCCGTAGTATCTGCTGAAACTCCTCGTTCGAGATTGCGGATAAATCCATCTTGTCTATTTCATACTGCTTGTATCCTGCTGTTAAAAGAAGCTGTTGCTGTAAATACTGCTTGGCGTTGTCCTCTGACAACTCGTTAATCCTTGTTTCCAGATACTTAGTGCATTTCTGATAAGATACTCGCATTTCCTCTATCATATCTGGCGGCAATCTCTTATTTGTGCTGTATCTCGCCTCAATATCGCCTTTGTGCCCCATAATGAACTGCCTCCACGGGTGCGATATCAAGCCCTTCGATTCCGCTATGTCTAAAGCCGTGCTGAAATAAGCCCTAAGAACATAGGGTCTCATCTTTAAACCTGCCCCCTGTATTGCGTCCCTAATTTCCCTTGATACCAATACAGTGCGTAAAAAATCGTTCTTTTTCTTGTAGTCTTTCTTGTAATCAAACTGCAATAGTGGGCTATCGTAATCCAATTCTTCACCTGCCCTTCTTCGTTCCTCCAAATACTCTTTGAGATATGTTGTTCCTTCTTCTCCTATGAAGCTAAAATAGTGATGTCTTGCCTTGCTTAACATACTCTTAACGCTAACCATAGCGGGTATCTTATCAAATTCTATGTTATCGCCCAATCGCAAGCCCTTCACATCCTTCAATCTCAATCCGTCCGTTCCTTGATAGTTTCCCAAACTTTCAGGTCGCAAGCCTGCATACGCCATAAGCGATATTGAAACCCTGCCCCTCGCGGTTGCTTTCCTTAACAACCTGCCTAATTCTTCCTTGTTGGGTACTCTCTCATCTTCAATGGTCGGGCTTAAATGTTCCCCTGCGATGTTTATGTCCAACTCTAATGCTTTGCCGTTAAACTTTCCAAAGCTTCTAAGAACCTTTTTATATCTGACAATATACGACCCTGCCTTCCCTTCTTTCTCCAATCTCCTAACAAAATCTGCGAATTTATCCCTAAACTCTATACGCTTCATATCCACAAGAAGCTTATCGGGTGTAGTATTTTCTAATTCGCAATAATAGCCTAAAGTCCTTAACCAAGTTGAAGCGGTCAGATATGACTTAGCGTTAAGGTTTTCATACCAGCGTTTCACTTTCTCGTTCTCCAAGAGATGAAGATACTTCGCTTTGCGTGTCATAAGTGTATATTCTTTCAACGTTTATAAAGACTCACTTATACCTGTAATCAAGTCCGGTCGGGCCCATTTAGCCTTTATTGGTGCCTGTTGTAAAAACATTTTAAACCCCTGATTAGAAATCCTGCAAACACGGAATAATCTACGTGGTTTTAGCTAATTTTAGGTTTTATAGTCTCTCTTACGAGGATGACATTCCGCCTCCTTATTATCGTTACGTCCGTCGTTCTCCAACTCTCTTAAAGATCGTCTGATATTTCTTCTCGCCACCTGAAACGTTTTGTATTTATGTCATAGAATATCCAGTGAAATGCAGTACCGTCAGGTCCAGTAGTCTCTAACACGATATCCCCGTCTTTTAATCGGCCTTCGAATACCTTAGTAATCCCCTTTATAGGTGAAAACCAGACGCTGGGCCAGAATTTTGTTTTAGCGTCGTAGAACCTTACGGTCGTACCTCTGTATTCGTCCCCTTCTCTCTTAAAATGCCATACGTCCTGTACTGCAGTTCCCTCTAAAATCCAGCCGAAATGCAGGTCTCCGGTATAAGTTATCTATGTACCTTCATCCTCCAGTATTTTGTCTTCAACAATATTCCAATCCCCCACAAACTGCCCAAAAAGCATGAGCTGTTTTCATGACAGCTCAAAAGGACCATTGGCGTTAAGTTCGCTCATAAATGTATTTTCTCTATATCTGTCGTTCAGGGAGTTCACTCGACAGTCCATTTCATCAGGATTCGAAAGAATTATGCTGAAATCTTGGTTAAAGCCCTTAGGCTCACTTCCAGGTGGTTAGAATCTCATCCCTGTTGAACGTCTTAATCACTACGAAATACATCAGAACATCGACCGCTGCTACTATACCCGCTATCATCAGTAAGGTCGTATTCGTAAGAGTAATTACTCCGAACTCAGTCAGAAGATAGACTACGAAGTACGGAATAAAACCCGCAACTGATAGCTGGTAAGAGCTTCTAGGATCACTTACTCGCGACGATGATACAGTACTGATTTCGACGGAGAAGATAATCGTGACTGGGACAAGTAGAAGTAGCACAATCACTATAGACAAATTCGGATAATACTGATACGATAATAGATGGTAGGTGACCCTATCCATTAATGCCATGTAAATCGAATTACCTAGCACTACAGCGACGAACGTAGGAATAAAAGCTGAGAGGCTTTTGCCTAAAAGAATTTCCCCGTCAGAAATAGGGGTGGAAAGCAGTGGCTCAAGGCTCTTCTGTATCTTTTCACCTACTATGCTGTATGCAGCAGTGTATGAGGATAAGATGACAGCAATTATTGCAAAGAAGAATTCAAATGCGTCCATCAATCCGGTTATATAATGGATATCTGAAGCTCTAACTGATGTCCCATTTATTATGTGCGATACAAGCAAAGGCAAACCAATTGAGAGTACGAGAGGGATAAAGACGTAGAAATAAATTAAAGTTTTTCTCAATCTAACTATAGAAAATTCCTTCTGGGTAACAATCCAAGCGTTCTTGAAACTCATTTTATCTCCCTCACCGCTTTGATGTAAACTTCTTCCATAGTCGGAGAGAGTTGACTTACAGCGACAATGTTGCCTCCGACTAATGTAATTGCCTTTATCAAGATTGGATTCTCAGCCTGAGGATTCTTGACTTCGATTATGAGCTTCCTTCCCTCCACCTCAACCTCAGATGCTGTAACTGCCTTGATGGCTCTAAGAATCTCATCATTTACCACTTCGAGTTCAATGACCGTCTTATCAACACGCAAAGACTCCTTAAGCTGATCCGGGGACCCGAGCGCGATGAGTTTTGTCTTCAATATACCAATCCTGTCGCAAATCCGTTGGGCCTCGTCGAGGTTGTGAGTATTCAAGAATATTGTCCTTCCTTTTTTCTTTAAATTCAATATGACATCCCTAACTACCTTTGCTGCTTCTGGGTCCAGATTCGCAGTTGGTTCATCCAGGAAGAGAACTTCTGGATCGTGAGAAAGTGCCCTCGCAATTGCCACCTTTTGCTTCATTCCTTTAGAGAACGTTCCAACTGGCCTGTCTCTCACATTCCATAGATCGAATTCTTCCAGCAGGTTCTTTATATTTTCATTCCTCTTGTTCTCAGGAACGCCGTAAAGCTTTCCGTAAAAGTCGAGATTCTTGTAAGCGCTTAGTTCTTCATACAATCCGACATTTTCAGCTACCAGTCCTATAATCCTCCTTATTCTTATCGAGTCTTCCTTATTACTTATTGAGAGATCGTCTATCCTTGCATCTCCCCTTGTTTTTGAAATTAGACAAGTGAGCATTCTAAGTGTTGATGTTTTCCCTGCACCATTTGGACCCAATAAACCGAAAATTTCACCATCCTTAACTTGAAACGTTAATCCGTCGACAGCAGTTACTGAGCCAAAGACCTTGGTCAGGTCATCAACGTATATCATATCGTAAGGCCAAAACACGTATAAGATGAAGGTATTTATCGCTTCCTTAAACTCCTTAGAGCATAGATTTTGTAAAGACAAATCTCTTAAAATTTATCGACAAACCCTTAAAACTGCTTTTTTAGTTATACTGGAAGACTGCTTTAAAATAGAGAATTATTTTGACAAACCAAAGCAGATTTCGAAGAAAAGAGCGTCTAATTGGTCGCTAACACTGAGGTTTAGTATCGCTTAACGATTTCCTTTCAAAGCTATAAGTAGAAAATTAAAATTTTCTGATTAACTCCTGAGGTCTATACTCCTCCTCTAAAGCAACAATGTAGAATTTTCTAGGCTTCGCCTGTTTACAGTTGGGGCATTCAACCACTCCGAGTCCGGGAGGAGAAAAACCTATTCCTATTCTCTTCATGTCTGTAAGAGGAGCCTTGAAGACATATGAGCAGTCCGGGCATTTCAGGTACTTTACCATGGATTTCTGGTGATTGATGTCGTATGAATAAGGATTGTTATTTCTCGTTCTAAGTTAGGAGGAATAGATCAGGGCTTTCTACGATAGGTGGCGTTTACTCAGTAAATCGACCTAATAATCGGGAACCTCTACGAATCCTCGGTCTGATTTCAATATCTACAGGTTCTGAATTCCATATGATTCCTCCCTTGAAATTAGGTCGTGCTGCAGTAATGTGCGTAATTGTAACACCAAGTCCTAGATTGCCTGTAACCTCTGAGGGACCTTGCGATTGTTATTTCCTTCGCTGGAAGTGCTATTCGAGGTACTCTCTTACCTGCCTTCGTTATAACTCTTGCTCAGTTTCCCAGCTTTTAGATGAAATACTCACGTAGGGCTCTTATGTGAATGGAATCTGTCGCCATAATGAATATTTCACTTTCACTCGTGGCGAACATCTTCACTCTAATCTTAATGCTGAAGAAGTGAGTCTCTATGAACTTCAAAGCGGAATGTCAGGCAATCATTGACTTACGGTTGGTAAAGGCACCGGGTAAAGAAATGTGTAGAAACTTGTATATTTGAAGATAGGTCAGGTCACGAATGCACTTATTCCTTGTATCCTCCCGAGACCAGAGGCGATTTTGCGCCAAGAATCGCCTCGATCTATCGAAGCAAATACTTCTCCTGTCGAAGTTCCAAAATACACTCCCGGTTCTTGAAGCCCGTCGACAGCCATACTATCTCTAAGTACAACGGTGTGCATTCCGTTTGGCAATCCATTGTTAAGAGTCTTCCAAGTCTTCCCTCCGTCGTCCGATCTGTTTACGGTTATCCTTCCCTGTATACATGAATTGTGTTTTTTGCACTCTCCCTGAAAGGCTGGTATTACAAAAACAGATTCCTTCTTCCCTCCAGCCACTACAATTGGAAAACCATGCCTATCAACATTGGAATGACTTATGTCTTTCCACTTGCTTCCAGCATCGCTGGAAGAGTACACACCACAATGATTTTGTTGATATACGGTTCCTGGTTTAGAGCTGGATAAGGCAAGTTTATGACTACAGGAGTGAACTCCGTTCAAGTGCTCAGCAACATCATCTTGTTCCCCATTTTTAGGTATGAATGGTTTCTTTGTTTGCTTGATCGTGGGGCATGATTCTGTGATTCCTTTCTTTAGAGACTTCCACGTCTCACCTGAATCATCACTTCTGTATGTCCCGTTGCCCGCTGCTATAATATATAGTCTCCCTTTCTTGGTTGGATCTGATCTTATGGTATGTATGGTAAGTCCTGTAGTACCGAAACCCCAGTCAATGCCCCACTTTTCCCTATTCGGAGCAGAATAAAGTCCCGTCACTTCCTCCCAGTTTTTTCCAGAATTGGTAGACCTAAAAAGGTGACCGTACTGGGTTCCTGCATAAAGGAGACTATCATCGTGCTCGTCTGCTTCCACTGTCCAGACTTTTTTTACAATGAGCCCCCTACTCGAAGGACTCCAACTTTTTCCACCGTCTCTGGAAGAGAATACACCCTCAGTAAGTGTTGAAGCGAAGAGCTGTCTATCTCTATTCATTTCTACATTATTGACACTTTCACCTGTTAAAAATCGTTTACCTTTAATCCATTTCTCTCTGTTCTCATCAGACCTTAAGAAATGACCTCCATTTTCAGTAGAGACCGAAACTATCACATCGTTGTCATTCATGATTTTGAATTCAATAGATCGCTACCTAATAAATGTTAGTAAGCTTAAACAATCCAAATTTTGACGGAATGTTCGTTAAATGTAGCATATCTCCTCAGTGAATCGTTATATTGCCATTGCAGATTATCCGTTGTGAAAAAGATCCGCACTGAAAAATCGATCGGCAAAATCTTGGCCTATGATACCACTCTAGTCACCCCAACTGAGTCTTCTACTCTTCTTAAGAGGGGGCATAGGATTTCCCCAACAGACATAGAGAAGCTCAAAAACTCAGGAGTATATGAAGTGTGGACGGAAGATTCCTCTGACAGCCGTATCTACGAGTGGGAGATTTCATATCGTATTGCCAAGGAGATATCAGACGGCACGACCGAGGTGATTAAAGGAAATCACGGCATTGCCTTTTTAACATCTAAAAAACCTGGCATTGTACAGATTGATAGGAGAAGACTCACTAGTTTCAACCTCAATCAGCAGGTTCTGATAATTTCAAAGAACCCTTACATGCCAGTTGGAAAGGGCGAAGTTGTGGCAGCCATAGACGTGATTCCTCTGAGTCTCAGTGAGAAAGAGATGGACAAAATCTCAAAACTTACGTCCAGGGGAGCGGTCAGAGTCCTGCCATTCAAATTTTCGAAGGTGGGATTGATAATTACTGGGACTGAAATTTTCGAAAAAAGAAAGGATGATAAATATTACAAAATAGTGAAAAAGAAGTGCGATAGGTACAACTGGAAGATTGTTTACAAGGAAGTTGTCCCGGACAATCAAGAACTGGAATCTAAAGCGATTTATAACGCAAAATCTGCTGGGGCCGAGGGAATAATTGTAACCGGAGGGATGTCTGTAGACCCCACCGATAGAACTCCTGAAACTATCAAAAACCTAGGTGCACGGATTGTGTCGTACGGAATACCGATGAAGCCCACGACAATGTCTATTGTGTCTATGTGGAAGGGGACTCCACTGTTTGGAATTTCCGCTGGCGGGATTCATTATAGTGATTTCAACTCAATTGATGTAATGTTCACGCGACTGATGGCTGGAAGAGTTCCATCTAGGAAAGAGATAGCAGAACTTGGAATAGGCGGAATTTTCTGGAACTACAACTCCAATAAAAAGAGAAGTTCTGACAAGAAGCCGGGTAAGAGATAGTTTGTTCTTGAAATTCATCTTACATTTAACTTTCGAAGATTGGCTAAACTTTCCTTCTATTAGAAATGATTTCAGAAATAATGCTTAGCGATATCTCGGCCGGGGTGATTGCGCCAATATCTATTCCTACCGGAGCATGAATTGAACTCAGGAATTCTTTTGCTACTCCTTTCGCCTCCAGTGCGTCTAAATCACTCTTGATTCTCTTCTTGCTCGCAAGGAGTCCTACATACCTGACCTTACGTTTAGAGATTACATCTAAGACCTGAATGTCCCTTGATCCTTTTGTCAGGACAACGACGAAATCATCCTCACTAAAATCAAATTCGCTCAGGGAAGCATTAACTGGGTCCACAACCATATCTGGTTTGGAATTCAACATGGGATTGGGATCTATAACTGCAACCCTCATTCCAATCAACTTTCCTAAAGACACCAAATTATCCTCGATTTCATCCCTTCCTCCCTGCCCTATCAAGACCAGTCTCTCATTTCTCTTGTAAGGTTCAAGGTAGACATCCATAATTCCACCGCAATTGGTTTCGACGTGTATTTCATCATCTTTGTTTAGGGCCATCCCAACCAGAGTATCCTTCGGTTCTTCAAGAAACACCTTTATGGTCATTGCATTCCCCGTACGCAATACTTCCGTTGCCTTATCCACAATCGCGGAATCTGGGCATGCCCCTCCTAAGGTTCCATAAATTACTTCCCCCCTGCTCGAAATGACCTCCTTGAAACCTGGTTTACCCAGCGATGATCCTGATACTCTGACCACGGTAGCAACTACAAATGACTCTCCCTTATTCACCAAATCACTTATTATCTGCGGAAATTCCCAGTTGTTCAATGACATAAGTAGGAGTCTTGCTTATAAATGATTTTTCTAATTTATTTTGATACAAATTTTTGTTGATCAGGAAGGTTAATGGAATCGTTTTCATTCCCTTGATAACATGGAATTTAAGGGAGAATTTGAAGTGATGGCAGAAAGGGAAACAATTTCTTCATTTATCTCGGATATAACCAAAATAACTTCTATTATACCAGACGTTCAGTCCAGGGAGATTATCAATGACAAAATGGCAAAACTTGTAGTTAAGGCAGGGCAGTCTGCAATTAAGGGAAAATTCAACCTCATCTTTGAGATAAAGAGCATTGTAGCTGGCGAATCTGCTGAGATTTCGGCAAAGGGATCAGGAGCAGCTGGGTCACTAGACTTGAGGGCCGCCTACACGTTCTCCGATTCATTAAGTGGCTCAACTCTAGTAAAATGGGTCGTCGACCTGAAGATTGGAGGCATGATTGCGACCATGGGGTCAAGAGTCCTTAACAGTACTGCCGAAAAATACATTTCTGTCCTGACAGATTCTTTCAAGAAGTATTTCAAAATATGAAGAAGAATCTTAAAGAAGTCAGAATTGCCGCAGTAATTTTAGCAGCAGGAAGGTCTACCAGGTTCGGGTCGAACAAACTGCTTCGTGTTCTTAGGGGAAAACCAGTTATAGAGTGGTCTTTTGATTCCCTTGCAAGGATTGATTTTTGGAAGATTGTAATCGTAACAAACGATAGTGGCCAGTTGGATCCTTTTATCCGTGAAGATGTTGAGAAACTTGTGAATAAAAGGTACAAAGACGGGATAGGGACTTCAATTGCTTTGGCAACAAAGTTTCTTGGAAAAGAGGTAAATGGAATTCTGTTTTTGTTAGGTGATCAACCGCTTGTAGGACCTGACAACATAGAAAAATTAGTCGTGAAGTTCTTGGAAGCCCCTGAAAAAGTGGTAGCCTTTTCGACAGAAGGTATCGTTCGTAATCCTATGATCTTCCCATCGACTTTTTTTTATGAACTGACAGAACTCAAGGGAGATAAGGGTGCCAGGGACATTGCTCTTGCTCATGATGATGCACTCTCCAGGATGGAGATAGATCCGACACGCTTGCTCGATTTGGACGACGTTGATGACGTTCCAATAATCGAAGGATACCTAGAAAAATATGAACATGAATGGCTAGTTGATTAGCTCCTCTGGCATCACTGGTGTTTTTCTCATTCTCTTTCCGCTCGCCTTTTCTATTGCTCTTATGAGCGCCGTTGGAACTCCTATAGTCGGAGATTCACCTAACCCCTTTGCTCCGTGTGGAAGAAAAGATCTGTTCTCTGCTACCTTAACACTGAAATTTGGAAGGTCTTCGGCCAAAGGAACCCCTGCATCAGAGATGCTTGAAGTTATGAGCTGACCTTCTTCGTCATAGAACAACCCTTCATGTAATGTCTGCCCGATTCCCTGCGCCATTCCTCCCTGGATCTGCCCAATAACCATGTCCATATTAAGTGCCCTACCCACATCGTAATATGCAGTTGATTTCTTCACTTTGACATTTCCCATTTTGTCTATCTCGACCACTGCTAAGTTTGCTCCGAAAGAGTTGAGGGGTATCTTCAATTCATTGTTGATGAATTCATCATAGTTCCCCGATAGCAAAGTCTTCGCTGAGTAGCTACCGTACTCCTTCTCCACTTCCTGTCTTATTTTCCTGCAAACTGCGACTATCGCAGCCCCACCAACTATCGCAGACCTACTACCCCATGATCCAACTCCTGTCTTTGTCATTCCGGTGTCGCCTCTATAGAGGGTTACAAGTTTTTCCGGAACTTCAAGCTCTTCGTTGACCAGTTTCTTCACGAAAACCTCGTGTCCTTGTCCGTGACTGTTTCCTCCCAGCCATACGCTTACCCTTCCTTTCTTCACAATTATCCTTGCGCTCTCTCCGGGATAAACTGCAGGTACTAAAACGAAAAATGAGAGGCCAACACCCTTGGATGTTTTCTCTTCTCTTCTATACTCCAGCTCCCTTACTGCATCCTCGAAAAAAGGTCTAGCTGCATCTATTTTCAATCCCATAGGAGAAGTGAATGGCTTGTCACTAGTATTCAGTAACCTGACGTCTGCCGGATCCATCTTCAGCTCATCCGATAACATATCGACCATTCTCTCTATGAAAAACGACGCTTCTGGTCTTCCCGCTCCTCTGTAGGGCCCTTGCGGAACCTTGTTGGTAAACAACGCTTTTCCGACAACGTGAGCCTTCTCGATGAGGTAGGGACCTGTCATCTGCATGGCAATAAAACCTGGAGAGAATGAGGCAATACCGGAATCGTATGCTCCTGCATCTATCATGACCTCTCCCTTGAGGCCAGTAATCTTACCATTCCTCTCAGCGAATAACTTGACTTTTCCTCTCACTCCCCTGCCTGGATGAGTGGATGAAAGGTGCTCTCTCCTTGTCTCTATCCATTTTACCGGTTTGCCGAACTTCATTGATGCGTATGACGCAATCACGTACTCAGGATACAAACCACCTTTGGACCCGAATCCACCTCCCGTATCCGTTTGCATCACTCTCACCTTGTCAGGACTGATTCCAAGCGATTCGACTAGTCCTTCCTTAATGCTGTGCACTGCCTGTGTTGAGATCCACACGTTCAGCATTCCATCAGTATAGCTTGCCACTATCCCTCTCGGCTCGATGGGATTTGCCGATATCCTGTCGTTTTCAAGCACGTCCTCAATCACAATCGGAGATTTTGGATCATCGAAGTCCTCCCCCTTTGAGGTGTTTACCATTATGTTGTCCTTTCTACCTGGGTGAATTGGTCCCATTCTAAGTGCGTCATCCATCGTAACGACTGGCTTTGAAGGTTCATAATCCACTTCTATCGATTCTAACAGGTCAGTGGATTTGTACCTGTCGTCTGCGAATACGGCTGCTACGGGTTCCCCTACGTAGTTGACGTATCCAGTAGCAAATACCGGCTCTATTGACAGACCGGCATCCGGGCTCGCACCTTCTCCTACGGATGCCATCCTTGCTCCCAGTTCCTTGCTGCTCATTCCCCCATTCAGACTAAGTATTTTGGCTCTGGCGAAAGGACTACGGAGGACTGACATATAGACCATGCCCTGGAGTTTTATGTCGTCAACAAAGTGTCCTCTCCCCCTTACAAACGCAGAAGTGTCGTAGGCCAGCTCTCTATCCCCCCACTCAACTGTTTGCACTTTACCTCACCACAATTTCCTGCTCTTCTTCTTTTTCTTTCATTAGCTGTGCACCATACTTTATGGACTCAATTATGCTCTGGTATCCGGTACACCTGCAAAGATTTCCTGAAAGACTTTTCCTTATTTCTTCCTCGGATGGGTCATTGTTCCTCTTCAGCAACCAGAAGGATGTGATTATCATGCCAGCCGTGCAGTATCCACACTGCAAGCCATGTTTCTCCAGAAACGCCTTCTGTATTGGTCCCAGTTCTTCATTTTTTGACAGTCCCTCAATAGTTGTTATCTCCTTTCCGTTTGCTTGGACTGCTAACATGGTACAGGACTTGACTGCCTTCCCATTTACAAGCACTGTACAGGCTCCACAGTTAGAAGTGTCGCATCCAACGTGCGTTCCAGTTAAATTTAAGTCTTCTCGTAGGAAGTGAACTAGCAATTTCCTTGGCTCAACCTCTGATTCGACGACCTTCCCATTTACTCTGGTTTTTATTTCAATCTTACTCATCTATCTCACCAATGCCCTCTCGAACGAAATGTTGATTGCATCTTCAGCAATTCTACCAAGTACCTTCTTCTTGTATTCGGATGAACCGTAGAAGTCCGTAGTAGGATTGGATTCCGAGACTATTATCTTTGCAGCCTCCTTAGTAACAGAATCGTTAATTTTCTTACCTTCCAAGAACTGTTCCGCTTTTGTTGCCCATACGGGCTTTGGAGCCACGGAAGTAAGACCTATTCCCGCACTCTTTACGCTTTCATTGTCGTTTAGACTCAATTGCACTGCAATAGCAGCAACGGAAAAGTCTCCTGCGCTTTTCTTCTGTTTGATATAACATCCTCCGGAATTATCACCAGTAATAGGAAACAGGACTTTGTTGAGTATTTCGCCTGCCTTCAGAGCATTTGTGAAAGAGTCAGTCACAAAGGAGTGCGCATCTAAAAGCCTCTTTTTTTCCCTCCCAATAACTTCTATCTTCGCCTTGAGAGCGATTGCAGCTGCAGGCATATCGTTAGACGGATCTCCGTGAGATATGTTTCCTCCGATCGTCCCTCTGTTCCGTATCAGCGGATCTGCAATTTGACTGGCTGCTTCATGGAGAATCTGGTACTTCTCCTCTATTAATTTGTTCTCCTCAATGTCGCTGATTGTCGCTAGAGCTCCAACTTCAAGGTAATTACCATTTTCAGATATCTTGCTTAATCCCTGGAGTCCAGAAATGTCGATAATATAAGGAAAGGATGCTATCCTCAACTTCAAGAGTGGAATTAGGCTTTGGCCGCCAGCCATTATCTTGGCATCCTCTTTGTACTTTGAAAGCAGTTCCAAAGCTTCCTCCACTCCGGTTGGAGCAAAATATTCGAATGAAGACGGTTGCATCGTTGTTGAGCAGAATTTTATATATAAAAATTGAGAATGCAGATTGCCATCGCGCATTACCTGTAACGAACCTCAGAAGACTTGAAATGAGGTAATCTGGTTTCAACTAAGGATTGACACTTATGAAACTATACTAACATACCCTGCAAGCCCGTTTAGCATGTTTGACTGAAACTAGAACTACGTTCTCCTGATGGTATTATATAGTTTCCCGTTTACAAGTCATTTTTGAGGTATGTTAGACAGGAGTTAAACTGTGAAGGGAATTTTCGTAGTCTCGACTAGACACGCTTTCATAGTCACGGAAAGACAAAGTGATTCTCCATTCTACCCTTGAGGGTACTATCTTGACGAGGCAACTTTTGAAGTTGCATCATCCTGTCATGATAGAAAGGGAAGATTATTACTGCGGCCAATCATGAATTGTTCAGTACTATGGGATCTTTCAGATCGCGTTGACAAGAAATCCTAAAAGAAATCCAGTTATCAGACCCGCGTAAACTAGAGATTGAACCTTGTACTGATCGGCCTGCCTGAACAAGTTTTTGAGCATAGGGATCATTACGTATATTATTGCACCTATCGCGAGGCCATCAAAAAGTATGCTGAGGTAGCTATTCACATAGTAATATCCTATTATACTCCCTGCGATAGTTGGAAAGCCTCCGATAAAATAAAGTCCTGCAAGCAAAGTGGTCTTTGGTTTTTCACGCCCAAAGAAAGGAGAAATGATTGGAAACCCCTCAGTAAAATTCTGTAGTATGAAGCCAACGAGTATTACCGTTAGAAGGCCGGTCAGGCCCACCACGTACGCTGAACCAAACACCAATCCCTCCGTCAGATTCTGGAGACCCATACCTACGGCAATTATAAGTGCAACTCTTGTTGGCACGAATGCTTCATTAGGGCCGGTATTCTTCATATAATTTTCTGCAAAGTATAGAATTCCAAACAATCCTCCTACAGATATCACGAAAATTACAGAAAGATACGGGCTGCTAATGTAAGAACCAGAAGTATATATGGCAGAAGCCACATCGGAGAAAATATCGCCTACCAGAAAAATCAAAATCCCAACTGCTAGAGAAACCAGAAGGACTGTGTATCTGGCACCCACATCTCTCCTTAGTATGATCGGAAACGATAGGTATATTGAGAATCCCATAACTATTGCAAGTCCAAGCATACCGTAAAGGGAATTATTAATCAGGCAGTCACCCTCCAGGATTTTGGGGACGGGGAATATTCTTTTCAGACATGAATTAGGCAACCCTAATTTCATTAATACTCTCTAAATAAAAGGTTTCCTTTACAATCCCCATAACAAGTCTATACCATTCAACTGTCTTTTAGGAGGTATTATCAGATTTGATATGCGGGGAATTTTTCGCTTGGATAATTCGCATTTCATAAAACAGATTTCTTAAGGTAGTCTAAAAGATAATTTCTTGCTATCATGCAATTGGATATGATTTTAGGCTACGATAGATTTTTATAGAAGAGATAATTCGTAATTCATGAATTTAATATCGAAAATGAACGAAACATTTGATGTGAAGAGGGGGGATCTGAATATACCATCAAAGAGTTCGAATCTTCTTGGTATTTCAATAGAGCTTTCAAAAGTGCCAAGGGGAAGGGGAGAAATAACGGATTATAACTCCATCTTTTCACTTGTCAGAAAAGCTGTTAAGACAAGTATTAACAAAGAAAGAGTGGGGCTCGGTTTGGCTCTGGCAGATCTTCCTTCCCAACTCGGAGCATTCTGGGAGGTCGGAGGTAATTACATTGTGATGAATAGAAACCTACTGGATGCCCTGAAGTTTGCTCACCGTCCAGTCGAGGAGATCAATTCATTCGTTTTTGTCATACTACTTCACGAGTACCTTCATTCTCTTGGTTTCTTGGATGAATACAAAGCAAGAGCAATGACAGCGAGGATTTGTACTACTTTCTTTGAAGAAGGACACCCCGCCTATGAGATCGGTACACGAGACCCCTGGCAGGTCTACCCATTTTTGACACAAGTGCCCAACCGAAACGGAGAAAATCTCAGAATTGTAGGAAATTTCGATTCTGATTCTGTATCTTACATTATGTGACTTTGGAGTAGTTCGCTTTCGATACTTCGCTCCTTTATGTACCGTTGAGGCCGATCATTACTGTCAAAACAGATATGCTCAGTGATATCTCTTCCGAAGTGGAGCTGATATAAATTACATCGTTGCCATTTCCTTCGGTGCCAAAAACCAGAGTCACTCCCTTCAGGTCTGTCATTCTCTCTTTAAGTGAGTCGTAGAGCTTTTGGCCAAAGATTGACGAGTAAGTCAGTGTAATGTTCCCGTCAAGTTTGTAATACTGCTTCGAAAGAGCCGTTGCGGTTACGCTGAACGGTGATTGAGATGACGTGCTAAAACTACCACCTAACATATCGACAAGGTCCATGGATATATTGATTGTCCCGTTTGTGGGGGGGTTTACCTGCAGAAGATTAAAGGCGAGAGTTGAATTTATGAGGGGATTGCTCCCATATTGCTCATAATAAAGATTAGAAAGTTCATAAATTAGAGCCTCGTCCACAAAATACCGGTTGTTTGTCATTACCGTCAACGCGCCTCCTGACGATACAAGCGTACTGGAGTTGTTAATCGCTATATAACCGTCGCTTCCCTTTGTCGTTCCAGACAGTCTAAGTTCACCAGTTGTCGGAGAAGAAAACAGAGGTACGTATCCTGATTGAAGATAGAACGTCACCGAAACTGTTTCCCCCTGCTGATAGTTAACGGATAAGGAATTTACGGAACTTGCGAACTGCATAATGTCGTTTGTCAGGGATAACGAATATTGTTCTTCATAAGAGGTCATTTCTGCAGGGACATAGCTAGTTACGAAAAGACTGAGCAGGAAAATGAAGATCAGAATAGCGAGTATTGCCCCGACTGCACTTGCAACTCCATCGTCCTCATACCTCACTTTCCTCATATCAGTCACTCCCCCTTTTCCTATGTTCCGTTTGATCGTCTTGTCTTTGGTCAGCATAATACTTGTTGATTATTCCTGGAAAGTTGGAGAAGTCTATTGTCTGTGCCTTTGACATTTTCTCAAGGAACTCCTTCCTCCTGCTGATCTCATCGTTGAGATGCTCTAATGACCAGTTATTTCGAGTGATCATTCTTTCTTCAAGGTTGGAATGACCGCTATATTTGAAACTGTCTAGAATTGGATCCCACTGAAAGACAGTGTTTGTCAGTATTTCATTCGTAGTGCTGTCCATTCCACTTATCTCGACAATACTCTTGATTCTCCGGACGGTTGTATTTGCAACGTTGGTCAAGGACTGAAGAATCACTATGTCCAGTGCGGATATCATCGACCTTGGAATTTTCAGCGGTTCCCCTTCTAATCGATGAATAAAGGAAGGAACATCACTAGAATGGAAGGTGCCTATTGCGGGTTGACCCGTTGCCATTGATTGGAAAACTGTATATGCCTCGCGCCCTCTGACCTCCCCGACAATTATGTAGTCAGGTCTCTGTCTTAGGCTACTCACCAGAAGATCAAACATGTCTAGTTCTCCTACCTTTTTTCTCGTAGATGGGTTCACGTCGCCTATCCCCTGTCTGGTAAGGGATTGAACCCAGTTCTCGTGAGGAATGTTAAGTTCTCTGGTGTCTTCAATGCTCACAATCTTCTTTCCAGGCGGAATGAAAAGAAGGATTGAGTTAAGAGTGGTTGTCTTGCCTGAGGCCGTGCCTCCGATTATGAACATGTTTTCCCCACTTTCTATCGCAAGCCACAGGTAGACAGCGATGTCGGTGTTCATAGTTCCTAGTTTAATCAAGTCAATGGGAGTAAAGGGATCCCTTTTGAACCTCCTTACTGTGAATGTTGACCCGTTCTTCGTGACTTCTCTTCCCAGAGTAGCCTGGAGTCTTGCACCATTCGGGAGTGAACAATCTACCATAGGTGCTGAGATGGATATGTGTTTTCCGGACCTTTGAACCACTAGTCTGACAAAAGCGTCTAGTTCTTCCTCAGACTCAAATTTCAGATTTGAAACAATTGACCCGTACTTTTTGTGGACTACATATAGTGGAGTGTCTGGGCCCACACAGGATATGTCCTCCACGTTCTCGTCTACCATGGGAACTTCGACTTTCCCATAGCCCTCAAATTCCCGGGTAATATAATAGAGGATCTTCTCTAGTTCCTGGTCAGGCAGCGCCCCAGACGGAGGAACATTAACAGATTTAAGGAAACTTTTCATGAGGTTAATCCTATCTTCCCTTGCCTCAGGATATGATACTATTGAGGATATGAATTGACTTCTAACTCTTTTGAAAAAATTATCTTCCTTCTCTGAAAGTGGTGGTTCCACTACGGTATAAGTAAGAATTCCATCTTCTTTGGATTTCATAATTTTGACAGAACTGAAGGGTGGTGAAATTACATATTCTTCCAAGATCTGTTTACTTGATTCTTGAAATTCACCTCCATTCTGTTTCGAAGGATCTGATTTGTATTCACGGTCCCGTCCGATGGATTCCGATTCTCTGGGAACTGCCCCCATTGTCAGACTCCCCCAAAGAGCAAAATTACAATGTATCCTATTGCGGTCATAATAGCAGAATAGAGGAATCCCCCCTGGTATCTCCCATCTTCAAGAACCCCAGACATCAAGCCACCTCCGACTCCCTGTATAATAACTACTGCAGTGAAAATCTCTTTGATCGTTGGAATTGAGTCCACATTCAGATAAGAGAGGGTGGAAGAAGAAACTCCGGAAGCCATTTGGGGAAAAAATCGCACGTCAAGAATAAGAACTGTGAGCAGAAATACCGCGTAAGCCATTAGAATTATTATTATATAACTCTTCATCTGTGAGTACTTGTCTTTTGCAAGAAACTGTGCTTCTTTAGAGTTTGCCGCAATCAAATTTAGCACGTCCGAAATGTTCCCTCCAGATCTGTTTGATTCTATGACTGTCGCAATCAACTTTTCGGTAAAGGGAGATCTGTTTCTTGCAACGAACTCGGTCAGTGCCTCGTCTACCGATACTCCCCACTTGATTTGAGTTGCAATTTTCTTGATATCTTGAGTTAGGATTCCATATTGCCCTTCGGAAGCTGCTGTTATCGAATCCGCTAGATTTGAACCGAACCTCGACGCTTCTGCAACATCTCTTAGGAAATCCGGCAACCTGCTCTCTATCGCCTTCATCCTGCTTCTTGCAATCGTATCCGCGATTCCGACCGGTACAAGTAGCAGAAAAATTGCCAGCACGATGAAATCGAATAGAAATATGAAGTTATAAGAAGAAATTACGAACAGGTTGATCCCAATCACTGTCGATAGCAATCCTGCAAATATACCTAGCAAGGTAAACTTTCTCAAGATATCTGGACCTCCTTATTGACGCTGGATATCAGGATTACAAATGCGGCCGTAATTACGGGGAGAACCAACAGGGAGAAGAAAATCAGGAAGGATATCGTGGTCCCGGCTGCGTTTCTTGCGATTACTGCCATGACTGCGAGTATCACTATGAGAAAGAGAGGAAAGGCGACACCAACTGTCACATAAGTTTCCGCAAATACCGTGACACTCTCTGCATTCTTTTTCAGGGAAACTCTCAGGACATTTTGATACTCGGATGCCTTGTTTACGAAGTACGGTTTAAGTCTCGCACCAGCGGTCGAAGTCGCAACCGCGCCCTGAAGGAACTTCTGCCACTCTGAAGATGGAGATGTTCTTGCAACCTCTTTCATCGCAGTAAAAATGTCTATGCCCAGTAGCTCGGTTCTCCTGGCGATTTTCGATGCTTCCTTTGCAACCTCGCCATATTCTTTCATCCCTGCCATCTTCAGAAAAATTATATTTATCGGTACATCTGCGTTTGACATTGCGGAGATGAAAGCAAATGCTGATCCAAGATTTTCATCTATTCTCTTTCCTCTGGATGAAGACCTGGCAGTAGGGCCGTACAAACCCACGAACAAAACGACTAAAATGGACAATGGTATTAGAAGAAAAATGAAACCAGATCGGAATTGAATCAAATAGAGGGCTGTTGCCAGCAAAGCAGACAAAATTCCCGCTAACATAATTGCAAAAATCACTGCGCTTAGGTAGTCGGCTGCAGAAAGGTCTATTTCAGCTTTCTCTAGTTGCAGCCGAAATCCAGTAAGAAAATTAAAGTTCAGGTTCCTCGTGAATTTTGAAAACATACCCTTTGAAAAAGAGAAAAAGGCTGTTCTGAAACCATTTTTGACTGTCTTCCTTTGAAGAACGTCCGATATCTGCATTGTTTCATCTTGCGGGTTAGGCAATGCTATCGCTCCTCTGATCTTTGCTGCCAACGATGCTTGAGACTGAGTTCTCCCTCTCTACGTAATACTTCCTCAGAATTCTCCATATTTCATGGTAATCCTTTAGTCCTTTTTCCGCCATGGATCGTATTATTTCTCCTCTTCTTTCTATCTCCTCTATTGTTCTGTTATCTTCTGCTCCAGATCTGTTCTCCCTTTCTTTAATTGAACCTGACTGTGCGGAATGCGCTATCTTATCCCTGGACGAATTCCAAGAGAAAACTGAGTTGAAAATCAGCTCATTCGATTCTGGGTCCAACCGGACTATTTCGGAAACATCGGTAATTCTTCTCTCCATCCTCCCATTTACCTTGACAATGGACTGCCTGACAACCAGATTGGCAGAAGTTATCATGGTTCTTGGAATGTTGATAGGGTAATTCTCCAACCTCGTCATCATATCTTCCAAGGAATGTGCGTGCATGGTCGTGAGTGTGGTCTGTCCCATTGACATTGCCTGGAACAGATTGTATGCTTCTTTCCCTCTGATTTCACCTACGATTACGTAATCCGGTCTTTGCCTAAGCGCGCTTACCAGAAGATCAAACATGTCGATCTCTCCTGCTGATCTCCCAGTGATGAACCTACCTTCACCTACTCCGCTCCTAGTGACCGCGGATATCCAATTCTCGTGAGGTATGTTAATCTCCTTCGTGTCCTCGATACTGACTACCTTGGAATTTGGTGGTATGAAGAGAGAGATTGCATTAAGAGTGGAGGTCTTCCCGACTCCTGTTCCCCCCAGTACAATTATGTTTTTCCCTGCCTCTATTGAAAGCCACAGGTAAGCTAACAGTTCTGGAGTCGCAGTATTCAAAAGTACCAGATCGATAGGAGTGAATGGTATTTCCCTAAACAGTCTGATCGAAAACGTTCCACCCCTTGAGCTCACTTCTCTTCCAAACGTTGCATTGATTCTATTCCCTTCTGGGGTCGATGCATCTAGTATAGGGTCTGAAACCGAGATTTGCTTGTTCCCCTTTTGGGCCAAAAAGACAATAAAATTGTTCAGTTCCTGTTCATTGGCAAAAACCAGATTGGTCTTTAGATTCTGGAACCTTCTGTGGTATACAAAAATTGGAATTCCTACTCCATCGCAGGAAATGTCCTCCAGATTGCCATCATGCATCAGGGGATCTATCTTTCCGTATCCGAGATAATCCCTGAAAATTAGGTACTGAACGTAGTTCAGAACATTCTCACTCAATACTAATCCTCTTTCCCTCAAAATCATTGATATTTTTTCCCTGACGTGACTCTCTCTGTCCTCCGGGATAGATGCGTTTACGTCCTTCCACAGTGAATTTTCCAATGCTTCTTTTAGGTCGATGAGGACGTTGGAATCATTATTATCTAGCTTCTCATATACCAGGTTATACAGAAGCTGCCCATTGTTTTGATCCTTCACTATTTTGGCCTTGACAAAGGTGTTGATTGGATAGGAATCGATCGTTACGAAGTTGTTGTTCTCATCCACTTCGGATCTACCCTCGTCGCTGTCCCGAGAGTTTGAAGATGTTCCATTGACCTGAGGATAGTCGGGCACATAGTTGATTTACGCTTAGAATAAATAATATTTTCCTTCCTAGAAGAAATCCTCAAGGGTTCTTTTCTTTCTCACTTCAGAAGTTTTGAGGGAAGATTCGTCTAGGTTGAATACCTCGGTAATCCTAGATAAGGTCTGTGCAACTCTGTCTGCATAATAGTCGTAGTCTGGTTTATACTGGAATGGTACGTTCGGAATGAATGGTTCCACAACTTGCGGTCTCTTCTTACTGTCCACCACTATCCACGAAACTTTCATTCCTGGAATGAACTCCCTGCCCATCTTCATTAGCTTCTGGGCAGCTTGGACATTCGCTAGAGAATCCATCTCCTTGTAAAATTCGAATTCTTTCACTGATCGTGATATGACGAGTTTTTCCGCTTCAACTCTGCCTTCCTTCACATCTGAAATTATCTCTTTGGCCCTACGGAGTGCACCGTTGATATCCCTGTCAAGTATGTGGTTGAATATCTCCATAAGGGCATCCGATTGAAGATCAAAGGAGTCGGTCCTCCTTATTTCATATCCTCTCACAACGATGTTCCCTAAGTCCTGTTTAGGAAACAGGACTTTGCCCGCATATCTTTTCTTGGCTCCATGAGAGAAGAGCGGATCGAGTACACGCTCCAGCTCTATTATAATGCCGAGTTTGCTGGAGACCTCTTCCTTCAGTCTGTTTGCAAGTTCCAGGGCCTCGTCTACTGTGGCCTTCCCGGTCTTGATGAATATGGAATCCGTGTCTCCATACACCACCTGTATTCCGTTAGATGTGAAATCATTAATTATTCCCTTGATAGCCTCTCTGGCAAATGCAGTTATGCTTGATCCTATGTTTTGGTCAGTGAACCTGTAGAAACTGGATGCAAAGACACCGTAGAATGAGTTCATGAGTATCTTCACTTGGCTTTGCATGCTGTCAAGATATCTCCTTTTATCGTGGTCGGCTTCCTTCTTCATCATGTCCTTATAGCCATCCCTGGTCTGCATAAGTCTTTCCAACAATTCCGGTATCAAACCACGCTTCACGCGAGCCGAAAGGAATCTCGTACCGTTAGGAGAGACGATCTCTCCATCTGGGGACATCGTCGTGAAACAGATGTTGTGTTTTATCATCAGACTGGGATACATACTCTTGAAGTCCATTACTGCCACCATGTCGTACAGTCCCGGTTCTATCGAGTGGACATAACCTCCCTCTATTCTGTCCGCATTCTGGTTGACGAAATTATTCATTGGAACTGCTATCCCTCTTCTGTCTGCCTCTCTGATCACGAGTGAATCTATCAGCGTAGAGTTCCCTGAATTCCATACATCATCCAGAGGTATCATTGAAACTGTGCTCATGTTCTCGTACTTTTCTATGACATCGATCTTCTCTAGAATCTTCAGGGCAAGGTAAGCATCCCTGATACAGTATTGTATGACTCGTTGCTTGTCCTTTTGCCATTCATCTTCTATGTTAAGACGATCTACGTCTCCCTTGGTCTCTCCCAGCAATTCCTGTGAGACGTACGCAAGGGTCTCCTGTTTCGGATGGATTTCCCTCTTCACGTTCCACCAGGCATCTGCAACGACTCTTCCATGTATTCTCCAGAACTGGTCCTGTATCCGCTGAGGCGGACTGGTATCCCTTCCCAAATACATCGGTATGTTTTCCTTCTTGGCGAGTTTTTCTAGGAAAGGCAGATCGTAACCATCGATGTTGTATCCCGTGATTATGTCAGGATCTTCCTTTCTCACCAGTCGTATGAAGTTGTCAAGAATGTCTGTTGGTTCTCCGGAGATAGCACCCTCCGTATATTTACCCTTGAAGCTTACGGTGTAACCGATGACGAAGAGCTGCTGGGCCTTTATGCTGTTCTCAATATCGAAACTCAGGACTCTCATGGGAGGCAGGAAGTCGGAAGTTCTCTCTATGCTGTCTATGACGACTGTGTGGTCCACAGTGAACTTTTCGCTTTTCTGTTCGTTCCCCTTGAATTTGACGCAGCTACCTAGATCGAAGTCATAAAAGAACCTGAAATGGAAGGGAATGTCTGCAGCCAGCACTCTGTTCATATCCGAGATGTACTTCCTGAATTCTGGCACCCTCCAGGGAGACTTGCACGTAAACTTCACGGCTTTCCTAGTCTCTCCCTTGTACCAGAGTTGCTTCTCCTCCAGACTTACCATTTCCTCTACTGCCCTGAGTCTCCGCATTTCCTCTTCGGTCGGGTCTATCGCAAAAAAATATGGCAAGAATTTCTTGTAGAGTAGAACGAACGACTCTCCATTTCTGTTCCTTCCGAAAATCTCTATAACGGGTAATCCGTTTTCAGTGTAATAGGATGATGTGATTACCCTTATCTCGTCTTCCATTACATTATCATGGAATCAACTCAAATATACTTTATTGGGAGTTAGAAAAATGAAGTTGTCAATGCTTAATCCCTTGCTTTTATACCCAGGGTAAAATGACTCAAAAAAGATTAATATGCCGTTAGGAATAAGAGATGTGCGTTTTGTAGTAATTACTGGCGGAGTAATTTCTGGTATTGGAAAAGGAACTATCACTTCTTCACTGGCTTATATCCTTAGAGAAAGAAAATACAGGGTAGACATAGTGAAAATAGATCCATACATTAACTACGACGCAGGTACCATGAATCCATATCAGCACGGAGAAGTCTTTGTCCTGAGTGATGGAACGGAGGCTGACCTTGACCTTGGCAATTATGAAAGGTTCTTGAGCAGAAACCTCAAGAGCGGGAACAATCTGACGACAGGAAAAATATACAAATGGGTTATAGAGAAGGAGAGGAAAGGAGACTTTCTGGGAAGCACTGTACAGATCATTCCTCACGTCACTGACGAGATCAAGAGAAGAATAAGAGCGATTGGTAAGGAAGATAACTCTGACATAGTGTTGATTGAAGTTGGAGGGGTTGTAGGTGATATAGAGTCTATGCCTTTTCTGGAGGCACTCAGACAGATGAGGCTTGAGGAAGACGGCAAGATATTTTTCATTCACGTGACATACGTACCGACTCTCAGAAGTGTGGGAGAACCAAAGACGAAGCCAACGCAGCATAGCGTAAAAGAGCTGAGGTCTATCGGTATTCAGCCCGATGCAATTATTGCCAGAAGCGAGATAGAACTCGACAATGATTTGAAGGAGAAGATTGCACTATTCACACAGGTTGACGAAAGGGCAGTAATAAGCATTCCTGATGTCAGCGACATATTTACGATGCCGCTGTTGCTGAACGACACGGTCCTTCCCAATTACATTCTGGACAAGCTCGGACTAAAATCCAACGAGTCAGGAATGGACTTTTGGAGAGGAGTGGTTGCAAACATAAGAAATCCGTCTCAGAATGTAACAATAGGAGTCGTTGGAAAGTATGTGCAAATCAAGGATTCCTACATTTCTAACGAGCACGCGTTCATGCACGTTACGGGAAAGACTGGAATAGGGGTAAAGCTAAAGTGGATAAATTCAGAAAAGGAAGACAGGATAGAAAATCTGTTATCGGATGTCGACGGAGTACTGATTCCCTGGGGATACGGACCAAGGGGAACTGAGGGCAAAATAAAGGCGATAAAATTTGCAAGGGAAAACAAAATACCGTTACTCGGAATCTGCTTCGGTTTCCAGCTGACAGTCGTTGAATTTGCAAGGAATGTGCTTGGATTGGAGGGAGCTAACTCCTCTGAACTAAATCCAGAAACCAAGTATCCTGTCATAGACTTGTTGCCGGAACAGGTAGGATTGACAGACAAGGGAGGAACCATGCGACTCGGGGACATAACTGTCAAGATCAAGAAAGGGACCAGGGCATTCGAGCTTTATGGGAAGGAAGAGATCAGGGAGAGACACAGGCACAGGTATGAGGTCAACCCAAAATACATAGAAGAAATAGAGCGAAATGGTATGCATTTCTCTGCGACGGACGACACGGGCACGAGAATGGAGATATTGGAGCTAGATAATCATCCCTTTTTCATGGGATCGCAATTTCACGCAGAGTTCATAAGTAGGCCAGAAAGACCCTCTGTATTGCACGAAGCGCTAGTAATCGCAGCCTCAAAATATAACAAATCTCACAGAAAAAAATTTATAGAACAGGAAAAATTTGCGAAATAGTTATATACTAGATGGTTATATTAGTGGCCTATGCCTGGTTCTCTTAAGAAGATAGGTATTGTCTTAGGAGTGAGAGAAGGAAAACTTATAGCGAAGCTTGACAGGGAGGTTCAGTTATCAACAAAAGTCTTTGGAAAGGAGGGAAAACCGCTTGGCAAGATATCAAGACTGTTTGGGCCTGTTAAGGCACCGTATGTCGCTATAGATTCTAAGGGAGTCACGGCAAAGGAAGTATTCGTGAGGTGAAAGAATGGCTGAAGGAGAAAGCAAGAAGAGCAAGAGGGACCTATTTGAAGAAGTGACAAAGTGCCCGGAATGCGGCTCTACTCACTTGGTAAGGGACTACGAAAGAGGAGAGCTCGTGTGTCAGGACTGCGGTCTGGTAATAGATGATAGTTTCATAGATCAGGGACCCGACTGGAGAGCGTTCGATTCTGAACAGTCTGAGGCCCGAGCTAGAACCGGAGCCCCGATGACGTACACAATCCACGACAAGGGACTTAGCACCGAGATATCTTGGAAGAACAAGGATTCGTACGGGAAGAGCATACCAACGAAGAGCAGAGCACAACTCTACAGGCTAAGGAAGTGGCAGAGGAGGATCAAGGTCTCAAACGCTGCAGAGAGGAACCTTGCACAGGCCCTGCAGGAACTTGAAAGAATGGCATCGAACCTGAGCTTGCCTAAGGACGTCAGGGAGACTGCTGCTGTCATTTACAGAAGGGCAGTAAAAGAGAACATGATAAGGGGCAGGTCTATAGAGGGAGTCGTTGCAGGTTCAATCTATGGAGCGTGCAGACAGATGGGAGTGCCTAGGACTCTTGAAGAGATTGCATCCGTCACAAGGATCAAGAAAAAGGAGATCGGGAGAACTTACAGAATGATGAGCAGGATTCTTCAACTTGGAATTTTCCCTTCTCGTCCGGAGGACTATATAAACAGGTTCTGCAACAGGCTTAGACTCTCAAACGAGGCAAAGAAAAAAGCAATGGAGATTCTGAAACTCGCAGAGAACAGGGACCTGACATCTGGAAGAGGACCAACCGGTGTTGCGGCTGCCGCTATCTATATAGCCAGCATCTCTTTGAACGAAAGAAGGACCCAAAGGGAAGTCGCGGAAGTTGCAGGAGTGACAGAAGTTACTATCAGGAACAGGTACAAGGAGCTCACTGAAAAACTCGGTATAAATGTAGAAGTGTAACCGACAATATTTATATTTTTTTAACCTATACCGCCTGGGGCCCGTAGCTCAGCTCGGTAGAGCATCTGGCTTTTAACCAGGTGGTCGTGGGTTCGATTCCCACTGGGCCCGTTCCAATTATCCGCTAGTTTAATTCAGGACATTTTAGAAAGACCCTAAACTATTGATTATGATAAAAAAACTATTTTCATATTTACGATAGATTAAGTAAGAATCCAGTCGTTGAAACCTTGAGTGCAGAGCGGTCATTTCTCTTTAGCAGTCTTTATCAAATACTTTTTTAAAAATCTTAAGATCTTCTCTTCCTATGTGCCCAGTAGAGAACAGTAGTTTATCTGTGTGTTACTGAAGTCCATACTCAAGTGGTTAATCGAAATTCCTCACAAGAGGTTGCGGATGAAGCGCTGTTGAATTTTCCGGAGCAGCCTTAAAATAGAATTTTCATTTACTGTCTGGAGATCCTGATGGAGAAAGGGCTTGAGATAACGTTTAAGGTTTCGGATATAGACCAAAGACAGATTACAGAAGCACTTGCAAACATTGTTGGCAATGAATTCTCAAACAGCATAGATTTGGATTGGAGGATATTCCATGTCAAACTCGGCGATGAAAAGTTTTTCAAGGTCTGTTTTACAGGACCGAAGATGACCAGACTGCACCCCTTACTAGAGAAAGAAATTAGGACACGGTTTGATGCCCTTTCGTTCTACAAGAAGGATGATATTTTGAAACTGTACCGTGAAAGAGAAAAGGAAAAGACGTTCAAGAAGCAATACGTTAGGGAAGTAAAGGAGGAAAGTGATCTCTGGCAAGATAATTTTTGGGCTTATTTCTAAAAATTTTCAAGAGAGGTCTGGCAATCTATAAATGTCTCTTTACATGACAAAAAGTGAGTGACCGAAAGATAACAATGTGGCAGGCCGCATCCATAGGCCTGGGTAACATAATAGGCGCCGGTATATTTGTCCTAGCAGGAGTGGTGATCAAAGAATCTGGGCCTGGCGCAATTGTTGCTTTTGCATTCACAGCCTTCTTGGCGATGACAGTTGCATTCAACAGCGCAGAACTTTCCTCGAAGATCGTATCTCACGGAGGCCTTTACTCTTTCACTAGAGTCACAATGGGGGATTCACTTGGATTCCTAGTTGGTTGGTTGCGTGGCATATCTTATGCGATTGCTGGTGCAGCCGTGACACTCGGTTTCTCATCTTACTTGCTATCGTTCTTCCACTATGAATCTTCATATCTCATCCTACTGATTTCTGCGGTTTTCTTGGTAATTATGACGTCGGTCGATTATGCTGGCATAAAGATGGTGGCAAGGATAGAGCAGATACTGGTATTTCTGACAAGTGCTGGACTTATTCTTTTTATAGGAATATCTCTGATATACGGCAAGTGGGAACCATCCCGCTTCACTCCTATCTTGCCGTATGGACCAATGAGCATTATTGAGGCGGCTTCATTGGCCTTCTTCGCTTATTCCGGATTCAACACAATAGCGACTCTTACCCCGGAGGTAGAGAATGGAAGGAAAAATGTTCCAAAGGCAATTATGATTTCCCTCGCCATAAGCACGGTTCTGTACATACTTGTCGTTCTAGGAATGCTGGCGATGATGCCATGGAGGCTATACGGAGTGGCAGCTGATCCGCTTGTTAACGCACTGAGTTACACGGGAGCTCCATTATTTGTTTCCTACATAGTGAGCATTGTAGCCCTTATTGCAACAGTGACCGTCACTCTCTCTCTCATTGTTGCTGGCTCGAGAACCCTCCTGCAGATGAGCCAGGATGGACTACTGCCTAAGTGGATAAGCAAAAAAGGCGATGACTCCTCCAAAAGGGCAGTAATCATAATTGGAGTACTTGCGGTGGTCTCTCTCTTCCTGGGAAATCTCCAGTACGTGGCACTTGCATCAAATTTCGGTGTAATATTTTCGTACTCCTTAACAGGAATAGCAATAGTCTTGATTAGAAGAAAAAAAGTGAGCGGTGATTTCAACACTCCCTTTTTCCCTTACTTGCCTGTGGTCTCAGTCGTTCTGTCTGCCCTGATAATGTTCGCTCTGGGATCTCAAGCACTCTACTTGGGCAGCCTGATGATCCTATCGGGAATCATAGTTTATTCTCTCCAGAGTGTCGAACGTATGGAACAGAAAAACAGGACAATATAAACGGTAAGGGAATAGGAATTTGCTTATAATAACACAGCGCGATTCACTGGTCCAAGAAACTCTTATAAGACTAACACTGTTACAATTGGGATGAGAGCACCTTCAAGAGCCATAACTCAATTATATCCGAATTTGAAGCACAGGGTGTTTTTTCGGCCGGAAAAATCCTGCTGTAGCGGAAGTGACTTTTTATGAGTGACTGGAAGAGAGAGATGAAAAAAGAGGAGAAGAGAAAAGAGATCAAGTATAGAAAGAGAGTAAGAAAAGAGGCCATAGAGAAAGCACTACAACGCGAAATCAAAAAGAGCAGAAAGAAGTCCAAGGGTGATGGACGGCTGAAGAGTGCTGAGTCTAAAATTGAGAAGGTAGGAACGACTATAGAGGAAAGATTATTCAGGTCCAATAGGAAGAAGAAACTGGTATAGTGAAGGGAACTTTGTTCAAAGAGGCATTGATTTTGAAATTTCACTCCTGTGATGATGTCTTCTCATAAACCTCTTTTCGAGATTGGATTATCTTTTCAGTGAGGTAGGTGTTAGAAAATGGAATGTTGGACAAAATGTCATTTTGGTGTGGAGTAGACGATCGAGAGCAGCCGTCTCATTAGTAAAGTAAATCGAGAAACAGCATATTTGAAGTCGAAATATCGGTATTGGAACCCCTCCCAGACCTGATAGACAAAAATTTTGCTACCTCTTGAGCTGGTGAATCGCTATTTTACATACTCTAGCATAGGTAATATACGACCGTTTTCAAATACACCCAGGTCAAAAGTGATGGAAAGCTAAATTCCCTTTTATGACGAAATTTGACTAAGTGACCTTATGTCTGGGGACTGGAATTCATGGGCTATGGACGGTCTTCAGTACGTAACATTAAATTTCGAATCGTACTTTGGGGCTTATCAAAATGAATGCAAAGCTCAATTCCCTCGTATTCACTTCCTTAAGCCACTTTTCGGTGGATGGAAACTTTCTGTTATTCCCAGTACTTCTAACTTACTATACAGAAATAAAGGGAGCATCAGTCTTCGTCATCGGACTTATGCCGGTCCTATACAATCTCATCTCTGGATTCCTCAGCGTGTACGTTGGTTCCTTTGCAGATAAGGTCGACCGAGATGCAATTATACTTATGCTTGGACTACTTCTAAATGGTTTAGCGGCGTTTGTATTTTCTCTTCCCTTCCTTGTAAATAGTGCTGCCTATGAATTCATGATTATTGGATCCATCCTCTTGGGTGTCGGTCAGTCTATTTACCATCCAATAGGAGCTACGATCCTCTCATACACTTTCGGACCGAGGGAATCTGCTTCATATATGGGCATAAATGGTTCATTTGGAAGCCTTGGAAGGAGTGCGTTCCCTCCAATGGTTGTTTTTATAGCAGGTTTCATTGGAATAGCCCTAGGACTACAAGTTATTGCAATTTATTTTGTCGTTGCAGCTGTGTTGATTATTCTTGGCCTAAGATTCTTCAAAAGAAAAGACTACCAGTTCTCAAGACCGGTTAAGCAGAAATCATCGACAAAAGAGGCTTCTTTGGAAAGCGCGATTCCGCTATTCCTCATTATGCTGGTAGTCCTGGTATTCTTAAGGTCTATGTTCATCAGCGTGACGACTACATGGATACCGAAATATCTGGACGATATCTTCAACTCTAAACACCTCATGGCTACTATTCTTGGGATTGCCTTCCTTGCTCCTGTACTGGGTCAGCCGCTGTTTGGATATTTGACGTCAAAGCTGGGAGGAAAGTTCACAATATCTCTGACATCAGTAGGTTTAGTCGTTTTCTTTGTTCTCTTCCTTTATTTTGCAAGGGGCTTTGCGATCATACTGATCAGTTATACCTTCTTTGCGTTTTTCGCTTACACAGGTTTTCCAGTGCTTATGGGATACGTCGCGCAGATTATTCCAGAAGAACATTCTACCAGGGCGAATGCACTTGTTTGGGGAGTAGGCAATACAATTGGCGGAAGCATAGGTCTGCTTCTGTTTGATGGTCTTAGACTGTTCACTAGTATGTTTATCTCCTTTACCGTAGTGCTGGTGTTTGCGATAGTTTCGGTCTTCCTTTTGGTATACTTGCCTGGAAGAGAAAAATCTTAAAAACTTGACGGTCCTGGAACAACTTCAGACTACCGATATTAATTAACAGAGTGTTTTTTGCTTTTATATGGACCCCTTACATTTGTAACTGCGGACATGACTTGATTTCGCTTGATAATTTCGATACTATCTAAATGTCTGCTTGACCTCGAACCTTTTAAGCGATTCAAAAAAGGACATATATCTAAACCGTTATTCCCGTTCCATGGAATTCGGAATAATTTCTTTAGGGAACCATGCAATCACTCGAGTGATCCCGGCAATTATAGAGTCAGGCTCCAAAATTACTTATGTTTACTCCACGGATCGATCCAAGGGAGAAAGAGTATCTAAAGAGTTAGGGGCAGAGTATGTACCGGACCTGGAAAAATTTGTCATAAAGCCATTCGAGGCAGTTTACATTTCTTCACCTAATTCGCTTCATTTTGCTCAAGCGAAGATGTCGTTATATGCCGGAAAATCGGTGTTATTAGAGAAACCGGCCACTCTGAGAGTAGGAGATACTGTTGCGCTTGGCGAGATTTCGCAAAGCAAGAGACTGACACTTGGTATAGGATTCCATCTCAGGTTCCATCCAGCAGTTGATGACGTAAGAAGTATATTAGCAGGCAACGGCATAGGAGAGCCAAGAGTGGTGTTCGGAAAATTCACGGGGAACTCGACTTCGGCACATGATAGTACCTGGTGGGAGAATCCAGATATGGCGGGAGGAGGATCTGTTGTCGGAAGAGGAGTTCACATTTTCGACAGTTTCGTGTATCTGTTTGGGAGGAAAGTTGAAACTGTAAAAGCTTCAAACTCTCCAAGGTGTGCCATTATAGAAGACACTATGTTATCCACATTTGAATTTGGAAATGCACTATTTGCCACCGCCCTCTCCTCTAGAATCATTTCCTCCAATGCAAATGATTTGATCATCCACGGAAGCGAAGGGACTGTCACTGTTAGAAACTTCTATTCTACTAGTGTTTCCTCAGAACTATACTTAAACGACAAGTTGCAGAAGAAGTATGATTCGAGGACTAACATGTATTTGGAAGAAGTAAAAGACTTCGTGGGTGGACATAGAAAAATAGCCGGACCAGAAGATGCGGTGATATCGACCAAGATGCATCTTTACTCTCAAGAGTCTGCCTGTAGCGGCAGAAAAATCAGTATGGAAAATAGATGAACTCCAGTCAGCAATCCCACACTGCCAATTGATTTAGCGTAGAAGAACTTGTGCGGTTTTACTGCCTGGCAGCTTTTTTCATATACTGATTCCTGACCACGTAGTTGAGTGCGATGCTTAAAACGAAGACAACCAATATCCCTATAAGGAAGTCATTGTAAACAAAGTATGAACGATACAGATAATAGAGCATATACAGAACGAGATACCCTACCAAAAGCACTATGAGAGATAGGTATCGATAAATCGCTGGCATCGATTGCATGGTCAGCATTCCCGGATGACTCTTGTAATAATCTATGCTCCTTAGCATCTGTTCGGTTGCTCTCGTCTTGGGACACAGTGGATCCTGAAGGGTTTTGTTTGCGTCATTCAACATCTGTTCCGAAATCATTTTGTTACCGACATCTGCGTACATTTGCGTTAGTTGAAGTTGAATTCTTGCAATCGCTTCACAGTTACTTCCGTATGAACTAGTCATTTTCAAGTTGGATAACTGTTCTTCAAGGCTGCGAATACGTTCTTCTTTGTTTGAAGTAAATGGCAATCGTTTCCACTCCGCTGCATACCTTAGAGTACGCAGGATTAGTAGTCAGTTTTATTATAAAAATGTACCTTATTCATTTACCCAGTGTCACCAACCACACCTTTGATTAAATGTACTCATCAACACTAAATAGTGTTTTCATCAAGAGTACTCCCATATAGAAGTCTTCTGAACGATAGCCCTAGAATGATAGAACCAACTGATATTGCAAATGTAATACCCCAGAATACTGCAACTGCATACGGATATAAACCTGGATTGTGAATAACATAGATATCGGTATAGACTAGGCCTCCATCTTCAATGCCGTGAAGAAGAATTGTGAATAGCAGGAAGTAAATTCCCTTCTTTACGGTTCTCCCGTACTTGAGTATGAGTGCTGTTCCGGGATGGAACAGCAGGGATGATAACGTGTTTAGCGCTACCAGCATCGTTGGAATAAGTGAAAAGTCCCTTATCAGCACTGGAAGACTCTCTACGTAGAGTACTGCTAGATCAACGAGCGCGAAGCCCAGACCAATCCAGATGGTCAGAAACTTGCTCTGAGTGTTGACTGAAAAGTATTTCATAGACTCCTGGTAGACTGCAGCAGTCCCTCCTACAAATATAGCCCAGAGTATGGGATTGGAGAGTTCGAGCTTCGTCATAATTGGAACTAAATTGGCTGCCCCATACTTCAGCAACACGACAATAGTTGGGATTTCCTGGGTTATGAGTTGTGGAATGAGGGCTAAAACCATAAATGCTACACCAATCCCGATGGCGATACCCTTCTCCTTCCTGCTAGGCGTTGATATATTCATTCTCGCTTCCTTAGTCCCGGGAGTGCTCAATCGACTATATTAGTTTCTAAGGTGAAAGGAGCTTGTACATTTGGGTTATTGTGGTCTACTGATCCTCATTACCCTTCAACTGATTCAAGAATCTTTGGTAATTTTTATCGTCGAACTCGAAGATAACACTTCCCACGTAACCGCAGTCTATACACCGGTATTTCCCAGTTATGTATCCCATATCTAAATCTATGTGCTCAGAGCCGCACTGAGGGCATACACGGTGAATCATGTAAATAACATTAAATTCGGGTCAAAATACCTTTCTAGGGAATTTCTCAAGGCAAGAATGTCAAGATTATTCACAAAAACTCATTTTCAGCTTCCGTTATGAATTTCCTAACTTTTCCAATTCCCAGACGGGCTGCCTGCAGAATATCATATTGATCGTTGACCATCAGTTTGAAATCGAACTCATTTCCGTCCACAAACTCGATTCCCTTGCTCTTAGCAAGCGATATATAACCAAGCCTCCGTCCCCTGTCAAGACTATTAAGGCTTCGTTTTCCAACCTTTATTTTCTTTCCTTCAGCGGTTTTTAGAAACCAGTCGTGGTTCGCATACACATTGCTTTCAAACGATTCTCCATTTTCAGGTGGTTCGTTGTAAATCACTGGAGGAAGACATTCGATCGACTTCCCCTGAAAAGATTCACCGGTAATGATTGAGACGTTGTAGAATTTTAGTGCATTTTCGTAATACTTTAGTAGGGGAGCGAATGCATTACGCTTATAGGGATCAAAAATTTTATTGAGTTGACCACCTATGCTTTCTTCTCTCTCATATATCGTCACTTTCAGTCCTCTCTTTGCTGCATAAACAGCCGCTTCTAGACCCTGTACTCCGGCCCCCTTTATCGCCACCTCTCCCTTCAATTTTATTTCAGCTATTCCCTCGTACCCCAACTTCGGATTTACGGTGCACCTAACTTCTCCGACTGAAAGTTCCCTACAGCCTTGATTGCACCTTATGCAGGGACGCAACAGATTAGGTTTGTTCTTTAACTTGTACGAAAAATACGGGTCTGCCAGATGACCCCTCCCAACAGATACGAAATCGCAAACTGACAAAACTCGTTCGACCCCATCCAAGTTGATAACAGACCCTACCAACATCGTAGTGATTTTTGGCTTTCTATTAAGACGCGGGAGAATGTGAGTCTCTGGAGAATAAAAGGAAGCTGAAGACCCAGGCGGATAAAAATTACCCGCAGAAAAATGCACATAATCCAGGCCTTTCAGTGAATCGATCACTCTAAGCCCGTACTCTTCGTTCCAACCATTCGGATCGTCTTCATATAGGCTAAGTCGAATTCCCACTGGAAAGTCCGTGACAGATCTCACAGCATCTATTACAGCCTGGGGGAACGTCAATCTTTTTTCGAATGTTCCGCCATACTTGTCCTCTCTGACATTTAGAACTGGGGAGAGAAATTGATGGATAAGGTACCCGTGTGCACCATGAATTTCGACTCCATCAAATTTCGAATTCCTTGCCACCTGCGCTGCCTTCGCAAATGATCTTATGACCCCTTCGATGTCCTCTTCCGTCATCTCTTTCGGTTTCTTCCCCATGTAATCTACAGAAGATGGGGCAAAAGGGGGCAGCTGGTTCTCATCTTGCAGAGCTTTTCCCCCGGCATGAACCAATTGCATGAACACCTTAGCACCGTAAGGATGGAGAACTTCCGGTATCCGTCGAAGCTTTGGTATCAAAACTGGGCTGTAAGCCCCGAGTTCATTTCTCGAACCCCTTGAATTAACATTGTCAACATACGTATATTCTGTAATGATTAGTCCTGTTTCCCCTTTGGCCCTTTCCTCCAAATACCTGACAAGATTGTCGTTGCTCGAACCATCGGAATTGGCGAGGTTAGATATCATTGGGGCCATTACAATTCTGTTTTTTATCTCAAGGTCTCCGATAAATCCTGGTTCGAATGCCTTCATTGAGCCGTAAATTCTGGAAACTATTAGAACATTGCAGTATTACGGACAAATATTATCTCCAAATCGATTCCAAATGCTTTTCTTCTCATCAGTCTAAAGGCGTTTTCACAATGATTTCTGATGTTCTTCATTTCACTAGAAAAATATTGTCAGTTGTATGACGCGACATCGACAATTTTTACAGTAGGTTCCTATTGGTCCTCTGTATCAGAGCTGCCAGAAATGGAAAGAGACTTGCTGTGCGAAATTGGCCTTCAGTGGCATGAAACTCCCCTTCATAATCTGAATGTCGATTTACCGGCCATAATATTAGATAGCTCGTTCATCGACTTGACCATTCCTTCGCACAAAAGTTAAATTTTGGAAACATATAAGGCTCGCCTGAGGTTTATGATGACTGACTCGCTTACGGAATTAGAGAATAAGAGACTGACAATTAAGAAGGATCTTGATGAAAGTCGAAAGAGAAGGGACGACCTTCGCGAGGAGATGGACAGATTCGCTGACGAAAGGGACGTCCTGAATAATAAAGTTAAGGAGCTCATTAAGTCGCTTAGAGAAATGAAAAGCTCCAAGGACGAATTAATGAATAAGGCCGCAGACCTCAAGGAAAAGAAAGACAAGCTCTCCTCTGAATTTAGGAAGGAGATCAATGAGCGAAGAACCCTACGTTCATCTATATTGCGAGACAAGGGTAAACAGATTGATCTCAGAAAACTGAAAAAAGAAAGAGATGACCTCATAAGGAGGCAGATGACGGGCGTTTTCAATAAGAAGGAGGAAGAAGATATAGTAAAGAGAATCAGAGGAGTGGATAAGACTGTCAAGGACTATGAAAAAGAATCTGAGAAAATCGCATTAGACGATGTCACTTACAAAAAACTTGACGAGGATATAAAGACCAACAAAGACGAGATCAAAAAAATTCAGGAGGAGTATCAGAACACAGTCAAGGAAGTCATTACGCTCAGGGACAATCAGAACAAGATATATGAAGAAATGATAGAGACTAAAGGAAAGGCGGATGAAATCCACGAAAAGTATCTGCAAGTACAAGCTGAATTGTTCAAGGAAAACCAGAAACTGGATGAACTCTTCAATACGATCAGAGAATATGAAAAGCTGATACTGGCACTGAAGCAGAGACAATCCAAGGAAAAGAGAAAAGGAAGAGAGAGCGAAGCGAAGGCAAAAGCAGAAGAGATCTATGAAAAGTTCAAAACAGGGGAATCCCTGTCTACCGAGGACATCCTCGTACTTCAAAAGGCAGGTTTCCTCTGATTCTAGAAGCCTGAGCTATTAGGGCATTTCTAATGCCTGGCGATTGAATATTTTGGATCACGAAAGTTCTAAAACATTAATTGTCTTGTGGGAAGGAGAACAGTTGAAGATTCTTACTTCCTTCATCATCGCGGTTGTGCTGTTTGTAACGTCAGAGGCACTACTGGTCTATTATGGATTTGTGAAAATATACTTCATAATTTTCATCCCGGTATTTGTTTCGTCTTCCTTTCTATCTCTCCTTCCTTTATTGTTTTTTTTGGTTCCCTTTGCCCTTTCTCTCATTTCAAGCAGAAAAGAATTCGGATACGCAGGGATTGAAGGTAACAGCCAACAACCATCTGAGACCCGTAAGGGAGGGAGATCAGTCATAGGGGGAGTCGTTATGATTGGCCCGATCCCTATAATATTCGGGAAGAATATCAACTGGAAGATTTTGATAACTCTCGTTGCAATAGCTTTAATTTTTATTGTAGCCTGGTTTGTCCTCTCCAAGTGACACTACAGTCCCTTCTATTTTTGCTCCCTTCCTTAGAAGGAGACCTCCACCTATTACTGAATCGGAGATGATGACTCCTTCTCCAAGATCGGAACCAAACGAGAGTATCGAGTCCTCTATTCTGCTTCCGCTTTCTATTGTAGAATTATCATAGACGACTGAGTTCCTTATATGAACGTCATCTTCTACTATAGATCCGTCATAGATCGCAACATCCTCGAGAACGCAGTTCTTTCCTATTCTGACATTCTTGCCGATGTAGATCTTTCCTGACATTTTTGTTCCATTGATTCTTGTCCTTCCCTTACCTGCAAGGAAAATGTTTGCCTTGATCAGGTCACGAGGCCTCCCAATGTCAATCCATGTTCCCTTCATCCTAAAACCACCGATTCTCTTCCCGTGCCTTTGCAGGTTTGGCAGCAACTCCTTCGCAACGTCCACTGGTTTTCCTGTTTCTATGTAATCGAATATCTCAGGTTCCATCACGTAAAGGCCGACATTCGCTAGATTGGATACGGGATTCGCTCTTGGTTTCTCTTGGAACTCGACGATTCTTCCATTCACAACCCTTGCGACTCCAAATTCGGACGGATCATCAACTCGAGTAAGACCTAGAGTCATCGTATTGTTGTTTTTCTTATGGAATTTGACGAGTCCGCGAACATCTTGCTGGAATATTGTATCAGCGTTTCCGACAATGAAGGTGTCATCCACGAACTTCTCTATCTTCTTTAGTCCGCCTCCGGTCCCCAAGGGTTCTTTTTCCACAGAAAATAGTATGTTCTTCCCTTCCACTCCTTTTCCTGAGAAGAAATCTATGATTTTCTCATATCTGTAACTTACAGTTATTATGAAGTCGTCGGAGACTTTGGAAAGCGCTTCCATCAGGTAAAAAACAACTGGTTTTCCTGCGACAGGTATGAGGGATTTTGGTATGGTATCAGTAATTGGCCGTAGCCTGGTACCCAGGCCACCGGCCATTATAATAGACTTCACGATGGTTCAGACAGAGTCAACGCTCCAGTCTAGTCCTTTGGCTCCCGCCGCTTTTGCAATAGCGCTGAGTTCCCCCTTAGCGCCTAACATGTAGGGGGATTTGACTCCTGTCAATACTACGAGTACCCTTATCATTCCCTTTAGCGAGGGATCTATGGATGCACCCCAAATTATCCTGGCACTTGGACTCACTTTTTGCTGAACCAACCTGACCGCGCCTTCTGCTTCCGCAACAGACATTTGGTCATCTCCAACAACCCTGATAAGGGCTCCCTTAGCATCTGAGATATCTGCCTCGATCAGAGGAGAGGCTATCGCTTCCTGGACTGCCTGTTCTACCTTATTCTGACCAGTTCCTTCTGATTCTCCGATTCCAATCATCGCTACACCTCCGCCTGCCATTATTGTCTTAATGTCAGCGTAGTCAAGGTTCACTAGTCCGGGTTTTGTTATAATTTCCGTCAGTCCCTTGAGAGCCTCCATGAGTATGCCATCTGCTACTTTGAATGCTTGATCCAGAGGCAGTCTTGGTACTAGCTGAAGGAGTTTGTCGTTGGGAATCACGATGGTTGTGTCAGAATTTCTTCTAATCTTCTCTAATCCAAATAGTGCATTTTCCATTCTCACTCTTCCTTCCGACGAGAATGGCAATGTCACAACGCTAATAACAAGTGATTTTTGCCTCTTTGCTATATCTGCGACTATGGGTGCTGATCCGGTACCAGTACCCCCTCCCATACCTGCAGTAATGAATGCAATGTCTACCCTACCTAGGGCATTGAGAAGGTCCTCCTCGGCTTCTCTAGCGGCTTCTTCTCCAACTTGAGGGAGTGCGCCAGCTCCGAGTCCCCTAGTAATTCTCTTACCGAGTAACACTTTTCTGTGAGCTTTTACGGTCAGGAGATGTTTAGCATCAGTGTTCGCGGCTACCATTTCGGCACCGTAAACTCCCTCCTCCATGCACCTGTTAATCGTATTGCTCCCTCCACCACCACACCCAATGATCTTTATCCCAACTTTAAGTGATTCGACTATCTTTGCAAGCTCTTCATCATCTGGAGATGCAAGAGGAGCTCGTGGTCCCTGGATACCAAGTACGCCAGGTCCCGCAGTTTGTGGATCGTTTGTTGAATTTCCCTCATCACCGAGAGCACTTTTAATGATTGATTTCATCGGCATTTCAATTACCTCTGTCATCTATATGTATGACGCCATATATATATTTTGCTAAGCGTACTAAAACAAGACAACATAGGATAAATCCAGTAGAGACCAAAATCAATGAAGTATAACATCGATAAGTAAAATAAGAATTGTCGGACAATTGTCATATTGACATATTGTTACTTTGCCAGAAAATGGGAGCTAAAGTCTCAAAGAGAACTCTTTGACGGATATGATTATGTTGTGAGGGTAGCTTTAAGAAATCATTAAATATCTATGTTAAATCAGGTAGTAGTGAAATTATGGTTGATTACATAAATTTGGTCGTCTGGGAAGCCCTCCAGGAGGATGTTGGGCTTATAAGAGCCAGGATAGATCAGGCTACCAGAGAGGCATTAGGGGTCTCTATAGGGGAAATCATTAAGATTGAAGGAAAGAAGGTAACCGCTGCAAGAGTTTTTAGATTGAGTGAAGAAGAAGAGAATAGGGGGATTATTAGGATCGATCCACTGGTTAGACAGAATTCGGGTGTCAGGGTTGGGGACAAGATCAAAGTCTCCAGAGCAGACGTGAAGCCTGCAGAGACTCTAGTACTTGCACCAATAATTGCGGAAAATCAGCGCATAAGATTTGCTCCGGGAATTGAAGACTACGTCAGAAGATCACTGCTAAGGAGACCGATAGTCGAAGGAGACATTATATCGGTCCAAGGACTTGCTCTGACCAGCAAGGGTGGAGTATCCTTCAAGGTGGCTAAAGTCGGTAGTGGAAGAGGCATATTCATGGTCACTGAAGAAACGATGATCGAGATGCGCGAGGAGGCCATTACTGCTGAAGAAGAAGGAGAAAAAATCACTTACGAGGACATCGGTGGTCTAGGGGAAGAACTGAGAAAGGTTAGAGAAATGATCGAACTTCCTCTAAAGCATCCTGAACTCTTTGAGAGGCTAGGAATAGACCCTCCAAAAGGAGTCATTCTTTTCGGGCCACCCGGAACTGGTAAGACGCTCATTGCAAAGGCTGTAGCCAATGAATCCGGAGCTAGATTCTATTCAATCAATGGCCCAGAGATTATAAATAAATTCTATGGAGAAAGCGAAAAGGCCCTCAGGGAAACATTCGACAAGGCTGCCAAAGAGTCTCCCTCCATCATATTCATAGATGAAATCGATTCAATCGCTCCGAAGAGGGAGGAGACCCAGGGCGAACTCGAAAGAAGAGTGGTCGCACAGCTGCTGACTCTCATGGATGGTCTAAAGAGCAGGGGACAAGTCATCGTGATTGCAGCTACCAACAGGCTCGAAGCGGTCGATCCTGCACTGAGGCGACCCGGTAGGTTTGACAGGGAAATAGAGATTGGCGTGCCGGACAAGAAAGGCAGAAAGGAGATTCTGCAGATTCACTCTAGAGGAATGCCATTTGAAGGCAAACCTGAGGAAAGAGAGAAACTCCTTGAAGAACTCTCTTCTCTTACCCACGGATTTGTAGGGGCGGACTTGGCTGCACTTTCGAGGGAAGCGGCTATGAAGGCGCTGAGGAGGTACCTGCCGGAAATTGATCTTGACAACCCGATTCCCACTGAAATACTCGAAAAGATGCACGTCTCTAATGAAGACTTCTTCACCGCCCTAAAGGAGATTGAACCTTCTTCGTTGAGGGAAGTAACAATTGAGATACCGAACGTAAGGTGGGATGAGGTCGGGAATCTAGAAGACGTTAAGAAGGAATTAATAGAAACGATTGAAATGCCAGTCAAGAATCCAGAAGTGTTTGAGAGAATGGGTTTGAAACCATCTCGAGGTATCCTATTCTTCGGTCCACCTGGAACAGGGAAGACGCTACTGGCAAAAGCAGTTGCGACAGAAAGCCAATCTAACTTCATATCCATTAAAGGCCCAGAGGTTATGAGTAAATGGGTGGGAGAATCAGAGAAAGCAGTGAGGGAAATATTCAAGAAAGCAAAGCAGAGCGCACCTACGATTGTATTTCTTGATGAACTTGATGCTATCGCACCGAGAAGGGGTATGTTTGCGTCATCTGGAGTCACCGACAGAATAGTCAATCAGCTCTTGACAAGCATGGATGGAATGGAAGCAATGAAGGGAGTAGTGATTCTCGCAGCTACGAACAGACTGGATATCATAGATCCTGCACTCCTTCGAGCCGGAAGATTCGATAGGATAATTTTCATCGGTCCGCCCAAAAAAGAGGCACGGCTCAAGATCCTCAAGGTGCACACAAAGAAGATGCCAATAGCTCCTGATGTGGACTTGGAAGCTCTAGCAGAGAGAACGGAGAATTACACTGGCGCAGACTTAGAGAACCTGGTCAGGGAAGCAGGACTCGAGGCAATACGTCAAAACATCAGTGCGAAGACAGTTTCCGTAGAGGATTTTGAGAAAGCGCTGAGGAAAGTGAAACCCAGCTTGGATGAGGAAACAATAAAATATTACGAAGAAGTATCTAAGAACATGAGCAGGGAGTCTAAGCCTGCTCGAAGAGAAGATCTGATATATTACAGGTGAACAAAATGAGAAAATTCGTAACAGAACTGAAGGGGAAAACGGTAATGACGAGTGAGGGCCTGATACTGGGTACTATCTCAAATTTCATGGTTGATACCGACACGGGACAGATAAACCATGTTCTTGTAAATCCTGCTGAGGACATCGCCACAGACTCCCAAGAGAAGGATGCGCAGGGACGATTGGTGATACCCTTCAAGACAATGAGGTCGGTAAAGGACGTTGTCGTCCTCGAAATGAAATAGATTCGGTTTTTCTCTATTTTTTATTCGACCAAGCGCCAAATTTAGTTCTGACCAGCCATACAAACCCTTAAATTAACTTCGTAATAAGGGTTAGAAAAGGTGCTCTGATGAGAAGGAGTTCTAGGGACTGGAAGAAAAGGCACAAGATGCGATGGAAGTGGCGGAAAAAGAGAATGCGGAGACTGAAAAGGATAAGAAGAGCATCGAGGAGTTAAACTGGGCGCATGGGGTAGTCAGGCATCCTAGCGGGCTCCAGTTAGGGTTTGATTAAATGTGGGTCATCTGATCTTGATGATTAACTGGAGCGATGACCCTAAGAGAAACCCGCAGATCTGGGTTCAAATCCCAGTGCGCCCATACCATTTTGGTTTCAGATAATATCGTCAAATTCAAGTAAGATTCTAATATTGTCCCTTTTTCCATTGTTAATCTATCCAGTAAATCTTCGGACTTAAATACACACATCCACTGGGGTTTCTAGACTAAAGTTTTCTCTTATATTGCTTCTTAGATCTTCCCGAGTGTTCCTCTAAGTTGGTTCCAGTAGACTTTTCTCGGCAATTTGATTCATCCAACAATCTCTTCTCTTCCAATTCCTTGATAATCCTTATTGGCCTGTCCGAGAACCCCTGAATTAACATTCCCATCCTTTTTCCCTCCATTTATCCTAGTGGAAGCTACTTTTTTTAACCTCTACACAGGTTGCTGTGAGATGCTTGGAAAGCGCTTTCCCAATTACTCTTATAGAAGAGAGCTATATATTGCTATCGATTATCTAATGTATAATAAAATATAATGCATTATTTAGTGCGTAATTAATAATAAACCATGGCTTTGATTAAAGCGCTGGAAACTCAGTCTGGCGCTATGAGACTTCTATTGTACCTGTTGAAAGGTCCATCTTACGTGACTTTGATTCTAAAGGAAACGGACATTCCAAACATTCAGCTACTTAGGTCTGTTGATCTCTTATTGGAGCTCAAGTTGATTCAGAAGAGAGTCGACACTACAACCTATCCCAAGAGGAATATTATTTCCCTTACCAACAAGGGAAAACAACTGGCTCAGAAGGTAAGAGAAATGGAGAGTATTCTCAAGGACCCATCTGCTTAGTCATTGTGGTAGTATTGCTCGATAAGCTCAATCTCCATTTGAAGATTTTTCGCCCTTTCAAAGGCCAATCGGGATATTATCAATGACATTTTGTCCCTGAAAGTCTTTATCAAATCTTCCCTTGATTTTGTCTCTTTCACGCTCTCCCAGAATGTCGTAAGATCCAGATCGAATTGGTCTCTTCTTCCGGTCACATATTCTTTGTCCAAATTCCCCTCCCTCATTCTTCTCATCTAACAGTCTCTCCCAAATACTTATACTTTCTCCGATGATTAAGAAATGAAAAAAATGATTAAATGAATTTTAGTCGAAAGACTAGTGCTTTAGACACAGCATTCACTTCCAGGAGCTAGCGAGCCATAAAAATCCGTCCGGATTTTAGAGCCTCTCCCAAATTAAATCTATAGTGCATTTTTCAAATAATTTGACGATTGTACCATAAGACTTAAACGGCTTAGTGGATAAATTAATTATGACATTGACAGGATTGGCAATTGCTAAGGGATTGGCGATAGCTGCAGGAGTGGCGGGAACTGCGGTAGCTGCGGCTCACGTAGGAAATATAAATGGACTGACAAATGCTCTAAACCACGTTCCGACTTGGACGCACGCGCACAATGTGATCTCGGGCCTGATTCAAAAGCGTCAGTGACTCTTTTTCGGATTCTTCCACGGTAATCAAGACCGAAAAACAGTGCATTTTTGATAACTTCTGTATCTTTCTTTCTCTTTAATGGGAAAATCATTCATTTTATTAGCGTGAAGTAATAAGAACTTCTATGAGAAGCATTGAAAAGCTAATATTTGGGGGTTAGAAATATTCATATCTGCATTATAATGACTTAACTAATGTTCTATGCTGGAAAAGAATTCCAATCAGATCTAGATGACGTGCTGTCAGGTTTTCTGACCCATATCAGAAAATCTGGCTACGTAGTGGTAGCGGACATAAATGTCAAAGAAATCTTAAAGAAAGCACTTGGCGAAGATTTCAAGGATTACCACATACTGGAGATATGCAAGCCTGTTGCAGCAAGGGAGATAGTTGGTAGCGACGATCTCAATGGCCTGTTCGTCCCTTGTAAGATGATAGTGTATCAGGATGGTAATACCACTAAGATAAGAGTACTCAGAGCAACTGAGATTATAGAGCGTCTCCATAGTGAGGCAACTGAAATCGTTGGAAAATATGAAAAAGAACTTTTTTCGTTACTTGATTCGTTCGCTATGTAATACTCCACTTTAGCTACTGATTCGACAAAAATTTCATTTTGTCCTGTTGTCTAGTTTTCTATGGAAATCTCGAAAAGGCTTGCAGAGATACAACAACTGCTTGGTAATTACTCTTCTTCGATACCTAATCCAACAAAGAACTACACGGACCTCATTGAGAGCGTCATGAGTACTGGAGTCATACCAGTGAAGTATAAAGAATTGATTTTTATAGCTCTCTCACTCGCTCAGAGATGCGACTGGTGCCTTGCTTATCATCTCAGACTGGCAATGGAAAATGATGTCACAGAAGATGAAATGAATGAAGCTGCATTTCTTGCGCTGTTGATGGCAGGAACTCCAGCGCTAATGGAGTCTATAAAAATGAAGCAGTATCTGCAGGAGTTAAAACAGGATCACTGAAATTTTCGCATCAGTAACGAGAACGATTGTTAAGTTCGTTGCACGTCCAGTTTGGACTAAAGCATATCTACAGAGTGCAATAAAGCGAACTATCCTTCTCTTTTTCATTCTGTCGTTTGAACAGTTGTAAATTTCTTAATTTAAATTGAACAAGATTTCTTGAGCAGCCGTAAGTCCTGTCCCTGGCTCGTTACCGAATCCACCACTCCTAAGAGCTCTCTCTATTGCCCCTATAGTGATCATTACTTCCGACGGACCGATACTCCCCATGTGACCTATACGGAAATATCTGCTTGCAATATCCTTTATTAGGCCTGATGCAAACACGACCCCATTGTTTTCGGAGTCTGCAAGGAATTTTCTGGAATCCAAGCCGACAGGCAAGTAGACCGCAGAAATTGTGTTAGCAAATGATTTCTCTGCAATGAGTTCTAATCCCATCGCGTGAATTCCAGCTCTTAGGGAGGAGGACATCTTTTCGTGCCTTTTGATTCTTACATCTAGACCTTCAGTAAGTATGTTGGACAGACTCACGTTTAGTGCTGTTATTAGGTTGACATTAGGAGTCCCGAAGTATCCACCCTTAGAGTCAAGAATGGCCCTCGAAACCGTCTCCCACTTTCTCAAGTCTGAGAAAAACGTCAGCGGCTTGAGTTTTCCCATTCTGTTCAGCGCCCTATTTCCAACGACTCCGACCGCGAGCCCTGGAGGAGCTCCAAGTGCCTTTTGTGAAGCAGTAAATGCTACATCTATTCCCCACTTCATATCCAAGTACTCGCCGCCTACAGAGCAGACGCCATCGACTACAAACAGTGTGTCGGAATTCTTTGAAATTTCAGCTATTTTCTTGACATCGTTTCTAACTCCAGTACTGGTGTCTACGTGAGTAACAGTCATTAACTCAAATTCGTTCGTATCTATCTTTTCCTTGACTTGTGCAGGATCTACGGCTTCTCCGAGAGGAGGTTTAATCTGTTCTATCCTATCTGTAAACCGTGAGAACAAATCTACGAATCGATCTCCAAAGTAACCAGTATTGACTACCAGAACCCTGGAGTCTCTGCTAATAAAATTAACGACAGATGTTTCCATCCCCAACGTTCCTGATCCCGATATGATGAAAGGAAGACTCATACTCGCTTCGGAGCCAAAAATGGACATTACCTTTTCTAGGGTTTCTTTGTATATGGAGATGAATTCCCTGGATGAGTGTGAAATCGTTGGAATTGCCATTGCACCAAGGACATTGTTTTCGTACTCTATCGGTCCGGGAATCATGAGAAGTTTTCTCATAGAAAAGGTAACAGCACGCGATTATATTACGTTTATTTAAATTGATTCTTTATTGTAAGAAAGGTATGAAGGAAGTCTAAATGGACTTAGACACACATTCAACAGCATACCAGTGAGTAATGAATCTGGCTTAAAGTTCGTTGTACCTAAAACATGAAATAAGATGGTCATTGACCATTCCAGTGGCTTGCATGTACGCATAACATATGGTGGAACCAACAAACTTGAATCCCCTATTCATTAGATCTCTGCTCATCCTGTCTGAAACATCTGTCCGAGAAGGTATCTGCTCCAGTGATATCCAACTATTTTTGATCGGTTCAAAGTAGACAAACTGCCATAAGTACTTGTCAAATGATCCGTACTCCTCCCTTATCAGGAGAAACGCAAGAGCGTTTGTTACTGCAGACTCTATCTTTAATCTGTTCCTTATAATGCTTTCGTCCTGCAGAAGACTCTCGATTTTCTCATCATCGAACTTTGCCACCTTTCTAAAATCAAATTTCTCGAATGCTCTTCTATACCCGTTCCTCCTCCTTAGAATAATTAGCCAATTCAATCCTGCCTGAGCTCCTTCAAGAACTAGGAATTCAAACAGTCTTTTGTCATCATGTACTGGGACTCCCCATTCTAAATCGTGGTATTGAATCATTGATGGGTCGACTGACGACCATCCGCACCTGGACATATGGTTCTTCATTTTCATTACCCTTCTTGCGCCAGATCATTAAGACTTTCTGATGATAAACTTGTGCAATCCATCGATGTATGCGTTAGGACTCAGGCTTGATATCTGAAAAATAGAAGCCATCCCTTAATACAGTCTCTCCTTTTCTTACCTTGATTGGAGAATCGTATATTGGTCCATCATATACGAAACTGTGGAATTCTCCGTTTTCTCCGCATGGGTCGACTTCGCTTGGAAGAGAAGACAGAAAATTTTCGTCAAATTCTCTGCCCACGAATTCCCTGTCCAGTTTTTTTGGATCGACAGTGCATACTATAGCCTTGAATCCCATTTTTATAATCTCATTGGCGAGTACCGTCGTGCTCATCCCCCAAATTGGAAAAATACAATTCATGCCAGTTCCTGACATTTTCTTCTCCCTGTAATTTCTGATGTCCTGCAGAAACAAGTCTCCGAATGCAATGTTCTTGATTCCCTCCCCCACATATTTGGCTGTCTTCCCATTCATTACACTTTCGTATTCTGCGTTGCCTGCATCCCTAGAGATGTAAGCAATGTCCGATTCTATCGAAGTTCTTTTCGCTTGCTCAAGCAATAGTTCTTGTCTTACTCCATGCATGCTGACCCTGCCGTAGTCTCTGGTTACTGTAGTCAGCAGGTAACGGACATCGTACTTCTTCTGGCTTAAAAGGGCGTGAAGCGCAAAAGCACTGTCCTTTCCTCCGCTCCATGAGAGGACTATTTTCTCCTTCGCCATTTGTGGACGTAATTCAAAATGAGAGATAAGACTTTATCAATCAGCGTTGGAACCTGGGATCTAATGGAAATCCTTTTTGTTTAAAACCTATGCAACTATATGAGAGGCAAGGGAAATTTTAAGATCTACTATAACGGTACTGTTTATCCCAGTTTCTTAAATGACACTAAGTGCGAATCAATTGTCACGGATGACGATAGGATCGCATTCTGCGGCAATACTGACGACGCCCTGAGAATGTATGGAAAGAATGCAATTTCCATTACTAATCTTGACGGCAAGGTTATTGTGCCGGGATTCATCGATTCTCACATTCATCTCGACGATCTTGGAAATTCACTACATTATCTTGACCTGAGGGGGACCAATTCTATAGCAGAAATGAAAGGACGGTTAACGGAATATAAAATGAGACACCCTAGAATCCCAGTGTTAATTGGAATGGGATGGGACCAGGAATCGTTCGTGGAAGGTAGATGGCCCACGAAAGACGACATAGATGAGATCGAGAAGGACGTTCCGGTATTTTTAGAGAGATTCTGCGAGCACGCAGGAGTAGTCAATTCGAAGATGCTTGAACTTTTAGGAACAAATACCTTTTCTGCTCTTGTATTTCCCCGTACCTTGGATGGAAGTCCGAGCGGTATCGTTAAAGAAGATGCGGCAGCATTCTTCAAAGAAAAAGCGCACAACATGGCCGGCAGCGAGGAAGAAAACTTGGCGGGAGCCATTAAGTATCTTCTGTCCCTCGGAGTGACCTCTATAGGATTTGTATCTTGCGTTCCTGAGTCTGTGGAATTCCTATCAAGAGAGGGAGGGAAGCTGGGATTGAGAGTCCGGGTCTACCTAAAAGAAAGCTATGCGAACAGACTTTCTGAATTGCGTGAAAAAATTGGAGAGAATCCGTATCTCCAGATCAACGGAATAAAACTATTCGCAGACGGTGCACTTGGAGCTAAGACGGCTGCGCTCAGAGAACCTTACGAGGACGACTCCACTAACAAAGGTATGCTTTTCCTTGATTCAACTAAACTCGTCGAAATCTTTAGGCACCTTGATGGAAAGCACGCTCAGTTTGCTATCCATGCAATAGGTGACAGAGGAATAGACTCAGTGATTGATGCCGTTTCTGAATACGGTCGAGACAAATTGGTCGAACCAAGAATAGAGCACTGTACCGTCCTGAGGGATGATCACATCAATAAACTCAGGGATCTTAGGATAGGAATTTCGACACAGCCTGCTTTCGTGATAGATGATTGGTGGGCTGTCAGGATACTTGGAAAAAGTAGAAGCGAATTGTCATATCCACTTGCCACTCTTTACAATAACGGGATAAATGTGGGAATATCTACGGACTCCCCGGTTGAACCTCCTGATCCCTGGTTCAGCATTGATGCTGCAGTGAACAGAGGTGAGCGGGAGAGGAGAGAGATCCTACAATATTCAAAAAACGAGAGAGTGAGCGTTTCAACTGCACTATCGCTCTATACATCTGGCTCTGCATCACTATTGATGGATGATAAGACTGGCTCACTGGAAGTCGGAAAATATGCGGACTTCCTCATACTTGATAAAGATCCATTCAAGACCCGAGATTTGAAGGCCATCACAGTTCTGGAAACTATCGTTGGAGGCATTTCTCGATTCAAAAGAGATTTCCAGTAGGTCCATTATCCCTGATTCCGGCATAGTAGCCAATGTAGATATCTGCGACGTTTGCACCAGTAAAACCGGTAAAAAGGACATCCTTGCTCTTCTCCAGTGGAGCCAGACTCTGGCTCGTGGATATGCTTTCACGGATGTACTCCCTATCCAATATTCTAAGGGATTGGTCATCTACTATTGCTCCCATGGCTTTGCTCGTCCCGTCTATGCCGTCCGTACCAATACTCCCAAATGCAAATACCTCGTCATTGTCCATGAGAAGCAGCACTTGGAGGCAGGTTTCGAGATTCCTCCCTCCTATGGCGTTCAATTTTGCATTTGTGGAACTCTCCCCGCCCCCTACAACAAAAACGGGGGACCTGTTCTTCCTGAATTTTTCCCTCATCTTCTCAACCAAGAGTTTCGCAACTGAATTCGTACTACCCTCTATGTCAGACCCAATGTTGTAAGCAATGTGCCCATTTCTGGTGACGCTGTTAAGAATGGAAGCTACGAAATCTGAATTCTTCAAGACTATTTCGTTGTCGGGTATGGATTTTAGAGTTACTCTGGAACTGTCTAATGAAGGGACTGAACATCTGTCCCTAAATTTCTCATTCACTTTGTGGATGAAATCAGGGGACGGAGGAGCCGACGTTGGACCGGAGGCAACTGTTTCAATCGAATCCCCGGGTACGTCAGAGATTATGAGCCCCAGTACCTTTGCGGGATATGTGTAGCTTAAAAGGCCGCCTCCCTTAGTGTTTGAGAAAAGATACCTAATTGCATTGAGTTCGGAAATTGAGGCTCCGTTTTTCATGAGACAATTTACCGTTTCGTTGAAACTCTTCAAGTCAACTCCCTCCTTTAGCACTTCAAAGAGGGACGAGCCTCCCCCAGAAATAAGAACTATGACCAGGTCCTCCTGCTTTAGGTTCTTAAGGAGATCCAGTACAATTTTTGAGCTCTCAATAGATTCATTGGACGGAAATGGATGATTTCCTGGTAAAAACGGAGCCGATATTTCTTCATGCTCCAGAGTTGGGACAATTATTGCAGCGTCTGATATTCTATCCCCGAAGAACTGTTTGACTCCATTGAACATCCCTCTCGATGCCTTGCCAAATCCGATGACGATGAGCCTTCCGCCAAACTCAAGTCCTCTTTTCTTTCTTAAAAAATTGAGAACTCTGGTCTCTGGTAGATTTTCATTGAACGCATGGTCCAAGGAATCGATTATTTCATTTCTTATAGGTGACCCCCTGAATCCACTCAATTCTCTGAAGAATTCCACCAATTGCCATATCCTATGGTTAAAAATATTTAACCGTTGGAGCTATTCTAAATGGTGAGAGACCTAGTAGTTAAGGGAGAGATCTACAGCAATGGGAAAATGAAAAGAGGAACATTCAGCGTGCGAAGGGAGGAATTTGTCGATCCTACCTCTAGAGCTGACGTGGAGGGGACACTTCTTAGAGCACCAATAAATTTCCACACCCATCTAGGCGATTCTTTTATCAACACCGAACCCAGTGGAGACATTGACCAGATTGTTGGTCCAGATGGATTCAAATTCAGAGCCCTAAATGAGGCATCCAAGGTTGTGATCAAAAAATATTTCAGGAGATCCATAGAATTTATGAAGGATCAGGGCACTGAATCGTTCTTTGATTTCAGGGAATCCGGCATCAAGGGATTCAACCTGACACCCAGATTCAGTGGAATAAACGGGTATTTTCTTACTAGACCTAACTCCTCGAAGGAAATTGAAAACCTTCTAGACAGGTCATCTGGATTTGGGATGAGCTCCCTGACGGACTATGAATTCAAGTGGCTGAAGAAGCTGTCAGACCTTGCTCACAAAAGGAAAAGGATATTCGCAATTCATTTCAGCGAAGACAAGAGAGAAGACGTGAGTAAACTTATCGATCTTAACCCAGACTACGTGGTTCACTGTATCGAGGCTACAGATGATGATCTAGACAATTTGAGGAGGAAGGATATTCCAATTTCGATTACGCCGAGATCAAATATCTTTCACGGGAAGAGGCCTGATTATTCAAGGTTGTTTCGTAGAGGACTATCCGTGCTGCTGGGAACAGACAATGCATTCATAACGGAGCCTTCAGTCATGGAGGAGGCTGAATTCCTTTACCGTTATCAGAGGAAAATCAACAGGTTGAGTCCTGAGCAGGTGCTTTCTACGGTGATTGACAACCCTAGAAAAGTCATTAAAAAACTGGGTTTGAATGTAGGGCATCAAAATTTTTTGCTGTTCCAGAATGAATTTCTCACCCCATATCAGATAGTTACAAAACCAAATTTCTATGAAAGAACGGTTGTGACAAAGAAGGATAATAGGATAACCTTTTTTGCCAGAAAACATTGATGAGAAGAGGTAGAAACAACTTGGGCGGAAACGATTTTATCAATCAATATTTAAAGAGTTTCAGTGACTCTGTTCAGAACAATGAAGAAGCCAATGCAGAATTCAAAAAGAGAGTGGAATCCGAAGATGCAGTTCCCCTAAAACTTGCCATAGAACTTCTAAGGAAGTACTCTGGGGACATGAATATCTTCTTCCAGGCTTCTCCGCTGAAGGAAATAAGGGACGGATATCATGGCAACATACTTGGAACTGTCAGTTCTATACGGTGCATAGATTACGAGAAGGATGGAACCAAGAGAATTAGGTGCGTGGGGACACTAGAAGACAAGACGGGGAAGCTCCCTTTTACAGAATTTCCAGACGGCAGCAGCAGGATAGCTAGAGGAGACCTTGTCCTAATAGTGAATGCATCAATAGGTAGTTACAATGAACACCCATATCTTACGATATCTTCAAAAATGGAGATCAAAGTTCTTGAGAAATCTAACCTCAAGAGCGTCGTCGGTGAAAGTCTGATGATAAAAGACCTCAAACCTGATATGTACGATGTGTCAATAAAAGGAACCCTAAGATCAACACGCTCTAAGGAGAATGTAGGAAGAGATTCTGTGACCCTTTATTCAGGAGTCCTGGACGATGCGTCTGGAAATATTTCGGTTCAAAGTTGGGGTACTCCGCTTACCGATGGAGTGGTGGAGATAAAAGGGGCCTCTATAAAACAGTTCAAGGAAAAACTCTATCTTCAGATCGGAAAGGGGACTAAGATCAGCGTACTATCCCAAGAAAGCGGTAAATTCGAGACACTGGAACAACTGTCCAACTCCCAGAACGGAAGCGTAAAGGGCCAAGGCATAATATTGAAAATACTGGAAAAAAACCTGGTAGTTCGTGTCTGTACCGTCTGTCAAAGGGTTGTTAAGGATGGCAAATGCACTAATCATCCAGACGCTCCTGTAGAGAAGATTTTAAGAATGTCGATGATAGTGGACGATGGGTACTCCTCTCCTCTCGCATATGCATATCAGAAAGTGCTTGAAAAGTATGTGACAGGCGGAAAGGAAAGGATCAAGAAACTGATCGAGGAAGGAAAAGAGTCGGAAATTCTGGATGAATTGAAGGCTAAGTTAGTTATGAAACCGATTCAGTTCCTTATTTACGGATTTAGGGGAACGTCTGGAACTTATATGGAATTCGAAGAGCTTTCCGTGTTGGATGAGAAGACTATAGGTGAAGAATACCAGAAAACGATAGAGGGGTTAAAATGAAACCGAGAGAACCAGCTGTAAGGATAACTACCCCTGAGCTGCTTGGAATAGATGAAACGTACAGGGATGAAGGTGATGAAAGTACGTCTTTCGGTCTTTCTGAACTCGGTTTGCTAGTAAGCAGGTTCATCATTTCTGGAAAGTTTGTGGGAAAGTCAGACGAAGATGAAAGGCCGATTCTTAGGGTGAAGGATAGCTTCAACGAGGTCACGCTTTATGTCGGGTCGTACTACTCCGAAAGCCTGGAATTTCTTGAAGAATTGAAAGAGAACGACAATGTAATAACGGTCGGAAAAGTTTCTATTTCAAACGCTCAGGGACAGTTCTCGAAGAGGTTCTACTTAGAGAACATTTCAAAAATATCAGAGTTAGAGAGGAAGTACCTAGAATCAAAGTCCGTGCAGTTCATGAACGAGAGAGTGAAGAAGATTTCGAGAGCTATCTCGTCGGGGATTAGGGAAAAGGAAGAACTTATTGCGTTGTTGAACTCCTACAGGAACGGTCTGGGCCTTCACGTCCGTTTTCAGCTCAAGGGATCAATAGACGTCGAAAAATTCTCTGACCAAATTAATGTTTTTCTTCGAAACGTTAACCAGGGCAACAGAGAGACCATTCTGAAGGAGATAAAGAATTTCAGAGAAATCTCGTTCGAGGAGCTGGTCGACAAACTTGGCGAACGGATCCCTAGGGAAGAACTCGAGGATGAGATCAGGAACCTTATGAGCGATGGGGAAATAATGGAAATAAAGACCGGAATATATCGCTACGTTCCGTAATTCAGTGCCTGAATGCTCTCTCCTTTATTTCAATGAGTGTGAGTCCGTTCTTCCTAGAGTAATCGATAACATCGTTGTCCCTTATAGAACCCATCGGTGCTGCTATGTTTTTTACCCCACGGCTATTGATCAGTTCAATTGAATCAGCAAACGGAAAAAATCCATCAGAAATAAGCAGGACATTCTCATCGAGCCTTTTCAGCTCTTCCGCCCTGTTCAAGGCCATCTTTACTGAGTCTACTCTGTTTGGTTGCCCTCCGCCCGAGGCCAGGAGCCAACCATTTAGAACTATTGCAACTGCATTGCTCTTTATTGATTTAACGACTTCCCATCCAAACTTCACGTCGCTCAATAACCCGTCCGATGGGGTGCCGTTCTTTATCTCAAATTTGACATCAGACCTCTTGTTCCATTCTTGGACTAGGAGAATGTTTCCTGCGCTCCTTATGTCAGGTAGTGAGTACACTTCATCCCTGCCCTTCAGAATTCTAACATTCTTCTTCCTGTCAAGTTGATCAAACGCACCGCTCTCGTAATCTCTTGCAATTATTACCTCTAAGAATTTGTCCTTTAGGAAGGATGCTTGGTCTGAATTTATCACGCCGTTATAGGCGAGAATGCCTCCGTAGGCTGATACTGAATCAGATAAATATGCTCTTTCGATCGAGTTTGTTCCAATTGCTCCCCCACAGGGCGAAGTGTGTTTCACTACCGCGCTAGACCCGCTCCCTAGTCTCAGGGTAAGATCCCAGGCAGTCCACGCATCTATGATATTATTGAAGCTGACCTCTTTCCCTACCTTCAATAACTCAAAGAAAGGAGGGTATAGCGCATATGAATGAGCTTTCTGATGAGGATTTTCTCCGTACCTTAGCTTCATAAACTCGGTCCCTCCAGTCGTAAATATGCGTCCATCTGAATCCAACCACTGTGAAATCGCGTAGTCATAGAGTGAAGTCAGTCTGAAGGTTTCTGCTGCTAGAAATTTCCTTATCTCGGGCGAAACTTCTCCTTCCTTCATTGTGGCCATTACGTGCTTCATTGAGTCCCTTCCTGGAACTGTTATGACCCTCTTGAAGTTCTTCGCAGCAGCTCTTAGCATTGTCACCCCGCCGATATCAATGAATTCAACCAGGTCCTTGTTCCCTTTCTGAAATGAGCTTATAAAGTCATAGAGTTCTACGTATACGAGGTCAATCGGTAGGTAGCCGAACTTCTTTAGGTCCTCGTCCTCCCTGTCTTCTGCAAGAATTCCTGCGGATAACGCAGCTGAAAGAGTCTTGACTCTTCCCCCAAGGATTTCAGGATTTCCAGTAAGCTTTTCGATACCCTCGCATTTGATCCCGTTTTTTTCAAGATAAGACCTCGTGCCTGAAGTACCGAAAATGTTGAACTTGTTCTGAATCAAGAAGTTACCAACTTCTTCCAATCCGTCTTTGTAAGAGACTGAAATTATTGCGTTCTTCCCCTCTCTCTTCATCACAGTCACGATATAATTTGACCGTATTAAACTGTTTTTTTGCAGAATCGAAGGTAGTTTTATGCAAGTCTAATAACAAACATTTTATTTATAGAAGGAATTTTAGTGAATATGGAGGAATCCGTAATGCATAGGAATATAATCGTCGAATCTCTGCCTCAAGCTCTAGTTGAGGAAAGGGAGGTCGAGATCGTAGAACGAAAAGGTATCGGCCATCCAGATTCGATATCTGATGGAATAGCTGAGGCAGTGAGTAGATCCCTGTCCAAGTATTATATTGAGAACTATGGTAGAATACTGCACCACAACACCGACCAGGTAGAAGTGGTTGGGGGCCAATCTCAGCCAGAATTTAATGGTGGTATGGTACTTGAACCTGTCTATATATTACTGTCAGGGAGAGCGACTACGACTGTCAATGGAAAGAGGATACCATACAGAAGCATAGCCATTAAAGCCGCTTCTGACTACCTTAGAAACAGATTCGATACGCTAAACATTGAAAGTGATGTGATGATAGATTGCAGAATAGGGCACGGTTCAATAGATTTAAGGTCCCTCTACGATACGACAAAGCTGCTTTCTAACGATACCTCGTTCGGCGTTGGATTCGCGCCTTTTTCAGAGGTAGAAAAGGCAGTGATGAGGGCAGAGAACTTTGTCAATTCTGACCTAAAGAAAACGATTCCAGCCCTTGGATATGATGTCAAGGTCATGGGATTCAGGAAGAAGGATACCATTAATTTGACGATCGCAGCTGCTATGGTTGGAAAGTACCTAAAAGATGGAGAAGACTACGTAGACAAGAAGGAGAAGGCAAGAGAACTCGTTGAAAAGTACGTCCAAAAAGAAGCAAGGCGGGAGATTAAGGTCGCTATAAACACTGCAGACAATCCAAAGGACCACCTCTACTATCTCACGGTCACCGGACTTTCTATGGAAAACGGAGATGACGGATCCGTTGGAAGAGGCAACAGAGTAACCGGTCTCATTACACCATATAGACCAATGAGCATGGAAGCTGCCGCAGGAAAAAACCCTGTGACACACGTTGGGAAACTCTACAACCTTGCTGCTATGAAGATAGCGGAGCAATGCATTAAAGAATCTGGTGGAGACGTGCCGGAAATACACGTGAGAATAGTATCACAGATCGGTAGACCGATAGATGACCCCCACGTCGCCAATCTGCAGATCATAGGAACCACCGAGCAGATCTCTAAGAAGTATACGAAAGACTTCACGAATATTGCGGATGACTGGCTTGCTAACCTGAACAGGATAACCAAGATGCTTGTCGCAGGAGAAATAAATACTTTCTGAAAATAGACATGTTTGTCCAGTTCAGATTGTTCAGACAGTCCCAGCTCGACGATGTCATAGAGATCACGAGGAAGAATTTGACAGAACGGTACAACGACTTCGTATTCTTGGACATACAGAAGTCGTGGCCGTCGGGTTTTATTTTGGGTATGTCTGACCAGACTGTTGCAGGCTTTATTTGCGGAGGTATATCCGGAGAGAGGGAGGCTAGAATTCTAATGCTGGCCGTGGACAAACCTTTTAGAAATAACGGTATTGGATCCGGACTGATAACTCTCTTCGAGCAAGAGGCACTCAAGATAAAGATAAACAAGATCAAACTGGAAGTCAGAACTGACAATCAGGAGGCAATTGCCTTCTACAAGAATCACGGGTACTCAATTGCCAGTCTCCTTCCTTCCTATTATAACGATGGATCTGACGCTTATTCCATGGAAAAAATGCTGACGCAGACTTGACCTAGCCACTTCTATTGAATATAATGATGGGAGGATAAGAACCGCTAAATACATACTGGTGAATATGACTTTTCGAAATAATCGATTCTGGAACAAGCAGTCGGCTCACACTACGAAGTCGTCTTCTTCAAGCTTCACCTCAGGAACTGGAGTAGTAGTACTATCCTTCTTCAGCATCTTTATCCAGATGTTCCCAAAAGGTACCTCCTGGTTTAGCTCAATCCTGCCAAAGTAGGAAAGGAAAAGTGAGGATTGGAAAACGTCAATCAGGTCGTCGTTCGATCCCTTTGCAATGGATTCCATCGTGAAATGGTCTCTCTTTGAGCGTAGCATCCGACTCCAAACCTCACCTATTATGACCTGAAAATCCTCTGGGTGGGCTGTTTCTTGGAATATTATCTTCTTTGCCTTCCTAACCGTGTTGGTCAGGAAACTGAGAGGGGTGTTCTTTATTGCCTCAACTATGTCCTCGATTGTAACGTTCCTCTTCTCTACGGGTAGGTATCCCAGAGAGATGTCCGGAAGTGGAGCTTCCTCCACTCCAATATCCAGAGAATCATCTAGCATTTCTTCCGGTTCCTCTGGTTGAGGGAGCATTAACTCACTCTTGTTTCTTATATTGATCCATGCAAAATAGACTATCTTTCCAGCGACAGGAAAATCCCTGAAATATTGATTGATCTCGCTCAAGAACACTGTAGTGAATTTATCCAGATCGATGTTCCAAGGGTCCAGGCCGTATTTGTCCACTACCTCCAACACCTTCAGAATTATTTCTCCCCTCTTGTTCTCAATTTCCGGAGAGATCTCCTCCTGCATGATCTTTTCTATGACTGCCTGATCCTTGTTCTTGTTTAGGATCTCTGAAACAAGATCGGTACTCATGTTGCTGCAGCCTCCTCTGGTTCCAGTTCCTTGGTAAACACCGTACTGTTCTTGTCCTGGAAGGTTACACCGATTATCTGGTGAGCATACTTCATTGTAGCCTTTCTGAGAGTTACAGCGATTATCTGGGCGCTTTCAGAATTCCTTCTGAACAATCTTCCCACGTTCTCAGCGTTTACCCCGTCCAGAAACATATCCACCTCATCCATGAAATAGATTGGTGATGGATCGTAATTCTGGATTGCTATGATGAATGATAGTGCTGCTATACTCTTCTCCCCTCCACTCAGGGATGCGAGGTTGTCAACCTTCTTACCCTTAGATGAGGCCTTAATTACAAGTCCTCCCTGGAACGGGTTTGTAACATTCTCAAGAAGCAGGTAACCTTCTCCTCCATTTGTCAGCTCCTTGTATATATCTATGAAATTCTTGTTGACTGCTTCGAATACCTCCAGGAAGACTACCTTCTTCTGCTCTTCGAGTTTGTTCTCTAGTTCTCCAAGCCTGTTCATTTCTTCTTCTAGTCTTCCCTTCTTACCAAGAAGTTCATCCAGTCGTCCCTTTTCTTCCGCGTAGTCGTTTATGCTCTTTAGGTTGATTGGTTCCATATCGTGCAGCTGGTTTTCCAGTGCGTTGATCTCTTTTTTTATCTCTTCAATTGACCTGTGGTCTTCGAGTATCTCATACTTCTTCTCTTCGATTGTTTTGTTCAGCTCGGATATTCTCTGTGTTGCATCCTCCATCTTTGCCTGCAGGGATAGAAGAAAGTCCATTTTTGTCTTCTTGATCGTGGTCTTTGAGTCAACTTCGGACCTGACCTTGAACCTCTCGTTAGTAATCTTTTCTATCTCCTCTCCCCTCTTTTTCAGTTTGCCTTCCTTCGATTGGTAGAGAGATGTGAGGGCGTCCAGTTCACCTTTCATCTTTTGGAGAGAAGACTCCATTTCATCTGACGTCTTTTTACCTTTGGACAACTCGTCTTGTTTGGATTCTATAGACTCTTCTACCGTGTCATGATTCGCCTTCAGACCGCTAAGTACCATCTTCTGACTATTCAGATTCGACAATTTTTCTTCCACTTCATTCTTCAGATTGCCCAATTTCTGCTTCATTACCCTTATCTCTTCCCTCGTCTTCTTGTCCATTGCCCTGTCTTTTTCTGCATTTATCTTATCAATCTGCGCATTAATTGAAATGAGCTCCGAATTTATCTGCTCTATCGCACTGTTTTCCGCTTTCTCATCGCTCGTACCGATTTCCAATAGCTTCTTCCTATCATCGAGGTATCCCTTTTTCTTTCTCAACTGATCTTCCAGCTCTTTCTTCCTGCTAACAATCTGCGTGTACTCTCCTTCGCTCTTCCCCACTTCGAGGTGAGCCTTGTTTATTTTCTCTGCAATGCTCCTCAACTCGTTTTCCAGGAGACCTAGCTCATTCCTTATCTCTACCCTTCTTCCCTTTAGCGATGAGAGTTTTGCAGTTAGTCCCTCTAGATCCTTCCCGATCTCTCTCTTTGGAAGCATTCCGCCCGTCATCGCGTTGCTTGGATCAATCAGATCTCCATCCAGAGTAACTATTCTGACTCCTCCCATTACCTCCCTCGCGACTTTCATATCACTCACGAGGAGCGTGTCTGAAAACACATAGCTGACTATGTCCTTGAGCGAATCGTCTGCCATGACCTTCTCCGAGAGGAATCCTAGCGTCGACCCGTCCTGTGCGAGCATTACGGCCTTACCCCTTGGTCTCAGGGGTATGATCTTGTTTAAGGGAAGGAATGTCAGTCGACCCTTCCCCTTTCTCTTCAGAGACTCTATTGCATTCTGAGCGTCTTCGTCCTTCTCTACAACAATACTGAACAGTCTGTTTCCAGCAGCAGCTCTGACTGCCTTCTCGTTTTCAGGAGAATACGAAATCAACGAATCGACCGTTCCCCTTATACCCTTCAAATGACCATTTGCCGATTCTGTATTTATGAAATTTATGCTCTCCCAGACTCCCGAGAGCTTTACTCCCTGTACCTTACCCACTTCGCTCTCTGCCTTTTCGATCTGGGTGGTTATCTCCTCCTCATCTTTCCTCAGTTGCTCTATCCTCTTCTTGGTCTCGAGGTAGAGCTTGTCATAATCTTCTCCTTGAGGCGTTCCCTTCTTAAGGTTCTTGGATCTCCAGTCCGCGTCCTTTATGGAAAAATCTAGATTTGCTATCTCTTCCTCCACCTTCGATATCTCTTCCATAATTCCGGCATTCCTGGCCTGTATAGACGATAGATTGGACTTGTGCTTCGCAAGTTCGTTGAGAGTGTCTTCCTTCTGTTTGTTGATGTCGTTTATTGCCTTCGTCAAATCCTCAAATTTATCCACAGATGTCGCGGACTTGTTTTCCATGTCCTGGATGTTCAGTTCCAGTTCCTTGAATTCATCGTTTTTGGATTTTAGATCCTCTTCAAGCATCTTAACTTTTGTTTCACTTTGTTTCACTTCATTCTCCAGTTTCTTCTTTCTGGATGTGAGTTCAGAGATTTCTTTCTTTATTTGCGAGATTGTACCTAGAAGGTTTTCGTGCTCCATATTTGTCTTTGCATAGTTTATCTTGCTTGAATCAAGATCGACCTTGATCCTCTGGAATTCTTCTAGTTCCTTGTTGCTCTCTTTCAGCGATAATATTTTCCTGTCCAGTTCGTCCCCCTTTGCAACCAGTTCTCTTACCTTCTCATCGGCAGCCGTTATCTCCGAATTTATCTTTTCCATTTGTTCTTTGATTGTGGATATCTCGTTCTCGGTGTCGCTCTTCTTCCTGAAAAGCAATATTGATTCGTTCTTCTCAATCTCTTTCTTTTTCGCAAGATATGCCTCTGCCTGCTCTTTTTCCTTGGTGAGCAGCTCAACTCTGCCGGACAGTTCCGCAACGAGAGCCTGGACAGTCACCATATTTTCTCTAGTCTTCTCTTTCTCGTTGTTCGCTTTTTCTATCTCGGTGTTATAGACAGAGATCCCCCCAACCTCTTCAAGAATGCCTCTTCTTTCAAGCGGAGTCATCTCCACGATTCCGGTGATGTCTCCCTGCCTGACAAAATTGTAACCGTCTGCGAAAATTTTTACCTTTTCAAGAAGATACTCAAAATCCTGCAGTCTTGCCCTGTCGTCGTTGATGTAGTAGTATGAAGAATAGTCTTGATCGTTGTTCTCTGAGAGTTTTACCATCCTGGTAAATGTAACCTCATTTGCATCCAGAGGAACTAGCTTGTCTTTGTTGTCAAACGTGACGCTGGCTTTTAGATAAGGAGAAGGCTTCCCAGACTGATTCCTATGGATGAGGTCTGTAAGCTTTTGGGCTCGTAGAGACTTGTTACTTTTCGTCCCCAGAACAAATAACAGAGCATCGCCGATGTTGCTCTTACCCGATGCATTCGGCCCCGTTACGGAAGTATAACCTGATCTAAATTCTACGACTGTCTTTCTACCAAATGACTTGAAATTCTCCATTTCAATTCTTTTAAGGAACATATTTTTCACCGTATGACAGTTGTCTGTTATATGGCATCAATATGTCATACTTTATATATATATTTTTCTGTCTCATTGCGATCAACCCGATTTTATGTTTTGCCAGATTTGACTGCCCCTTTGAAATGAAAATAAGACTGTTGAGACGTATCATTTTTTATTTTGACTGACAATTCAGAGTGCCACCTGCTGAATGCTGTATAACTTTCGTATGAATAATTTATTGGGTGTTTGACCTATTGGTTTGTCTGGAACTACACTTAGGATTGAGGCATTGCTCGACCTGCTCTTTTCCGAACTTAAAAATGGCTATTGGAAATCCATCCACCTCACACTTCTTGCTGGTCGGAATTATTTCTGCTTTCTGTGGAATCGACAATGTCACTTTACAGCTGGGATAATTTGAGCAACCGACAAAACGAGTGAAATTTCTGCTCCTCCTGAGAACCAGGTTCCCTCCATCGGAGGGGCATTTTCCAAACGTCTCCCTGCTAGTGTTGTAGGAGCATCTGTTGTCTACGCATCTCATTTCCGGTTTTTCTCCCTTTCTGATCACTTTGATCAAAAAGAGCCCACAAACTGGACACTTTTCATCAGTGACCTCAATCTTTCCTGTCTTAGGAAGGAATTGAAAGAAGTCGTTCGCGGGTCCAGAGCACTTTATGAACCTGGAATCGTTCCTGGAGTCTATTATCAGATCTGAACCACACTTCGGACACTTGCCTACCGCCTTCTCGATCCTTAGAGTTTCGTAAAACTTTTCATTAATCTTGTCAGCCTTGCTTATAAGATCATCGAGGAGTCCGGTGAGAATTGTACGACTATCCTCTACAACTTCCTCTTTTTTCTTTGATCCGTTCGCGATCTGATCCATTTCCTGCTCTAGTTTTGCTGTCATTTCAGGTCTGGCAACTGCCTCGGAATTCAATATGAGAGATTCTCCCATTGCCATACCCAAAGGCCTCACTCTGATAGGGTTACCTTCTATGAACCCGCGGTCATAGAGCTTCTGGATTATCTCATGTCTTGTGCTCTTCGTTCCCAGTAGTTCCTTTTCCATCTTCTCAATAAGCGATCCTTGTGAAAACCTTGGAGGGGGATTTGTACTCTTTTCCTCAATCTTCTGATCGGTGAAATTGACATGATCGCCATTACTCAACTCCGGGTCTTTCTTTTCCTGATAGAATACGATTGGATAGTATTCCATCCATCCCTTGTTCAGGGCTCTCGATGCCGTGTACCGGAATTTCAGTCCATAGGATTCAAGCACGTACTCCGTGTCTAGAATATCTGAGTTCTCTGCAACAGTCGCCATGAATCTCCTAGCAACTAGGTCGTAGATCTTGAAGTAATCTCCCTTGAGTTCGCTTTTCTTGAGAGGTGCCGTTGGATAGATCGGAGGATGGTCTGTCGTTTCAGTTCTTCCTCGCGATGGAACCAGTTTACTGTTACTGACAAGGTGTTCCACTTCTTTCTTCAGGTAAGAATCGGACAGAACGGAGAGGATAGATTTGATGCTGACAGTCCTTGGATAGACCGTGTTATCGGTCCTAGGATAGGATATCTTGCCGTGCTGGTAGAGCGTTTCAGCTATTGCCATAGCCCGTTCGACGGAGATCCCAATTCTGTTGGCATCTCTCAAGAATTCTGTCGTAGAGAAAGGAGTCGGTCTGTATATCTTCCTGTCCTTGTCTTTCTTCTCAATGACTGTTGCAAGACCGCCCTTGTTCAATATGTTCAACAGCTTCTCTGCTTCCTCTTTCTTCTTAATCGGGTTACCTTCATAGTTAAATCTCACGCCATTTACGACCATGCTGAGTTCATAGTACTTCTCTGGGACGAAATCTCTGATCTCATTCTCCTTCTCAACAAGAATCGTCAGCGTAGGACTCTGAACTCTTCCGACCGAAATGAATTCCCCCCCGAGACGCTTAGTCGTGACGCTGAAAAACCTCGTAAGGGCTGCACCCCACATCAAGTCGATAATACCCCTCGCTTCTGCAGAACCTGCTAGATTGTAGTCCACTTCCGCAAGATTTTCGAATGACTGAACCAGGTCGTATTTCGTAAGTGCACTGAACTTGGCCCTTTTAATACCGTCACTTCTCTCCATAAGTCTCAGAGTCTCTACTCCGATCAGCTCCCCCTCTCGATCGTAGTCCGTCGCAACTATGATTTCGGAGTTCTCTTGATCCAGCTTTCTAAGAACGTGGTCAAGTCCTTTCACTTTTACGTTTTCAATTGGAGTTGCTCTTATAAGTTCCTTCAGGTTATCGATCCTCCACTGACTGAACTCCTTCGGGTAGTCCAGTTCGATAATATGTCCCCTAAGGGAGAGAACGGTATATTCTCTTCCTCCTCTCTCGAACCGTAGCACTGTGGACGATCCGACCTTGACCCTGCTCACCTTCCCCTCGCTCAAAGACGATGCAATTCTCAGAGCAACATTTGCCTTTTCAGCTATAATTAAGCTTCCCACTGAGCCCCAATGCTTATGATATATAAAATAATGTTAGTTTTGACAGAGGTCGATTTCTAGTTTCTACAATGTAAATTAGATTCTGATTATCTTGAAAATGATGAGAGAGAGGGCCAAGGAGAATATAATTGACGCCGCACTGAGTACTTTCGCCCTGTTAGCTGAACTCTTGATCACGGAGTTGAGTTTTTCCCACTGATTTTCACCTGCGACTTTGAGCCAGATGTCTCTTTTAAGGTACTCCATGCTCGCTTCCTCTTGGTTCATAGTCTCTTGCTCCAACTTCTTCACAATGTTGACCATCTCCTGGTGATCGGAAAATCTTCCGACAGGGTTAACGTTAAGTCCGTCCGTGTTTACCACGTGGTTGTCCGTAGTGCAGACCAGTATTTTGTCATACCCCTGCAGCGAACTTTCCACTTTTTTCCTCAGCTCAATTTCCATGTTGTTCCCGTCGAACAGCAATATCGCCAGTTTCTTTGATCCTGCAGTTACCGAAACGAAGGAGATCCCTCCTGGACCGAGATCCTTGAAATCCGGCACATATCTGCTATGGGCAACTAGAAGGGATTTCTTGTTCTTTCTGCCTTTCACTGCTTCCTCCACTTCGTCAAGAAGATAAGTAATGTCTTTCAGCTCCATTGGTTCTTCCATGTTGTTATTGTGTTGGTCGATCGTCACCGCCCACTTGAGCCCAAGCGATTTCGCCTTTCTGACTATTTTCCTACCCTCAGTTATCTTTACGTCGTCGAATCTAGGATCATCAGGAGACAGGAAGAATAAACCGCCGTCCCCAAGAGGGAGGAATGTCAAGTACTTCCCGAGGTATGGCTCATAGCAGTATCCGAAAACTTTCCCTTTTTCGTTCAAGACGTTCGAGATTTTTTCCATCTCGTTGTCACCTGCACAGTTGTCGTCGTGAGTTGTCGTGGTGTGGAATACCAGTAGTTGTTGGTCCTGATGTTTTCTTTGAAGTTTAGCTGTTATGTTAGAGCTACCCAGATCACCCAGCGGACCGGGATGCACGTATGGGAACACCATTGTGAAATGGTTAAGATTCGATTTGATTCTAACCAGTGAGATTTCTCTTGGAGCAAGGGTCGTGTAGAGATCCTCAAAGAAGTTCTTCAAAACCACATTGTAGGAAATATCTGAGGTAACCGTGTTTACAAACTCTCTTAGAATCTTGATGGGGTCGGTGCTAAATTCCTTGACGAATTTTGAAACAGATAGCCTGACGAACAAGTGGGAAGCAAGTGCGTACACTACAGAGGAGAGGATCAACGGCAGAATGTAGATAGTGTATTTTGGATCAAACAGCCACATGTACAGAGAAAAAAATAACGAAAAAAAGATAGCAAGTACGTAGTTCAGAATGGCATTCTTGTTCGTGAACGTAACATAGATCATGCTTCTCAAGAAAGGTACAGTGGTTACTGAAACCAGCAAAGCAAGCGGAGGTTTCAGATAGTGAAGAACTATCACGATAAAGTAAAAAATTATAGCAATATAGAGAGTTACTAGATTGAGGAACAGTGCCCTTCTAGGCGGGAACTTGAATTTGAAGATCCTGGGGGACACCATGTCGAACAGTATGATGCTGATTATTGAAAGGGAATAGATAAGAGTGAAAGCGAGGTCATGAGATGAGAGGTAGAATAAAGGCACTAAAACGACCAGGAGAGGCAGCGCTAGATAGTACTTTGGAGAGCGAAATGCAAATCTCCTCAGTCGCTGACTTTCATTCAACGAAATCGTAGGTATATGAAGACTTTATTATTTATTTTACCACAACATAGTGAAGAGACAGCGAACCTATGATCAGGTTGAGATAAAATGTTATAAATCTCCAGATTAGGACAAACGCCACAATACCTCCATTCGGAAGAAAAGGAGAGAATGTTGCAATCATCAAGACTTCCATAATTCCTGCAGATCCTGGCGTCACGGGGATAAGGGAAATCAAAACAAGCAGAACCTGAATAAATATGACGTCTATAATATTAGGAGCATAACCAAAACCTAGTATCAGCATAACGGGGACCATGAAATCGGACACCCAAAGGAGCGATGTTGTCACGACCCCCAAAACCAGAGCACCCGGGTGTTTCAGAAATATCTCCTTTGACGAGGAGGCATAAGTTTCCACGTGCTCGAAAAATTTCGGGAGTCGTTCCACATACTTCTTCTCAGATTTATCGAACCGCTTGACCATCCTCTCTACCCAACCCTTTATCCTGTTCATTAGAGAGACAACACCCATTGATGCAAGAATGAAAAGGAGAAACAGAACTAGCAGAATGAACCCGATAATAGCTATCAGCCTTAGATCCCCAGTAAGCACCTCCAATCCAGAAAGAATGACGAATGCGAATACGCCTACAAAGAATATCGAGTCGAACCCTCTTTCTCCAAGTGCGATTGCAGTTGCGGTTCCCACCGGTTCTCCGTAATCACTCAATTTTTTGATCCTTACAGGTTCCCCGCCAACGTATCCAGGCGTTATAGAAGCTGCAAATAGAGACGATATTACGGTGATGAATGATTTCACAAATGATATCTTGTACCCGTTAGAGCGGGACAGTATTTTGATTCTCAAGGCCCAGAAGATGAAGGAAGCTATGTGGAGTGCAATTGCTGCTAGGAAGAACAAGTAGAAAGTTGATGGAAGGGAAGAGATGGCTCGAACCAGGTTTGCAGGGCCATAAATTAATGCAAATATCAAGATGGTAGCTGCCGAGATTGCGATTCCGATATACTTACTTCCGGCCCTTAAGTTCAATCAATTCACCATATATTTTCTCCAACTGCTCAGCCGTCGATTGGATGGAGTACTCAAGACTCGATTTTCTGGAATTCTCCGAATAACGCCTGAGATCTCTTCCGTCCAGTTCGCGAATCTTGTCGACCAAGGCAGCCGAGTCTCCATAATTCACGAACCAGCCATTGTAGTCGTCTTTCAAGATCCCGATTTCCCTTGTCTCGTGGGAACCGATGACAGGTGTCCCCGAAGCCATGGCTTCTATGAACACAACTCCAAAAGTCTCTGCCCTAGAGGGAACAACCAACATTTTCGCATTTTTCAGGAGGGTCACCTTTTCTGTCTCTGAAACGTACCCCAGGTACTCAATGTTACTGTGATGTTCTGCAAAATCTGTGACGCTTGACTTCAGGGGTCCCGTTCCTGCAATCTTGAATTTTCTCTCAGAGAGAATTGATGCCGCCTCAAGTATTTCCAGAACGCCCTTGTCCTGCGTCAACCTCCCCAGAAATAGATAATAGTCCTCCTTCTGGTCGTTGTACACAAACTTGCTCAGGTCTATGCCAACCGGAACTATCCTTGACTTATTTCCAAACGTGTCAAGATAGTCAGCCACTAACTTGGAAGGGGATACCACGACATCCAGCTTTGCATAGAGGTGCATGTTGTACTGGAAACCTATGTTGAGAATGCTCTTGATAAATGGAAAATTTATAGTATTGTCCATATTCACAAAATCAGTATGGTACGTCCCTACCGTTGGTATGTTTCTCTTTTTTCCGTAGCGGTATCCCATCGTACCTAGAGTGAATGGGGTGTGAATGTGTATCACGTCTGGATTGAATCTCTCCAAATCCCTGTACATCTCATATACCGGAATTCCAACCCTGTATTCCTTGTAAAGCGGAAACCGGTATGATGGCAGTCCGAAAACACCATCGTCGTTTGAAAATACAGTGTAAACCCTGACCGAATGCCCCCGCCGCTCCAGTTCTGTCTTGTAATCTACCAGGTGATTTGCTACACCGTCAGCTATCGGGTGGTACGTATCGCTGCATAGGGCTATTCGCATTGAGAGTCGAGTGTCCGATATTTCTACGATTATAAAGATATATCCTACTCACAAGAGTCGCTTGTTCAAGGAAATTCTTCTCAGATGGTTCCCTGAAACACTGAATGAAGCAGTCGTTGCACGTATTGGTGTAATCATCCCACTTCCTATTCGTGTTTAGCTTTTTAGTCGTCTTGTAGAAGCATGGATAAACATCTCCATGATAATCTGCATAGAACACTTCTTCCCCAGCCCTGCATCTTTGAACTTCTTTCTTGTCGAGCCAGTCTACAGCCTCCTTGTAGTAAGTCCTTGTGTTTCCGAATTTGTATTCCTTATAATTCTCAAAAGCAAAATTGAATGCCTCCCTGATCTGATTGTCTTTAACTGGAACCTTCTCGTAGTAATACGAACTGTTGTCGGGGAAACACATCGAAACAGGGAGTCCTAGTTCTTCGTTCACAAAACTGGCATATTCACCGATCTTGTCATAACTGAAGTCTGTCACCAGTATATTGGATGTGAGGACTTTGACTCTAGGCCTGAGGTATTTCATGCTCTCGACAACCACGTCGAATATCTTCCTTCCTCTGTACTCATTGTGAAGTTCTGGAATGTGACTGTCAAGACTGATTGTAGCTGCGTCAAGGTAGGGGTATATCTTGCTCAGGACATACTTGTTTGTGCCGTTTGTTGCGATGTGTGTCATGAACTTGTGCTCCTTTAGAGTCTTTAGGATCTTAAGGAGGTCAGGGTGAAGAGTTGGTTCCCCCCCTGTTACTGAGACAATCTTAACCTTGTTGTACTTCATTTCATCAACGAAATCTTCAATTTTATCCTTAGGAAAGAGAACATTACCTTCAAAAGCGTTACAGCCCTTGCAGAGGAGATTGCACTTAAAATCTATGTTCCAGATTACCGTCCTCATCGTTCGTTGAAATGATGTTAAGATATAAATAAATTTGAGTTTTGAAAGCGACTAATTCCTTTCCCTCTTTAGCAGGTACTCTGTGAAATAGCTTATGACAATGTCGGCTCCTGCTCTGAATATTGAACTGACAGATTCGTCTATCACTGAGTCGAGGTCTATGATCCCTTTCTCCCCGGCTGACCTGATCATGGCGTACTCAGCACTCACGTTATACGCCGCGATTGGGAGAAGGAATCTGTTCCTGACCTCTCTTATTATGTCAAGATAGAAGAGAGCAGGTTTAATCATAACAACGTCGGCACCCTCTTCTATATCCAGTTCTACCTCACGTATGGCTTCTCTCGTGCTTGAGTAATTCATCTGGTAGGTTCGCCTGTCTCCGAACGAGGGGGTGGAAAATACTGCATCCCTGAATGGAGAATACATGGAGCTTGCAAACTTGGCGCTATAGGCCAGTATAAGTGTATCGTCTAGCCCGTCAGCATCTAGCTCTTTCCTAATTCTTCCGACCTGCCCATCCATCATGCCGGATGGAGCCACTCCGTCCGTCCCGGCCTCTGCGTAACTCTTTGCTATCCTCGCATACACTTCTAGGGTAGAGTCGTTGTCAATCTTCTTGTCCCTTATCAGACCGCAGTGCCCGTGATCGGTGTATTCGCAGAGGCATAGATCTGCAAAAATGGCCAAATCCGTTTCTTTCTTTATTTCCCTGATCGCTTTTTGGACGATTCCCTGACTGTCGTATGAAGAAGAACCCTGAGGATCCTTGTGCTTCGGTACGCCGAACAGCAGGATAGATTTCACGCCTAGTTCTTCGTACTCTTTCGCCTTTTCGACAAGGAGATTCAGGGGAAATCTGTAGATCTCGGGCATGTTCTTGATTTCCTCTTTCTTGGTGATGTTTTCGTCGACAAACATCGGCATTACAAGTTTGTCGTTTCTTATCTTTGCGTCTGAGAATATCTCTCTAACCCTGGGAGACTTTCTTAACCTTCTTAGCCTCATATCTGGAAAAGTTTTCGTTCAATATCATCTCCATATTAGTGACAGTTTCTGAAGATCTTATGTCCTTCGCATTCTTTATACCATTGATGACGAATCCAAGAAGTTTATTCCTTGTTGATTCAAGTCCCTTTCTTATCTGGGCCTCCTTGTCCTTTCCGTAGGTCTTCTTCTCGAAATACCTCATTTCTTCCTCGATAATTTCGTTTGAATAGTCGAATATCTTTTTCAGGAGTTCCTCTTTTTCAACGTTCATCAATTTGCGGGAGAAACGTTCAAATTCGTCATTGACCGTCTTTAGGCTCTTTGTGGCATAATCACTCTTCTTTTGATCTCTCGTCGTTATTGTCTTTGAAAGCATTGCCATGTTCACGAGTCTGATCCCTTCAGGCATTTCGTTTGATACGTTCGGTGGAACGCCGAGATCAAGTATTGTCTTGATTCTGGAGTTTTCCACATCCTTCCGTTCAAATATAATCCCATTTGACTTCGTAGCCGTAATTATCACGTCGTAAGATTTCCACTTTTTCTTGTTGAATTCCTCTATTTGAACCCCGAATGCCTTTGAAATCTCTCTTGCTCTCTCAAGAGACCTGTTGGTGATAAAAAATGGAATCCCCTTCCTAGAAAGGAGGCTCGATACCTGGGTCCCAAGATCTCCAGCACCAATGACCAGGACTCTTTGCCCCTGTTGAATTTTAATCTCTCCAAGGGCCTCTACCGCGACGCTCTTGATGCGCTGGCCGCTTCCGTTTTCCCTTCTTGCCTTCCTCCCAATTTCCAGCGCTTTCTTCATTATCTCGTTGATGTTTGGTCCGGAAAATCCCTTATTTTTAGATATCTCCCAAGCTTCCTTCATCTGGGCCAGAATCTCGTTCTCCCCAATCACCATCGAGTCCAACCCAGCTGCAACCAAGAATAGATGCTTAATAGCATCCATACCGTGGGCTACGCTGTGCTTCAGAGATTTGCCATTTACAAAATCCTCCAAAAAGTCGACAGTTTCTCTGTCACCTGGATAGAAGTATATCTCGAACCTATTGCAAGTCCACAGAACGAATGCCTCTTCTATCCTCTCATTCTTCTCTATATATTCATACACTTCATCTAGCTGAAAGTCCTTGATTGTAGAGAAATAGAGTGATCCAAGATCGCTGTAAGTCACTTTGATAAGGAATATACCTCCCTTTTCCAACTTATCGCACCTAGCACTGAAACACGGGCGATATAATTATCTTTTCGTGATGAGTATGTTTAATATTGACCGGATGTTCGGCGTTTCGAACCGCTCGGTCACGATATAACCTAATCTGTTCATTGTTGCTTCCGTAGGCCTTCCAATTGCGTACAGTTCCTTTCCATTCAGGAGCTTTCCTACTTTGCTGTAGAGGATTTCAAACGACCTTGAAGATCCGACAAGGATCTTTTTTGTATCATTCAAAGGCTCATAGTCTACATCCTTGTTCTCACCGATTTTGTACGCAACTATATGGTCAACTTTGATCCCGTTGGATTTCAGCCTTCCGAGAAATGACTCATCCAGTTGATCGCTTGCCACCACATTCAGGGAGGTCTCAGAACCGATCAGCAGTTTTGCTAGTCCCTCCGTTGTCTGAATGTTTGGTACTATACAATCGACTAAGTAGGCCTCCTTCAGATAACGAGACGTCTGGTCTCCGATACAGTAGACTCGGTTGCTGTTCAAGGAGACGTTCGATTTTTTTAACGATATAATGCCCCGCTTGGATGTGAAAACCACGGTGCCTCCAATTTCCTTGATAGCAGAGAGATCCTGGTAATCTATCCGAAGAACGGGAATCTGAACAACTCCTCCAATTTCAAACTCAAGGGGAGCACCGACATAGGCCACTTTATGAATCAATTACGTCCTCCAGTTTCTTTATATCGATCTCCTCCACCCTATCTTTGAATGAAAAATCGAACCGTCTCACCTCATTTGCAAATGAAAAACTCACGGTTTTATCAGAATACTTGGCCCTTATGCTTGCGGCAAGATTGCATCCAAGGTCCAATCTCACCATGAGGTCTCTTTCCATTGACGCCTCCCAAAATGGCTCCGGTTCCTGAATCAGTTTTAGAAATGCTTCTATTTTGCTGCCTCGTTCAGTCACGATTGCTATGAATCCCTGGTTAGGATCCGGGGGGCATACCGCTTCGCTGATTACTTCACCTGGCGGATGTAATCCAAGCCTGTCCAAGGCAGCCTTTGCAACGACTATAGAATCGACGGCTCCACTTTCCCACTTACTTATCCTAGTTTCGATGTTCCCCCTAATGTTTTCGAATTTTGCGTTTTTATTGAAAAGATGAATGAAGTTTTTTCTCCTGATTGAACTCGAGCCAACAGTCCCTGAAAACCCCTCCAGTGACACCTCTGAGACAAAATAGTCCCTGGGATCTCCCCTTCTCGAAAAATAACTGATCTCAAGTTTTGGATCGATCTCTGTCGGTATGTCTTTTGCAGAGTGCACCGCAGCGACCACCTCCCCGCTAAGGATCTGATCGTTTAGATTTCTAACGAAAATGCCTTGCTCCTTCATGTTATAGAGAGGAGTACTGGTATCGCGTTCTCCATGTGACTTAATTATGACCGGTTGACTTTGCAAACCGTGACTTTCAAGTTCCTTTGATACTATCTCGAACTGTTTGAGAGCGAGCCGTGAACCTCTGGTGGCTATCTTGACCGGGCCTTCCATAGTCTTTCCGCTACCTCCGATAGAGACTGGAACGTCTCCTTGACCTCACTTTCACTATGGACAAAGCTGATGAAAATTGTTTCGTCGTAAGAAGGAGCTAAGAAGACGCCTCTCTTGAGTGCTTCATTAAAAAACTGGGGATAAAGTTCCTTACTTGACTTCATTGCCTCGGAGGCCTTCGATACTCCTTTATCAGTAAAGAATAAGGAAAGCATTCCTGTTTGAGAGTTTACAGTCAATCCAGATTCTGAAAGATACCTTACCGCTAAGTCGGTCATTCTTTTAAGTCTCGAATAGTCCTTCGACGAAAGGATCTTTAGTGTTTCCAGACCCGCTGCAACAGAGACGGGATTGCCTGAATAGGTTCCTGCCTGGGGGAATGCCCCAGAAGGTCTGACTTCCTTCATTATCTCTTCCTTCCCTCCAAATGCCCCAAGTGGGAGACCGCCTCCTATTATTTTTGCGTAGGTAGCCAAGTCTGGATCAATCCGCTTTGTGGCATGGTACGGGAAGAATCCTGTTCTGAAGCCGGTGATAACTTCGTCTATGATCAGCAATGTCCCAGTATTCTCTGTGATCTCCCTGACCTCTTCAAGATAACCCTCTTCTGGATTAATGACCCCTAAATTGCCCATTACCGGTTCGAGGATCAAGCAGGCAAATTCTCCTCCGGAAAGCTTCTCCTTGATCATTTCAGGAGAGTTGAATTCTACGGATTCTACGTAATCGGAATCAAAATTGAACTGATGAGTACCGTGATACCCTCCTTTGATCTTAAGGACCTTTTTCCGCTTTGTGTGGTGTATGGCAAGCCTGATTGAGTGCATAGTTGCCTCTGTGCCCGTATTGACAAATCTGATCTTGTCCAGCGCTGCTGCTTTCGCAAAGATCTCACCAAACTGAACCTCCTGCTCGGTTGGTGCCCCAAACATCGTTCCAATCTCCAGAGTCTCTCTTATTCTATTGATGACTCTTTCCGGTCTATGGCCAAGGATGAGTGGACCGTACGCGAGCAAGAAATCGATGTACTCCTTTTCATCGACATCCCATATTCTGGACCCCTTTGCCTTCCTGATGAATCTTGGGTAAGGAGGGTAGTAGCGTACAGGACTGTTGACGCCCATCGGAAACCATCTGGTTGCCCTATTGAACAGTTCTTCGCTCCGGCTCAAAAGAACACCCCGGCCAATATCTCTGCAATCAATACTATGATGACCATCAGACCTACGGTGATAAACGAGAATATGTGCGAATACCTCCTCATTCTTTTTAGTTCTTCAAATTGTCCCGCTTCAGCTAGTTTGGGGAATTTCTTCCCGTGCCAGAGGTTATTACCGTAGAGTATGCCGTACATCAGCGCCACTGCCACGATCTTTACCGTCAGGACGTAACCCCACTGAGTGGATATTGCGTAGGAGAAGTTAGTGATATACGAGGGCCTGTAGAGGTAGATAAGAAGGATTCCGGTAACCGTCAGCAGAACAATAGAGATGTTTGTCCATAGTGCATACTTTTTCCCCATCACAGACATGAATCGCGTCCTTTGCTTTTCGTCGGGCATAGTTATGCTGCTTGCTGGCCACACTATAACCCATACGAATATGGAAGAACCGACTAGAAATACCGCGCAAATAACATGGATGAACAGAATGGATATGAGCAATAGATCAAACATAGTAATAGCTAGATCACTTTGCGCTATTCAAAGCTTTCATGGACTCTGGTACATATACACACCTAGGATCTTCTTCAAATATATCGCCGAAATAGCTGTACGCTCTTGACCTGGAACCGCCACAGATATCAGAATACTCACAGGCACCGCATCTACCCTTGAAATTCCTGGAGTCCCTAAGTTTAATGAGGGTATCGTTGCTTCTGTATATTTCGTTAATGGTTTTCTCCTTCACATTCCCTAATTTGATGGGCAAGAATCCTGATGGGTTGACGTCTCCGTTGTGGGCGACAAAAATTATTCCTTTTCCGTCCCTGGTCTGACTGGTGTGCCCCTTAGGACGTGTTCCTGGCGTGCCAAGGAGTTTTATCGTGTCTTCGACTAACTTCTTATAGAGCTCTCCTCCATCATAGGCAGTCTTTTCGCGCTCTATCAATATTCTTCTGAAGAATGGGGCTTCGACCGTTCTTATAGAAATCCCATATCTGGACGCAAATTCGAGATAGTTGAAGACGTCTTCGTACGCATCAGGATCTAGATCCTCCCTATCGATTCCCCTGCCCGTCTTTATGAGTGAAAACACTTCCCACGTCTTGACCTTGGTATCCAGTAGAATCTTTAGCAACTTTGGAAGCTCGTGAACGTTTTTCTTGAAGACTGTGGTGTTGATCTGGAGAGTGAATCCTCTTGATATTACCTTCCTGGCAAGGTCTACCGTCTTGTCAAAAGTTCCGATATACCCCCTCAGCCAGTCGTGGGTATCTGAAGAGGCTCCATCCAGGCTGAGAGACAGAGATTTGACCCCATATTTCTCCATCATTTCAAATGCTTCATCGTTCAGAAGAGGAGTGGCACTGGGTGACATAGAAGCAGGGATGCCAAGCTGTTTCGCCTTCTCAAGGATCTGCTCTAACCCTCTTTTCTTCATGATGTCCCCGCCGGTCAAAATGAGGATAGGGTAGGGAGGACCAAACTCCTTTATCTGTTCTACAAACCCGAGAGATTCTTCTATTGTCATCTCGTCTGGCAATCCTTCCACCAGTGCAGACGCCCTGCAGTGTTTGCATGCAAGGTCGCAGGCCTTCGTGGTTTCCCAGAATATCAGTATCGGCTTGGAGTTGTAGTCGATAGGATGTGGGTTCACTACCGGTTAAGTGATGATTTATATTTAAGAGAGTCGTCATGCCTGTTGCGATCATAGGAGAGGAGAGTCCACCGTTCTTATATGCGAAGGCTATTTTCGGCAGGTTGCATCTTCTCCTAGCGGAGTCTTTTAGGGTATGAACACATCGACTTTCTGTTTTATCCGCTCTTTATCTCCTACGGGGAAAGGACTTCCAAACGACATTAATTCAAAACAATAAATACTCATAGGACTTTGAGAAATGTGACTAATGGAAAGAAGGTACTCGAAATCTCCAAGGGAAATCTGAACGATAGTGCCGTTTGGTTCATGAGACAGGCGGGTAGATATTTGCCAGAATACGAATCACTGAAAAAAGGGAAGACCTTCCTGGATATGCTGAAGGATCCCTTGACGATATCGAGGATCTCCTCTCTTCCCCTCGATTACTTCGATGTAGATGCAGTCGTCATATTTACGGATATCTTGGTACCGTTCACCAGGCTTGGGTATAAAGTCTCATACGAAAATGGGATCTCTGTGACAAAGGGAAGAGATGATAATTTTGATTATTATTCCCCCCTTTCCAAGGGGCTGAAGAGGATCAGCGAAGAACACCGCGAAAAGACTATAGTGGGAGTGGTCGGTGGACCGTTTACCACTCTGTCCTATCTCTATGACCAAGGAAAGCCTGGCTATCACAGGTCAAAGGAGGTGCTAGCATCTGGCGACGAGAACATTCTTGAAGATTTGACAGAAGAAATATTGGACTTTGCAAAACTACAGGTTGACTCAGGAGCCGATGTCATCCAGATTTTTGACAGCTGGCTCGGAGGAGTATCGGAGAATTACTACACCTCCCACCTCGAGAAAAACGAGAAATATTTTGTTGAAAAAGTCAAGGAGCTGGGAAGACCCGTCATCTTCTTCAGCGAGGGGGCATCTCATCTCTATCACAGGTTCATTGAACTGAGACCTGACGTCTTTTCCATCGACTGGAGAACGGGCTTGGATAGATTTAATGTGATGTGCAATGACTGTATTGTACAGGGCAACCTGGATCCTTACCTGTTGGGAACGGACGATGGGTATCTGAAGAGGGAGACTTCGAGAATTATGGATCAGGGCAGAAAATTCAAGGGCCATATATTCAATCTTGGACACGGTGTTCCTCCCTGGGCTGACTGGAGAAAGCTGGAGCTCGTCACACGGGAGGTGCACGCATACGAAAGGTAAGGCAGTCGTCCTGATGTATTATGGATTTCCAGAGAGGAGAGATGAGATTCGCGATTATCTTAAGGATATCCTTCATGGAAGGGAGCCTCCAGAATCTCTTGTGAAGGAAAACCTCGAGAAACTCGACATCGTCGGAGGAGAATCACCGTCAACAGAAATAGTGAAGGGAATTAAGACGAAACTCGCAAAAAAGCTCGAGCCAGAAGGATATAGCATTTACCTGCTTTCTAAGCATTACAAACCTTCTATAAACGATTCTGGAAAACTTGTCACTGAGGAAAGGGTATATGAGGTCCCGCTCTTCCCCGTCTATTCGAAGTTCATTTTCGATGGTTATTATATTCCTCTCGAAGCTCACCTAAAGGACAGGAAAATTGTGAGAATTTCTCACATAGGTTTTGAATCGGGGATGATTGAATTCTACAGAAAGAGAATAGAGGGCCTGAAAGATGGTTTACTCACTTTCTCTGCTCACAGCATTCCGCTGGAGGGGTACGATCCCTATCCTGAATCCATTTTGAAACTGTCAAAATTAATAGCCGGAGGGAGGAAATTCATTAACATTTACCACAGTCAGGGTCCGTTCCATCCTTCGTGGTTGACCCCCTACCCAGAGCACGCAATTTCTTATTCAAAGGAGCACGGGTTCGGGAAAATCCAGGTGGTTCCAATTGGTTTCATATACGAGCATCTCGAAGTGCTATACGATCTTGATTACAAACTGAAGAACGAAGCAGAGGAGGCTGGAATCCGGTATGAAAGAATTCCCCTCCCTAACGACTCTGACGTTGTCATAGACTCGATAGTGAACATAATTCATAGATCCGGAGACTGACAGCCCACGCAACTGTCCCCCTTTCCCCATGCCTTAGGAAAATGAATATAGTGAGAGCTTGCATACTGAAGTATGATTGATCAGGAGTTCAAGCCCTTTCCACTGACTGGTTATGAGACAAGACTTGAGAGGGAGAGACAGTTCAGCCTGAAAAGAACTGTCATCGACATCAAAATAAACTTCCAGGAAAAAGCTATTGAAGGAAAGGTCGAACTGGACCTCAAGATGAACAGCCTGCCTCAGGATCATTTGGATATAGATGCGACTGAGATGGATGTGTACAACGTATCCGTCAGGGGAGTACCTACGAGCTTCGATACCTTCACTGACAGGATCGTTGTGTATGGTGATTTCAGGGCCTTCTCAGAATACATTATCACTATAACCTACAGAACGGTTCCAAGGAAGGGAGGATACTTCGTCGAAGACGAGGGCGGGGTACAGTTCTGGACCCATGGAGAGAGTACGGACAGTCATGCCTGGTTTCCGTGTTTCGATTACCCTAACACCAGGAGCGCGTACGAAATCAGAGTGACAGTTCCGAATGATTATACCGTGATTAGCAATGGCCGTCTATCTGACCGAATAGATGGTGATTTTTCCACCTTCATTTTCAGGGAAGATTTCAGGTTTCCTGCGTACCTCGTTAGCGTCATTGCTGGAAAATTCAAATCCCTGAAGCAGGAATGGCAGGGGATTCCCATTACATCCTATTTCCTTCCGAAATTTGAAAGCATGGCAGAGCGGTCATTCAAAAACTCCCCAAACATGATGGAATTCATAAGTCAGAAGACTGGTGTGAGATATCCATATTCTAAATACGATCAGACTTGCGTTTCGTTGTTCTTAATGGGGGGGATGGAGAACATCAGTGCAACAACGCTTACGGACCGGACCCTTCACGATGAAATTGCACATTTAGACTACCAATCGGAGCCCTTGGTGTGTCACGAGATGGCACATCAGTGGTTTGGCGATTATGTAACGTGTAAAGACTGGTCCCAGGCCTGGTTGAACGAGGGGTTTGCCACATACGTCGCCCTGATTTATACTGAGAAACTCAATGGAAAGGATGAGTTTTTAGTCGCAGTGGAGAACGCCAGGGAACTGTATTTGAAGGAATTCTCGGAAAACTATGGAAGACCGGTTGTGGAACGCAAGTATAAGGAGCCGGAGGAGTTGTTTGACAGACACCTGTATCAGAAGGCATCACTGTTCTTAAGATACCTGAACTACTACCTCGGAGACAAGGTTTTCTGGAACGGAGTAAAGGAGTACCTTGAGACAAACAAGATGAACGGAGTATCCACTGATGACTTCAGGAAGGCACTCTCCAGCGTTTCAGGATTTTCACTGGAAGCATTGTTCCATCAATTCTTGGAAGAGGCCGGACACCCCGAGTTTAAGGTCGAGGAAATCACGTCTAGGAGCAAGGTGCAGATAAGGATCACTCAGACTGGCAGGACGTTCCAGGTCAGGATGCCGGCCAGGGTGTACTACGTAGACAAGACAGACAATATGGATGTAATCGTCGAGGGAAAGCTCACACAGCTGGAATTTGAAAAGAAGGATTACAGGGGATTTTCTCTGGATCCTGAGAGCGATGTGTTGTGCACTATTTCAACAACTAGATCAAGGGAGAGTTCCAGATACCTCCTCCGCAATGGAGAGAGCATTATAGAAAGGGCAAGGGCGGCCAACGAACTTAAAAATTTCGGCATTTCTGAGATTCCGTTCCTGTCTGAATCTTTTGAAACGGAGAGATTCTGGTACGTGAAGGGCAAGATTGCTGAGGCCATCTCCAAGATAGGTGGTGAGAAGGCTACGACAGCATTTCAGAAAATGCTTGGTGACTTAGATTACAAGACCAGAAGAGAAGTTATCAAGCACGTTTCAAATCTGAACGATGAAAGCCTGCTTCCAAGACTTGTGGACATGTTTGGAAAGGAGGAGGGGTACCGGTTGAGGGCTAATATCATTTCGAGCGCACAGCGAATTGGTAAGGAAAGGTCCACACATCTCCTACTAAAGGGACTTGAAGTTGATTCCTACGATAGCATCGTCAGAACGGCAGCACTGACCGCACTTGGGGAGCAGGCAGACATATCTACACTGGAAACTGTAAAGAAATTCCTCAAGAAAGAGTACGACTGGCAAACGCGATCTGCGGCAATTGCTGCCATTGCAAAGTTTTACTGGAAGGACCGATCTGTTGCAAACATCCTGATAGGGGGAATGAAGGATGATTTCTTCTTGGTAAGGGAAAGTGCAGCAAAAGGAATTAGAAGCACTGGCGACTTTGAACTTATATCCAAAATTTCACCTTATCTGGAAAGGGAGCAGCAAGCTCTGGTTAAGAGAACGATAAGAGAAGCAGTTGAAGCAAAAGGAATATCCATCCCGCAGGATTTCAAGCAGATTAAGGACGAACTCGATAGGTTGAAGGACAGAGTGACTGCCCTCGAGTCAAAGAAGATTGTGAAAAAATAAAACAAGAAAAAGGGGGAAGAAAAATTAAGAATCAATTTACCGGAAGGGTGCTGGACGTCTTTTGCCTTATCATAGGTACGACGACTGCTGCGAAGGAAAGGAATAAGAGCCACAGACCGACTGCTTCCACATACCAGGACAGGTCCATTGTATAAATTTGAAGCCCGATAAATCCTATCGCGATTCCAGAAATACCCAGGTAAGCTGGTAGTCTTAGACTCTTCTCTGCTTGCTTTCCGTAGTAATAGAGTATGGCAAAGAACGTTGCGGCAATTATCAGCATTAAGAATATGTAAAGAAGGTGCCCGTCAGAAAATGCCTGGTCGTACAGTGCGCCTGCTCCCTGGCTGGGATCGCCAAAACCATAGTAAACTTCGTTGAACTCAATCAGATAACCTATTCCGAGCATCGCGGCCATTGCTCCGACCCAAGTTCCCATTGCGGCAATCTGAGTATACTTTCCTCCCTTTGAAGAGTCAAGAGTTTTGATCAGCCCAATTATGGCAATCATTGCTCCTATGCCTATCAGCCCAGTCTGAGTATCATCCAGTGCTAGTCCATTCACGCCTCCAGAATTGGTGAAAACAGCTGGAATCACCCAGGTCCCGAAAGTAGAAATCCAATACATGGAGAGCATGGAAATCGTGCCTATTGTGGAAACGACCAGGCCGATGTTAACTATCTGTCTGTATCCACTTGATAGTTTCTGGTATCCGAATATTACGGCGGTCAAACCGACAATTCCACCCATTATTGCAGGAGGGATTGCGTGGGAGTGCATTGTCCAGGCATTGCCAAGAAATGTCGAAGTCCCACCGATTGAATTCACGTAATTTTGGAAGAATGGAACGATGGAATATCCGTTGTTCATATTCCCCCATTCGAGGACCATTCCCATTACTCCCGCAATTGAAGCAGCGATCGAGGCAATAAGGACAACCACGTAGGCGCCCCAGATGCTCTTTGCTTCCTTTTTGTTCCTGAAAGGATAAATCAGAAGTCCGATGACTAGGAGTAAGGCTGCGAGAACGACGATGACGTCCCTTATACCCTGCATTACTTCATCGGCAAGCACTATGCTCGAGGCTGTCGGGTAGAATAGAATTAGACCCAGCACTGAGAATAACAGGACCGGATAAGTGGCAATGTTGACGAGTTTCTGAATTATGTTGGGAAGGCTGAACACTCTTGCAGTCACTATGATTATTAGCAGTGCAAGTGGAATCATTATCGTATGGTAGAAATTCACGACGTCCAGCGTGAAGTCTCCAAGTCGGAACCACGTTATTCCCGGAAAAAGCGGGCTTATCAGAAGCATTAGTACTGTATAGATCATAATGGCCGCAGCATTTTTCTTGGCGTCGAACAGAAAGGATTTAAGTCTACTTTCGCTCATTTAAGTCACTTGCATTTATCTCTTCCCCAAATAAAAGTCTTAGCCTCATTTTCTCGAAAAATAAATTTTTAAAGCTACATTAAATTTAAATATGATAACTACGAAGAATTAAGTTATTTTTATTAACTTGAACTTCACTCAAAAGTCCAAAACCTTGTTGCCAAAGAAGATAGATTAATATCGGCTCAAGAACTCTTTAATTGGATGGAATTTTCTTATCTTACACGAAAGAAAGAGCTCGAAGGATTGGACGGAAAGTCCTTTGATGTGGTCATAGTTGGCGGAGGCATTGTAGGTGCCGGAATTGCAAACCTCCTTAGCCAGAACAATCTAAAAGTCTTACTTATAGACAAATCTGATTTTGCTTCGGGTACCAGCAGTAACTCCTCCAAGCTAATCCACGGCGGTCTTAGATATCTGAGTCAGGGGCACTTATTACTGACACGACAATTGTTGAAGGAGAGAAACTATCTCTTGAAGAATCTAGAAATAGTCAAAAAGTTGAGTTTTGATATCCTCGTTGACGATACCTCATGGAAGAGAACTTCGCTGTATTTAGGGCTATTTTTATACAACCTCCTCGGAGGTAACTGGACCCTTCCTCATTTTCGCAAAGATGGATATTCGTACCAAGGTTATTGTGGAAGGTTCACGTATGACGATGCTTGCACAAATGATGCCCTCCTAGTCGTATACAACGTTGTATCGGCAGTAATGAGGGGTGCAGTGGCGATAAACTATCTCGAAGCTAAGAACATCAGAGATACTGACGGCGGGGTAGAAACAACACTCGTCAACAGATTTGGTGAGGGCGAGTACAGAGTTAAAAGCAGGATAATCGTCAATGCAGCCGGCCCTTGGATTAACACGATCTACGGAAAATATACATCGCATAAGATAGAAAATTTAAGATTATCTAAGGGTTCCCACCTAATCCTGAGACATGAAAAATTCAATCTCGACAAAGCCGTTGCCTTCAGATCGCATCTAGACAAGAGACAGATGTTCATCATTCCGAAAGGAGAAGTAGTGATTGTCGGGACAACCGATAAGTTCATTGATTCTCCAGAATCTTCAGACATATCTGATGATGAGAGGCGGTACATAATTGAATCGGTTAGGAAGGTGTTTCCTTCGATACAGGATCAAGACGTAGTTGGTAGCTATTCTGGGATTAGACCTTTGTACGGACCTGGGGATGATCCGGGAAAGGTGACACGGGATTTTCACCTAGAAATGGCAGGGAAGATGATATCCATTATGGGAGTCAAAATCACGGACTATCGTCGTGCGACTAGAAAGATATCAAAAAGGATTGGTACCATTCTTAATGAGAAACTGGATTTGAAAGATAATCCTAAGGTAATATACAAGAGGGATAATCTTGATCCAATAAAGATTGCCATTACGCAAGAGTGCGCCCTGACTGTCGATGATGTCCTGAGGAGAAGACTCGGACACTACTACGAGACGGTCGACCAAGGAAAATCACAGAGGGACGAAATTTCTAGGAGACTTTCAGAGGTTGTAGGACGGTAGAGTTTAGTTCAACTGGAATTCCGACATGGAATTGTCAAGTTGATTTCAAAGAGTGGGTTTATTAATGAGTGACTCATTTAAAATCATGTCAGAATCTCTTTTATTTCCGTCGGAAGAGTGGGTAAAGGAATATTGCAAGCGACTGTGTGAATCCCCTGATTACAACAAGACGGGGAAAGGTTGGAAAGACCCAATAAAATTCAAGATGGTAGAATTGGGCGCACTGAAGGACAGCATTCCGTACGATTCCTTCATACTCAATCTCCGCGATGGAAAGTGTGAAGCATCCGAGATGGTATCCGACCCAACGAAAGGCGCTCCATTTGAACTAACAGCCACATACGCGAACTGGAAAAAAATTATTGACGGGAAAATAAATCCAACGCAGGCAATGCTGACTGGACAGATGAAGGTCAAAGGAAACATAGCCCTCCTCTTGAGATACGCATCCGCTGCTATTGCGATGGTAAAGACAGCACAGTCGATCCCAACCAGATACGTGGGAGAGGAATGAGCCTCTTTAAATTTCCAAGAACGGTTTATTTCCAGAGAGATATAGTAGATAGCCTTGGGGACATACTGGAGAAAGAGGGAGTAAAAAAGGTCCTAATCATAACAGACAGGAATCTGCAAAATTCAATAGGGGGAAGGATTGAAAAGGCACTGACCTCTATTGAGAAAGAATTTTTCACGGGAGTCTTACCAGAGCCTTCAATCGACCAGATTACAACAGCTGTCTCTAGCCTAAAGGGAAACAAGTATGATGCTGTCGTTGCTATAGGTGGTGGAAGCGTAATAGATTTTTCGAAGGCCATAGCAGTTAAGCTCTCTAATCCACAGGCGGATCTTGGAAGTATAAGTCCTTTTGAGAGTCTCGGCCTAAAAACTAAGATTGTAGCTGTACCTACAACGTCCGGGACTGGCAGCGATGTCTCTTTTGGAGTTGTTCTTTCTGACAAAGAGGGAAAGCTAGCAATGGGTAATTATGATCTGGTCCCGGAAATCGACATCCTAGATTCATCATTGACTCCCATCGATAGGAAGATAATCGTACCGACTGGGATAGATGCCCTCGTTCATTCGTTCGAAGCCATCGCATCTAACACTTCAAACGTGTTTACTGATGCCCTTGCAGAACGAGCTATAGAGATCATATTCAACAACCTTGAGGACGCGATCAAGAATGAGGAGAATGCAAAAGATTTGATGCACATTGCGGCCACGATGGCAGGTATTGCATTCTCAAACAGCGGAACTGCTTCAGCGCACGCTCTCGGACACAGCTTCGGTGCGACGTTCCACGTCACTCACGGCACATCTGTCGGATTGTTTCTCATCCCCACAATAACATTCAATTCTCAAAATCCAGAAACTAGGACGAAGTATCTTCGAGTTTGTAAAGTGCTCGATGTGACCGATATTGAGTCCCTTATAGCGAAGCTTAGGGAATTCTTCGAGAGAGTAAGGCAACCAAGCCGCGTCAGCGAACTTGGGATTGATGAGGAAACGTACTTATCAAAACTCGACCAGTTGGTTGCACTCTCCATGAGGGATAGCGAGCTTGCATTCAATCCAGTCCTCGCGGGAGATGAGGACCTGAGGAAGCTGTTCTCTGAGAACTTCTAATTCACTACGGAACGATGAAACTTACTCCCTTGGATGATGTCCTGATAGAAACTGGAGTAATACCAACTACCTCCCCATCTATCTCCACAAGATTTCCTTTTTCCAGGAAACTGATAGCTGTGACTTTGTTCTCGTATGAAAAATTCTTTGCAATGTACGTTCCGTTCATCAGGTTTCTCAACCTGAAGAGGGTAGTCAATCTGGATACAGGTTTCAATATGTGAACATCGAGAATGCCATCGTTAATGACTGAATTCGGCGATGCAAGCATTCCGCCCCCGAAGTATTTCCCATTCGCCACTATGACCTCGATAGTTTCCATTTCTTTCGTGTTTCCAGAATCTGTCTTTACGGTGAACTTCTTCAATTTCATCAGAACTGAGAGAACTCCTATCAAAAAAGAATTCCTTCCATATTTGTTGTGGGAATTAACGTACCTCATCACCTCTGCGCCAAACCCTATTTCTAGGATGTTCACGAATAGCCTTGAATCACCAGTCTCCTCAAATGTTACGCTCGCAGTGTCGATTCTTTCCTTCTTGTTCCCCTTCAGAGCCGCTATGGAGTCCTCGATATTCCTGATACCAATCGTCTTTCCGAAATCAGAACCGGTGCCTAGAGGTATTAGACCCACACTGACATCTGAACCAGCTACTCCGTTGATGACCTCGTTCAGCGTGCCATCTCCACCGCAGGATACTATTGTGTCGAATCCCTTTAGCACTCCTTCTCTCGCCAGAATGATTGCGTGACCTGGTCTCTCCGTCATTGAAATCTCATATTCGTGAAAATTCTCGCTTATTAAACTTGCAATTTTTGGCCATTCCTTTCCTGCCTGTCCGTTGCCTGCTGTTGGGTTAACAATGAATAACAGTTTCACTACCATAGAATACGTCTGAAATTAAATCTTATTCTTGTCAGTCGATCATTTTTGCTCAAGTATTCCAGGCACAAGATTACCGTCAGGATCAAATTCGGACTTCATTTTCTTGATAACTTCGTAAAGATTGCCTTTGTAATTACCCATGTACTTCGACTGAATTGTACCGATCCCGTGGTGATGGGATATAGATCCTCCCTTCGAAATTATGTTGTCCAGAATAGCCTCCCTGACCTTTTCCAGGATTGGACCTCTGTCTTTGTCTGAATAGAAGAGGAAGGTGAAGTACAGTGCAGAACCAGTCACATACTGATGCGACGAATGACAGAGTATAATCCCCTTAACATTCATTTCTTCCATTGTTTCCTGGAATTTTTTCCTCGTAGACCTGTGTATTTCGTTGAGCTTGCTCCATTCAGAAGATGTTTCGATCGTCTCTGCTACTATTCCCCTCTTCAATAGTTCGTTGTACATCAGCGGTCTCGAATATCTGTCCCTTTCCCAGATTTTTGCGGGAATCGAGCTAAGAGATATACCACCATCGAAAGCAGTTTCGTACTTATTATCACTGACCGCTATCAGTAATGCTCCGGGAACATTGTGAGTCCTGAAACCAACATATTTCTTGAAAATGTTCGTCATAAAGGATTCGTCAACTCCCATCATAGAAAGATCAGTTTCGTCCTCATCAGAAAGACGGGAGATCATCGGCATTTTTTCTTCAGTGAATTTTTCCCTCAGTGCCTCAATTCCCGTGTCAAACGACTTGAAGATGTACGAAGAATAATAGAGTTTTTCAGGCTTTCTGTGGACTTTCAGCCACGCCCTCGTCACTACTCCAAATGCACCCTCGCTTCCGACTGCTACGTCTGCCAGCCGAAAGAAGGCGGATTCTCCTGGTACTATCCTGTCCTGAAATGTTCCCCTTGATGACTCCATCCTGAGGCCGAGAACCATTTCCTTGAGCTTTCCGTATCTGTTTGATTCCTGTCCGGCTGCATTAGTCGCTATCCATCCTCCTATCGTGGAATAAAGGAAAGATTCCGGAAAATTGCCTAGGGTAAGTCCATGTTTTGATAACTCTTCTTCTATTTTTGGTCCCTTTACACCAGCTCCCACCACTAGTATATTGTTGATCTCATCCACCACAATGGTATCAAGTCTTGCGAGATCAAGACTCACAGTAAACCTTCTGGTGCCCGACGGGATAACGCCTCCGGTCACGGTGGTTCCTCCCCCGAATGGTATTATTTCAAGTTCTTTGTGTCTTTTTTGCAACAAACACTTTATCTCATCCTCCGTAGGATAGACCACAGCATCGACTATCCTGTCAATGCTTCCTTCCAACAGTCGAATGTAATCTCCTCCGCTCCTGCCTATGGAATGTCTGAGTCTGTCACGAGAATCAAACGAAATGTTAACTTCCGATATGCAAGATGTGAGTATCTGTTTTAATTCGGACGAACCGGGAATTTCATCAACCTTGTAGTAACCGTTCCAAATGACTCTATCCTCTTTCAGGCCCACTTTGTCTCTGATATAATTCAGAAGCTTCTGATTCATGTGATATTCCTGCTTTTCTTCCCCCCACAGAGAATAGAGACCGGAGTCCATGATTAGTGAGACATATGCAATATATCTCAGTTTTTGTTTAGGTCGAAAAGTATTCCAGGTTCATCAAACTCTTTTTTTTAAAGAATGAAAAAGGATTTGTACCGCTTCTCTAGCGTGTTAAGTAATTGAATGTAACTACCAAGTCAGTTCACCACGGTGTTCTTTCTCATAAGGAAATATGCGTATATCTTCATCACAGCTTCCTGAACCTGGTATCTCAGCTTGTTTGCCATTATG